>NZ_MCZZ01000096.1 GCF_002875705.1 Vibrio sp. 10N.261.45.E2
CTTTGAAATCGCTAAACATCGAGCGGTATTGATTAAGAAATGATATAATCGCTTCATGTATGTTTAATAGAGTGTATGAGATGAGCCACCGAAAAGAACGTCAAATCAAAGCAAGAAAAAAGTCAGCGGAAAAGTATATGGCAAAACTTCAGCAACTCGCAGAGCATGAAAAGGTCGAATTGCTTCTATCGCCCGACCCTAAGTCGGTTCCGACCATAGATGATAGGATGTTCGACTTACTGCAAGAAACCTACTATAAGCACATGTGATCGTTTTCATTGATATGATGGTTTCAAGTTCAACATCGCCTGTATTGCCCCCTAGGGGCCACTTATTTCACAAGTGGGTTCAATCTATTCGCCCCTTACCTATCTATCGAAACAAGATTGACATAGAAGGAGGAGCCCGTATAAAAATGGAATACAAGAAAGAGGAATGGGATGTCTGCTGGTGATGCACATAAGGTTTGGTTTCCTGAGATGCTGGATGAACTCTTTGTCCAATGGGAGTCAAGTATGGATTGGGGTGATTTGATTTCGCTGACACATGCAATGACGCAACGGAGGGAAGCGTTAAGGCTAGAAAAAGGCATTAAAAACCCCATTTATTATTGTGAGAAATGCAAAGGAAAGCATAGTTTTTCTCTTGCACCTATAACGGTTCGTTCAACGTTGTTCGCACTTAAAAAAGCGTCAATCATTGACGAGGCCACACTGAATGAAATGGATAGAGAATGGAAAAAACATCAAAGACGAAATAACCTTACTGGAGTGGGGAGATCAAAATCCTAATATGAAAAAGTATACTCCTACTCCACATGATGCGCTTTTTAAGCAGTTTATGACGCATTCAGAAACCGCTAAGGACTTACTGGATATTCACCTGCCAACTGAGCTGCGTGACATCTGTGATTTGACGACTCTCAAGCTAGAATCCGGCAGCTTCATTGAAGAAAGCCTGCGTCCTTACTATTCGGATGTGCTCTATTCTCTCAAAACAGTTCAAGGAGAAGGATACGTCTACGCGTTAATCGAACACCAAAGCCGACCAGATAAGCACATGGCGTTCAGGTTGATGCGCTATGCGATTGCCGCTATGCAACAGCATATTGATGCTGGTCATAAGCATTTACCTTTGGTGATCCCCCTGCAGTTTTACCATGGGAAAGTATCACCTTATCCCTATGAAATGAATTGGTTAAAAGGTTTCGCTCATCCAGACCAAGCGAAAGCGCTTTATACTCAAGACTTTCCACTGGTCGATGTTACGGTGATATCTGACGATGAGATTATGCAGCATCGCCGTATCGCGTTGCTTGAGTTGGTACAAAAGCATGCAAGGCATCGAGATATCATGGAATTTGTCGAGCCTCTGGTCACATTACTCTTAAGCGATTACACTACAGACAAGCAAGTGCAGTCATTGATGAGCTATCTACTTCAAGTGGGTGAAACCACAAACCTAGAGGCGTTAATTACGTCATTGGCCGAATCAGTACCGAAATACGAGGACACACTTATGACGATTGCAGAACAATTACGCCAACAAGGTGAGCAGCGAGGCATTCAACGTGGCCGCCAAGAAGGACGCCAAGAAGGACGCCAAGAAGGCATCCAGCTAGGCGAAGCTAAAGCGCTCAAAGAGATGGCGCGTAAGATGATGAGTAATGGACTGGATAATTCAACCATTATGGATGTTACTGGCTTGAGCACTGAAGAATTAGCCCGCTTATCCCATTAGAACGTCAACTCTTATTTATTGCGACAATGAATAAGAGTTGTGAACCGTCGATAGTGTTTAACTCCGTTCCTAGCTAAATACCGTTCATGCTTATATTGCAACAAAAGCTGATATCGCTGATGTTAAGCAAGATATATCGACGATGAAGTCTGATATTAGTGTTAATTTTGAATAGATTAAGCGAGTTTTGATTGGTTTGTGTATAACGTCTGGTATTGCACTTCTCAAATATATTTTCACTTAAACTGATAATGAACGTCAATAATCAGGAACCCCTAATGCTATGCGCCATAGCGGTGGCATTAAAAAAGGGAAGCGAACACTTGTGTAAGGAGTCTCTGTCCTGTTGTTCGATTTACGATAAGCAATTGAAGCAATCGCAGCTTCTAATGATCCCTCTCTTGATAGGTAGTGGAGTAGTGTTTGCTCAGATACGCCAAGTTGGTGACAGGCTTTTGTGATGGAATTAGCCCTTGATTCTGAATGATCGTATCTATTTTTTTGAGTATTCATTTTCGCTGCCTGCTGGTTTCTCATTATAATGCCAAATAGCGATAAAACGTCGCTCTCGATATTGACAGTGACTCACAAATCGAATCTATAGATAACGTCTTGTTCTGGTGCATTTGCTTGGCCATTTGCACCTTTGAGTTGCTCGGTTTTATTTTCGGTCGTCCCCCCAACCTTCCTCTCGCTCTTGCGGCTTTCAGTCCTGCGTTTGTTCTCTCTTGAATCAAGCGTCTTTCAAATTGCGCCAATGCCCCAAAGGGTTCTGTCGCAAATATT
>NZ_MCZZ01000097.1 GCF_002875705.1 Vibrio sp. 10N.261.45.E2
ACAATATTTGCGACAGAACCGCAAATCTTAACCCATGTGACAAAAGTTTGCGACAGAACCATGCAACAACGCCTCTCATAAAGGAAGAAATTGAGAACTAGGTTAAAAACCGCTAGGATAAACTCAATTCCCCTCCCAGTGCTGGCTTATACGAGGGGATGCCTAAGGGTCAGACGAGGTGCATAATACTTATGAATACTTACATTTTTGTGTATTACTAATTAATAGGGAAAATTAAGCAACAATGAACAATAATATGGCTAATATTCTTGTAGAACTTGCAAGTGAATATTCTATTTACAATGTGAAAAAACTTAAGAGTAAAATATCAAGAAATGACATATCAGAAAATTCATTAATAAGTTTGATAGAATCAACAATATCAAGTGAATTATTATCATATAAGTTCACATCAGGATACATAAGTAAAAATACTAAAATTTCAGAGCACTTTGTTGTGTTTGGACCAAACGGGTATGAACTTATAAGATACTCATCAGGTCGGCATATATCAAAGCAAGGTGCTATTGACCTTGTTAACCTTCATGGTTGCCGATTTTTTACAATTAGGGAAGTAGCTAACGTTGCCACAAGAAAAGATTTTATTAACGAATTATTTAATTTTACCCCAAAGTCATCTTTGCTATTGCCCCTACTGGCTCCCATGATATTTATCACCCCTTTATATGTGAATATATATAACTCTAGATTAGTCTACTCCAACAACTTAACGACTCTCTTTATTATTAGCATATTCTTTGTTATCACTTTATGTTTTGATGTGTATTTCAAAAGCTTCATAAAGAACAAAGTATTCAAATCAATGTTTAAATCATCTGTTTTTGTTGAAAAATATCTATTAAAACTAGCCCCGCACTACGGAGGATTAACATCAGTTCACTCAATTAAAGCCATCGAAAGTTATAGAATAAAAATTTGGAGCCTTATACCTGATATAATGTCAGAGTGCATGATCTTTATCGCTATGTTTGTTTCGTTAATGGTCATTCTACCCAACTCTGGAGTAGTTTTCTTTTTTTTCTATTTTTTAATTTTCACTTTATTCTTTTTATACAGGGCAAGATTATATAAGTTAACCATTGATAATGAAGAAGCATCCAATCACTTGCTAAATGTTAGACTTTCCAATTTAAAAGCCAAATTAAATATACCATTCATTAACAAATCTTACTTAAGGGATTATTACCTAAAGACTCACGAAAAATTTCAAGTACAAAATGATAAAATATTGCTATTTAATTTCAAATGGGACGAAATGACAAGAATGGTTTCATTTCTATCTTTAATTTTGCTATTCTCTATTGTAACTTATAGTCAAAAATCATCCGACTTTAATCCAGCACACATAACATTATTATTTATAATTTGTTCTAGATTATCATCATCTTCAGCGCAGATTGCTGTTAAACTATCCTACCTGAGCTCTGCAATACATCACATTGGGAGTTCATATGAAAATCTTATAAACAATATGAGGACATCAACAGTTAATATTGATGATACTAAAACTATAATTAACAAGTTAAATAAAGTGAAAATAAAAAGTATAAGTATTCATATTGATGGTTCTCAACCGCTTATTGAAAAATCCTCATTGATACTACACAGAGGAGGAGTTTATGGGTTAAAAGGTGCAGTGGGGAGTGGTAAGTCTACTTTTCTTCAATGTTTGCTAGGATTATCAAAGCCCAGCGAAGGCTCTATTGAGTATGACGGTATTGACATTAACGACTTAGATTCTGATTTTTTTTCAAATCATACTAGTTACCACTCTTCATCAGAAGAGCAAATGTTTTCAGGAACACTATATGATAATTTTATATATCATAATTGTCATGAAAAAGAAGTAATAGACAAGATTTTATTTAAATGCTTTGGGGGGCGAGATTTTAATTATCAAGATTTTCATGTTAATGATATAGAATCATTAGGTATGTCTACTGGACAAAAGCGAAAGTTATTAATGATGCTAAATATATTTGACTCATCTAAATTATATGTGTTTGATGAGCCTTTTGTTAATTTACCAACCAATGACATAAAAGATATATTTGAATTAATCAGAGACTTATCCAAAGACTCAATCATAATAATCGCAAGTCACTCAGAGTTTGTCTTAGGTATTTGTGATGTTGTATACGAAATTAATGCTAATAAAATTAATGCCACACCTCGGTCATAAAGCCGAGATTCCGAAGCAATTGTAGGTAGCGACTCCAACCTATTGATTGTATAATAAAATCTTCCTAAACTTTTCATAGGTGTTTCAATGGCTATCATCCAAGTAAAGGGTTCTGTCGCAAATATTGTTAGAAGCGTGGCAGACCTGTCCTCCAGATACAATTATTCTACGAGGTAATCGTTCACCAAGATAACTTGACTTGATGTTTAGCGATTTC
>NZ_MCZZ01000098.1 GCF_002875705.1 Vibrio sp. 10N.261.45.E2
GCTGTAAGTTTGTGACGCTTTCAGAGCGATTTACAGGGCATAAAAAGCAACTTTGATTTCACCCTTAAAACACAACCAACGCGCCATTTCTTACAAACTCATTCCGCGATCACCTATCTCACGATCAAGACCTATCGATTGTTCTTGTTGTAACGCTTTTCCAACTGCTGGAGATGCGCGCTCAAGCTCTCGACTTGCCTGCTCAAGTTGCTGACTTGCTGACGGAGTTCGTTGTTCTCTTTCGAGGTAGTCTCGAACATTTGTACTAACCCGTTGTAAGACGTTACAAAGTCGTTGTGTTGTTTCTCGTGTTGAGTCTGCAATTGCTCGAATGCGTTCAATAATTGGGTTTCTAACTCGGTCATTTTCTAGTACCCCTCTGGTATGAACATCGGTCTGTCGTCGCTGTTTCTCGTCCAATTGCCACTGTCCTCGGCTGCTGCTATGCAGATCCGTTCTCCGCACAAGTTCAGGTG
>NZ_MCZZ01000099.1 GCF_002875705.1 Vibrio sp. 10N.261.45.E2
TCTTCAATTTAAGATTTTGTCGGCTCAATGAATACTGACTTCAAAACTACAAAAAGTAATTCTAAAGCTATTATCTTTCCAACAGAAAGATAATGAATTGACTGTGCCAAATACCTTCTTTCTACAAGAGAAAGTAGTTATTTGTATTGGTCACTCAGTTCATTGAAACCAAAGTTGATTCCGAAGAATCTGTTTTATCTAACGATAAAACGTTTTGATATTCATCAACGAGTGCCCACACAGATTGATAGGTTTAAATTGTTAAAGAGCTTCTCTTCATTGTGACTTGCATCACTTCGGAAGAGGCGGCCATTCTAGCGGCTTAATTCTCAGTGTCAAACACTTATTTGGAATTAATTTCTACTTTCTAAAAGTAGGAGCGAATAATCACTCAAAGCTAGTTGCCTTTACTAACATTCTTCGCTGAAGCCTTGTGGCGTCTGCCATGACAGTGAGGCGGCATTATAGAGATGCCGCTATTATTGGCAAGCATTAAATGCGTTTTTTATTGAAAAAAGAGGTTAAGCGAAGACATTTCAACCAAGGGCTTATTTATACCACTTTCACCCCAAGTTTCGAACAAATTACCCACAACAGGCTGTGGATAACTACTCTCCATTATCAAAAAAGTAAGATAAACGAGCCCTAGGGTTTAGATACTCTCGAACTTGTTCAGGTAACTTGCTTGGATGAACGGCATTAACGATTTTGATCTCTTTAATAAAGAGGTCAATGATCGGAGCCTGGGTTCTTGGCACGCTAGGATCGTAGATTAGTACATTAGGATAAAGCATATGCTTAGCGTTAACGGATATCACAATCCCAATCGAATCATTTGAAAGCTGTACTACGGTTCCTGGTGGGTAAACTCCCATGAACTTAACCAATAGCTCCAAGTTATCTTGGCTATATAGATGCTTGCAGCTCTTATATAAGTGAGACAATGCCAAATACGGGATCATTTGTTGAGATTGCGTTTTACCATGGCAAAGGTTATCGAATGCATTGGCCACAGCAACTATCTTGGCAAACTCATCGATCTCATCTTCTTTTAAGCCCTCGGGGTAACCAGAACCGTCATTCATCTCATGATGTTGAGCGATAACCTTTTTAGCACTTTCAGGAAAGTCATCAATTGCCGATACAATATCCGCCCCATATTTAGTATGAAGCTTCAGGTAGTTCTCTTCAGGTATTGTTAGGGGGCTTTGCTTTCTAAGTATCGCGACTGGTATTTTGATTTTACCTACATCGTGAAACAACGCTGCGAAGGAGAGGTCTTTTAATTGTTGTGTATTATAACCTTTGGCCTTACCTATCATCAGCGCAACAACCGAAACATTTAAAGTATGAAAGTAAATGTCTTCAAAATCCGCTTTGGCATTCATAAGATGCAAGGTGACGTTATCATCGCTCACTAGGGTTTCGACAATATCATCAACAAGAGCCTTAACCTCCCCTACCGCATCTAAAGGTCTGTTACGGATCTTGGTCATCACAGAGCGCATACGAGCAAGCGAACGCTCGAACTCTTTCTCGCAATGACTCACCCTGCGACGATAAGAGCTTAGAGTTTCGATACGCTCATGCTTATCTTTCCACATTCTTTCAGTTTCAAGACTTACCTGTGAATCAATATCGACTTCTTGTACGCCAGCGTGATTAACCGGTAAAGGCGAGGTATCACTTTGACTTAGGTTTATATAGACATGCTTAATCCCAAGGTGTCGAATTACCTTTACCTGTGCGTCATCTTTGATTTTAAAGCTGTTGAATAAAAATGGGTGTTCATTCCATTTTACGGGGAGTCGTACATGCAGACCGGGCTGAATGCGATCTACGGTAATCTTTATGCTGCCCATTTTTATATATAATATTGATTAATAATCTCTATCTATAATTCTAATAAAACCAAGCAGCAATTTCACTATCCAATTTCACAGGTTCAATTTAAAGAATCGCAATGCACCATCCAGCGTATACCAAACTTATCTTCGACTTTACCAAACCGAGCGCCCCAAAACGTATCCGCTAACGGCGTCATTACGCGTCCATCTTGCTTTAGATTTTCAAAGATTTTGTCTTGAGTAGCGGTGTCTTCAGTAACAAGAGATAGCGCAAGGTTGTTGCCTTCGAGTTCTTTTGCCTTTACACCATCAGACATCATCAGCTTCATACCAAATGCTTCAAACTCAGCATGCATAACCCAATCAGGTTGAGCTCCCTCTATTACCTGTGGCGCATCACTAAAGAGTTGCTTCGATAAAACCACGCCACCAAAACACTTATGATAAAAATCCAACGCTTCACTACAACGACCATCGAAAAACAAGTAAGGGGTTACTGTCAGCATATCTCTCTCCTCTGTTATTTATTTAAACATAGACAATAGAAGAAGGAATGACAGGTAACAGTATGATTTAAGATGATTAATTTATTAAGAGATCAAATAGCGAAGGGAAATTATGAAATTTAGGAATGAAACATCAGGATCTATCTAACTGAAGAGCAGCAGTCATGACAACGATTTCCATACTCCAGATACAACAAAGCCCCAACTCTCGTTGAGGCTCTATCTTAAAATATGGTACAGGTAGGTGACTTGACTGGGCTTGCATCCAAGCCGACACGCTGGATTTCAAACTCACAAATGCCCAAAACGACGAAAGGTCGCTATAAGAGCAACCTTTCTATGTTTGGTGCAGGTCAGGCATTCCTGCAGCTACCACGAAGGCAACGTTTTCCATCCCTCAGATACAACAAAGCCCCGACTTTCGTTGAGGCTCTATCTTAAAACATGGTACCGGTTGGTGACTTGACTGGGCTTGCATCCAAGCCGACACGCTGGATTTAAAATTCACAAACGCCTAAAACGACGAAAGGTCGCTATAAAAGCGACCTTTCTATATATGGTACCGGTAGGCGGACTTGAACCGCCACGCCCGAAGGCAACGGATTTTGAATCCGTCGTGTATACCAATTTCACCATACCGGCATTATCTTGGGGCATTGCCCTTTCGATGTTTGGCATTATACGTATGCGAACTGATGTGGCAAGTATAAAAACTTGAATTCATGTGTGTTTGCCGATAATTTCGCCACTAAGTCATAAGCTGTGCGTCATGTCTCTTTTCAGGCTAAGCCTTAAACTATATTCTGACGCCTCAATTTTTAAAGAAGTAATAACACATGACATCAACAAATACTCTGCCACCAGCAGGAGTCATGCGCCGATTTGGTGCCTTGTTCTATGACGCACTGATCGTAATCGCTATTGAAATGATCGCAGCCGGCATCGTTGTCGCTCTACTGCACGCGCTCATGGCTCTCGGCATTTTTGACCACAGCGGTTATGCCGATGTTAGTGACTTCTTAACCAACCATCCGATTTGGAGCCCT
Organism: Vibrio sp. 10N.261.45.E2; assembly: GCF_002875705.1. GTDB lineage: Bacteria > Pseudomonadota > Gammaproteobacteria > Enterobacterales > Vibrionaceae > Vibrio. Next base: position 3,400 of record NZ_MCZZ01000099.1, read on the forward strand.
GCATACACCTTTTACTTAGTGGCCGTTTGGGTCTATTTCTTTGTGTTCTTCTGGACTCGGGCTGGTCAAACTCTAGGGATGAGAGCTTGGAAGCTGCGCGTTCAAAATAAAGATGGTTCAGCTATTACAGTGACTCAAGCTTTGATTCGTTTGGGTACTTCAGGTTTTGGATTAGCAAACCTATGTGTTCCATTCGATCCTCAAAAACGTGGCTTTCACGATATCTGGGCAAAGACCGAAGTGGTTGTGCTACCACAAGCAAGATAACGTGATTTAAGTTAGCTCCAAATCCAGATCAAAAAAGGAAGGCATTATGCCTTCCTTTTTTCTTTATAGTTTCCGCCTCAAGAGCATGATGGCTATTCCGAGGAACACCACACTCGGGGCTATCGCACCAAAGGCCGGTGGTATCTGGTATACCAAGCTCACTGGGCCAAAGAACTCACTGGATATATAAAAGGTAAAGCCAGCTATAACACCAGACAAAATCCTCGCGCCCATGGTTACACTACGTAAAGGGCCAAAGATGAATGACAGTGCCATCAACATCATAACCGCAATAGAGATAGGTTGAGTTATCTTTCTCCACAATGCTAATTCATAGCGAGCTGCGTCTTGTTCTGACGCTTTGAGGTAGGTTACGTAATCATACAAACCACTTAATGACAGTTCTTCCGGTTTAACCGTTACTATCGCAAGCTTATCCGGTGCAAGTGATGTTTTCCAAGTATAGGTTGGCAAGTTCTCTTTAGTTATCTGCAGCTCGTTTTCAAAAGAAGTCACGACAACATCTTTCATCGTCCACACATTGTCTCCAACGTAATCAACTTCTTCAGAGTAAATCGAGGTTTTAAGAGCTTTGTTCTCATCAAAGCGCCACATATTCATGCCATACAGTTTGTCGTTATCGATTTTTACAATGAAGATAAAATCATTGGCATCACGAGCCCAGACACCACTTTGAGTGGAGATAATATTACCACCAGCAATCGATATAGTTCTTAAATCACGAGCCATCTTCTGTGCTTGAGGTGCGCCCCATTGTCCAAGCAGTGTTACCACAATCATGAGTGGAATCGCGGTTTTAAGTACCGATAGTCCGATATCTAACTTTGAGAAGCCTGCCGCCTGCATAACTACTAGCTCAGAGCTTGCAGCCAACATACCAAGACCGATCAATGCGCCAAGCAAGGCCGCCATCGGGAAGAACATTTCAATATCACGAGGAATGCTCAGTAAAACAAAGTACAGCGCTTGTAATAGGTCGTATGTACCACGACCAACCTTTCTCAGTTGCTCTACATACTTGATGATTCCAGAGAGACCAACAAACGTCACTAATACCAATGACGTCGTTGCGATGATGGTTCTGCCTATATATAAATCGAGAATCTTAAACACGGCTTAAGCCAACCTCTTATTCTTGAATTTTTCTTTCAAACGCCTAACTGGCACGCTATCCATAAAGTTTGCACCAATCGCGACAAATAACAATAACGCATTGATTGGCCACATGCCGATTACCGCAGGAATGCTCCCCTCTTCAATTGAAGATTTCGTTGCACTGATGGCTAAGAAATAGGTGAGATAAATCAGTATTGCTGGGCCGATTTTCGCAAAACGACCTTGTCGAGGGTTAACCGCTGATAGTGGCACGACAAGCATGGTCAACAATGGAATACAAAGTACCAGCGAGATACGCCACTGCAACTCTGCTTTCGCACTATTATTTGAGTTACCAATAAGATCAAGCGTAGGAATGGCTTCCCAGTCTCGACCTTTCTTCTCGACTTCACGCTGACCAATCAGGCCTTCGTATTCTTCAAAGTGTGTCACCATATAATCAAGACGAGTTGGAACACCTTCATGACGAGTACCGTCGTACATCACGATCACTTGTCGGCCATCACTAAGTTCTTTTACATCGCCCGACTTCGAGAACATCACACTTGGCAATACAGAATCACGTGGGCGCATTTGAGCAACGAACACGTTTTCTAATTTGTTACCGTCGATATCATCGATAAACACAACAGAAGAGCCATCCGGCGTGCCCTCAAACTTACCTTTTGGTAGCAAATCAACGCTGTTCTCTGCGGCTACTTCTTCATACATCTGTTCAACTTTGTCTTGTGACCAAGGAGACAACCAAAATGAGTTAAAAGCAGCAACCGTTGCGGTAATTAAAGCTAGGTAAAGTGCAGATTGGATCAGGAATTTATTACCAATACCAGTCGCGTTCATCACCACAATTTCACTTTCGGCGTAAAGGCGGCCAAAAGTCAGCAAAATACCAATATAGATACTGAGAGGAAGCATCAATAGGCCCATCGCTGGCATATTTAAGCCAACAATCGACAATATAAGACTCGCGGGGATATCACCATCAGAGGCGTCCGCTAAAACACTGATAAATTTTTGGCTGAGAAACACGAGAAAGAGAACAAAAAAGATCGCAAATTGGCTCTTGATTGTCTCGCGGATCAAATATCTAACAATAATCACGCTCAAATTACCTATACAAAACTTGTTTTTTTGATTGAATCACTATAATTTCCCGTTGAACCTTTTATTTTTTTAAATTTTTAGCTAAGTGTTAGCGTTCTTCTTTAAGGTTAGTTCCATTATAGGATCCAACAAGTAAGAACCCATTATCTAACATTTAGTTCGATTTGTCTTCAGGATGTAGGAGTACGCATGGAGTTCAGTGTAAAAAGTGGCAGCCCAGAGAAACAACGCAGCGCATGTATCGTTGTCGGTGTATTCGAACCGCGCCGCCTTTCTCCAGTAGCCGAGCAATTAGATAAGATTAGTGATGGCTACATTAGTTCACTGCTTCGTCGCGGTGATCTAGAGGGTAAACCTGGCCAGATGCTACTACTGCATCAAGTACCTGGTGTACTTTCGGAACGTGTTCTACTAGTAGGCTGTGGTAAAGAACGTGAGCTAGGCGAACGTCAATACAAAGAAATTATCCAAAAAACCATCAGCACACTAAACGAAACAGGTTCTATGGAAGCAGTATGTTTCCTTACAGAACTGCACGTTAAAGGTCGCGATACTTATTGGAAAGTTCGCCAAGCGGTAGAAGCAACTAAAGATGGTCTTTACACATTCGATCAATTCAAGAGCAACAAACCAGAGACTCGCCGCCCACTACGTAAATTGGTATTCAACGTACCAACACGTCGCGAATTGAGCCTGGGTGAGAAAGCAATCTCTCACGGCCTTGCTATTGCTTCAGGTGTAAAAGCGTCTAAAGATCTAGGCAACATGCCACCAAACATCGCAAACCCTGCTTACCTTGCTTCTCAAGCTCGTCGTTTAGCTGACGATTACGAGACAGTGAAGACCAAGATCATTGGCGAAGAAGAGATGGAAAAACTGGGTATGACATCATACCTAGCGGTTGGCCGTGGTTCTAAAAATGAATCAATGATGTCGATCATGGAATACAAAGGCGCTCCGGATCCAGATGCGAAACCGATTGTACTGGTAGGTAAAGGTCTGACTTTCGATTCAGGTGGTATCTCACTTAAGCCTGGTGAAGGTATGGATGAGATGAAGTACGACATGTGTGGTGCAGCGTCTGTATTCGGTACTATGAAAGCACTGGCTAAACTGAACCTACCGATTAACGTGGTTGGTATCCTAGCAGGTTGTGAAAACATGCCAGGCAGCAATGCTTACCGTCCAGGTGATATCCTAACGACTATGTCAGGTCAAACAGTTGAAGTTTTAAATACTGATGCTGAAGGTCGCTTGGTTCTATGTGATGCGCTAACTTACGTTGAGCGTTTTGAACCAGATTGCGTAGTTGACGTTGCGACACTAACTGGCGCGTGTGTTATCGCTTTAGGCCACCACATCAGTGGCGTTCTATCGAACCACAACCCACTTTCTCACGAACTTGTTAATGCTTCTGAGCAAGCAAGTGACCGAGCATGGCGTCTACCTATGGCAGACGAGTACCATGAGCAGCTAAACAGCCCGTTCGCTGATATGGCGAACATCGGCGGCCGTCCTGGCGGTACAATTACTGCTGGTTGCTTCCTGTCTAAATTCACTAAGAAGTACCACTGGGCACACATCGACAGTGCTGGTACAGCTTGGAAGTCAGGCGCAGCGAAAGGCTCGACAGGTCGTCCTGTCTCAATGCTAGTCCAATTCTTATTGAACCGCAGCGGCCAAGAGACTGAAGAGCAATCTTCAAAATAGTAAAAAGGGCCTACGGGCCCTTTTTTAATAAGCGCTATTTGTTAGTTCTTATTAACTAAGTAACATTGATATCCACAATTTTCAGTTCGAGTATTAAGTATGCAGACTGCTACATTTTACATTGTGCCTTCAGACAGCCCGCAAGCCAACGAAGATGGTTTTGCTCACTATGTGCTGTTTCTTGCTCAGCACTTTGCAAAACAAGGCGCTAAACTTTACCTCAACTGTAATGATAAAGAGCATGCCGAACGTATTGCTGAAGTTTTCTGGCAAGTTGAACCCAGTGAATTTATTGCACACAACTTGGTTGGCGAAGGCCCAAAGTATTCAACTAACATTGAAATTGGCTATCAAGGCGTCAAACATAATTGGAATCGTCAGCTAGTAATTAATCTGGCCGATAATCATACAACCTTTGCGAACGCCTTTGCTCAGGTGATAGACTTCGTCCCTTACGAAGAAAAAGCTAAGCAACTCGCTCGAGAAAGGTATAAAATTTACCGTCAGGCTGGATATCAGCTACAAACTATCGAGATTCAACATCCATAGTCAAACCTCATAGTTAAAGCTATCTTTGGATTTAGATTCAAGAAGCTTCACTTATGAAGTTTGACCACGATTAACCATTCACAGTATCCGTTTAAGAGCACTATGGAAAAGACATACAACCCAACATCAATCGAACAAGCTCTGTATCAGACTTGGGAAGAGAAAGGCTACTTTAAGCCACACGGTGACACATCAAAAGAAGCTTACAGCATCATGATCCCGCCACCGAACGTCACTGGCAGCCTACACATGGGTCACGCGTTCCAAGATACGATCATGGATACGCTTATCCGTGCTCAACGTATGAAAGGCAAAAACACGCTTTGGCAAGTGGGTACTGACCACGCTGGTATCGCAACTCAAATGGTTGTGGAGCGGAAGATTGCTGCTGAAGAAGGCAAAACAAAACACGACTACGGCCGTGAAGCTTTCATCGACAAGATCTGGGAATGGAAAGGCGAATCAGGTGGCACGATCACTCAACAACTTCGTCGTCTTGGTGCATCTGTGGATTGGGATCGCGAACGATTCACTATGGATGATGGCCTATCGGCTGCGACTCAAGAAGTGTTTGTTCGTCTATACGAAGAAGACCTAATCTACCGTGGTAAGCGTCTAGTAAACTGGGATCCTAAACTGCACACTGCAATTTCAGATCTTGAAGTTGAAAACAAAGACAAAAAAGGTTTCATGTGGCACTTCCGTTACCCGCTAGCGAACGGTGTTAAAACGGCTGATGGCAAAGACTACATCGTTGTTGCGACTACTCGTCCAGAAACCATGCTTGGTGATACTGGCGTAGCGGTAAACCCAGAAGATCCTCGTTACAAAGATCTTATCGGTAAAGAGATCCTACTTCCTGTTGTTAACCGTCTTATCCCTATCGTAGGCGATGAGCACGCAGACATGGAAAAAGGCACAGGTTGTGTAAAAATCACACCTGCTCATGACTTTAACGATTACGAAGTAGGTAAGCGCAATAACCTACCAATGATCAACATCCTAACGTTCAACGCTGATATCCGTGATGCTGCTGAAGTCTTCACAACCAACGGCGAAGAAAGCGATGTTTACTCAACTGACATCCCTGCTAAATACCAAGGCATGGAGCGTTTTGCTGCTCGTAAAGCTATCGTTGCTGAATTCGAAGAACTTGGTCTTCTTGAAGAGATCAAAGATCACGACCTAACCGTACCTTACGGCGACCGTGGTGGCGTAGTTATCGAACCAATGCTAACTGACCAATGGTACGTGCGTACAGCACCTCTTGCTGAGCCTGCAGTTAAAGCCGTTGAAGATGGTCAAATCCAGTTCGTGCCTAAGCAGTACGAAAACATGTACTTCGCGTGGATGCGTGACGTGCAAGACTGGTGTATCTCTCGTCAACTTTGGTGGGGCCACCGTATCCCAGCATGGTACGACAACGATGGTAAAGTGTACGTAGGTCGCACTGAAGAAGAAGTTCGTGAAAAGAACAACCTAGCGCCTGTTGTTGTACTTAAGCAAGACGACGACGTACTAGATACTTGGTTCTCTTCTGCACTTTGGACGTTCGGCACACAAGGCTGGCCTGAAGATACTGAAGCACTAAAAACATTCCACCCATCTGAAGTACTCGTATCTGGTTTTGATATTATCTTCTTCTGGGTTGCTCGTATGATCATGATGACCATGCACTTCGTGAAAGACGAAGATGGCAAGGCTCAAGTACCTTTCAAAACCGTTTACATGACAGGCCTTATCCGTGATGAAAACGGCGACAAAATGTCTAAGTCAAAAGGTAACGTACTTGACCCAATCGACATGATTGACGGCATCGGCCTTGAAGAGCTAGTAGAGAAGCGTTGTGGTAACATGATGCAACCTAAACTGGCTGCTAAGATCGAAAAAGCAACACGTAAGACTTTTGAAAACGGTATCGAACCCTACGGTACTGACGCACTGCGTTTCACTCTTGCTGCTATGGCTTCAACTGGCCGTGACATCAACTGGGACATGAAGCGTCTTGAAGGTTACCGTAACTTCTGTAACAAGCTATGGAACGCAAGCCGTTACGTACTGATGAATACAGAAGAGCACGATTGTGGCATGTCGCTGTCTGTTGAAGACCGTGCAAACATGGAATTCTCTCTAGCGGATAAGTGGATTGAATCTCAGTTTGAAGTTGCAGCGAAAGAGTTTAACGCTCACCTAGACAACTACCGTCTAGACATGGCAGCAAACACGCTTTACGAATTCATCTGGAACCAATTCTGTGACTGGTACCTAGAGCTAACTAAACCTGTTCTTTGGAAGGGTACTGAAGCTCAACAACAAGCGACTCGTTACACGCTTATTACGGTTCTAGAGAAAACTCTACGTCTTGCTCACCCTGTTCTTCCTTACATCACTGAATCTATCTGGCAGAGCGTTAAGCCGCTAGTAGACGGCGTTGAAGGTGAGACAATCATGACTCAAGCGCTTCCTCAGTTTAACGAAGATAACTTCAATGCTGAAATCGTTGAAGACATCGAGTGGGTTAAGACTTTCATCACTGCTATTCGTAACCTACGTGCGGAATACGACATTGCACCAAGCACAGGACTAGAAGTCATGATGAAAGTCGCTGATGAGAAAGACGCAGCTCGCATCGAAGCGAACAAGATCGTTCTTAACTCTCTAGCTAAACTAGACGACATTAAAGAGCTTGCGGACGGAGAAGAGACTCCTGCTTGTGCAACTAAACTGGTTGGCAAATCTGAGCTGATGATCCCAATGGCGGGTCTTATCGACAAAGATGCTGAGCTTGCTCGTCTAGATAAAGAAGTAGCTAAGACTCACGGTGAAATTAAGCGTATCGAAGGTAAGCTAGGTAACGAAGGTTTCGTTGCTAAAGCGCCTGAAGCGGTTATCGCAAAAGAGCGTGAGAAGCTTGAAGGCTACCAAGAGACTCTTGTTAAGCTTGAAGAGCAAAAAGCGACCATCGCTGCTCTTTAAAACCGAGTAAACGAGAAGGCTTCGAACTTCTTGCTCTAAATAAAAAGGTTGGTCTTCGTGACCAACCTTTTTTTATATCTCTAATTCCAATGTTTCTCGAACGAGCCTCACTTATTGATAGGTTTCATCTATCAAATTAATCTCTACTTCCCATTACACTTAATGATAATAATTCTCAATAATAAGCATATCGAAACAACACAACGATTGAGTAATTATCATGAAAAAGACACTAACCTTTGCTGCATTACATTTTACTATCGCATTTAGTGTCGCTTACGTACTCACAGGCGACATCTTAATTGGTAGCTTAATCGCCATGATTGAGCCCTCTGTAAATACCGTTGCCTTCTATTTTCATGAAAAGGCGTGGGCTCAAGTTCCAGCGCTTAAAGCTCGTCAGTGGATGACCAAATTAAAAACCGCGAGCTTTGCGACCATTCACTTCAGTGTTGCCTTTACTGTCGTCTACTTGTTGACTGGAGATGCTTTCATCGGCGGCGTGATGGCTTTGCTAGAGCCAACTTTAAATACAGTTGCTTACTACTTCCACGAGAAAGTCTGGTTACGTAAATCAGACAACCAAATGACACAACAACAATTCTGTTTGCACCAACATGCTTAGTCACCATATATTGGGTCACATATTAGTGACCCTTTCATAGGTAGATCATGGAACAAATTGCTGAGTTCACCCTAAGACCTATTACACCGCAAGACAACCCAAGCATCGCACAAGTCATTCGCCAAGTTTCGGCTGAGCACGGACTAACAGAAGATAAAGGTTATGGCGTGGCCGATCCTACCCTTGATGACATGTACTCTGTCTATAACAAAGAGAACGCAATGTACTGGGTGATCGAATATCAAGGTGAAGTGGTCGGTGGCGGGGGGGTTGCGCCATTAGCAGGCCGAGCAGATGTGTGTGAGCTACAGAAAATGTACTTCCTACCACAAACCCGAGGGCAAGGTTTGGCAAAGCGCATCGTTGCTCAAAGCTTGAAACTGGCTAAGCAGCTTGGTTACCAGCACATGTACTTGGAAACAACGGAATGCTTGGGCGCTGCAGTAAAACTCTATGAAAAACTGGAGTTTGAACACCTTGATTCAGCTTGGGGAGAAACAGGCCATGATGCTTGTGAAGTTGTCATGGCCAAAGCGTTGTAAGTATCTGACGCTAGTTGCTAACTTTTAACGTAAAAAGTTACTCACACAAGACGCTGGATTTAAGGCAACGAAAGAGCTCTCTTTTTGCCCATCGAGTTCAACTTCTAACTGGTATAAGTGCTTAGGGTTAGGCTTCTCAAGGTCAAATATCATGGGAGCCTCCACCTGAAACACGACGCCAGTATGTTCTGCGCGAACATCTATCGGCATCACGAGTGTCATGCCGTTGAACTTAATTGATGCGGATACCAAACCTGCTTTTAGCGTCTGATAAATCACATCCACTTTAAACTCACAGCCACCACCTTGGTGCCAGATCTGCTCTGTGACAACTTGCTCTAGCTTGACGTTGCGAACGAACTGCAGGTATGGCGCTTGCCAAATACCGATGCGCGAATCCGATTTCGCGACATCCAGTGAAGATACAGACTCCTCCATATCCTCTTCAAGCAACAAGCTCTCTTCTTCTTCAAGGAAAAGGATCTCAAAACGGTTGCGGCCAGACTGCATATAAGGGCGGATGTCTTTGCGATATTCAGCTTGGCTACCATCGCAGTCGAACACAGCCACACCATTAAGTCGCACTTCAACAAAGTAATCGACCCCTGCCATCACTAACTCAACAAATGGACACGCCAACATAGCATCGTCCACTTCGATGTCGTGCATTAGGTGCCACTCTTGCTCTGCAATTTCATCTTCACTCAAGCTATCAGGAAGCTTTGAGCTTAATGGAGCAGGAAAGGTAATGTCATCTTGTGGGATAGAGAGATCCGTCAGTGGCGAAATTTGCCAAAGACCATCGAGAAGCAGCCGCATATCATTCCTTGAGCTAGATCAATTTTGACCGCATTATAATGAATGAATGCATATAAAGACATTTATTTTTCTGAGGGTAAAAAAATGCCAGCTCGAGGCTGGCATTTTTTAAAATTGGGAAAGAATTACTCTTCGCCTTCATCATCTTCGTCTGGGTAGATAGCATCTTCACCTTCGTAGTAAGTGCCCCAACCGTCGTAGATAATGTCAAACTTCTCTGCAAGGTTCACAAGCTTCTCAACTTGCTCATCGATTGCTTCTGCATTCAGAGTACATTGCATCGTTGCATCACAACAAAGCAGCTTGTTGCCATCTTCGTCTTCTGTCTCTTCAGCTTCAAGCACTTCAAAGCCCATTTTAAATGCTTCAACAACCGCTTTCTCAAGCACATCGAAATCTTCAGCAAATAGGTGATGCTCGATATCGTATAGAGCTTCAGGATCGCTACCATCTTCAATTAATGCTGTAATGATGTCGCGAGTCTCTTCCTTTTGAAATTCAATTAATTCCGCTACTGATAGATATTCATCTTCGTGAGACATGTGTCTGCTCCAGAGTGTTGACTATGAAAAGATCAAATTTGATTGCCACGAAATATGGCACGGATCGTCCAGAAAAGCCACCCAGATCAAGCCTAGAAAGGTAAGTTTATCGCTAGATAGCTGTGTCAATATCAATTCAAAAGTGAAATCAAAATCACAGAAACAAATTTTCAACATTTTATTAACTGACGAGTATTTTAGCATTTCGTTTCTATGGCCACTTCAGGGCTTATCGAGTAAAACTTGCGTGATTAGTCACGTTAGCTGCATACGCGCAACCGCTTTTGGGGTGCATAAATCCTCAGCTTGTTATCAAAAAGCGCATAATAGTGAATAAAAAATCACGATTAATAAGCAAAATTCAATTCTAACAAGCCATGATTTGAGCATAGATCCTCAAAAACGTTGTTCCGCGCGATAGCCAGTTAATTGGAATTTAATCTGTATAAAGTTTTAAATTGCAGATTTTATGACCAAAAATTAGCCAAATACCTTGCATTAACTCAATCTGTAAAACTTGCATATTACAGCCAAGCTTGTCATAAATAGACGCTGGATTAATAGTAAGGATGCAAAATGAGTAAGCTGTACGTTGGCTCCGAAGTCGGTCAATTAAGACGAGTTCTCCTAAATAGACCTGAAAGAGCACTCACCCACCTCACCCCTTCAAACTGTCATGATCTTCTATTTGATGATGTGCTTGCTGTTGAAGCTGCTGGTGAAGAACATGATGCTTTTGCAGAGACACTGCGTAGTCAAGACGTAGAAGTGCTACTACTGCATGACTTGCTTGTCGAAACGCTTGCCGTACCTCAGGCTCGCGAGTGGCTGCTGAATACTCAAATCTCAGATTTCCGTTATGGGCCGACTTTTGCCCGTGACTTAAGAAGCTATCTTGCTCAAATGGATAATGAGCATCTAGCTACGATCTTACTCGGCGGCTTGGCTTATTCTGAGCTCCCTATCAAATCATCGTCGATGCTACCTAAGATGCATCGCCCACTTGATTTCGTTATCGAACCACTGCCGAACCACCTATTTACGCGTGATACCTCATGCTGGGTTTATGGCGGTGTCTCGCTAAACCCTATGATGAAACCGGCTCGTCAACGCGAAACAAACCACTTACGTGCGATCTACCGCTGGCACCCTGTGTTTGCCGGACAAGACTTCATCAAGTACTTCGGTGATGAAGATCTGCACTACGACAACGCCAATATTGAAGGCGGTGACGTACTGGTTATCGGTAAAGGCGCGGTACTGATTGGTATTTCTGAGCGAACTAAACCACAAGGTGTCGAAAACCTAGCAGCGAGTTTGTTCCGTTCGGGTCAAGCAACCGAAGTGATTGCTATCGATTTACCAAAACACCGCTCTTGTATGCACCTTGATACGGTGATGACACACATGGATATCGACACTTTCTCTGTCTATCCAGAGATCGTTCGCAAAGATCTAGACACTTGGCGCTTAACGCCAAAAGAAAACGGTGAAATGCGTGTCGAGAGTGCTGAAAACTACCTGTCAGCGATTGAAGGGGCGCTTGGCCTTGATCAATTGAAGATCATCACAACCGGCGGCGACAACTACGAAGCTGAACGTGAACAGTGGAATGATGCTAACAACGTACTGACGGTGAAACCAGGTACCGTGATTGGTTATGAGCGTAATGTTTACACCAACGAGAAGTACGACAAAGCAGGTATCGAAGTTCTGACGATTCCAGGCAACGAACTCGGCCGTGGACGTGGCGGCGCACGTTGTATGAGCTGTCCTATCGAAAGAGATGGTATTTAAGTCAAAGAGCTCCGTTAAACAGACTCAATAACTTATCTAGGCCAGTATTCATTTACTGGCCTTTTTTATTAAAAAAATAAAATAAATATTCACAAATATAGCATTTTTATGTTTAACTGGGTTCTTCATTGATTCTATATACGCAAGGAGCGAGAGATGGCTTTTAATCTTCGCAATCGTAACTTTCTAAAACTTCTCGACTTTACTCCTAAAGAGATTCAGTTTTTGCTCGACCTGTCTGCTGACCTAAAAAAAGCTAAGTATGCAGGTACTGAGCAGAAGAAACTCAACGGCAAAAACATCGCTTTGATCTTTGAAAAAGCATCAACTCGAACTCGATGTGCTTTTGAGGTAGCTGCCTTTGATCAAGGTGCTCAAGTCTCTTACCTTGGCCCTTCGGGTTCCCAGATTGGTCAAAAAGAATCAATGAAAGATACAGCGCGTGTTTTGGGACGCATGTACGATGGCATCGAATACCGTGGTTTTGGCCAAAGTATCGTTGAAGACTTAGGCGCTTATGCAGGCGTACCGGTTTGGAATGGCTTAACCGACGAGTTCCACCCGACTCAGATCTTGGCTGATTTCCTCACTATGCTTGAGCATGGTCGTGGTAAACATCTACACCAAATCAGCTTTGCTTATCTGGGTGATGCACGCAACAACATGGGTAACTCTCTGTTAGTCGGTGCTGCGAAAATGGGCATGGATATTCGCCTTGTCGCACCAAAAGCGTTTTGGCCAGAAGAGCAGCTCGTTGAAGAGTGCCAAGCTATCGCACAAAGCACAGGTGCTAAAATCACTCTTACTGAAGACGTTGCTGAAGGCGTAAAAGGCTGTGATTTCCTTTATACCGATGTTTGGGTTTCGATGGGCGAAGCACCAGAAGCTTGGGACGAGCGTGTTGCAGTTATGACACCTTACCAAGTGAATATGGATGTTATTAAGCTCACTGGTAACCCTCAAGTGAAATTCATGCACTGCTTACCAGCTTTTCACAACAATGAAACCGTGATCGGCCAGCAAGTGGCAGACAAGTATGGAATGAACGGTTTAGAAGTCACTGACGAAGTCTTTGAGTCGGATTACTCAATTGTGTTTGATGAAGCAGAGAATCGCATGCACACCATCAAGGCGGTAATGGTTGCGACACTGGGTCAATAGCGAAAACTGAAAGTAAACAAAAGCTTGATGTAATCGCTTGCGCTCACAATTTGAAAGCGTATAATTCTCGGCAATTTGTCTGAGAGTAGTGAAAATGACGCCAACCAATATAGTGAAGACACATAATAATATTGTGAAAACATCAAATATTGCTCGTAAGCTAAGATGCTTACCAGGCCGTCTATTCTGCTTTTCAGCACTTTTTTAAAGCCTCCCATTATGGGGGGCTTTTTTATGGCCAATACATTATTGTGGGGAAGAAGATCATGGCGAATTCGCTCTATCAAAAGCACATCATCTCAATTCCAGAGCTTTCTCGTGAAGAGCTAGAATTGATTGTTCAAACGGCAGGTCAGCTAAAGGCTGAACCAAACCCAGAACTCATCAAGAACAAAGTTGTTGCCAGCTGCTTCTTCGAACCTTCAACACGAACTCGTCTCTCTTTTGAAACTGCGATTCAGCGCATCGGTGGTGATGTGATTGGTTTCGATAGCGGTGGCAATACTTCTTTGGCAAAAAAAGGCGAAACGCTAGCGGACTCGGTACAGGTTATCTCTTCATACGTTGACGCTTACGTGATGCGTCACCCTCAAGAAGGCGCTGCGCGTCTGGCTTCTGAGTTCTCAAATGGTGTACCTGTTATTAATGCAGGTGACGGCGCAAACCAACACCCAACACAAACGTTATTAGACCTATTCTCTATCGCTGAGACACAAGGCCGCTTAGATAACCTTAACGTGGCATTTGTTGGTGACCTAAAATACGGCCGAACAGTTCACTCGTTGACTCAAGCGCTAGCGAAGTTCGACAACATCTGTTTCTATTTCGTGGCACCTGAAGCTCTGGCGATGCCAGACTACATCTGTGAAGAGCTTGATGAGGCAGGGATCAAATACCAACTACTAACAGACATGGAAGATGTGATTCCAGAACTTGATGTTTTGTACATGACCCGAGTTCAAAAAGAACGCTTTGATGAGTCAGAATACGCACACATTAAATCTGCATATATCCTGACAGCTGCGATGCTAGAAAATGCACGTGATAACCTGAAGGTTCTACACCCTCTTCCTCGTGTTGATGAAATTACTATCGATGTCGATAAAACACCTTACGCTTACTACTTCCAGCAAGCCGAGAATGGTGTTTACGCTCGTGAAGCATTGCTAGCCCTTGTTCTTAACGAAACGCTGTAGAGGAGAGAGATCATGTCTAAAGAGACTCAATTAAAAGTTGAAGCAATCAAAAACGGTACTGTTATCGACCATATCCCAGCAAACATCGGGATCAAGGTGTTAAAACTGTTCGACATGCACAACTCTCACCAGCGTGTGACCATTGGCCTAAACCTACCTTCATCGGCACTAGGTGGCAAAGACCTGCTTAAGATTGAGAATGTGTTTATCACAGAAGAACAGGCGAGCAAGCTGGCGCTTTACGCTCCTCACGCAACCGTGAACCAAATCGAAGATTACGAAGTGGTTAAGAAGTTAGCCTTAGAACTTCCTGAGCAAATCAACGATGTGTTCGAGTGTCCAAACACCAACTGTATTACTCACAATGAACCCGTTGAAAGCAGCTTTAAGATCTTTGAAAAGAAAGAAGATATTCGATTGAAGTGTAAGTATTGTGAAAAAGTATTCTCTCGCGAGATCGTAACTGAAAGATAACGTCATACGGCAACGCTTACAGAACGTAAAAACTATCAAATACCTCGCCTATGCGGGGTATTTTGCGCTTTACCTATCCAAAGTTTGAAGGCACACTGAAAATTGATTTTTATCTAATAACTGATGGAATAAACCAATGACTAAAGTACTTCACACAGAATCAGCTCCAGCTGCAATCGGCCCATACGTACAAGGCGTTGACCTTGGCAACATGGTACTGACTTCTGGTCAAATCCCAGTAAACCCAGCAACTGGTGAAGTATCTGCTGATATCGCAGAGCAAGCTCGCCAATCTCTAGACAACGTTCAAGCGGTTGTTGAAGCTTCAGGCCTGACTGTAAAAGACATCGTAAAACTAACGGTATTCGTTAAAGACCTAAACGACTTCGGCACAGTAAACGAGGTTTACGGCAAGTTTTTCGATGAGCACGGTGTTGCAAACTACCCTGCACGTTCATGTGTTGAAGTAGCTCGTTTACCAAAAGATGTAGGTATCGAGATCGAAGCTATTGCGGTTCGCAAATAAGTTTCAGTCTCTAGAATACACAGTATCAAGTAAACGAATTGGCAAAATGCTGGACGTTTATCAGATACAAAAAAGGTTGCCCAGTTGGCAACCTTTTTTATTGTTCATCGTTTCGCTTAAATCATTACTTTTTATTAAGCTCAACCACTTCTTTGTCTAACTCTTCCAACTTAGCGGCCATCTGCTCACGAGCTAGGTTAGCCAGTTGACGAACATTAGACTTGTCGTAACCTTCAGTGCTGATTGGTGGCAGCATTTCAACAATCACATGACCATTGTTCCAACGGTTTAGTTTCACGCCACCTGTTGAGCTGCACACAATAGGGATGATAGGTAAGCCAGCACCAATCGCAGCATGGAATGCACCTGTTTTGAATGGCAGCAGACCACGACCACGAGAACGAGTACCCTCAGGGAACATCCAAACTGAAACATCACTCTCTTTTAGACTAGTCACGACCTGATCAATCGTACCTACCGCTTTACTGCGGTTAGCACGGTCAATGAGGATGTTACCCGTCAACCAGTAAAGCTGACCAAATAGAGGCATCCATACTAGACTTTTCTTACCAACCGTCACCACTTTAGGCGTTACCGCTGATGAAATCGTGAATAGATCCCAGCTATTTTGGTGGTTCGCCACATAAACATGTTGACCGCGAGAGTAGGCATCCTCTGGAATACGAAGCTCTAGCTTCATGCCGAAGATCTTCGACATACGACCGAAATAACGGCCAAAGGTAAATACGTGTTTCGGGTTGCGTGGACTTAATAGACAGTAGCCACAACCAAATACAAACATAAGAATCGCAAATATCGCTACTGCGAAAATACGTAATATTGCTATCATTTTGTTCCTCACCGACCGCCAAGTTGATTCATCTATCCATGCAAAAATGAGCAATAGATTTACTTGCGGTAAATACAACTATAAAAAAGCCGAAACCAAGGTTCCGACTTTTATGTTTTCATCTTACTGATTCATGAACCCACTAACCTAGGTTAGTTCGACTCACTAAATCGTGTAATGTTTGCGCCTAAGGCTGACAGTTTATCTTCAATCTTATCGTAGCCACGATCGATGTGATAAATACGGTCAACGATAGTTTCGCCTTGAGCGATACAGCCAGCAATAACAAGGCTCGCAGATGCGCGAAGGTCCGTTGCCATTACTTGAGCGCCGCTCAGTTTTTCCGTTTCACCACAGATAGCCGTGTTGCCTTCGATTTCCGCTTTTGCACCCATTCGCTGTAACTCAGGAATGTGCATAAAGCGGTTTTCAAAGATAGTCTCAGTGATAACACCACTGCCCTTCGCCATCATGTTAAGCAGAGTAAACTGTGCTTGCATGTCGGTTGGGAAACCAGGGTGAGGTGCTGTTACGATTTTCACCGCTTTCAGTTCACGACCCGTCATATCAAGGCTGATCCAGTCTTCTCCCGTTTCAACCTTCGCACCCGCTTCTTCAAGCTTCGCTAAGGCAGCTTCAAGAAGATGAGCGTTGGTGTTGCGACAAACCACTTTACCGCCAGAAACAGCAGCAGCAACCAGGAAAGTACCTGTTTCAATACGGTCAGCAACCACAGAGTGTTGACCACCACCAAGACGTTCAACGCCTTCGATAGTAATCGTATCTGTACCTGCACCAGAGATCTTAGCACCTAGTTTGTTTAGGAAGTCAGCCGTATCAACAATCTCAGGCTCACGCGCTGAGTTATCGAGTACTGTTGTTCCTTCCGCTAGCGTTGCTGCACACATGATAGTAATGGTGGCACCCACACTTACTTTATCCATCACGATGTGCGCGCCTTTCAGACGGCCATCAACACTTGCTTTCACATAACCATCTTCCAACTTAATGGTCGCACCTAGTTGCTCTAGGCCATGGATATGCAAATCAACAGGTCGAGCGCCAATTGCACAACCGCCTGGAAGTGACACTTGACCTTCACCAAAACGAGCCACTAGAGGACCTAAAGCCCAGATAGAAGCACGCATTGTTTTCACTAAATCGTAAGGCGCACAAAATTCATTAATTTCGCTGCCATCAACATGAACACTACCATTACGTGATACTTTTGCGCCTAAACGCTTAAGCAGTTCCATCGTGGTATCGATGTCACGTAGGTGAGGAACGTTACTTACTTCTACTGGCTCTTCAGCAAGAATTGAAGCAAATAAGATAGGTAGCGCTGCATTTTTTGCGCCTGAGATCGTCACTTCACCGCTTAGCGGCTTATCCGATCCAATAACTCGAAACTTTTCCATCATAAACCTTAAAGTGACATCAGTTTCTTATCACGTTCCCACTCTTCTGGCGTGAAAGCCTTAATAGAAAGAGCATGGATGTCATTGCGTTGAATGTATTCCATTAGTGGGCCGTAGATTAGTTGCTGCTTCTTAACTCGATTCATGCCGTCAAAACATGGATCAACAGCAACAACTTCGTAATGACTGCCTTCACCCTTCACGAAAATCTCCTGAAGGTTCAGTGCTTCTGCTAATAATTCTTGTACTTTTGTGCTGTCCACAAATAGCTCCTGCCTAATTTTTTATGTGTTCTGCCATCATTGGCTGGATATTGCTCAATTGGAACAACGTTCGTAATTGTTCTGGCACGAAACTGAGCATTATATGACAGTTTTGATTTTTTGCATGCTCTAATAAGTGAATTAGCATCACCATTCCTGCTGAATCGACTCGATTTATATGGCTAAGGTCAATTTCAACGCTCGATTCCGTCGTTTGCCACTTTTCCAATATACGCCAGATTGCAGGAACACTGTCTCGATCAATATCACCGAGCAGCTGATACTCTTTAGAGCTTAGTGCTTGCCATTGAGAATGGCTCATTATTTGTTACTCTCAAAACGAATCGGTTGTGCTGCCAGTTTCTCTAGCTCGTCAGCAACCTGTAAGATGCCTTCTTGACGAATCTTAGTATTCCACTCTGACTGCTTGCTCGATAACAGGCTAATCCCTTCGGCAACCATATCAAACGCTTTCCACTCGCCCGACTTCTTGTCTTTGCGAAGCTTAAATTCAAGCTTAATGTTTGGTCGTGGCGTATCGATAATATCGACCTTGATACTGGTAATACGGCTATCCGCTTTGATTTTTGGTTCTGGACCAAATTCGATCGTCTGATCGGTGTATTGAGTCAGTACTTGAGCATAAGAAGAAACAAGGTACTTACGGAATGAATCAATAAATACACGCACGTCTTTTCTATCCGCGCCTTTCAAGTTTGGCCCTAATAACTTTAGAGCCGCATATTGATCATTCACATAAGGCATCAGCTCTTCTTCCACGATGACCTTCAATAACTCTGGGTCTTGGTGGATATTGTCTTGTTCACTCTTCAAACGCTCAAACGCAACTTCCGCAACTTGAGTCATCATCTGGTATGGCTGAGTACGGTCAATCGATTCTGCAGCAAAAGTTTGAGCAGAAATAAGTAAAGCCACTGATGCCATAAACATTGATTTCAAGTAACCAATAGCTTTTAAGTGACTAATAGTTTTCAACATCATCTTATTCCTTAGCTTCGCTGTCATTAGAGCCACCAACGCTATACAGAACTTGGCCAATCAAATCTTCTAGTACTAATGCTGACTTGGTGTCTTCAATTAAATCACCATCCACCAGCATCTCTTCATCATCAAAGATGAAACCTGGAACGAGACTGATGTACTGCTCACCGATTAATCCAGATGTTAAAATTTGAGCGCTAGAGGTATCTGGAAATTGTGAGTACTTCCCATCAATAGATAATTCAACGACAGGAAGATAGCTTTCGGTATCAAGCTCAATACTTTTAACTCGACCAACAACGACGCCGCCCACCTTTACTGGAGAACGAACTTTTAGGCTACCAATGTTGTCAAAGGTCGCTTTTAGATTGTAAGTATGGTTTGAACCTATGCCTTTTACGTCAGCGACTTGAAAGATCATGATTAAGATTGCGCAAATTCCGGCAATGACAAAGGTGCCGACCCATAATTCTAATTTTCGAGTTTGTTGCATGATTAATTCCCAAACATCAATGCGGTAAGAACAAAATCTAGCCCTAGTACCGCTAGAGAAGAGTGCACTACAGTGCGTGTGGTTGCCTGACTAATACCTTCTGAAGTCGGTACTGCATCATAACCATTAAAAAGTGCGATCCAAGTGACTGTGATAGCGAAAACCATGCATTTGATCATGCTGTTACCAATATCTCGGCCAAGCTCAACTGAAGACTGCATGGCAGACCAGAAGCTATCGTGGTCAATCCCTTTCCAATCAACACCAACTAACTGAGCCCCCCAAATCCCGACCGCCATGAAGATCATAGCGAGCAGTGGCATTGAGATAAGACCAGCCCAAAGACGTGGCGCAATAATGCGTTTAATAGGATCTACAGCCATCATTTCTAGGCTAGAGATCTGTTCCGTTGCTTTCATTAAGCCGATTTCAGCCGTTAACGCTGAACCTGCGCGGCCTGCAAATAGTAGAGCTGTCACCACTGGGCCCAACTCACGTAACAATGAAAGCGCGACCATTTGACCAAGGTTACCCTCAGCTCCGTAGTCGATTAACACCACATAACCTTGCAGGCTAAGCACCATGCCAATAAACAGACCCGAAACTAAGATGATAGCCAATGACTGAACGCCAACGCTATAAAGTTGTTTAACTAATAAAGGGAAATTTTTTAGTCTCGGAATGCCAAATAAAGCCTCAAATAACATTAGGCTTGCTCGACCAAATGACTCACAGATCGCAAGTGTGCGCTTACCGATACCCACAATAGTTTTAACAATCATATTAAAACAAATCCTTTTCTAAGCTCTTTGCTGGGAATCTAAATGGCACAGGGCCATCTGCTTCACCTTGCAAAAATTGTTGCACTCGAGGATCACTGTTGCTGTACAGATCGTCAGGCGAACCAGATGCAATAACTTTTCCATCAGCCATTAAGTAAACCCAATCAGCAATACTCATTACCTCTGGCACATCGTGAGAAACGATAATAGAGGTTAAATCCAAAGCTTGATTAAGATTACGAATCAGCTCGACCAATACGCCCATAGTAATTGGGTCTTGGCCAACAAACGGTTCATCGTACATGATAAGCTCTGGATCCAATGCGATCGCACGAGCCAACGCCGCTCGTCTCGCCATACCACCGGACAACTCACTTGGCATTAATTGCGCCGCACCTCGTAAGCCTACCGCTTCAAGCTTAAGTAATACGATGGTACGAATGAATTTTTCATTAAGTTCAGTGTGCTCTCTCAGCGGAAACGCCACATTATCAAACACATTGAGATCCGTAAAAAGCGCACCAGATTGGAATAACATGCTCATTTTCTTACGTGCTTGATATAGCTTTCGACGTGATAATGCAGGGATATTGTCACCATCAAACCAAATTTCGCCTTCATCTGGCGGTAATTGTCCACCAATCAAACGCAGCAAGGTTGTTTTACCAATCCCAGATGGCCCCATGATTGCGGTTATTTTGCCTTGAGGTACCTCTAAACTTATATCATCAAAGATAACCCGCTCACCGCGTGAGAAGCTGAGGTTCTTAACTTTCACAAGCTCAGTGTTCAACATATTTTTGTTGTTTCCTTGCTTTAAAAAACGCCAATTATGGCTGCAATAGTAATGAGTCTACTTTAGAATTAAAAGCACTGTTCAATTAATTCATATTAAACAGGAATCTATGCAGGGATTTGAAAGCATTAGAAAATTATCTATTGAGCTCTCTTTCTTGCCAGCTAACTAGTAATTAATTTGCCGAGTGACTTCCCTTTTATCTAGCAACAGGTCAAAATTAGCGGTTAATTCTCCGTTTTTATTAATTTTTTAGGAATCATTATGCTTCTTGAAGCGATTGCTTTGCTCGTTATCGGTCTAGGTTTTTTGGTGTGGAGTGCAGATAAGCTGGTTTACGGTGCCGCAGCTCTTGCTCGCAACTTTGGTATTTCACCACTAGTTATCGGTATGACGATCTTAGCAATGGGGTCTTCGGCTCCCGAAATGATGGTTTCTGCGACTGCTGCCCTTGATGGCAAAACAGATACAGCGGTTGGTAACGTTTTAGGTTCAAACATCGCCAACATCGCACTAATTTTAGGTATTACTGCGCTAATCAAACCGTTATCAATTAGCTCTGGCGTGATTCGCCGTGAACTACCATTAATGATTGGTGTCACTTTGTTAGCAGGTGCGTTGCTTTGGGATAACCATTTAGGTTTCTATGAGGGCGTGTTGTTATTTGTTCTTTTCGCCGCGTTCTTATTTGCCATGCTGCAAATTAGCCGTAGTGAAAAAAAGAACGGCGATGCCTTCCTTGATGAGCAAGAATCAGAAATCCCAGAAGGCGTAAGCAACCCGAAAGCCGCAATGTGGGTGGTAATTGGTCTGATCATCCTACCTTTAGCTGCTGATATGCTGGTAGATAACGCAGTGACCATCGCGAAATACTTTGGCATGAGCGACCTTGTGATTGGTTTAACTATCATTGCTGTTGGTACTAGCCTTCCTGAACTTGCAGCATCACTAGCAGGTGTAATGAAGGGTGAAGACGATATGGCCGTGGGTAATATCATCGGCTCAAACGTATTCAACATCCTTGCAGTTATGGGTATCCCGGGCATCTTAAACCCTTCGATCTTAAGCGAGTTCGCTATGGGTCGTGACTTCTGGGTAATGTTAGGCGTATCGCTACTGCTTGTTGTGATGGCGCTTGGTAAGTCTCGTAGCGTGAATCGTATTGAAGGCGGCATATTGATTGTGACGTTCGTGGCCTACCAAAGTTATCTACTAATGAACATGTCGGCTTAATTGTTGATTTAACTTCCCGTACTTGGAGTATTTGATGTCTCAGCCATTTGATTACCGCAGCGTTGCAAAACAAGTTTTGGAAACCGAAGTTGCAGGTCTCACTCAATTAGACCAATATTTTAATGATGATTTTTGTAAAGCTTGCGACCTTATCCTGAACAACAAAGGCAAGGTCGTTGTGATGGGTATGGGTAAATCAGGCCACATTGGCAACAAAATCGCGGCAACTCTGGCAAGTACCGGGACATCGGCTTTCTTTGTCCATCCGGGTGAAGCGGCACATGGCGACTTAGGCATGATTGAACCTGGTGATATTGTGATTGCAATATCCAACTCAGGTGAATCAGGCGAAATCCTTAGCCTGTTCCCAGTGTTAAAACGTTTGAACATCAAGATCATCAGCATGACAGGTAAGCCAGCATCGAACATGGCAACCTTGTCTGATATCCATTTACAAATTTCAGTACCAGAAGAAGCGTGTCCGCTGGGCTTAGCACCAACAACCAGCACCACGGCAACGTTGGTCATGGGTGATGCATTAGCCGTTGCACTTTTGCAGGCTCGAGGCTTTACCGCTCAAGATTTTGCATTGTCTCATCCAGGCGGCGCTTTAGGTCGTCAACTGCTGTTAAAATTGGACGACATCATGCACACAGGTGATGCCCTCCCTGTTGTAGCACCGAATGCGCTAGTTAGAGACGCTCTGTTAGAGATCTCTCAGAAAGGCTTAGGCATGACAGCAATCGTTGGGGAAGATGGCCAAATGGCTGGTATTTTTACCGATGGTGATTTGCGCCGTATTCTAGACAAGCGCGTTGATATACATAACACGCAGATTGGTGATGTGATGACACTAAACCCGACGGTAGCAGAACCAAACATGCTGGCGGTTGAAGGTTTAAACTTGATGCAAGCGAAGAGCATCAATGGCCTGATGTTGTGCCAAGATGGTAAATTAGTCGGAGCGTTAAACATGCATGACTTACTGAAAGCAGGAGTAATGTAATGACACAGACAGTAGAAACTCTATATGGCACTGTTAACTCAGATGTATTTGCAATCGCCAAAGAGATCAAACTGCTAATTTGCGATGTCGACGGTGTCTTCTCTGATGGCCGTATCTACATGGGCAACAACGGTGAAGAGCTGAAAACCTTCCACACTCGCGACGGTTACGGCATCAAGTCACTGATGAACGCGGGTATTGAAATCGCAATCATCACAGGTCGTAAGTCTCAAATTGTTGAGAATCGTATGACTGCTCTGGGCATTAAGCTGATTTATCAAGGCCAAGACGATAAAGTTAAGGCATACCAAGATATTTGCGATAGGCTTTCTGTAAACCCTGAAAACACAGGCTATATCGGGGACGATCTGATCGACTGGCCTGTGATGGAAAAAGTTGGCTTGAAGGTCTGCGTGGCAGATGGTCACCCGCTACTTGCAAAGCGTGCAAACTACGTGACAACCATTAACGGTGGTCATGGAGCGGTTCGTGAGGTCTGCGACCTTATTTTACAAGCAAGAAATGAACTCGACGTGCATAAAGGTTTAAGCATATGAGTTTTACTCGTATTATCTATTTAATACTAATATTTATTGCCTCTTGGTCGACCTATTACCTGTACGACAAAGAGCAAACATCGACGATACAAGTGGCTCCAAATTTGGAGCTGCCCGCGTTTAGTGGCAAAAGCCTGAACAATATTAGCTATGACGGAAGTGGTATTCGTAGCTATCAGGTTGAATCGACGTATTTAGAACACTACTCAGTGGTTGGCGATACACACTTTCAAAACCCTGTTCTTTCAGTATTCCGTGAAGGACACACGATTGAATGGCAAGTCACCGCTGATCGCGCGATTATGGATGAGAATCAAGTTGTCACTTTTTATGACAACGTCGTGGCAAAGAACCTGTTGCCAGAAGCCAGCTTCGATACAATGACCACAGATAAAATGGTTGTTGAAATGCCTAGCCGAGATTTTTATTCAGATACTCCGGTCCATATGATCGGTACATTTTTTGAAACTGAGGGACAAGCAATGAAAGGTAACTTCGGTACCAACAATGCGACCCTCTTTAATTCTGTTCAAGGTAGATATGAAACTCTTACACCTTAGTTTATTCGCTTTGACCCTTGCGGCACCCAATGTCTACGCTCTGTCTTCGGATAGTGAGCAACCTGTCTACATTGACTCAGACAGCCAGCAATTGGATATGAAAAGTAACCAAGTGACTTTCCTTGGTGATGTGAACCTTAAGCAAGGTAGCATCAATATCAATGCCGACAAGGTTATTGTTACTCGTAACGCCGTAAATGGTGAGATTGAAGAAATTCAAGGCTTCGGTAAGCCCGCAACCTTTTCGCAGCTTACTGATGACGGTAAGACACTCTACGGTGAAGCTGACGACCTGCATTACCAGCTTGTTGCCGACAAACTGATCATGACCAAGAATGCGATGCTATCTCAAGATGGCAGTATCATTCGTGGCTCTAAGATCACTTACCAAATCGGTTCTCAGAAATTAGTCGCTGACAGTGGTGAAAACAAACGAGTGTCAACGGTTTTACAACCAACGGAAGTGAATAAGTAACGATGGCTGTTCTTAAAGCAAAAAACCTAGCGAAAACCTATAGCAAGCGTAAGGTTGTTACCGATGTAAGCTTGCAGGTAGAGTCAGGCCAGATCGTTGGTCTACTTGGCCCTAACGGTGCCGGTAAAACCACTTCTTTCTACATGATTGTTGGCTTGGTTGCACGCGACGAAGGCACCATCAGTATTGATGACCTAGACATCAGTATCTTACCAATGCATAGCCGCTCTCGCCTTGGTATCGGTTACCTGCCTCAAGAAGCGTCGATTTTCCGTAAGTTGTCTGTAGAGAACAACATCATGGCGGTTTTACAAACCCGTGATGAGATGACCAATGAACAACGTCAAGATAAACTGGAAGACCTACTAGAAGAATTCCACATCCAACATATCCGCACCAGTAATGGTATGGCTTTGTCGGGTGGTGAACGTCGTCGTGTTGAGATTGCCCGTGCACTAGCAGCAAACCCGCAGTTTATCCTGCTGGATGAACCGTTCGCGGGTGTAGACCCGATCTCGGTTATCGATATCAAGAAAATCATTGTTCATCTGCGCGATCGCGGCTTGGGCGTGTTGATTACCGACCACAACGTTCGTGAAACGTTAGACGTGTGTGAAAAAGCTTATATCGTAAGCCAAGGGCACCTGATCGCTGAAGGTACGCCTGAAGATGTTCTCAATAACGAACAAGTTAAACAAGTTTATCTAGGCGAACAATTCCGTCTATGATTATATAGAGTATCGAGAGTTCTAAGAATAATAACTAGGTAAGTCACACTGAATGAAACCCTCATTACAACTTAAGCTAGGCCAACAGTTAGCAATGACTCCTCAATTGCAGCAAGCGATTCGTTTGTTGCAATTGTCTACTTTAGATTTGCAACAAGAGATTCAAGAAGCACTTGAATCTAACCCACTACTCGATGTCGAAGAAGGCAATGAAGATACGCCCACATCGGAAGAAAAACCTAGCCGTGACGAAAAAGAAACAGTTGAAGCCACAGAGCAAGACTTACCTGATAGCTCAGACTTAATCGAAAAATCAGAGATTGGCAACGAACTCGAAATCGACACAACTTGGGAAGACGTCTACAGCGCAAACACTGGCAACACGGGCATTGCGATTGATGACGACATGCCTGTTTATCAAGGCGAAACCACTCAAAGCCTACACGATTACCTACTTTGGCAACTTGACCTCACACCATTCACTGACACTGACCGAAGCATTGCTTTCGCACTAATTGACGCCATCGACGACTATGGCTACCTCACCGTATCTTGTGAAGACATCCTTGAAAATTTCGATAACGAAGAGATCGAGCTTGATGAGATTGAAGCCGTTCGCAAACGAATTCAGCAATTTGACCCATTAGGCGTTGGTTCAGTGAACCTGCAAGATTGCTTGTTACTGCAACTGGCTACTTTCCCACAAGATACACCTTGGCTTGAAGAAGCTAAGTTAGTGCTTACTAGCCATATCGATCAACTCGGTAATCGTGATTACAAACTAGTAATCAAAGAGACCAAGTTGAAAGAAGCAGAATTACGTGAGGTTCTGCAGCTTATTCAACAACTGGATCCACGACCTGGCAGCAAGATTACGCCAGATGAAACCGAATATGTGGTTCCGGATGTGTCTGTATTTAAAGACCTTGGCAAATGGTTAGTGACCATTAACCCTGATAGCGTGCCAAAGCTGAAAGTGAATCAGCAGTACGC
Organism: Vibrio sp. 10N.261.45.E2; assembly: GCF_002875705.1. Lineage (GTDB taxonomy): Bacteria > Pseudomonadota > Gammaproteobacteria > Enterobacterales > Vibrionaceae > Vibrio. The sequence goes on from NZ_MCZZ01000099.1 coordinate 29,981, forward strand.
CGACTTAGGTAGTAAAGGCAACAGTGCCGACAATCAATACATTCGCTCAAATTTGCAAGAAGCGAAGTGGCTAATTAAAAGCCTAGAGAGCCGAAATGAGACGCTACTCAAAGTTGCGCGATGCATTGTTGAACATCAGCGTGATTTCTTCGAACATGGCGAAGAAGCGATGAAGCCAATGGTACTTAATGACGTTGCATTAGCCGTTGATATGCACGAATCCACGATCTCTCGTGTGACGACTCAAAAATTCATGCACACGCCGCGTGGCATCTTCGAACTCAAATACTTTTTCTCAAGCCATGTCAGCACTGACAATGGCGGTGAATGTTCATCTACAGCAATTCGCGCACTCATTAAGAAGCTTGTCGCAGCGGAAAATACCGCAAAGCCTCTAAGTGATAGTAAGATTGCTGCTTTACTGGCTGACCAAGGAATTCAGGTAGCTAGACGTACGATAGCGAAATACCGTGAGTCTCTGGGCATTGCCCCATCGAGTCAGCGTAAACGCCTGCTATAAGCTCATTTAGTCGCTATTTACTTAGCAACTATAATCAGGCAACCAACTGAAAAGGAAAGTCTATGCAAATCAATATTCAAGGCCATCACGTTGATCTTACCGATTCAATGCAAGACTATGTTCACACCAAATTCGACAAACTTGAACGTTTCTTTGATCATATCAATAGCGTACAGGTTGTTTTAAAAGTTGAGAAAATCAATCAAATCGCAGAAGCTACCCTGCATATAAATCAGGGGGAAATCCATGCGACAGCAACAGATGAAAGCATGTATGCCGCGATTGATTCATTGGTTGATAAACTCGTCCGCCAACTCAACAAGCACAAAGAAAAGCTAAGTAGTCACTAACATGCAATTAAGCGAAGTACTTTCATTGGACTGCACCAAAAGTGCAGTCCAATGCACAAGCAAAAAAAGAGCCCTTGAGCTCATCAGTCAGATCGCAGCAGAAAGCTGTGGTCAAGATTCAACAGAACTGTTTGAGTGCATGTTGAGCCGTGAAAAAATGGGCAGTACAGGTATTGGCAATGGCATCGCTATTCCTCATGCTCGTATGAATGTCAGTGATAAAGCGATTGCTGTATTACTACAATGCCAAGACCCAATCGAATTTGATGCGATTGATAATCGTCCTGTCGACCTATTATTTGCCCTGCTTGTTCCAAGTGAACAGTGTAAGGAGCATTTAAAAACCCTTTCTTGTATGGCAGAGCGACTAAACGACAAGCAGACCCTTAAACAGTTGCGTAATGCTCAAAGCGATCAAGAGCTTTACGACATCATGATTCAAGTGCCAACTTGCGAGTAATAACATGCGATTAATCGTGGTTAGTGGCCAATCGGGGGCCGGAAAAAGTGTTGCGCTACGAGTCCTTGAGGACTTGGGGTATTACTGTGTTGATAACCTTCCAGTAAGCCTGCTCAACGACTTCGTCGAATCGGTACGTGAGATCAATCAGAACGTCGCTGTTAGCATTGATATTCGAAACCTACCGAAAGAGCCCCAACTCGTCACAGACATGCTAGAACAGCTAGACTCTGCCACTAATATTGATGTGAACGTCTTGTTCCTAGACGCAAGCAAGCAGACGTTACTCAAACGCTACAGTGAAACACGTAGAATTCACCCTTTATCGATCGGCCAAGAAAAGCTCTCTCTTGAGCAGGCGATTGATTTAGAGAAAACACTCCTGACACCTCTCGCAGAACAAGCGAGCATTGTGATCGACAGTAGTGACTGTAACCTCTACGAATTGAGTGAAAAGGTTCGATTCAAAGTTGAAGGCAAAGAGAAGCAAGAGCTGATTATTGTCTTTCAATCTTTTGGTTTTAAGTATGGTCTGCCAAGTGATGCAGACTACGTATTTGATGTTCGCTTTTTGCCAAACCCTCACTGGGAACCGGGCTTACGACCATTAACTGGCCTCGATGCCCCGATTCATTCTTTCCTAGAAAAACACACAGAAGTCCTTGAAATCAAGCAACAAATCCAAGGCTTTGTTGAACAGTGGTTACCAATGTTAGAGAAGAACAATCGCAGTTATCTCACGGTCGCGATTGGCTGCACTGGCGGCAAACACCGCTCGGTCTATCTAACCCAAAAGATTGGTGAATACTTCGAACAACTAGGCCATCAAGTTCAAATCAGACACGCCTCCCTAGAGAAGCACCAACAGGGCTAACCCATGGAATTAACTCGAACTGTACTGATCCAAAATCGCTTGGGTCTTCACGCTAGAGCAGCCGTAAAGTTGGTTGAGCTTGCACAAAGCTTTGATGCAACCATAACTATCCATAGCGAAGAAGACAAAACAGCGACAGCAGACAGCGTAATGGGGCTACTTATGCTGGAATCAGCGCAAGGGCAGCATATTACAATCCAAGCTGCAGGCACCGATTCACAACAAGCACTGGATGCCGTCTGTCATCTCATTGAAGACAAGTTTGATGAGGGTGAGTAGCCAAAGCGCTTCACTCACAACACCTAAAACTCAAACAACGAACCAACCAATATTAAATCTTAGTTCTATCTAAGTTTATGATTTAAATAAGCCCCAGAATTAAGTTACTATTCCAACCATTGTTAGAATAATGAGATAGGAGGAAAATATGGCAGAGCAATTAGAATTCGACCAAGCTCACCAAACCCTCCAAGAAGTCAGCGAAGCCCTAGAAAACGGCCGATTTGTTCACGTACGCCGACAACTTCAGGACATGGAACCTGAGGATATTGCACACCTTTTAGAAGCCTCCCCTCGCAAAAGTCGTGACGTACTCTGGCAACTCACCGATCCTGAAGACTACGGTGAAATTCTTGATGAACTAAACGAAGACGTCAAAGATGCTCTTGTGTCGAAAATGGCACCTGAGACCTTAGCAGAAGCAACCGAAGGCATGGAAACCGATGACGTCGCGTACGTACTTCGAAGCCTACCCGATGATGTTTCTCGCGAAGTCCTTTCTCAAATGGACTCCGTCGATCGTGCTTTAGTTGAAACAGCTCTGTCGTACCCTGAAGATTCAGCGGGTGCGATCATGAATACCGACGTAATCACGATTCGTGGTGATGTCGATGTCGACGTTGTATTACGCTACATGCGAATGCGTGGCGAACTGCCCGATGCAACCGATGCGCTGTATGTTATCGATGAAGAAGAACGTCTTATCGGTAACCTATCGCTTACTACGCTGGTAACGACTCAACCTGATGTTCCGGTTTCAGAGGTGATGGATGATGCCGACGAAGCGATCGCGGTTGAAACCAGTGCTTCAGATATCGCGAGCTTGTTTGAACGTCGTAACTGGGTTTCTGCACCTGTCGTCGATAGCAACCAGCACCTTGTTGGCCGTATCACCATCGATGACGTGGTTGACGTTATCCGTGAAGATGCTGAACACTCAATGATGAGTATGGCGGGCATGGATGATGACGAAGATACCTTCGCACCGGTCGTAAAATCCGCTCGTCGTCGTAGTGTCTGGCTTGGTGCTAATGTCCTTGCAGCACTTGCTGCGGCATCGGTATCAAATATGTTCGAAGCAACGCTCGACCAAATGGCAGCGATTGCAGTTCTGATGACTATCGTACCTTCTATGGGCGGGGTTGCTGGTAACCAAACCGTTGCACTTGTGATTCGTGGTTTAGCACTCGGTCATATCGGAGACAGTAACAAACGCGAACTACTACTCAAAGAAGCAGCTATCGGCTTCCTCAACGGCGTTCTATGGGCCGTTATCATTGGTGGTATTGTGGTAGCTTGGAAAGGTAACTGGATACTCGGAGGTATCATCTCAGCGGCGATGATGACCAACTTGATTGTTGCTGGTATTGCCGGTGTAACCATCCCAGTGATGCTGAAGAAGATGAATATCGACCCTGCATTGGCAGGTGGTATGGCTCTCACAACCGTCACTGATGTTATTGGCCTATCGGTGTTCTTAGGCTTAGCGACCATACTGATCTAGTTATCATAAGCAGCTAGCCAATTTTTGGCGAAATACAGAAAACAAAAAGGGAGCCATCGGCTCCCTTTTTTAATTCATGAGATTAGTGTTAATTGAATTACTCGCCCGCGACCTTCATTGACTCTAGCAAGATAGAACCCGTTTGAATTTGCGAACGCGTTTCTACGTCGTTACCAACCGCAACGATTTGATTAAACATATCTTTTAGGTTACCCGCAATCGTCACTTCCGATACTGGGTATTGGATCTCGCCGTTCTCAACCCAGAAACCTGCAGCGCCACGAGAGTAATCACCCGTCACGGTATTAACCCCTTGCCCCATCACTTCAGTGACTAGGAAGCCTGTACCCAACTCTTTTAGCATCTGCTCAAAGTTTTGGCCCGTCGATTTAACAAACCAGTTATGAATACCACCCGCATGACCTGTTGGTGTCATATCCATTTTGCGTGCTGCGTAACTCGTCAGTAGATAAGTCGCTAGAACACCATCAGTGATGATTTCACGATCTTGGGTGAATACACCTTCGCTATCGAATGGGCTTGAAGCCAAACCACGTAGGATATGTGGTCGCTCAGAAATGTTAAACCAGTCAGGTAAGATTTTCTGACCTAGATGATCTAATAAGAAAGACGACTTGCGGTATAGATTACCGCCACTGATTGCCATCACTAGGTGACCGATAAGGCCTGTCGCAACATCGTTAGCGAACATGATTGGGTATTGGCCTGTTGGTAGCTTTTTCGCATCCAAACGGCTAATCGTTTTTTCTGCAGCTTCTTGACCTACACGCTCAGGCGTCCACAGTTCATCACGATGACGTGCAACGGTGTAGCTGTAGTCACGTTCCATTTCACCATTAGCGCCTTGTCCAATCACACAGCAGCTCGTGCTATGGCGGCTTGAAGCGTAGCTTGCTAGTAAGCCATGGCTATTACCGTAAACCTTAACGCCATAGTGGCTGTCGTAGCTTGCGCCATCACTCTGCTTAATCTTGTCACTATAAGCGAGCGCTTGCTTCTCAGCAGCAATCGCAATCTCAGCAGCATAATCAGGGTTGGGTTCATCAGGGTGAAAAAGATCCAAGTCTGGAATTTCTTTTACCATGTATTCTTTTGCTGCAGGACCTGCAAACGGGTCTTCAGACGTGTATTGAGCGATATCAAGCGCTGCTGCTACCGTTTGAGCAATCGCCTTTTCACTCAGATCAGATGTAGATGCGCTGCCTTTTTTCTGGCCGCGATAAACAGTAATACCTAATGCACCATCACTATTAAATTCAACGTTTTCTACTTCACACATGCGTGTTGAAACACTTAATCCCGTTGACTTAGTAATAGCGACCTCAGCTGCGTCTGCACTCACTGATGCCATATCCAACGCTTTAGCTACTGCGGCTTCTAGCTCAACTCTTTGCTGGGCGACTTGCTGTTTTACATCCATATCTATTCTAATTTTTTAGGTCAATATTACGTAGGATAACAAGAATTTCGCTTTCTCCCCAAGATTCTTGCTAAAATAGGCAATATATTCGTTTGAGATAGTGACATAGGCAGAAAAGATGGCTCGCAAAAACCAAAAAGCCCCATGGGAACCAGAAGAAGAAATCATCTGGGTAAGTAAGACAGAAATGAAAACGGACATGGATGCCCTGCAAAAGCTGGGAGAAGAGCTTGTTGGTCTAAAGCCTTCTGTATTAGACAAGTTTCCGCTGTCTGAAGATTTGGCACAAGCGATCAAAGATGCACAACGCTTTAAAAATGAAGCGAAGCGCCGCCAACTTCAATACATTGGTAAAGTAATGCGCAGTGTCGATCCAGAGCCTATTCAAGCGGCTTTGGATAAAGTACGTAACAAACACTCACAAGCAACAGCTGAGCTACATAAACTTGAGCAACTGCGTGACCGTGTTGTTGCTGAAGGTGATGCGGCTATTTCAGAGGTAATGGAAATGCACCCTGAGGCAGACCGTCAGCGTCTTCGTCAACTAGCTCGCCAAGCTAACAAAGAGAAATCAGCGAATAAGCCTGCGAAGTCTTCTCGTGAGATCTTCCAAATCTTAAAAGAGCTAAAGCTAGAAGACTAATTGTCACCTCGCTTTAATCATAGAGTGAATAAAAGACCTAGCGCATGCTAGGTCTTTTTGTTTTTGGCGTACTCAGTATCAAACCATATTCAATATCAAAACTAAGCGATCACTCACCCGCTTTTACAAACGAGCTCAGTTCAGGTTGTGGGTGGTCAGCGGTAAGCTCGGCTATAGAGTCTTCAACCAACACCTTACCTAATGCCACAAACACAAACTTGTTCGCTATGCTGCGTGCATCTCCCAAATGGTGTGTCACCATTAAGACCGTAATATTACGCTCTGCTGCTAATCGCTTTACCAAGCTCAACATCTCTTCACGGAGCAAAGGGTCAAGCGCAGAAAAAGGTTCATCAAGCAGCCAAATGTCGTGAGGCTGAACAAAACAACGCGCCAACGCCACACGCTGACGTTGGCCGCCGGATAAGTGCTCAGGCAATCTATCCAAATACTCAGCGACACCCACTTGTGCAGCGGCTTGCTCAACATCAAGCTTTTGGGTTGCAGTAAGCTTTAACCCTGGGTGCAACCCTAAACCAATATTTTCACGTACCGTGAGGTGAGCAAATAGGTTATGTTCTTGGAACAACATCGCCAATGGGCGCTGATGTGCTTCTTTGCCAATCAGTGATTGTCCTGCCACTGAGATCTCACCCGATGTCGGCTCAATAAACCCAGCAACCAATGCGAGTAGCGTTGATTTACCCGCTCCACTTGGCCCCATCAGAGCAACAATGTCGCCCTGCTCTGCTTGGAAATCAAAACTAAACAACTCTTGGTGATAGTGGTAATCCACATCTTTCATCACTAACATCATCGGTTCCTTAACTCTTTAGCTTTGAGCTTCGAGTAAACAAAAATTCAATCAGACTAAAGCTGCCTACACTCAATAACAATAAACTCACTGACACCACTGCCGCTGCTTCCATTTGATAGCTGCCTAACAACTGGAATAGATACAAAGGCAGAGTTCTAAAATCTTGGCTACCAAATAAGGCAATCGCGCTTAAATCGCCCATTGCCAACATAAAGCTGATTGAGAAAGCTTGTGCCATCGGCTTACGCAGTGCACGCCACTCCACCAGCCTAAAGCGAGTGAATCCAGTCATTCCTAAACTGGCACACACATACTGATACTGCTGAGACAGGTGCAGCATAGGTTGAGCCAAGGTTTTAATCACGTAAGGCAACGCCATCAAACTGTTTACGGCAATCACGATAAAAAAAGCCAAGCTGAACACATCGGTAAATGAACGCAGCAATAAGAACAGGCCAGTACTGATCACCAAGCCCGGCGTCACCAAGATAATAGTGCCAATCAGCTCAATCTTATCTGCTCTAAAGTTTTTATTCTGCAAACGCCATGCGCGACTGGTTAGCAGGATCGCGATACCAATACCAACGGCGATAATACTTGCAAGGGAAGCAACACGAACCGAGGTCATTAACGCTGCCCAAAATGGCTCACTACTCAGTACTGTTAATGCCTGTGAGTTAATACCACTTAAAATGACCATGGCTAATGGCGGCAATACCAGCATTGAGACTATGATGATCCAAAAGCTATCCCAAGCTTTTGACCACCAGCTGTCCTTAACCAAATACTTATCTTCCGACAACTGACTAGCTGTCACAGATATAGGCTTAGACAAACGCTGAATACTCACCGCTAGTATGCCACACAACAGCATTTGCCATATCGCGAGTAACGCGCCAGCCTGCAGGTCAAAGTCGAATTTGATTGCTTGATAAATAGCGAGTTCAATGGTGGTTGATTTCGGTCCACCACCCAACGCCATCACAGTAGCAAAGCTGGTGAAGCACAGCATGAACACTAAGCCACACACATGTGGCAATTGCTGTCTTAATCTCGGCCATTCAACCCATCTAAATTTATTCCAATGGCTCATGCCCAAATGAGCACACAGTTTATGCTGCTCAGCAGGTACGGTATCTAACGCTTGTAGAAGTAAACGGCTAGCATAAGGCAGGTTGAAGAAAACGTGCGCCAACAAAATACCATTCAAGCCATAAATCGAGAATGGTAGCTCAATGTCGAAGTTCGCCAAGAATTTAGCTAACCAACCACTGTTGCCGTAAATCGCTAGCAAGCCAAATACACCGACCAACACAGGCAGAACCAAGGTCGACGCGAACAACCTTAATAACAAGGCTCGTCCAAAAAACTGTCTGCGACACAAAGCGTGTGCAATAGGTATAGCAAAGCCAACACTCAGCACTGTTGAGAGTGTCGCTTGATAAAAACTGAATTTCGTTACATGCCAATAGTAAGGATCCGACCATACTTGGCTGATATCAAGAGAAGGGGCATTGCTAAGCAATGCCCCAACTGCTGAAACCACGAAGGCGGTAATGAGTATTGCAACCCAAATCCCAACCTTAGGTGTTTTCTTTATCATAAATTGATTTTTACCGTAAATGGCTCATTCCAAACATCACGAATGAACTTTTAAATACAGAAAGCTGTTTTTTTGAAAGTACGTTAAAAAGTAAGTGCACTCTGCCATTCACGGCTCCAAGGCTTACGCTTCTCGGCGATCTCTTCAGAACTAAAGCTCAGCGCTTTCTGAGGAACCGTAAGTTGCTCGAATCCTTTTGGTAGCTCAACATCCGTTACTGGGTACATCCAGTTGCCTGTCGGCATCGCCGATTGGAACTCATCACTTAGGATAAACGCCATAAACTCATCAGCAAGTTTTTCGTTGTTGCTGCCTTTAACCTTAGCGGCTACTTCCACTTGAGTGTAATGCCCTTCTTCGAAGTTCGCTGCTGCGTACTTAGAATCGCTCTCTGCAATAATGTGGTAAGCCGGAGAAGTGGTGTAAGACAACACTAAGTCAGACTCACCTTCTAGGAACATAGAGTAAGCTTCAGACCAACCTTTGGTTACCGTCACTGTTTTCTGGGCAAGCTTCTTCCAAGCTGTCGTTGCTTCATCACCGTAAACCGATTTCATCCATAACATCATGCCTTGGCCTGGTGTTGATGTACGTGGATCTTGGTAGATAACCTTAAGATCATCACGTTGTTCAACCAATTCTTTTAAGCTCTTCGGTGGGTTTGCTAACTTCTCTTTGTTGTAAACAAAAGCAAAGTAGCCAAAATCATAGGGTACAAAAGTGCTGTCGTTCCAGCCATTAGGCAGCGTTACTGATGAAGTATCAACCTTGTGCTCAGCCAATAAACCCGTCGCCTTTGCTTCAGCCATTAGGTTGTTATCTAGGCCTAATACGATGTCAGCCTTACTGTTGCCGCCTTCAAGACGTAAACGGTTTAGGATAGACACGCCATCTTCTAGCGCGACAAAATTCACATCACAGCCACACTTTTCTTCGAATGCTTTTTCAACGGCAGGACGAGGGCCCCAATCCGCAGCAAAAGAGTCATAGGTGTATACGGTCAAAGTGTTATCTGCAGCAAAAGCAGAAAAAGAGATCGCTGTAGTTACAGCAAGGGTAGTTAATGTGAATTTCACTGGACGCTCTCCATGGTCTGAGCGGCACAGGTTTGAGGGAGGAGAACGGTAGAGGTTGTTCCTAACTCAATTCCTACGCCAGCATTATCTGGTTCAGGTTTACGGGTCCCAAGCATCTGCTTGATCTCAGCTCGCATTCATTATTTGAATGGTTCGCTCCCCGATGAGTGTTCAGGATTGTAATTTGATTTTTAACAATAAGCTATCAAGTTTAGATCAATTACGTTGATCGTAGCCCCAACGTGGCACTAAACCTTGTTCGATACCAAGATGATCAAGAATACGCGCCACCATAAAGTCGACCAGATCTTCGATAGACTTAGGTTGATGATAGAAACCCGGAGCCGCTGGCATGATAGTCACGCCCATAGTTGATAGTTTGTGCATATTCTCTAGATGGAGCGTCGAAAACGGCGTCTCACGAACCACCAATAACAGCTGACCTCGCTCTTTCATGACTACGTCTGCTGCTCGCTCAATCAGGTTATCCGACAAGCCATGAGCAATCGAAGCCAAGCTTCCTGCGGAACATGGACATACCACCATTTGCTTCGGCGCGGCTGAACCAGAGGCAACCGGCGAGAACCAGTCGTCTTTACCACATACCACCAGCTTTTCTGGGTCGCAACCTAAATGCTTAACCAAGGCTTGTTTCGCCGCATCTGGCCCAGCAGGTAACTTAAGTTCATGCTCTGTTGCCAATACCACTCGCGCTGCCGATGAGATAAGCAAGTAAACCTGATAATCGGCCGCTAAAAGGCATTCAAGTAAACGCAGGCCATAAGGCGCACCGGATGCGCCAGTGAAAGCAAGAGTTATCGCTTTGTCGTGTTTTGTCATGTTCTCAATTACTTCAAATTATAAGGTCGTGGATACCGCTAGCCTTTGAGTGCCAATCCATCCAACAGTTTCTGATGAATACCACCAAAGCCACCATTACTCATTACCAATATTTGGTCGCCCGCTTGTGCTTCTGAGACAATTTTAGCAACGAATGCATCCATGTCATCACTCACGTGTGCAGGTTGATGACAAGCATCTGCTACATCTTGTACCGACCAATCAATGTTATCCGGTTGGAATAAGTAGGTAGAATCCGCTTGCTTCAACGAATCAGCCAAAGTTTCTTTGTGTACACCACGCTTCATGGTGGCAGAGCGAGGCTCTAAAACGGCAATGATTTTCTTGGTATCGACCTTATTACGTAAACCACCGAGCGTAAGTTCAATCGCTGTCGGGTGATGAGCAAAATCGTCATAAACAGATACACCAGCCACCTCGCCTTTAAACTCCAAGCGACGTTTGGTGTTAATGAACGTCGCTAGCGATTCACAAGCAAGATCAGGTGTCACGCCCACGTGTCGCGCCGCAGCAATCGCCATCAAAGCATTGTTTGCGTTGTGGTCACCCACTAAATCCCAGTCCACGGTTCCAACACATTCGCCTTGGAAGTAGACCTCAAATTGAGAGCCATCTTTAACCAGTTTCTTGGCATCCCAATCGCCTTGCTCGCCACTTGATTCAGTTTCACTCCAGCAACCGCGAGCTAACACATCTTGAATCGAGGTGTCTTGCTTAGGTGAGAAAATACGACCATTGCTCGGCACAGTACGCACTAAGTGATGGAACTGGCGCTTAATCGCTTCAAGATCGTCAAAGATGTCAGCATGATCGAACTCTAGGTTATTCATCACCAAGGTTCTTGGGTGGTAATGAACGAACTTAGATCGTTTATCAAAAAAAGCACTGTCGTATTCATCGGCTTCGACTACGAAGAACATGCTTTCACCCAGACGAGCAGATATACCAAAGTTACCTAATACCCCCCCCACTAAGAAGCCCGGCGCATAGCCACAGTCTTCTAAGATCCAAGCCAGCATGCTTGATGTCGTAGTCTTACCGTGCGTTCCCGATACCGCCAATACCCAACGATCGTGTAGCAGGAACTCTTGCAACCACTGAGGGCCAGATGTGTATCTAAGGTTATTATCCAACACATACTCAACACACGGGTTACCACGGCTCATTGCGTTACCGATAACCACGAGATCCGGCCTTGGTTCTAATTGGCTAGGGTCGAACCCTTCGATAATTTCAATTCCTTGGGATTCCAACAAGGTGCTCATTGGTGGGTAAACATTCGCGTCACTACCGGTAACTTTGTGACCTAATTGACGAGCCAATACCGCAGCACCACCCATAAAGGTGCCACAAATTCCTAAGATATGAATATGCATAAATTGCTTCCAAACGCTTGGCTAAATAAACGATGCCTAATTAAAACGGCTTGCAATCATTATCATTAAATGGCGATTAAAAGCGAGCGGCAATGCAAAACAAATTGAGTCGACATAGTAAGTGAGATCTGTGTCGCTTAGTTCATTACCATTAAAAAGATCTAAGCTTTAGAATTTAGGTAAGCGTCTAGATGAATAAAGCCCACTTAAGAGGCAAATTCTATGGTGCTCAAATCCCCCCTAATATTCAGAGAAGTTTAAGGAAATAACATGTCTGAGATGCGCACCCTTGGTGAGTTCATTGTTGAGAAACAGAGTGACTTCCCCCATGCAAGCGGTGATCTATCATCCCTTTTGTCATCAATTCGTCTTGCTGCAAAAATTGTTAACCGTGAAATCAACAAAGCAGGTCTTGTCGACATTACTGGCGCTGTTGGTACAGACAACGTTCAAGGTGAAGAGCAGCAAAAGCTAGACCTTTACGCGAACGACAAATTTAAAGCGGCTCTAGAAGCTCGTGATCAAGTTTGTGGTGTTGCAAGTGAAGAAGAAGACGAAGCTGTCGCCTTCAATAAAGAGCTCAACAAAAACGCAAAATACGTTGTTCTGATGGATCCACTCGATGGCTCTTCAAACATCGATGTAAATGTATCTGTTGGTACAATTTTCTCTATCTACCGTCGTGTATCACCGATCGGTACTCCACCAACACAAGAAGATTTCCTACAGCCAGGACACAAGCAAGTCGCCGCGGGTTACGTAATTTACGGTTCTTCAACCATGCTTGTTTACACAACAGGGGCTGGGGTAAATGGCTTCACCTACGACCCATCGCTAGGCACCTTCTGTCTATCTCATGAGAACATGATGATTCCAGAAGAAGGCAAGATTTACTCAATCAACGAAGGCAACTACATCCGCTTCCCTACGGGTGTTAAAAAGTACATCAAGTACTGCCAAGAGAATGAGCCAAGCGACAACCGTCCTTACACATCACGTTACATCGGTTCTCTGGTATCAGACTTCCACCGTAACCTGCTGAAAGGCGGCATCTACTTGTACCCAAGCACGCAAAGTCACCCTCAAGGTAAACTGCGCCTGCTTTACGAGTGCAACCCAATTGCTTTCCTTATGGAGCAAGCGGGCGGTATCGCTTCAGACGGCGCTCAGCGTATCATGGATATCAAACCAACTGAGCTGCACCAACGTGTACCTTTCTTTGTTGGTTCAACAAACATGGTTCGTAAAGTAGAAGAGTTTCTTGAGCTTAACCGAAACTAATCCCCTCGTTAGTTTCTCAAAGTAACGTCATTAAAAAAGGTTCATCGCGG
>NZ_MCZZ01000100.1 GCF_002875705.1 Vibrio sp. 10N.261.45.E2
TTCACTATGCCACTACACCTAAGCTCCCAGCGGGTCTCGCCGATGTCTTTCGTGCGGTGTTAAAACACGGCGCTCGGGCTAATGGTGGACTCTACTACCAGTTGCAACGTCAAGGCAGCACGGTGTTGTATCGTAAAGATGCGGCGCAAACCTTAGATCACTTAGTGCTCTATATGATTTGCAACACTTGTCTCAGTACGCGTTCGTTCTCACTGAGAGGCACACAGTCACAGATTGGCGAAGTGATTGGTAAAAGCCAATCCACGGTCTCTCGTTGGCTCTCCTTATTGATCCGGTGTGGGTTGCTTCGTCATGCCTTTATTGGGGATAACCTCGCGACCGACCCACGTGGCGGCCTGGTGCACGATAAAAGTGATGGGCAAAAGCGCAATCTCAACAACGTTTATGTATTAACGGACGACTTCGGGACTTTAGTTGGCGGAGAAACCGCTGGAAAGAAACTTTGCCAAGAATTTGAAGCGAAGGATAAGCTTGCGATTCAAGAGGGAGCAGGGAGCCTACCAGCGCGCTTGGCCATCCTGCGTAATACGCTATGGGAAGGCACCATTGAGCGTCGTAACCTGGCGATTGGGGCAGCCAGTACCAAACAGAAAGTTCAACAAACCAATGATCGCTCTAGAGCGCTGAGCCTCGTTGTTAAAAAAATGCTCGATGAAGGGTTAGACCGCACGCTGAGCCAGCAAGAATTCGAGGTGACAGCGAATACCCGCCTTAAACATTTGGGCTTCTCTCCTACCGCTTCACCGCCCGAGCCCCTCGCGGCTTAATCTTCCTACTTTTTCATCCTTTTGCTTCTTCGAAGCGGCTTTCGCACATCCCTCTGCTTACCTAGTTTGAACTTCATCACACTTTCTTAGTCAGACTTTACCTCTATTGTTTCTTTTTTCGACTGATTTTCAGTCTGCGGTGGATAAAACTCTCCCATGGGGAGTGTTTTGTGGGCTTTGTACGTTATCCACACAAAACGGATACTAACTATTGAGATATATAAATACTACGGCGGTGAAAAGTAAATACCCCATTTTATAACTTAAATTCGATACTTTTCTTTCTATTACTAATTTTAAAAATCTGTGGATAGAGTGGATAAACCAAAGCGCCTTAAAGTACCTCCCATTCTTATCGTATCAAGTTCCTCGATAGCCTCACCTGCAGAAGATATCACGATAAGAACGGGCCCCACTTCCACTGACCATCCGGTAGCATGGCGATATACTCCGAAGACATGTTGATATCACCGCCTATGTTACTCGCTACGCTCGCGCATTCTGGCAAGGCGAGGGGCAAGATTTAAGCCATGGTGACTGACAGTGCGACCTTTTTTGTGAAAAGTGCGGTGGTCAATATTTTTCGCTTTGCTCATTCTGTATGTCGTCGCGCGCTCCTCCATGGCCCGATTGCAGTACCTGGCGAGCGTTAAAGGATTGTGGCGTGCGTTAGAGTGGCTTTTGGGAGGGAGGATGGGTAAAAATAAAGAAGTCAGTTTTGAGGGGTTACTTTGATTTAAGTGAATAGGTGATACGCTATCGAGGTACGAATTCAACGCATTGAGTGTTAAGATAATGACATGAAAAAAACAACACCAACCCCACATGATGCGCTTTTTAAGCAGTTTATGACGCATCCAGAAACCGCTAAGGACTTACTGGATATCCACCTACCTGCTCCTCTGCGTGACATCTGTGATTTGACGACGCTCAAGCTCGAATCCGGTAGCTTTATTGAAGAAAGCCTGCGTCCTTACTATTCGGATGTGCTCTATTCTCTCAAAACCTCTCAGGGAGAAGGGTACGTCTATGCGTTAATCGAGCACCAAAGTCGGCCAGATAAGCACATGGCGTTCAGGCTGATGCGTTACGCTATTGCCGCCATGCAGCAACACCTTGAAGCGGGTCATGAGCATTTACCTTTGGTGATACCACTGCAGTTTTACCATGGCAAAATATCGCCTTATCCCTATGATATGAATTGGTTAAAAGGTTTTGCTAATCCAGACCAGGCGAAAGCACTTTATACTCAAGATTTTCCATTGGTCGATGTCACGGTCATCTCCGACGATGACATTATGCAGCATCGCCGTATCGCGTTACTTGAGCTGGTACAAAAGCACGCGAGGCATCGAGATATCATGGATTTCCTTGAGCCTCTGGTCACATTGCTCTTAACCGATTACACTACAGATAAGCAAGTACAGTCATTGATGAGCTATTTACTCCAAGTGGGTGAAACGAACAACCTAGAGGCGTTGATCACGTCGCTGGCCTCATCAGTACCGAAACACGAGGAGACACTTATGACGATTGCAGAACAATTACGCCAACAAGGCGAACAGCGTGGCCGCCAAGAGGGTATTCAGCTAGGTGAAGCAAGAGGCCGCCAAGAGGGTATTCAGCTAGGTGAAGCTAAAGCGCTCAAAGAGATGGCGCGTAAGATGATGCTTAATGGCATGGACCAACAAGCCATTATGGACGTGACTGGATTGAGTAAAGACGAACTCGCTCAACTTTCTCACTAGTCTAGAGAGATGACGTATCAGCCTGCCCGTTTAACGGTAAGGCTAATTTCCGTTTCACTCAGCCCTCATTTTTGACAATACGCCCGTTCGTTTTCTCTTTGCTCCTAACCTTTCTCAAAATTAGGTACAAACGGTATTAAGCCGTTTATAGCCCTAAGTGTTTAGTCAAACATATTTACGAAATAGCTTTCATTAGTCAAAATACTTTACTAAGATAAGTGATTTGGTCAAACATTTTGACTAATAATTTCGGAGGTGTATCAATGAGTTTTGTACCAGACTATAAGCTCTCAGAACTCAGTAAAATGGCTGGGTTTGATACCGTTGACGAATTGGCCATGTACGCATCGACAACGCGCCAGAACTTAGATAATTGGAACAAGTCCCAATCAAAGCAGGGTTTTCTTAGAGTTGTGATTATGGGGGCCAAGGTTTTGAAGGCTCAAGATATTAAGCGCCGAGTGACTATGTCTAGCTAACAAACATCGCCCTATCTAGGTGGTCACTTGTTAATCAAAAACCTTCAGCAATAGGTGGTTATATTTTTTCGTCCCTCCACGAACATTGAAGTTATCCGTCCCACATCCCCTGACTTCATTCTTTTCATCGGCTTTTTTTGGTGTACGTTTTGCCTTCTGCGCACGACTGCAGAGCGGGCAACCGATCTTTTTTACCGTGGCCAGAAAGTTATTGGGTGTTGTATGGAAGGCTCCGTGCTCTGGGCATAATATTTCGACAGGGGTAGAACGATTGACATACTTCATTTTCGAAAAGTCGTACCGCTCACCGTACTTTAGTTTTGCTTTTTGGATAAAGTGATTGGCTCGTTCATGTTTAGCGATTTCAAAG
>NZ_MCZZ01000101.1 GCF_002875705.1 Vibrio sp. 10N.261.45.E2
CAGCGTAGCTGCTATGTTCAGATGATCATACATCACCTCTTAATCAGGTGGCCAAATTCACTATGCCACTACATTAATAGGGGGCAAGTGTTGCGTTTCATCTGGAGGAGGGCCCAATACAACCGCGGTTCATCAATGATTGGTTGTATTCAGACCAGTTCGTCAGCTTATAGGTTTGCTTTGGTATGTGGTGACGCTTTGAATTGTTAAACTTGTTTGACATGTATAAGTGAGAATCGAGGCTAAAACTGCATTATATCAGTAGAAGCCTCGTAACTCTTGCACTGCTAAAAATATGAGCGATGCAACAAAGCCATATAGAGGAAGGCCGTTCTGTCACGCTTCTAACTAGATTTGCGACAGAACCGTACCTCCTTGAAGTTTTAGATTACATGATAATTAATATCCGATGATTCAAAATCAGAGACATCAACTATTGGAGCACTTTCAATGAGCTTTTTAGATGTATTATCTTCTATATTTTTCTCACCAACATCATTAGCTTTCTCATGAGCGTCATTACTAACAATATCAATGCTATGAATATCAACAATACCAGATTCATTAATTTCTGAACCATTAATACTTTTTGTTGTTAAATCATAATTATACATTCCAGGGTTATCAAACTCAACAACAATACTCCAATCCCCATCATTATCTGATGAAGTGTTATAAGTGGCATTATCAAGACTTAATAAAACCTGAGAATTAGGATAAGTATCACTGCCATTGAACATATGCCTAGAAATAATGGAGTTTTCTTCTGAGTCGTTTATCGAACTCATCTCTTCGATTTCAAAAGTTTCCTCCCCTAATAATGGTTGTTTTTCCACCCTATTTATATTTCCTGCATTATCGCAACTAGTGATACTCCATTGATAACTCTCCCCTTCTTTAAGCTTTTGTCTATATGGTACAGTTAATGCCCATTTTCCATCATTATCTGCTATCGCTTGATCTTGAAAGAAAATCGTACCGTCTGAATTATACAGAGTGACAATTACTTCACTCATACTATCAGTCTCTCCGAAGAAAGTAGGCTGTCCCCCTGCCACTCCTTGAACAGCTGCTGTTAAAACATTTGTGGTATCGATAGACAGATTAAACTCTTCCGAAGAGCTGTGGTTACCTGCGGGATCCGTCACTTCCACCGTCCAAGTGTAATCCCCATCTAGCAGCCCGCTATCTGGCAGCATAGGTTCGCCATTGGCACTATCTGCCACCCAGCTGCCATTATCTTCGGGATTAACCTCCATGGTGGTTAACATATTTCCATCTTCATCACGGATGACAACGGTCACAACCGCCCCCTTCTCCGCTATCCCGCTAAAACGAGGAAACGTATTGTTAGTGATTCCATCTTCATCTAAGCCTTTAACAATCGAACCACTATCGTTTGTGCGTCCAGTGTCGTTGCTCAAGCGTATGTCGTCATTTTGGGCTCTGATATCAATCGTCAGATCTTGCGGCTCCGAGGTGGTGGTGTTACCTGCGGGATC
>NZ_MCZZ01000102.1 GCF_002875705.1 Vibrio sp. 10N.261.45.E2
TGTTTAGGAGCAATAAAGTTTGTACACTAAATCAATTTGGGACAATAAAGTTTGTACACTATTTGTAACAGACTTCGTTTATCTGAAACTCTATCTTCTCAAAGGCTTTACTATCAGCAATTTCTGGAGAAACATCGATAACTCCCCAGATCGAGTCCTTACTCGTTCTAATAGGCCTACCCTGCATAGATATTCTTGCAAGAGTGTAAGAACTTTCAAATAAGTTCTTAAGATTCAATTCAGTTGCATCTACACTGAAAGTGCCTTGATGTGCTTTCATGATGCAAGACTTTTCTACACAAGCGGTACAATCACTCACTGAGTGCTTTGCAAAGATTTCTCGGAGAACTCCTTGCTTTCTTGGTCCCAACTCTAAGCCAATAAGACTAACTTCATTAACTATGAATGAATGTAATAACTCTGGCTCATACTCTGCGCACATCATCAAAATACCCGCAAAATCTCGCCTATAATCAAATTCATAAAGAGAATAATGATTAAAATACTGCCCTGTAACCTTTTGTGCAAAGTCTCGTAATTTCATATTTTCGAACTTTGAGTATTTGCTATTAACCCACTGAGCAAAAACGGGCATCAAACACCCTGGAGCAAATTTAATAGGGAATACATACCTTCCCGTTTCATCCCATGTAATTTTCGGAGAATATTTAGCAGTTACTTCAGGCTTTTTAGCTAAGCTTATCGCTTGTCTACAATCTTTTGCATTAAACAGCCGCTTTACGGCTTTTAGAGTTTTAGCAAACCCTAATTCGGGTAGCTCTTTAAGTGGTTGCCCATGAATAAGACATAAATTTGAACTATCCCAAAAGTGCCGAAAATACCCATAGCCGACACTTGCAATACTCTCTTCTATACAAGATAAACAATACCTTATCTTCGTTGTAGACGAGGCTCGATCTCTAGTTCTTCTCCCACTAAAAAAAGTAGACTCAATTCGATATGTGTAATAGACAGGGTTATCAAAAAGGCAGTTATACTTACCGTCCACAGACAAACCCATATCTATGGTTTCTAATAACACATGGTCAGGATAGCGATAGAAAAGGAACTGATACTGCTTTTGAACAAAAGGAGCATCGATCCAACAGCCTGAATTACCTATCACGCCGATAGGCTTTATATTTGGATCATACGTTAATAATGTTCTCAGCAAAGTACTGTGTATAGACTCATCATGAGGTACTTGCTTTCGCAGCAATTCCGCTAGTTCAAAATCAAAATTATCACTCATTCAAGTACAACTCCGCCATGCCATCCAACTTACTTTTCACTTCTTTCCAATGCGGCATAACACTCGTCAGTAAGCGCCAGAACTTCTCACTGTGGTTGTGTTCGGCAATATGACAAAGCTCATGCAATATCACGTAATCAATACACTCTTTTGGCGCTTTAATGAGGTGTGGGTTCAGCATCAAGTTTCCTTTAGCCGAGCAGCTTCCCCATTGTTTACTCATGGGAAGAACACGAAAGCTCGGTATGCCATCAACCCAAGTGGCTTGCGGAAGCAATTCAGATAAACGCTCATGAAAAATACGCTCCGCACGTACCTTGTACCAGTTGCGCACTAATGCTCGAACCATGGCTTTTTTGTCATCGTTAAACCGAGTTAAGGTGACCTGTAATTTACCGCGAGTCATTTTTACTGTTGGTAGTGCTTCGGCATCTTCCACGATCTTCAATACATAACGACGACCAAGGTAGAACTGCATTTCACCGCTGACGTAGTGTTTAGGTTGGACGTATTCTAAGTGGCTGCGGAAGTCTTTCAACGCATCGTAAATCCACGAGGCACGCTTCATCACAGCTTGGTGAATATCGTTACGCTCTGCATCTTCTGGAGCAGTAATCACCACCTCACAATTAGGGTGAACCTTGATGGTAATTTTGCGTTTCTTACCGTCTAAATGAGGCTTGCGGACGACTTCGTAGCACAAGGCTTCGTCACCATAGACGAAGCTGTATTCTTCTTTGTTTCCTTCACTAGAGCTTACCGATGTCATTAATGATGCCCTGACACGCCAAGACGGGTAATTTTGATGACATCTGTGATAATGGCTTGGGTCTTATCCATACCAATCGCTTTGAATAACACAGGGATTAACTTACGTCGGATCTGATTCTCTATTTCTTGAGGATTAATGGAAAACTCAGCAACAGCAGCGGTAACGATTTCATCGATTCGCAACGCATAGTTAAAGCACTCATCTTCTGACAAAACATGATCCCCTAAATGATGAGGGAATAGACCATAGAATGCCTGTACGTGTCGTTTTATTTTAGGATCGAGTTCTGCGAAGCGATCCGTCGGCATGCCTTCTACATCGCGTTCTTTCACCTGCTCTTCAAAATCAGCAAACAGCAGGTATTGCTTTACAGGGGCATCGAACATCTCTTTTGCCTGCTGAATCGCTTGCTTAAGCAGTTTCGAGAAATACTCTTGAGCATACGGGTCATCGGCAAGGTCTTGTTCGATCATTTTAGTGACACGACCAGTGATCTTATCTTTTTGGTTGCGGGCTTCATCGTCGGTGAGTTGCTCAGGCTTAATATCCTTACCCATATTCCCAACGAGGTAAGCGCCTTTCGATTCTTCAATTTCAACACCTGCAATATGCTTATCCAACATAGTACGGATGTTTTCAGCGTACTCATCATAATCGATGGTCTCTTCAGCATCTTCACGAACTTGCTTGCGCAGTTCAGCCATGGACTTGAGCGTTTTTTTATAGAGGTCGCGCTTATCGTCAAAGCTTTTATCTTCAAAGTAAGTTGCGGATTGCAGTGCCACTTTTAAACAATTTGAAAAAGCAGTGAGCGTAGAGTAGAAGTCATCACGTTTTTTCTGGTTGGTATCGGTAAGCTGTCCATCAATGGTATCAATTTTCGGAGCGAGCACTTGACGCAGTGCTGGGCCATCTTGTTTGTTGGGTACTTCAGCAAAAATCGCCCACAGCTCACTGTATAAACCGGGTAGTTTTTTGTATTCCGTATCCATGCGATTATAAAGACCTTTTAAGTCTTCAATATCAAAACCACCTTGGGTACGCTCGGCAAGATCTTGATAATCGGCAATGGTCGCATCCAACTCTTTTAAAATGCCACGATAATCGATGAGATAACCGAACTCTTTCTTCTGATGCAGACGGTTTACCCGAGCAATGGCTTGGATCAGGTTGTGTTGCTTAAGTGGCTTGTCGATGTAAAGCACGGTGTTCTTTGGCTCATCAAAGCCTGTAAGTAGCTTATCAACCACGATCATGATGTCTGGGCCATCATCCTTACCGAACTCTTCTATAATATGTTTGGTATAAGCTTTCTCATCTTGACCAAAATCAGAGCTGAGGACATTCTCTTTCCACCAATTCTGAACGATATCCGTGCTTTCCCCATCAACTCTATCGTGCCCCTCACGCGTATCAGGCGAAGACATAGCAACAACCGAGGTTACCTTGCCTATTTTATCGAGAAGCTTCTTATATTGGATTGCAGAGGCTTTAGAGTCACAAGCAAGCTGACCTTTTAAGCCCTGACGCTTAAAGTTTTGGAAATGATCCGAAATATCATGAGCAATAAGCTCGATTCGCCCCTCGGTTTGATAGATCTGACCTTTCTGAGCGAACTTCATCTTCAAGTCTGTACGCTGTTTTTCAGTTAGCTTATCGGTAATGCGATCAAACCACGCATCTAACGCTTTATCGTTGGTGCTCAGCTCTGGTACACGCTCTTCATACAAGAGTGGCGTGACTGTTTTGTCTTCCACAGCTTGCTGCATCGTGTAGGAGTGGATGATCTTGCCAAATTTATTTTCAGTCTTGTCGTCTTGTAACAGGGGTGTGCCTGTAAATCCGATATATGCGGCTTTCGGTAGAGCTTGCTGCATACGAATATTGTTCTCACCGTTTTGGCTACGGTGGCCTTCATCGACTAGCACAATCATATCTGGGCTGTCGTTGTAGCATTCTTCTAACTCAATCGCAGTACCAAATTTATTGATGATGGAGAAGATAATGCGCTCATTGCCTTTACCGATTTGCTCGGCAAGGCGTCGCCCTGTGGTCGCCATCGAGGCTTTACGATCTTTTTCTGATAGCGCCCCACCAGAGGCAAAGGTACTCGCTAGTTGGTCTTCTAAATCAACACGGTCGGTCACTACCACTACTCGACATTTAGTCAGTTCTTTAATCCATATAAGCGCCTTCGATAAGAACACCATGGTAAACGACTTACCTGAACCCGTGGTATGCCATATAACACCACCATTACGCGCCCCCTTTTCATCAAAAGAGGTGACACGTTCAATCAAGGCTTTGATGCCGAACACTTGCTGATAACGGGCAACAATTTTTCCTGCTTTTTTATCAAATAAGGTAAAGAGCTGAGTCATTTCCAGTAGTCGGTCATGACGCAGTAGTGAAACCAATAAGCGATCTTGGTCTGTCACCACTAAGTTACCGCCAGCGACTAAAGATAAGTATTCATCACGTACTTTAGCTGGGCGATGACCAAAGATTCTATCTAGGCTGTTTTGCTCAAGAGGTTTGTTTTTTAAGCGCTCAAAAGTAGCTTCGGTGATCTCTTCTTCTTTCCACTTTGCCCAGAACTTACTTGGCGTTCCGCACGTTCCGTATAAGCCTTCGTGGCCATTGACCGACAGTAATAGTTGGCTATAAGCAAACAAATGAGGGATCTCATCTACCTTTTGATTGCGAATATTTTGCGAGATACCCTCAGCGACGGTCGGCTTACCTCCGTGGGACGAATCAGGTCGTTTAGCTTCAATTACGATCCAAGGCAGGCCATTTACAAAACAAACAATGTCAGGAATTCGGTTAGCAGTGCCGTGAACATTTTCAACGACGAGTTCTTCAGTAAAGTGAAATTGGTTATTGTTAGGCGTTTGCCAGTCAATTACGTTGATGGTAGGGCTAGCTTTCTTACCATCAACAAACTCGGTCACACCAATGCCGTAGGTGAGTGCGTTATAGAGTTTTCCATTCGCTGCTTTCAACCCTTCATTCATAGCTGGGGTAGCTAACTCGTGGACGATTTTGTCGATAGCCGCTTCTGATAGCTGGTGATCTTTCCCCATAAATGAGTAGGTTTTGTGTTTCAGCACATCACGCAATACATCAGGTAAAATGACGGTAGAAAGATTGCCACGCTTGAGCACACATTCATTCGGTGGAATGAACTGATAGCCAAGGTTGGTCAGCAAGGTTAACGCTGGAATCTTAGCGCTTTGCTCTTCACGGAAGTTGGGTAAATTGCCTGACATTGTTGTCCTTTATTTATCTATACGTTTTTATTTTTATGATTTTTAATGTTATTTGCGTTTCTTAGCTTGATTGAAGTCGATGACATTATTTGGTATCACTTCATTGAACGTATCAGGGGCAACCTCTTCGTTGTACTTATTGATCGCTTGGTTAAGTACAGCATTCATTTCGTCAAAGTATCCATCATCTGGAATACCGCGCTTAACCATTTCTGCGTGCATCATCTGTCGGCGCAGAGACCCAAATAACTGACGTATCAGCTTCCCCTCATTGTCGCCTAACTCGCTATAAGTCTGCATCCAATCAATAAACATCTCTTCATCAGGATGAAAGTAGTCTTTCTTCTGTTTTGTCGAGCGAATCAAGCCATTGACCCACTCGTCAAAGCTCGCCGACTCTTCATGTCCATCAGGTAGAGAGCCAACTTGGTAAACTCGGTCTTCAAACTGCCAAGCGACATCATTAATGTGGCTCTGTACGCTACGATCACCACGTTGGCAAAAGATTGGTTTAGGATGAAGCTTGATGAACTCATTGAACATCTCCTCAAAGCTCTCTTCATCGCACAGCTCAAACTCTTCACCAAAGAACTGCATGTTGTTAAACAGTCTCTCAAGTAGTTGATTGGTGAACTCTGCCCAATCGCCCTTTTGAATGCCAACAAACACCATGGAATAGCGAGTTTCAACATGCATGGCAATCAGAACTTTCTTTCGTTGAATGTTTACCGCATGAACCAACCAAGCACTCATCGGAGGGTGGGTGCTGAGCGCATTTGCGGGTTCAGAACCACTGACAATGTCCATCGGCGGGGCTTCTAGTGGAGAGACTTTTTTGCCATTGCGTTTTACGGTAAAAAAGTCCGCAGCGGCCTTGGTGCAGTTAAACACTAACATTTGGTACTACCTAGCTTTGACGATAGCAACAATGTGTGACGCACAGCATCACACATTCCTACAGTGAGTATTTATAACAATAAGCGATGTTCTATGCGACTTCCATATCATCAACTTTCACACGACGCTTCCCCGTCAACAACTGTTGCATCAGGGCTTTTTTCTCTTGCTTAAAGTGAGCCAGTTTAACTTCGAGCACTTCGATTTCTCTATCGGCAACAGTCAGAACAGAGGCGATTCTCTGTTGTTCTTCAAATGTTGGACAGTAGACCTTTAAGCCAGAAACATCAGACGAATTGATTGCAGGGTAGTTTGAACCTACAACTAAGCTGTCGATTTGACCTGTTATATGGACGCTAAATACGTATTGATAAATGTAGTCGCTACTAACTTGTGATTTTGGTGTTAGCACCGCAAATCCTGTAGATGCAATTTTGTCTGCATACTTATCCGTAACTTTTGCAAACCCTTTTAAATTAGGGCGCACAGTTGATAGCAAGATATCCCCAACTTGTATGACACGTCGTGCACGAGAAGGGGCGCTTACAAACTTATGTACTTCAAGCTCTTTTGAAATAGAACCAACATCAACGTCAGACAGCGAAATATATTGAAACTCAAAATCATCAGGTGTTTTCTTGCCAAGAGACTTTCTATCGATAAAAACCAGCTCGGACATTGAGTAACGCTCCCATTTCCCCTCAAACGCCTCGCCCGTATCAGGGTTAACCAAACGCTTTTTACCCGTCAAAAGCTTTTGCATCAGGACTTTTTTCTGCTGCTTACTGGTATCAATCAGCTTTTCAGTGGTGGCAATCGCTTTGTCCCATGTTGAGAGGATTTTGGCGATTTTGCGTTGTTCTCGGAGTGGAGGCAGTCCAACTTTTACCGCGTAAACAAGATCACTACTGATGTTGCTAACAACTCCGCCTGCCGCAAGCCTTTTATACTGCCTTTGGATTAATTCTGACCCCAGTATTTGAAGTAGAAAATTCTTTTCAAAGTGCTGCTCGTAGTTACGAATAACAAACCAACCATCATGGATATAACCGTCAATATTCAAAATATATGGTTGACCATAACTCATTGAATTAGAAACAATCACCTCACCTTTAGATACCTTTCTAGACTTTTTAGCGCCTTCATGTGTGATTCTTTCTTTCGTTGAGTTTATGTAAAGTTCACCTTTTTTTGTGTCTCCAATTTTAATCCAGTTAACACCATCATCAGCGTCTGTCATAAAGTTAATAATTGGCCTAGGAGAACTACCTCTATCAAGTTTTAGAATGTTTTTAAATAATTTTAGCTCCCAGTTTTCAACATTAGGCACCATAACCCAACTCCTCTAGGTAACCCGCCATTTCAGCTTCAAGATCAGTTAGCTCATTTTTCAGAGCTATACGTTCAGTACGCACTGCTACTAAATCAATCTCCTCTTCTTCCTCGAAGGTATCTACATAACGAGGAATATTGAGGTTGTAGTCGTTCTCGGCAATCTCTTCTAAGGTGGCAAGGTAAGCGTACTTATCCACGCTTTTACGGGCTTTGTAGGTATCAACAATCTTTTGAATGTTGTCTATGGTTAATACGTTCTGGTTCTTACCAGACTTGAACTCGCGAGAAGCATCAACAAACAACACTTTGTTGTCATCTTTCTGCTTTTTGAACAGCAGAATCGCGGCTGGGATGCCTGTACCAAAGAACAGCTTTTCAGGTAGGCCAATTACCGTGTCTAACAGGTTTTCATCAATCAGTTGTTTACGGATTTTACCTTCAGATGATGCACGGAATAGCACGCCATGCGGCACAACCACACCCATACGACCAGATTGCGGTTTAAGCGTTTCAATCATGTGTGAGATAAACGCATAGTCACCTTTGGTCTTTGGCGGAATACCGCGACGGAAACGACCAAATTGATCATCAGCAGCATTGTCATGCCCCCATTTATCCAACGAGAACGGAGGGTTTGCCGTTACCACATCAAAGTGCAGCAAGCCGCCTTCTTTGTCTTGCAGCTTAGGATTACGAATGGTGTCGCCCCATTCGATGCGATGGTTATCTTCACCATGTAGGAACATGTTCATCTTCGCTAGTGACCAAGTCGAACCAATCGCTTCTTGGCCGAACAGTGCGTACTGCTTAGAGCCAGCAAAGTTGCTTTGAACTTGCTTACCACACTTCATCAATAGTGAGCCAGATCCACATGCAGGGTCACAAATTGTGTCGCCTTGTTGTGGCTCTAGGATGATTGAAAGAAGATCGGAAACTTCTGGTGGGGTATAGAACTCACCCGCCGATTT
Organism: Vibrio sp. 10N.261.45.E2; assembly: GCF_002875705.1. Taxonomy (GTDB): domain Bacteria; phylum Pseudomonadota; class Gammaproteobacteria; order Enterobacterales; family Vibrionaceae; genus Vibrio. The sequence goes on from NZ_MCZZ01000102.1 coordinate 8,497, forward strand.
ACCGCTACCCGCAGCGAAATGTTTAATTAGGTATTCGTAAGCATTGCCAATAACATCTAATGTACCCACACGGCTTGGGCGAAGGTTTAGTGTGTCTTTACCAAAGTCTTCTAGTAAGTGGCGCAGAATATCGTTCTTCTGCTTTTCGTCACCGAGCTTGTCGGTGTTAAAGCTGATGTCTTGGAACACGTTCTTAAGCTTAGTGCCATTGGCTTCTTCAATAGCATGCAGTGCTTGGTCGATACGAGAGCCGTTTCCTGCTTCATGGCGAGCTTCGTATAAATCCCAGAACGTTGAACCTGTTGGGATCTTGAAAGACTGAGTTTCCATCATTGCTGCAATCAATTCAGGCTCGTCACCGTACTCTTTAGCCAGCTCATCCACTTTATCTTGATGCACATCAGAAATGTATTTCAAGAACAGCATAGTCAGGATGAAGTCTTTGTAGATGGATGGATCTACGGTGCCGCGGAAAGTATCGCAGGCTGACCATACGGCTTTGTTGATTTGATCTTGGTTGATTGGGGTATTCATCGTTATTTATTCTCATTAAGTAATTGTTGAAACATGCCTTGAAGCATTGTTTTTCGATTCATTAGCAGTGCTTGGGTTAAAGCCTGCTCTTTTTCCCATAATTGATTGAGGTGAAGTATCTTCTTCTGTGTCTCGATAGGTGGGATATTGAGCTTTATCTCATTGCCAATAGATGTTTTAAGCATGACAGCCATAGATGATCCCTGACTGCCCGCACCTTCAGATAATAAAAATTGAATTGAAGGTTGGTTTAATGACCAACACAAGAATTCGGGTAGTACCTCAACCGTTGGTGTAATCACTAAGAACTGACTCGTTACCACCAAAGGTAATGAACCTTCCGTATTATCAACAACACAGGATGCTTGGAAGTAACCGCCCCTCGAACCTCTTGAAGGCAGTATTACAGTTCCAGACTCGACTAACGCTTTATCTTTACCCTGCCAGTCAATAGCTGGCAGTTTGCTTGGATCAAGCAAGAAGGAATTTGAAGTTTCGGCTATCTCACGCACATCTTTAATCTGAGCAATACGAGCACTGCCAGTTTCTGCCTCAACTTCTTCCACCTTTTCTCTAAATGTGTACCCAGTTCGAATATCGGCTACTTCACTGAGTAATCGAAGATTAGTGTTTTGAATCATAAGAACTCTCCGAATCGGCTTCCTTCACTAGAAAACAGGCTTTTTTAGTCGAACCATCACATTTGTAAAACTTTGCATCTGCCCATCCATACCGCTTTGCTTCGTCCAAAAACCACTGCTCCATTGTTACTGTGAGCTTCTTTCGTGTGCCATAGTGATGCTTGTTATAAATATTCATCACACGATCATATTCACAAATAATCGAGTCGTTCTCGTCTGCCGATATTGGGAACTGATATTTCGCACGATTTTGAGCTTTTCCACTAATAGGAACAACGGTTTCTTGAATGTTTTGAGGGTGACTATCTTCATTCAGAAGTTTTTTCTGAATGAAAGTGGTTGTAATTTCTTGCACACGCGCAGTTATTTGGTAATCTTGATGCATAAATAAATCTCCTATATGTCTAATCGTCGTATTGAGGTTTAGATAAGGTTCAGGTGGCCGCCTGAACCTTGCCAATCACGCTAAATAAATGCAGTAGAGCGCCTACAGATAACGTAATGAAGCCATATTAATATGGAGTTATGCCTACGTCAATGATTTATACACTTTTCTTCTACTGTATTTTTTCATCAGAAAACAAAACTTCTGCCTAAAGCTTGCGGAATCTATCAAGTCAGATTCCGCATTGAGTTATTTCTGCTTAACCCGAGGATAGCGATGTGGGTGGGATGGCTTAGGTAATACGGATTCAAGCCATTCAGGTTCATGATGATATAGCCAGTAAAACGCTGCATTGCAATCTCGCTTTATCTCTTTTCTAATCTTTAACGGGTCATTGTGTCGGTATCGAAGTATCTGAGATTTGTAGCGTCGCCGTTTCGATTCATGCTTACACTGCCGTCTCCACTTAACCAACCCATTTACGCTAGAAATCAACATTTCGACACTTCCTGTTGATACAGATACACATTTGGCGATCACAGAACGATGGAAACCTTTCCATGCAAGAGCAATAACTTGCTCTCTGACGGATGCTTTTAACTTAATAGGCTCAAACAAATCTTCCATATCCGACGAGTAAGCGACTGACTTCACATAAGTTCTACTCTTGCCAGTTTGCTTACTTATTGAAGAAATTGGTAATCCTTCTTTTAACAACGACAAACATTCTTGCTCTACGCTAGAGATACTAACGACACAACCTTCACTGCGTACTTCTGGTGTTGTTTTAGCCCTTACCTTCTGCTTTGATAACCAGTATTCAAATATCAAATACTTAAAAATATGCTGTGAATATTGGTTATACAGCAAATTGGTAATGTACTTATAATCCGATTCGGATGATGGTAGAACGTCTGAAGATAGAAAATGCAATCGGCTTGTAAAAGAATAAAAGTCAGAGAGTAACTTTACCCTGCGAATTCGACCACCCTTGGTCACATAGCCAAGATTCGATAATTTGTCTGAGTAACTAGCCGACCTAAATGTAGAAATATTGTTTGATTGTTCTCGAAGTACTTGCCGAGAAAACTGCGCCAAACGAAAGCTTTCATCGCTACTTTCGTGATACTCGGCTTCAAAAGAAGAAGGATACCCAACTGCTAACTTTAATCGTTTAGGAAGGCGAACATGCACTAGTTGCTGCTGATGATCACAGCAAGATTCGATAGCAGGTATTTGATGAACTCGATGCCAATAAGCCACTCCAAATTGTCTGATATCTTCTTGAATGCAGACTGGGCACAGTTTGAGAGTTAATTCGCTATGTTCTCTCACGCACGAGAGCTGGCTTAAACGAATCGCCGAATAATTATCCGTTGAGAATATAGCTTCTGATAATTTGGCTTTGTATTGCGGGTAATAATGCATAAACAATGGAGCAAGAGTTTGCCCCATTAGCAGGTCATTCTTGTTCTCATTGTACAGACTTGAAAGCGAACTTAAACCAGCAGTAAGTATTGGGTTAATACTTGCTCTATGGTCTCCGTATACGCTTTTGAGAAATTCAGATATGGGAACCGCACCTACATTGCAATATCTAATCATTCGACTAAACAGTAGCTCATCGGGTAATACATCAGGTAAACGCATATCACCTCCGATAGGTTCGCCATACAGCTAAATTCTAACTAAACGTCTCCAATGGGTCGTCACACAAAACACCCGAAGCCCTTAGGCTTTCAAGTGGATCACTATCCTGAGAAGCCCTCTGGATCAGATTAGTATCCAATATCCGATCACTCAAACTCTCTGAAAAAACAAGTTCCGTTAGTTCGCCAATGAACTCAGGATGATGTGGACGAGTCAAGTCTCCTGGTATCGTTACCGCTTTAGATTTGGTATTGATGACTTCTTTCGTTGAAACATCTTCACGTCGATGGCTGTTCAGTTCAGTATGACCATCTTTTCGATTTCTTTTTAGGATAGAAATCGCGTGTTTCTTTCTCATTTCTTCTGTGAGATTTTTCGTTGCCCGTATAGCAATACTGGCTCCAAGATCAAGAACCTCTTCAGTAATCCTCTCGTCTGAAGAACCAATAATTGCCTTTTGAGCTGAATAATAAACTCGAACAGCCAAATCCATATTACCAGCAGACAGTGAGTATAGTTTATTGTTCAAACTTGGGGTCAACGGCGTTTCAACATTCGTCCACTGTAAACACCAAAGTTCATCCACGAACAATTCCCACTCTTCATCATTCGTCATTAGTTCTACATCGAAATAGCCACTACTTTCCGCACGTCGCGCTGATTTAAAACTCTTGCTGAGAAGTTCATCGAATGGAGGATTTGCACAGAAAAGTATCGGAATACCTAAATTGTTAACTAAGTTATGCAAAAAGCCTAAAAGTCGATCAGCACCGCCTGCTTTAGCAAGGTTTAGGTTTTGCATTTCATCAATAACCAAAATCCCGAGGAAATTTGATTTCATTTTCGATTCAATTTGTTGAAGTAAAAGAGCTATCGTTCCCGCAGGTTTTGTTGGAGGGTGTCCTAGTTTTTGATCTATTTGCTCTAAGATGCGATGGCAGAGTCCCTTCACACTTGAGTCATCGGGACAATCTACTTTAATCCAAACAACTTGCGGAATTGCTAATACTTTATTTTGGTAATATCGGTGTTCGATGACATCTGGAAAGCAGTTGAGTACCTGTTCAAGCATGCAGGTTTTACCTACTCCGCTTTCACCAATTATTGTTATTCCACTGCCTTTAGGTTCAAAAAAGCCTGTTCGGGGTTCAACATCAGGTCGATTATCTAAAGAATAATGTAGATAGTTCATTGTTGTGGGGGATAAAGGATTTTTTGCTGAATATCCCTCTTTGATCGCTATTTCGATGGCCCTAAATACATCAAAATAGAGAGGTAGTGGCTGCCTCAACGCTTTTAATCGGGTGAGATAGTCCAACCTTTCAATTGCCTCTAACTTTGTTTCCTCAACGAACCTCTCAGGATAATTACTCAGCTTAATAACTAACTCATCATCCTCAACCTTAGGTGGCAAAGCTTCAATCAAAGGATTACCACGATGCTCGGGTAATATCGCTTCATGATAAATGGCTTCTTCACATCTCATTATCGTTGGCCCTTTTTCGCTTGAGCATTGAAATTACTTTTTTCTTCTTGTCATCTAGGTGTTCACTGGGTATATCTGATTCCATATCAGGCTTAACTTGATGAGGTTGAGATTCTCCGTCCTCAATCCTCTGTGCAAGAATAGCTTCCCTTCTCCTTGCTTTCATGCCCTTTGTTCTCTCAGATTTTGAACTCAACGATGGAGTCAATGCCGCTTCTTCTTTTGCAGTTTCGATAACCTGATTTCTTCTCTGGTGACGCTCTATCGATTTCGATGTTGGCTTAGCTTTGTTTTTTTCCAACTTAATCCAATCTTCAAAATACAGGATGTCTGCTTGATGCCTATGAGCAAAATTAGCCGACTCCTTCATCAAGTAACATCGGGTAAAACCACTAACTTCCTCAAGCCTGACAAATATGAAGCTTGAATTATCATGATCAACTAAAGCATCTAGTTGCCATGAACCATTATTTCTCGCGATTACTTTCCAAGTATCAAAATCAGCATGATCTGACTCATAATACATTTGATCGTTCAGCCGAATTCCTTTGCCTGTCATGGTCACTTTTACTGTTGGTAATAGGCGAGAACGAATATGAGCCTCGTCTGCTCGACTTAAAGCATGACGCTGTGCTTTAACATGTAGATTCCAATAGTTTAGAGGGGTTGGAGAAAACCCTGACTCAATAAGTAATGTACTTTGCTTAGCTAAATCTTTAAAAATTGAACTGTTGTGCTCTAAAACTTCATCAATAAGGAGCTTGGTTATTTCTCTGAGCGTAAAAGTAGCATCTAACCTTGGGTCTCTATCACTTCTGATGTAATGCCGTCCTTTAGTAGTCCCTAGCAGCTCATGGACTAGTTTCTCGTTCAAGATATTGAAACGATGTTCGACTATGCCTTTCAATTCCGCCCTGTATGGGGGAGCAATACTCAAGTGGCCAATCAATGGCACAGCGAGACTTTCGGCATCCTGACAAATAAACTCTCCTCGATCACAAAGCAATCGTTGAGGTATGTGGTTACAAGGCCAATCAGCTTCTTCTATTTCAATACCAAATTCTGCGCAATACTCTTTCTTAGAGGTAAAGCTGTTAATTAAAGCCTGCCGACCAGCCCTCCAAGAAGCATATTCCATGGAGACATGCAGCCCGACAATCATTCGACTTTCTTTATCAACTACACAATAAACGGTTGGTCTCCCCAATACATGATGTCTCTGAAAGTCAGATACGATATGTACATCCAAAACTGTTGCATCCAATTCAAAGCAACTGCCAGGAACTTCTGTATGATCGGTAGCTGAACCTTTTAAACCTCGCTTATTGCGGTCAAAGTCACCCTGATTTGTTTGTTTACGTATTAGAATTTGTGCTGGAACTAGTTTTTTGGCCCAATAAACAAACGCTCGGTAATTAGGTACTAACGCTTCTCGTGACTCAAATTCAGCAGCAATTAGCTCCTCTGCATAATATTCTTTGAGCATTTTGTCATATACACGACTGAACTTAACTTTTTCACCTTTGAGTCCAAACTTCTTCATCGCCTTAAGAAACAAAGTTTTATCGTGCTCAGTAGTATTAACACCTTCAGGAACTTCAATACTTGGACTGGAGAGTTGTATCGGAGAACCACGCTTTGTTACACCAGCTACTCTTGATTTACCTCTACCCCCAGAGTTCTTATAGCTCGGTAAAAGTGCATTTCGCTCTTGACCATATTTCCAATAAAGGTTTAGTGCTCGATAGATATTCTGGATATATGTGTTGCGGGCTTTCGCGTGTGTCGAAACAGCTTTACTACGAGGTTGCTCAACCAAATTTAGCAAAAAATATGGATCAGATGCTAATTCACTAATAAGTCGATATTTTTCATCTCTTTTTACAAGATAACTCTCTGAAATATCGTCTTCTGACTGCAATTGATAATACGGAAGCTCATATGAACTCAATTCGGAATTACCCGTTTTAATGGCCTCATTAAAAAAGTCAAAATCAAGCTTAAGTGGTCGTTGCAAAGCCTTTGATTCGAGCAAAGGAAAAAGAATGACGATATATTCCTTTGTATATAGTTGCAAAACCCTGTAAAGACCATCCTCAAGACCATCTAAGTTATGAACTCGCCAAACACTATTTAATTCAACTTGCATATTGCTGTGATTTCCCATCCATCTTAACTTGAACAATTTCTATCATCCCAGATAGAACTATGGGCCGCGCCAAATCTACAATAACTTCTTTATCAGCTATTAAATACTTTAACAAAATCAATGCATCATCATTCGACATGCCGACTTGATTAGAAAACATGTCACAAACATCGCTTAATTGCATTGTTCCCACCGTCAACATACGCTTGGCTTCTTCTCTAACTTTATTCGAAGGTGATGAGTAACTCTTACGTTTAGGATCGGTAATCCATTGAATATTCTTTGACTTAATCTGATTCAGTTCTGACAGGCAAAATATGTGAAATGGAATACCTAATAACTCCCACCAAACTCTTTCAATATCGAGCTTTTCTGCCGTCCTTTTATCTGAAAGCTTTTCACTAGGCTTCACAGAAACAGCTTCATACCAAATCCGCTTTCCATCACTACAGGTTAAAAGGAAATCAGTGGTCATGATGATTGGGGCTTTGGTTATTGGGTGCTTAGGATGCTCAACATCAAGCAGCTTAGATATTTTTAATGAGAGAGTGAGAGGAAGCAGAGGAAACTGCTCTCGAATATCAGTAACTGAATCGGAAAACTCAGCTAAATAGAAAAAACATGTCTCTTGCTCAGATAAGGTATGGTGAGTTCGTCCCGATTTTATTCCGTCAATCTTACCGCTGTGACCATGAGACTTAACATCCTGAACTCTTATCCAAGGAGTGTAATTAGCTCCTTCACCTAAGCCATATTTTTGTTTTAAAGCCCGCTTGAAATCAGCGAGCTTTTCAAGTTTTCTTCGTCCAGCCACAACGCATACTCTATCTAATTCGATAAAATATATTATAGCCTAGTGTACAAACTTTATTATTCCAAATAACATGTATGTACAAACTTTTTCAACAGTGTACAAACTTTATTGTTCCAAAACA
>NZ_MCZZ01000103.1:0-311 GCF_002875705.1 Vibrio sp. 10N.261.45.E2
CGTCACTTTCACTTCCCAAGAGTATACCCCATCTGACAGCCCGTCCTTTGGCAGACTTGGGTCGCTCGTGGCGCTATCGGCCACCCAGTCGCCATTTGCATCAACTTCAGCCTCGATGGTGTAAGATCGACCTCCGCCATTAATTATAACGGTCACAAACGCCCCCGCCTCGGTTTTTCCTGCAAAACGAGGGGCCGTATTGTTAGTGATGCTATCACTATCTGTGCGGCCCGTATCGTCCATTAACTCCATCGAGTTAATCTCAGGAGGCGTTGTGTCGATTTGTATATTTTGCGGGTCCGAGGTGGTGG
>NZ_MCZZ01000103.1:1089-1230 GCF_002875705.1 Vibrio sp. 10N.261.45.E2
TGTCACTTCCCAAGTGTATTTCCCATCATCTAGCTCTGTGGCGCTATTGGCGGACCAGTAGCCCTCGTCATTGGCCCTAACCGTTATAGTAGTGACCTCGTTTCCCCCGACATCAAAGATAACTACGGTCACATCCGCCCC
>NZ_MCZZ01000104.1 GCF_002875705.1 Vibrio sp. 10N.261.45.E2
TACCTGCGGGATCCGTCACTGTCACCGTCCAAGTGTATACCCCATCTGATAGCCCGTCCTTTGGCAGACTTGGGTCGCTCGTAGCGCTATCGGCCACCCAGTCGCCATTTGCATCAACTTCAGCCTCGATGGTGTAAGATTGACCTCCGCCATTAATTTTAACGGTCACAAACGCCCCCGCCTCGGTTTTTCCTTCAAAACGAGGTGCCGTATCGTTTGTGATCCCATCGCTATCTGTGCGACCCGAGTCCGACTCGGTAGCCAAGCGCCCGCCGTCATTCTCGGCCATGGTATCAATCGTCA
>NZ_MCZZ01000105.1 GCF_002875705.1 Vibrio sp. 10N.261.45.E2
CTGACTTCAAAACTAATATTCATCCGAAAGTAAACATGTAATTCTAAAGCTATTACCATTCCAACAGAATGATAATGAATTGACTGTGCCAAATAACCGAGGTTATTTGTATTGGTCACTCAGTTCATTGAAATCAATGTTGATTCCGAAGAATCTGTTTTATCTAACGATAAAACGTTTTGATATTCATCAACGAGTGCCCACACAGATTGATAGGTTTAAATTGTTAAAGAGCTTTACTTGTTGAGCGTTCCTTTTAGTAAGGAGCCTCTCGAAGTGGACGGCCATTCTAGCGAATTGGGTTCCAGTGTCAAACACTTTTTCCAGCTAATTTTTCAAAGCATCTTAAATGCTTATCACCGTCTTGTTACTCAGTTCAAACCGCTTGGTTATCCTTGGCAACGGAGGCGCATTATAGAGAGAATAATCCTTTGCACAAGGCAAAAAACGAAAAAAAACCGCCACCGGCGGCCGTTCGAACACTATTCGCACAAAGCGTTCAAAATAGGTACGATTAAACCTTAATTCTGGCCAATCGCACCTACAGTTCTTACTTCAACTATTGATGAGCAATAATGCGGTCGTTGTTTACTAATAACTGTACTTTCTTATCTGGATTAATTTTTCCTGCCAATATCGCTTTCGCTAATGGGTTCTCGACACTTTGTTGAATTGCTCTTTTCAAAGGTCGTGCACCATATACTGGGTCAAAACCAACTTGAGAAATTAACTTGAGTGCTTTATCCGAAACTTCAAGCTCATAACCATTGTCTTCCATGCGCTTCTTAAGATGCTCTAGCTGAATAGCGGCTATCGATTGAATGTGCTCTTGACCTAACGGGTGGAACACTACGCTTTCATCAACTCGATTCAAAAACTCAGGACGGAAATGCTTACCTACCACTTCCATCACCTCATTCTTTATTCCTTGGTAATCAAGCGTATTGAAGTTCTCTTGAATTCTCGAAGATCCAAGGTTAGATGTCATGATCACAACGGTATTTCTAAAATCGACCGTGCGACCTTGTCCATCAGTTAAACGTCCATCATCAAGAACCTGTAATAGAATATTGAAGACATCAGGATGTGCTTTCTCTACCTCATCTAGCAAAATTACCGAGTAAGGCTTGCGACGAACTGCCTCTGTTAAGTAGCCACCTTCTTCATATCCAACATAACCAGGAGGAGCACCGACCAAACGAGCAACAGAGTGTTTCTCCATAAACTCAGACATATCGATACGCACCATTGCATCATCACTATCAAACATGAAGTTCGCGAGTGTTTTACACAACTCAGTTTTACCAACGCCGGTTGGACCAAGGAATAAGAAGGAGCCAATCGGCTTGTTCGGATCAGATAAACCAGCACGGCTACGACGAATCGCGTTCGATACAACTTCGACTGCTTCCGCTTGGCCAATAACGCGCTTGTGCAGAACACCTTCCATTTTAAGAAGCTTCTCTTTCTCAGCTTCTAGCATTTTAGAAACAGGGATGCCTGTTTGCTTCGATAGCACATCTGCAATTTCTGCATCCGTGACCTTATTACGCAGCAGCGTCATCTCTTGCATCTCAGCTTGAGTGGCAAGGTCTAGTTGTTTCTCTAACTCCGGGATTCGACCGTACTGCAATTCAGACATTCGGTTAAGATCACCGGCTCGTCTTGCAAAGTCCATATCCATACGAGCTTGTTCTAACTCTGACTTGATGTGTTGTGTGCCAGAAAGCGCGGCCTTCTCTGCATTCCACACTTCTTCAAGCTCAGCGAAATCGCGCTCTTTATCGGAAAGCTCTTCTTGTAATGTTCGAAGGCGTTTTTCACTGGCTTCGTCATTTTCATTTGTAAGAGCTTGCTGCTCGATCTTCAACTGAATGATCTTACGCTCGAGCTTATCTAGCGACTCTGGTTTTGAGTCGATCTGCATACGAATACTCGAAGCCGCTTCATCAATCAGATCAATCGCCTTATCTGGCAGTTGACGGTCAGAAACGTATCGATGAGATAAGGTTGCCGCCGCAACAATCGCTGGATCGGTAATTTCTACATGATGGTGAAGTTCATAACGCTCTTTCAAACCACGAAGGATTGCGACTGTGTCTTCCACGGTTGGCTCATCGACTATCACTTTTTGGAATCGACGCTCTAACGCGGGGTCTTTCTCTATATACTGGCGATATTCATCGAGTGTTGTGGCGCCTACACAGTGAAGTTCACCACGAGCCAATGCTGGTTTCAGCATATTACCCGCATCCATAGAACCTTCACCCTTGCCCGCACCTACCATGGTGTGAATTTCATCGATGAAGAGAATGATGTTGCCCTCTTCTTTCGACAATTCGTTAAGAACGGATTTCAAACGCTCTTCAAATTCACCACGATACTTAGCACCGGCAATCAAAGAGCCCATATCTAATGAAAGGACACGTCGGCCTCTTAAACCTTCGGGTACTTCATTATTGATAATACGCTGCGCTAAACCTTCGACTATCGCCGTTTTACCAACACCAGGTTCACCGATAATGACAGGGTTATTCTTGGTACGACGTTGAAGTACTTGAATAGTGCGACGGATTTCGTCGTCTCGGCCAATCACAGGATCCAGTTTGCCTTGCTCTGCTCTTTCCGTCAGATCAATAGTGAACTTCTCTAATGCTTGGCGTCGATCTTCGGCATTTGGGTCATCAACTTTTTGACCACCACGAACTTGTTCAATAGCTTGAGATAATTTTTGCTCAGTAAGACCTAGCTCTTTAAGTAGATTTCCTAAAGGACCTTTGTCTTCAATCGCAGCAAGTAGGAATACTTCTGAAGATATGTAACTGTCTTGACGTTTTTGCGCGACCTTGTCACATAGATTGAACAGCGTTCCCATCGCATTCGATAGCTGAACGTCGCCACCAATACCACTGACTTTAGGGACTCGGTCTAATATTTCGCTCAATTTAGAACGCAATTGAACCACGTCAATATTCAGCATGGTTAGCAATGGACGAATTGCACTACCATCTTGATTAAGCAAAGACACCATTAGGTGTACAGGTTCTATATATTGGTGATCACGACCTAATGCGAGCGACTGAGCATCAGATATCGCAATTTGGAATTTACTAGTGAATCGATCGAGACGCATGCCAACCTTCCTACTCTTAGATATGTTTATCTTATGGTTAGAAGATGGATACGGTAACGCGGAATTTCAAGGGATAATAATGAAGAATAGAGTTTATATAAAAATATAATTGAGCTGGATAAAAGCGGATACTTACTAGACGTTACTCTAGCCAAACAAAGGTAGCCTGGCGGCCAGTAATACCATCACGACGATAAGAATAGAACGCATCGGCATCAGCGAAAGTACATAGATTAGAGTCTGTCACTTCCGACACACCCACTTTCGCAAGTCGTTGCGTTGCAAGCTGAGACATATTCGCTAGCCATTTACCCGGTTCAGCTTTCGCTTTGAATGCGAGTTTAGCTTGAGGGTCAAAACTAACGAAAGCTTCCAACACATCATAGCCAACTTCAAAGGCTTGTTTACCAATAGTAGGACCAAGCCAAGCGATGATCTTATTCTCTGAATCTAGGTTTGAAAACTTTGCAACTGCATTTTCAAGAATGCCACCCGCAAGACCACGCCAACCAGCATGAACTGCAGCAACTTGAGTACCTTTAGTATCAGTAAAGATTACAGGTAAGCAATCGGCTGTCATCGCAGAACAAACAACACCGTTAGTAGTGGTAAATGCACCATCAGCATCAAGAATATCTGCCGTAGGTTGTAAAACCGTGACGACATCTGTTGAGTGAGTTTGATTTAGCCATACCGGAGCTGCAGGCATATTAGCGTGTTGCTTGAGCCAAGCTCTATTGTTTTCAACAAGCGAAGCATCATCCCCAACATGCGTACCTAGGTTTAATCCTTGATACACACCAGTAGAACAACCATTAAAACGTGTCGAAGAAAATGCTTTCACGTTGTTTGGTGCGTTCCAATTAGGGATGATCATCGACATATTAAATGTCTTCTTCTTTATTCTCGCGAGCATCAACACGTAATGCTTCAGCCATCACAACCATGTCATTTGGCACAGGGGCGTGGAACTCAACTTCTTCACCTGTAATTGGGTGAACAAATTTAAGCATAACTGCGTGCAGTGCTTGGCGATCAAAAGAACGAATCATTGTCGTTAATTCTTCCGATGCACCTTTTGGAATACGAGCGCGACCACCGTATGCAACGTCACCTAGCAGCGGGTGCTGAAGGTATGACATATGAACACGGATTTGGTGAGTACGACCCGTTTCTAGGCGCAGACGAATACGAGTATGCTCGCGGAAATGCTCAGCAACACGATAGTGAGTTACCGCTGGCTTTCCTAATTCATTTACGTCCATTAAGGTACGCTTAGTTGCATGACGACTAATGCCTTTCTCTACCACACCACCAGCGGTCATTTTGCCGATTGCAATTGCTTCATACTCACGAGTAATACGACGCTTAGCAAGAGCACGCACAAGACGAGTTTGAGCTGGAACCGTTTTAGCCACAACCATAAGACCAGTTGTGTCTTTATCAAGACGGTGCACAATACCTGCACGAGGCACTTCTGCAATCTGTGGGTAATGGAAAAGCAATGCGTTTAGTATGGTTCCATCCGGCGTACCTGCTCCTGGGTGTACAACCAGGTCGCGAGGCTTATTGATAACCAATAAGTCATCATCTTCGTAGACAATATCTAGAGGAATATCTTGTGCTTCCCAGCGCTCTTCATCTGCAAGTTCAGCTTGCAAGATGATCTCTTCACCGCCCAAAACCTTAACGCGCGGCTTAGTAATGACTTCGCCATCCACTTGGATTTTGCCGTCAAGAAGCCACTCTTTAATACGAGAGCGAGAAAAATCGGTAAATAGTTCAGCGACAGCTTGGTCTAAACGTTGACCTAACTGGCTGCTTTTTACTGTGTCTGTTAATGTGATCTGCTGAGCCATATCGAACTTTTTTAAAAACCGTGAGACTAATACCCATTAGTATGGATAAAATAGAATAATTGCATCATTGTATCTGTTACTGGTTAGAAAGTAACGGAAGCTTACGAAATATTTAATTCAAGGAATCGACGCCTGACATGAAACACCTTACTTTATCGGGTCTATTAGCCGTATCACTCTTGGTTGGTTGTTCAAGTAGTGAAGAGATAGTGCCAGATGTACCACCATCGGTTCTCTACTCTGACGCTCAAGAATCACTGCAGAGCGGTAGCTGGCTTTCAGCAATCGAAAAGCTAGAAGCCCTAGACTCACGTTACCCATTCGGCGCCTATTCTGAGCAAGTGCAGCTCGATCTGATTTACGCTTACTATAAAAATGATGACTTGGCACTTGGCCTCGCTACCATTTCACGTTTCCTACGTTTGAACCCAACTCATGAGAAACAAGACTGGGTTCTTTATATGCGCGGCTTAACGCACATGGCGCAAGACAGAAACTTCATGCACGATATTTTTAATATCGACCGTAGTGACCGAGATCCTGAACCGGTGAAGCTCGCTTTTGCTGACTTTAAGCGACTACTCGAGCGTTTTCCAAGTAGCCCTTATGCTGAAGATGCACAAAAACGCATGTTCGCACTTAAAAACCGTTTGGCGGATTACGACCTAGCAACGGCAGATTTCTATCTACGCCGTGAAGCTTGGATTGCAGCAATCAATAGAACGCAAGAGCTACAAAAGACTTACCCAGATACAATTGCAGCACGCAAATCCTTAAAAATTCAGCTAGAGGCCTACAAACAACTTGGCCTTGAGGATGCGATTCAAAGAACAGAACAGTTGATTGAATTAAACCCACTCCCTTAATCAAGGTTTACACCTCAACACCAAAAGCGCGCTAATTTACTAGCGCGTTTTTTTTTGACCATATATCGCAAACTTGATGAATCGCATAATACACGGTATCTTCAAAAGATAACTTTTAACAAAACATCAACATGGAGTGTGGATGTGAGTAGGTTGTTATTATTTATCTGGATATCGCTATTTAGCCAATTATCCTACGCATTAGAACTGTCCCCATTAAGCAATAAGCCTTACATGGGCGACTTGGATGTGCTCAAAACCAAAGGAACGGTTAGAGTGCTAGTTTCTGCCGATCTTGGTTTCTATTACATCGAGGATGGTAAGCCAAAAGGCATCGTGGCAGAAATGCTCTACCACTTTGAAAAAAGTCTTCGTAAAAAACACCCCTACCTCAATGTTCAAATCATCCCCGTACAACGAGATGATCTACTTCCCTCTTTAGAATCTGGCTATGGTGATGTCGCTGTCGCGAACCTAACGATCACCGACAAACGATTACGAACCATCGATTTTTCAGATCCCATGATTAAAGATGGTAAAGAACTCATTATCACAGGGAAAAAGGCCAACCCTATCACCGAAATCAAGCAATTGAGCGGCAAAGAGGTGTGGATACGTGCAAGCTCGAGTTACTTCGAGAGTGTACAAAGAGTCAATAAAGAGCTTAACGAATTAGGTTTACCACCACTGCATGTCCACTTCATTGAAGAATCACTGCAAGACTACGAGCTGATAGAGTTGGTTAACCAAGGTTATATTCAGGGCACAATTCTGGACAGCCATAAAGCAAAGCTGTGGACTGACGTAATGGAAAACATTCAAGTTCATCATGATTTTCCCTTACGTGAAAATGGCCAAATAGCATGGGCATTGAGAAAAAACAGCCCTCAGTTAAAGAAAGAGATAAACAAATACGTCAAGACTGCACGAACAGGTACCCTACTTGGAAATGTTATCTATCAGAAATACATCGACAACACTCGCTGGTTAGGTAGAGCACTCAACCCAAATAAAATAGACCGAGTAGCTAAGCTTTCAGATGTCTTTGAAAAGTATTCAAGTAAATACGAATTCGACCCTTTGATGATGTCTGCACAAGGCTTCCAAGAGTCTGGATTAGATCAAAGCAGAGTTTCTCATCGTGGAGCTATTGGTGTGATGCAGGTGCTGCCAAGTACCGCCAGAGACAAAAACGTCAATATCAAAAACATACACAAGGTGGATAACAACATCCATGCGGGTGTGAAATACATGCGTTTCATTAAGGACAGATATTTTGACGACCCAGCCATTACACCAGACAATCAAATCTACTTCACTTTGGCTTCTTACAACGCTGGTCCAGCTAAGATCAGAAAGATGAGGCGCATTGCCAAGCAGAAAGGTTACAACCCAAACATCTGGTTCAAAAACGTAGAGATCATCACTCGTAAATACGTGAGCAAAGAACCGGTAACCTATGTCGCCAACATCAACCGTTACTTTGTAATCTATAAGCAGTTACAAGCTATCAATGCCATCCGAGAGGATGGTACAGCGAGATTACTAAAAACCAACGATTAGTTTGTCTTCAATCCCAAAACCTGGGGGAACAAAGGCACTAGGGGAAGATAAAAACACAAAAGCCGCATAAGCAAAATTATGCGGCTTTTGTTTATCTAATTCTGAGGAAGCTTACATAGCGATCTATATCACGAGAGCAACATCACAAAACACTATTGAGTAAATTTTCATCAAGCACTTTCAATAGGCTGTAGGATGCCCCTAAAAACTGGTTTAGTTTTTAGTGAAGCCTTGCCTCCAAGTTATCGTTTTCCATAAGGATAACAAGCATTTTCCACCAAAAAGATACTAAGACTTGCGTAAGATCACATTTGATTTTAATGCTTATCCTGCCCAACCAAAACAAGATCCAGATCACATTCTTTATTCCTAAAAGTCGTAATCTGAAGTTAACCCATGAGGGATACAACAGAGGAAAACTTCTATGAAAATGAACATCACTGGTAAAAACATCGACATTACCTCTGCAATCCGTGATCACATAGAAAGCAAATTTAAAAAGCTGGATAAATGGCAAGTAGACATCATTGGCTGCCAAGCGAGCTTTAGTGAAGAACCAAACAAGAAGAAGAAATTTGAAGCGGTACTCACCGTACCAAAAGGCCAACTTGTTGCTTCATCAATCCATGACGACCTCTACGTAGCTATCAACGAAGTAGAACAAAAACTAGAGCGTCAACTCAACAAGCTACGCCATAAACCAGAGGCGCGCCGCGCTGAAAAGCCTGAAATCGAAGAGCTAGAAGCTGAAGTAGAATAAGGAAAGATAACAGATTAAAAAATAGCGCCTCAGGGCGCTATTTTTTTGCTTGACGCTTGTAGCTCGCTTGCTTATTGTGTTTAAACATTCATAAAACAATCACTTTTTATGCACTCTCAATCTTTGTTTATTTTTGACTTCTTTTTTCTTCCGTAAATCGGAGGCTAAGTCGTTTTAGAAAAACAAGTCAAAAACGAACAAGAAGCCTCCCACACTAGGGAGGCTTTTTTATAAGGACACATTTATGACTGACCGCTCAATTTCACTGGATGATATCCGCCTTCGCCTTAACGATTTAGACGACGAACTCCTGAAGTTACTTTCGGAGCGTCGCAAGCTAAGTATCGAAGTTGCTAAAAGCAAGGTAGAGACATCAAAACCAGTTCGTGATGCCGTACGAGAGCAACAACTATTAGTTAAGCTGATCAACAACGGCAAAGATAAATACGAATTGGATGCGCAGTACATTACCAAGTTGTTTCACACCATCATTGAAGATTCCGTTTTACTGCAACAGTCATACCTACAAAACCTAGCGAACCCGCAAAGCCGTAAACCATTGGCTCGCGTTGCGTTCTTAGGTTCTAAGGGATCGTACTCTCATCTAGCGAGCCGCGAATACTTCAGCCGCAAGAATATGGAGTTGATTGAGCTAAACTGTAATCACTTCAAAGAAGTCGCATCAACAGTAGAATCTGGCCACGCTGATTACGGTGTGTTACCGATTGAGAACACTAGCTCAGGGTCAATTAACGAGGTCTACGACCTGCTACAGCATACGACTCTGTACATTGTTGGCGAACTTTCTCAACCGATTGAGCACTGCCTAGTGGCTAAGAGTGATATTCGTTTAGAAGACATCAAAACGCTCTATTCACACCCACAACCTCATCAACAATGCAGTGAATTCTTGAGCCGCCTTAAGGGTGTCACCCTAGAATCTTGCGCAAGCACCGCTGATGCAATGAAAAAAGTCAAAGAGTTGGGTGGTAATGATGTAGCTGCTATTGGTAACGCATCGAGCGGCAAGCTTTATGGACTTCAGCCAATCCAAGGCAACATTGCAAACCAAACAGAGAACCACACTCGTTTCATTGTTGTAGCGCGCAAGCCTGTTGAAGTATCGGCTCAAATACCAGCGAAAACGACACTCATCATGTCAACTTCTCAGGAGGCGGGTTCTTTGGTAGAGACACTACTGATTCTCCAACGTTTGGGGATCAACATGACCAAACTGGAATCTCGCCCTATCATGGGTAACCCTTGGGAAGAGATGTTCTATGTCGATTTAGAAGCACATCTGGATTCAGATAATATGCAGCAAGCGATAACAGAACTCACCGCTATTACTCGTCATCTGAAAGTACTAGGCTGCTACCCAAGTGAGAACATCAAAGCGACTCAAGTTAAATTGTCATAACTGAGAGCGAGTACCCGCTTTTAGCTAACATAAGTATTTGGCCTACAGTAGGCCAAATACTTAAATCACCCTCTAGCCGATTACTGTTCTCGCGAAGAAAACTCCCCCTAGCATGCCTGAGACACAATTAACTTACTTTCACACATTAGGTACGCCTACTCCCTCCACTGCTTCAGCCTTTCTAACTAAAAACTCATTAGTAGCTTTTTAATCAATAAAGACAAAACCTTACCCCCTTCACAGGAAATCATCGAACTAAGTGTAATAAATAGCGAGTAAGCATTAAGTAACATAAACTTATGCGCTTAATTTATAAATAGTGTTGTCATTAACTATGAAGCTAAGTACGAAAATCTTACTACTGATAACCCCCGTGATACTGATCAGTACCGTGGCTTCTAGCTATATTATTTATTCGACGCAGAAAAGCAGCTTCATCAAACGCGAAGACAACGCACTTCAGTTGAGCATGGAGAAACTAGCTGGATACTTTCGTCAATCTCGTTCGTTTCTCAATAGCTACTCTTACACCTTGACCCAAAGTGACATGGTGAAACGCTATTTTCTCACTGACCAAAATCTATCTCGCGATCTTGAACTGGTCAGTAACCTTCGAGAAGCCATACATTTCCTACAAGATGACGATGAAAGCTATACGGGTTTAGCCCTTCTTAATGGTGACCGAAAACTGCGTTATTACGTGGATAATAGTAACGATTCACGCACTCAAATTGACCGTAAAATATTGGAGTATGTTGACCAGCATTATCAAGACACCTTAGCCACATCAAGTACTAACTATATTCAAAATTCCCAAGGCGAAGGGATGCTGGTGCACTATGAAAAAGTAGACAGAAAAGCGATTTTCCCAACCATTAGCAATCAACCCGACGATGTGTTCTTTGTTGTTGTCTCTGTTTCTCTCGACAAGTTTAATGCGCTAAGAAAGCAGATAGAGTTCGACTACCAAACCAGCTTGTTCTTCACATCAATAGCGGTTTCTCTAGAAAATGGTGTCACCCACTCAGTTAAGCTTGCACCAGAACTTTACGCCACGGTCGATCCGGCACAATTCCTGTTGGAAAACAAGCTCGACTCCATTTGGAACAAGCTGAGTTTGTCGTTTGTACTGTCTGCTTTTGTGACTGTCGCTCTGCTACTCATGCTTCTGTCTCGCACTGTAATTTCTCCAATAACACGGCTCGATCGACAGCTACAACAAGTAGAAAAAAAACAGCGTAAGAATATCGAGCGCTTGGGCACTCGTGATGAACTTGGCCGCCTATCACAGCGGTTTTATGACATGTACCAAGAGCTAGATAACACTTACCAGCAAACCAAACTTTTGGCTGAGAATGATCAGTTGACCCAAATAGCCAATAGGCATCAGTTTCAAACTTTCGTTCAACAATCGTTGCCAAAACCGAGTTCGAATACCGAAACCTGGGTTCTCTATTTTGACTTAGATAACTTCAAGTTTGTGAATGACAAGTACGGACATCAAATCGGCGACTCGATTTTGGTCTCTTTTGCTCAGCGTATTTCAGATATTTGTCGTCACTATAAAACGGAATTCGACGCTCATTGTATGCCTGCACGGCTTTCTGGTGACGAGTTCGTTGTCTACATTAATGCTTCTAGTCGTCGAGGAAACATTGCGCATCGATTCTCGAATGATTTACTCACTCCACTACAAAAAGGCTTTGTGACCGAGTCAGGAAGTTTTCCGATCACGGTTAGTATTGGTATTGCGACCTACCCAAATGATGGTGATTCGATCGAGAAGCTACTGTCGAACGCCGACACCGCGATGTACCAAGCTAAGCGTGCCGGTAAAAACCAATTCGCCGACTATTCACGAGATTTAGACAAAGCCATACAGCGACAGGCAGACATTGAACGTGCGCTTAGAGACAAGAACTTTGATGATGAATTCAAACTCGTTTATATGCCCTACATGGATTCAACTGGGGCTGATGTTATTGGCGTTGAGGTGTTATTACGTTGGAATTCCAAGCAACTTGGTTTGGTTCCACCCGATGAATTCATTCCCATTGCAGAACAAACCGGGCTGTTCGAGCATGTTGACCGCTGGGTAATACAGAGTGCGTTTGCTTCATTCCACCGACTTCAGGCTCAATTTGATCACTCAATTCAATTGTCGATCAACTTATCCTCTGCTGGTATTGAAACGACTCATCTTGCCGATTTCATCAAAGAACACGCGGAGTTAAATCGAATCCCACCAAGCCTGATCGATTTTGAAATCACTGAAACCTTTTATTCAAATTCAGAAGGCTTCCCACTGCTAAACGAACTGTCATGCATGGGCTACCGTCTAGCAATTGATGATTTTGGTTCTGGTTACACCTCTATCACTCAACTGGTGCAGTATCCAACTCAGAAAATTAAATTGGATAAAGCATTTTTGGATACCTTGATTGAAACCAATAACCAGAACATCGTAAAACCGGTTATCGGGTTATGTCATGCTCAGGGGAAAAAGGTCACTGCCGAAGGGATCGAAACTCAAGGCATGCACCAGTGGTTACAGGATGCACAGTGCGATATGCTGCAAGGCTATTACTTTGGTAAACCTATGCCATTAGAAGAGCTGAGTGAATGGTACCGACAACATAAACTCAACCTAATCGACAACAAAAAGAATCCGACACATGAAATCTGTAATCATCGCATCGCTGAACCCAGCTAAAATTAACGCCGTTAAAAGTGCGTTCTTATCTGCTTTTCCTGATACTGAATTTAATTTCAAAGGCATCAGCGTCCCGAGTGGTGTTGCAGACCAACCAATGAGCAATAATGAAACCTATCAAGGTGCCGTAAATCGTGTTTACAACGCAGCTCAGGCTCAGCCCGGTGCAGACTTCTATGTTGGTCTAGAAGCGGGAATAGAAACAAACGTCACTTTTGCTTGGATGGTGATCGAAGCGAATGGTCAACGTGGAGAGTCTCGTTCTGCAAGCCTGATGCTGCCACCAGCCGTGCTTGAGAAGTTAGAGCATGCAAACGAGCTAGGCGATGTAATGGATGAGGTGTTTGGTACCGACAATATCAAACAAAAAGGTGGGGCAATTGGCCTACTGACACATAATCAACTGTCACGCAGTTCTGTCTACCATCAGGCTTTAATTTTAGCGCTGATCCCATTTGTGAATCCTGAGCACTTTCCTGTTTAATACTTGGTTAACCTTCGAAAGATTCAGAGAACAATCCTCAGAAACAAAAAACGCTAACATTCCGTTAGCGTTTTTTATCGAGTTCGTATTCGCACTATTCAGTGATAGTTTAACTTGTTATTACTTTAGCAATAGGTCGGCAATCACGGCTTTCTCTTGTTCCGATTTGGCTTTTAGCTCATTTGAGCCTCGAGTTATCGTCGCGACACCTACTCCTAGCATTTGACTCACCTGTCGTTGAGACATATCGCCTTTCATCAACTCACAGAAAATATTAATTCGAGCAACCAGAGCATCTCGCTCATCGGGTGTCATCATCATAGTCAACAACAGTTCGTGCTGATCTTTTTCGACAGCCGTCTTTACCAAGTCCATCAGTTGTTGCCAATTATCATATTCAGGTTGTGGTGCCATATCTCTACACTTACTTTTAAATTCTGACTTTAAAGAATCGCTTAACGATTGAAAGCGTTGAACACTTTATACCGAAACACTTGATGTGATCCAATGTAAAAAGGCAGTAAGTGGAAATGGTTCGCACTCACTGCCTTTCATATTACTCAGCTTAGGGCAAAATGCCGAAACTTTAGTATTTCATTTTTGCCTCATGGGGAGCTAAAAACGTTTCCTGCTCACCCAAGATATCTCGATAGTAAGTCTCAAACATCAAGATATTCTGAACGTAGCCACGAGTCTCTTTGAATGGGATCATTTCGATAAAAGCATACGCGTCTAGCTTTTCATCACTGCGTGAACGCCACTGCTTCACACGACTAGGCCCCGCATTATAAGCAGCAAATGCAAAGATACGGTTATCATCATATTGAGCGAGCAAGCCATCTAAATAGTGGCTACCAATTTCAATATTTTTACCAACTTCATAAAGGTCATCGCTGCCTTGATACTTAATCTTGTGTTTTTTAGCAGTATATTGAGCCGTCTTTGGCATGATTTGCATGATGCCTCGCGCACCAACAGGAGAGCGGGCCTCTGAGTCCATTGCACTCTCTTGCCTTGCCAAAGACATTAAGGTGATTGGATCAATATCATGCTTTTCGGCGTAGAAGTTAAACCACCACTTATGAGCAACAGGGAAACGTAAAGCTATGTTGTCCCACATCTTCGCTGAGATACTTGCCGTTACCGTAAAGTGATTCCAACGCTGTGTCGCAGCATAAGCTGCAAGCATCGCTTTTTGGTCTTTGTCTGCATTGGTTAATAACCAACGCCACTCACTCTTCGCGGCTGCAATTTTATCTCGCTCAATCAACTCACTGATTCGAACCAAAGAAGAAGAGAATGGTTTCACAATCTCAGCATTGTACTTCAGTGTCGACGTTGGATAGTGGACAGGCTTACCCAACTGTTTAGCCGCTGCCACACTGTAAAAATTACGCTGCCCCAAAATGTCTGACAGTCTCTTATTGCCTTTGGTAGTATCGCCCAACGCTATCTCAGCTCTGCCCTGCCAATATTGCCAACGCAGTGAGGACTGATGTTTATCATCTAAGCGTGCAATCCACTCTTTCAACCCCGTCCAATCGGCATGCTGAATCGCCAAACGAGCGCGTCGCTCAAGAAGCACTTGCTTTGATGAACTCGCGAGCATTTGGTCTCGCCATACCATCAACTCTTCAGAATCCGTGTTGATCAAACGAAATGTTAGATAATCGGCTAGCTCTTGAGATTTCTCTTTCGAGAATTTCTGAGCCTTGATGACACCATCAAATACCTCTTGAGCACTGCTTGCTGATTTTCTTGCTAGTTTTTTAAAGGCCAATTCAGTTTGGGTTTGGTAAAAATCATTAACCGAATTTTCTTTCGCAAATTCGAGCACGTTTTCAGGCTTGTTATACAACACCTTCATTCGGTTAGCTTTGGCAATTGGCTCATCATGATCTAATTGCTTAATCAGGTAAGCCATCAACTTGCCGTTTCGCTTCTCAAATGCCAATAGCATCCGATCAAGTATGAGTTTATCCGTTCTTAAACCTGCTTCATTCCAACTTTCAAAAAGCGGATCGCAACTATCATCAATTCCATCACCACTTAACCAAAGCTGCTTCGCACCTTTGAATGCGAGATCTTGGTTTCCTTGCTCATAGTTCGCTCGGTAATAAATACATTGGTACTTTTCACCCACAGGCTCTTTGGTCTGAAACTCAAGGATGGTCTTCCACTGTTTTTGAGAAGCTAATGAATCCAAATAAGGCGCACGCATTCGATTAGAAAATGGCAGTGCTTTATTCTCTTCAATGAAAGCATCGACCTCAGCAGGTGTTCGCTCGCCTAAGCCTAATAAGAAGGCGCGATAATCAGTATAAGGTGTTAAAGGGTATGTTTGAATTTTGTTACGTAACGCTGAATAAGCTTCTAGATCACGGTTGTCTAAAACCTCTTGCGCTCTATCATAAACATCACGCTGCATTTCAAGCTCGGAGGCATTGCTAGCCATAGCCATCGGAGCCGGTGAAAATGAAGACAAAATAGCTGATGCAGCCACAGCTATTTTCGTATTACCAATGCGGAAAAACATTCGCTCTTTCCTTAGTGCGTGTATAAATACGTGAAGTCTATTTACGCCCGACATCACAGTAAATGTAAAGGATTTGAGTGTAAATATTATTAATATTTAACACTTCGCCTCAGAAGCCTATTAAATATAGTTTTAATGACCAATGTGACAATAATAGGTAAGGATTAGTTCAAGAGTGGCTTTTCTGTCCTAGGAGTAACATCTTTGAGGATATTGGTATAAAATAGCAGACAATTTTGAACAATAATTAGGATCGATCGGCAATGGCTGAATACGTATATACCATGTCTCGGGTGAGCAAAACTGTTCCACCTAAGCGTCAAATTCTTAAAGACATTTCTCTTAGCTTTTTTCCTGGCGCTAAAATCGGTGTTTTGGGTCTAAATGGTTCAGGTAAATCTACCCTACTACGTATCATGGCTGGTATTGATACTGATATTGATGGTGAAGCACGTGCACAACAAGGTCTTAAAGTAGGTTACCTACCACAAGAACCTGTACTAGACGAATCAAAAACTGTTCGTGAAATCGTAGAAGAAGCGGTTTCTGACGTTGCTGACGCACTTAAGCGTATCGATGCGGTTTACGCCGCGTACGCTGAACCAGATGCAGACTTCGATGCACTTGCAAAAGAGCAAGGTGAACTGGAAGCACTGATTCAAGCAAAAGACGGCCACAACCTAGAAACAGCTCTAGAGCGTGCTGCTGATGCACTTCGTCTTCCTGAATGGGATGCGAAAATTGAATTCCTATCAGGTGGTGAGCGTCGTCGTGTTGCTATCTGTCGTCTACTTCTTGAAAAGCCAGACATGCTGCTTCTTGATGAACCAACCAACCACTTGGATGCAGAATCAGTAGCGTGGCTTGAGCACTTCCTAGTTGATTACAGTGGTACTGTTGTGGCGATTACCCACGACCGTTACTTCCTAGACAACGCAGCTGGCTGGATTCTAGAACTTGACCGTGGTGAAGGTATCCCATGGGAAGGTAACTACACGTCTTGGCTAGAGCAAAAAGACGAGCGTCTTAAGCAAGAAAAAGCAGGCGAAAGCGCACGTCAAAAGACTATCGAGAAAGAACTTGAATGGGTTCGTCAAAATCCTAAAGGCCGTCAAGCTAAGTCTAAAGCTCGTATGGCTCGTTTTGAAGAACTGACGACTGGTCAATACCAGAAGCGTAACGAAACTAACGAACTGTTCATCCCGCCAGGTGAGCGTCTAGGTGACAAAGTTCTTGAAGTGAACAACCTGACTAAATCGTTTGGTGATCGCGTTCTTATCGACAACCTATCGTTCAGCATGCCTAAGGGCGCTATCGTTGGTATCGTCGGTGCCAACGGTGCAGGTAAATCAACACTGTTCAAGATGCTAAGCGGTGCAGAACAGCCAGATTCAGGTTCAGTTGTACTAGGCGAGACTGTTAAGCTTGCTTCTGTTGATCAGTTCCGTGACAGCATGGACGACACTAAGACAGTATTCCAAGAGATCTCTGAAGGCGCTGATATCATTAAGATCAACAACTTCGAAATCCCTGCGCGTGCTTACTGTTCTCGCTTCAACTTTAAAGGCAACGACCAACAGAAGATCATCGGTGAGCTTTCTGGTGGTGAACGTAACCGTGTTCACTTAGCTAAACTGCTAAAAGCGGGCGGCAACGTACTGCTACTCGATGAACCTACCAACGACCTTGACGTTGAAACACTGCGTGCTCTTGAAGAAGCACTGCTTGAATTCCCAGGCTGTGCAATGGTTATCTCGCATGACCGTTGGTTCCTAGACCGCATTGCGACCCATATCTTAGACTACCGTGATGAAGGTCAAGTTAACTTCTACGAAGGTAACTATACTGAGTACACTGAGTGGCTTAAGCAGACTCTAGGCGCACAAGCGGCAGAACCGCACCGTATCAAGTACAAGCGTATCGCTAAGTAAATAAGCTTGTATTTTGAACAAAGGCCGCGATAATAGCGGCCTTTGATATATCTGGCTTACGTGTTATGCATCGATATAGAGAGATTACTTATGGTTGAAAGACGTCAATTTTCACGAGTTATTTATCAAGTCCCGACTGAGATCTCACAAGGACAAGTAAATGTATCAGGCTCAGTGCAAGACTTATCACTCCATGGTTTACTCGTTCAATGCAATGAATCAAAACAACTTAGCCATGATGCCCCTGTTCAGGTGAGCTTTAAGCTCGAAAACAGCGATATCAATATTCAGTTAGAAGCAACGATAGTCTCTACCATCAATACCTCAATGCGTTTACGCATAGAGCATTTAGATATTGATAGTATTAGCCACCTTAAGCGCCTTGTGGAGCTTAACGTTGGCGACGATGAACTGCTTTATAGAGAGATTGAACACCTTACCGATTTAGGTAGTGAGTGATGTCTCCGTTACCCTTTTTTCTATTAGAAGCATTTAGTTAATACAGAACCATGTCTAAAAAACTTTCCATTACTATTCCCTCTAGTCAGGGGGAACAGACGTTTTACTTCGGCCGTAAAGCCGTGCTCATGTGTACTACTGCTATTTTTTCAGTACCGCTACTGATTGGTGGCGCGGCATATATGCACTTCGAGAGCAAACAAGAACTCGCGCTGCAAGCGGGTGATGCCCAACAATTGATTGAAACGCTAATTGTTGAAAAAGAACAAACAGAATTTCTTTACGCTGAGCAGATTGAAACCAATCACTCGCTATCGCAAACTCTGACAGAAAAAGAAGGCACGATTCAACTGCTTGGTAAGCGTGTATTCGATGTGGAATCAGTACTGGGTCTTGCCGATGAAGAACTGCTTACCGATGATATTTCTTTAGAAGATCGCATTGATGCGGCTGCAGTCGATTCAGCAGTAAGAGCCACGATGTTCCGTTTGATTCCAAACGATAGCCCGATGGCTTACCAACGTATCTCTTCTTCTTATGGTAGCCGCACTAACCCTATTTCAGGTAAACGCCATGTACATACTGGTATCGATCTAACGTGTAAGCGTGGTGAAGATATTGTTGCACCTGCAGATGGCGTTATTGAAACAGTACGCCCAAGTAAAAAAGGCTTCGGTAACTTCATTACTATGCGTCACTCGTTTGGTTTCATGAGTTCTTATGCGCACCTACAGAAGTTTAAAGTACGTAGCGGTCAGTTTGTGAGTAAAGGCGATGTCATTGCGAGCTGTGGTAACTCAGGTAACTCAACCGGTCCACACTTGCATTACGAAGTACGTTTCCTTGGTCGTTCACTGAACCCTCAATACTTGATGGATTGGACGCCTGAAAACTTCAACTACGTGTTCGAGAAAGAGAAAAAGGTTAAGTGGGGTCCACTGGTTCAACTGATTGATAACGTGGTTCGCTTGCAGATCAATCTGACTAACGTACCTTACATTAGCTCGACCATCGACACGGTATCGAGTGAAGAGAGCAAAAAGCCCATCACGACTAACTAGTTATTAATCATTAGTTATTCGGACCAATTGGTTTGGCCTATGATGGTCTCATTGCTTTTAGCCTACTGTAGGCCAAATGCTTTCGTAGCGTTCAGCACAAACAAAAAGAGCGACCAAATGGTCGCTCGTTTTTATGATTTCAAATCGGTATTAACCACGATGAATCGAATCATGTGCTTGTTTTAATAGGCTTTGGCTCTCTTGCAAGAATTGTTGTGAGTAGTCACCAAACCAATCGCTCACTTGATTAAAGCTCTCAACAAACTTAGCTTTATCTTTGCCATCTAGGATTTCTAATGCTTCTCCGAAACAGCTGTGGAAGCGTCGAATCATCTCAATATTCTCATCCGAAGAAAGAATAATATCACCGTACAAGTTCGGGTCTTGAGCAAACAAACGACCAACCATCGCAATCTCAAGTCGGTAGATTGGCGAGCTTAGCTTCAGAAGTTGATCAATATTCGGGTTCTCTTTACTCAGGTGCAAACCGTAAGCAAAAGAGGTGAAGTGGCGCAGTGCTTGAATCAATGTCATACCGTGATCGTGTTCAGCAGCATCCATTTGGCACAGGCTCGCGCCCCAAATACCAAATTGATTCAGTAGCCATTGGTAGCTTTCAGCTCCACGACCATCACTGTAAACAATCACCTGCTTAGCAAGGCTTGGAACATCAGGGCCAAACATTGGGTGTAATCCAACTACTGGGCCTTGGTGCATGCTCATCATTGCTTGTAGAGGTTTAGATTTAATCGACGTCAAATCACATAGAATACAATCACTTGGTAGGTTACCTAGCTTCGCAATCACACCTTCAGTTAGGTGAATTGGAACTGTAACAACCACAAGCCCTGCGTTATCTAAGATTTCGTCGGCCTTATCCCAATCTTGGCTGCCAAGGATTTTCACTTCGTAGCCAGAAAGCTTGAACATACGGCCAAACAGACCGCCAAGTTGACCATTACCACCAACGATAACCACTGAACGCAATTCTGGGTTAAGACACTTAAAACCAGAATCTTTTTCGCTGGCATAAGACTCACGCATGGTACGACGCAAAATATCTTCGATTAACTGTGGTGGAACCCCTATTTTCTCGGCTTCTTGACGACGAGATGCCAGCATCGCAGCTTCGCGTTCTGGCACATAAATAGGTAAACCATATTCACTTTTCACTTCGCCAACTTTCTCTACTAGAGCAAGGCGCTGAGCAAGTAAATCCAATATTTGTTTATCGACAGCATCGATTTGGTCGCGTAATTCGTTCAGTTCAACGGCCATTTTATTCCTTACTAATCTATAAGCCCGTACTAACCCAGATTTCGTTAGTAACAGATCTTAAAATGCCCCATTAGATGAGGCACTTAAATTTAAAACTCTGACTAACCTTTTAAGCGGTTCTCTAAGAACGGGACTAATTCCGTATGTGCATGTTTCAATAGTGCCTCAGTTGAATCCCAATTGATACACGCGTCGGTAATAGATACACCGTATTTCATCTCATTGAGAGGTATATCCGAAGATTGGTTTCCTTCGTTAATATGGCTTTCAATCATAAGGCCGATAATCGACTTGTTGCCTTCACGAATTTGGTGAATCACATCTTCTGCAACTAAAGGTTGGCGACGGAAATCTTTACGAGAGTTCGCATGGCTACAGTCGACCATTAGCGCAGCCTCTAAGCCTGATTTACCTAACTCTTGCTCACATTCGTGTACGGAAACTGAATCATAGTTCGTCTGCTTACCGCCACGTAAAATCACGTGACCATTTGGGTTACCTTGCGTTGTTAGTAGTGCAACTTGGCCCTCGCGGCTGATACCCATGAAACGGTGGCTAGAAGAAGCTGCCTGCATTGCATTGATTGCTGTGCCTAGGTTGCCATCAGTACCATTTTTAAAACCGATTGGCATTGAGAGCCCACTTGCCATCTCACGGTGAGTTTGTGATTCGGTCGTACGAGCACCAATCGCAGCCCAGCTAAAGGTATCTGCTAGGTATTGTGGGCTGATTGGGTCTAGTGCTTCTGTTGCCAGTGGAATTTCCATCTCAGCGAGTTCAACCAGTAGCTCACGACCAACATGCAGACCATGTTCAATATCGAACGTACCATCTAGATGAGGGTCATTGATCAAGCCTTTCCAACCCACAGTGGTACGAGGCTTCTCAAAGTAAACACGCATTACAATATACAGCTGGTCGCTCAGTTCTTCAGAAAGTGCTTTTAGGCGTTTCGCGTATTCTTTCGCTGCTTCAATGTCATGGATAGAACATGGGCCACATACAACAAGCATGCGATGATCTTTCTTGTGAATGATGTTTGCGATAGTTTGACGAGACTCTTGAATGAAACGACGAGCATTATCACTCAAAGGCAGTTTTGCTTTTAACTCCTCAGGAGTAATCAGTACCTGTTCGTCGATAATATTGACATTGCTTAATTCACTTTTCTGCATAACTCAACCTGTATATTTATTTTTACACCCAATATTTCCATTTGGGCTAACAATCTTTAAAAACACAATAACAGCTACAAAAACGATTGCAAATGTAAACAATGAAAAACATTTACTGTAAATTAAAATTTACACCATCAATTTAACTCGTTCAGACCACCAAATGAGTCTAAACCACGTTCTACACATACAAAAAAGGCGATATTTATCATATCGCCTTCTTAAAACTTAAAGAGTGTTTATTTATCACCCAGCGTTCAACATTCGCTTAATTTGCTCTGAAGCCTCTTTCCATCGGCTATCTGAGTGAAGCGTTGGTAAATCAAAGCTGTGTTTTTTAAGCAATGAGTTGGCTAAAGGCACCTCTTGGATAGCTAAGTGATCAAGAGCCTCTATTTGTGCATCTCGTTTATTACACATCAACACCATGTCACAACCCGCATTCAAGGCCGCTTTCGCTCTATCGGCTGGCCCGCCCATGATAGCAGCGCCTTCCATGGTTAAATCGTCAGAGAAAACTAAGCCTTTAAACCCAAGCTGCTGCTTCAATACTGTCTGCAGCCAATACTGTGAACCACTCGCAGGCTGATCATTGTAATGAGAGAAAACTACATGAGCTGGCATCATCGCATCCAATATTCCCGCTTCAATTTGCGCCTTGAAGATTGCCATGTCTGTTTCAAAGATGTTATCTCTAGGGTCATATGGAGTTTCTAAATGTGAATCTGCAATTACACCGCCGTGTCCGGGGAAGTGCTTTCCGGTTGTCGCCATACCAACCGACTTCATGCCTTTGATGAACGCGCTGCTATGACGAACGATGGTATCAATATCTTCACCAAACGCTCGGCTACCAATCGCTTTACAGTTGTGGCCTTTGTCTAATACTGGCGCAAAACTCAGATCAATATCATGGGCAATCAATTCTGCCGCCATCAACCAACCCGCTTGTTCTGCTAATTCTTCGCCATTACTCTTGGTCGCAAACTCCTGAGCAGCTGGGATAATTGAAAAGCCGTCACGAAAACGCTGAACTCGGCCGCCTTCTTGGTCAACGCCGATTAGAATAGGACGCTTAGCTACCTTGCGGATCTCTTTATTTAAAGCCGATAGCTGTTTGCTATCATGGTAGTTTCTAGCAAATAAGATGAGACCACCAACAGTTGGGTGCTCTAAAATTTCTCTGTCTTCAGCGGTCAGTTCGTAGCCTGCAACGTCAACCCACAACGGTCCCATATTTATCCCTTATTAAACCTAATTTCATAAACTTCCCGAGGTTATTCTCTTTAAATTTGCTTTACAATGTTTTTAAACCAATCTGTGGAAGACTTTAAGAATGCAGTACAAGAGCTTAGGAATGGATCATAAAGAACTGTATATCGGTGTGATGTCGGGGACGAGTATGGACGGTGTTGATACGGCCTTAGTTTCGATTGAAGATACGCGTATCACATTACTTGCTCATGATGAATTCCCAATGCCTGATGCTCTCAAAGCGCGCCTGCTTGAGGTTTGTATTGGTCAGAAAACCGATTTGATTGCCATTGGTGAGCTAGACCACCAGCTTGGTCATCTTTTTGCTAATGCGGTTCTGCAACTTCTCGACAAGTCAGGCACATCTGCATCTTCTGTGACTGCGATTGGTAACCATGGCCAAACAGTATTCCATCAGCCAAGTGGTGATTCTCCATTCACCATGCAGTTAGGTGATGCCAATATCATCGCCGCTAAAACACAGATTCAAACGGTTGCCGATTTCAGACGTAAAGACATGGCATTAGGCGGACAAGGCGCACCATTAGTCCCCGCATTCCACCATACGATTTTCCACCCGCAAGACAGCTCGGTTGTGGTGTTGAATATTGGTGGTATCTCAAATATTTCTGTACTGCGCCCGAATCAGCCAACACTTGGTTATGATACTGGCCCAGGCAATATGTTGATGGATGCTTGGGTAGATAAACACACGGGTGAAAAGTTTGACCGTGATGCGCAATTCGCACTTCAAGGCCAACTAAACCAAGCTTTACTCGAACAGCTGTTAAATGAATCTTATCTATCTCAAACGCCACCGAAAAGTACCGGTAGAGAATTGTTCAACCTGCCATGGCTAGAGCAACAACTTTCCGGGTTTAAAGATCTGGCAGCAGAAGATGTTCAGCGCACACTTTGTGAATACACCGCGTTAACAATAGCCAATGAAGTGGAAACTTATCGCTTGGGAAGCCAACCTGCACTGTATGTATGTGGCGGCGGAACACGAAACCCATTGTTGATGAAGAGACTATCGGCACTGCTTCCAAATTGGGAAGTTGACTCAACCACCAGCAAAGGCGTTGATGCCGATTATATGGAAGCTATGGCTTTTGCTTGGCTTGCTCAACGTCATGTTCATCAACTGCCTAGCAATTTACCAAAAGTGACTGGCGCAAGTAGAGCAGCCTCTCTAGGCGTTCTATATCGTGCTGACTAAACCATTTTAGAACTATCATTTTGGAATCACCATTTAAGGATCATTATGAGTAACGACGCTCTCATATCAGCGCTCTCGCACCTCGTTTCGGAGGGGAGAAACCCTGACACTATGGATATTGATCTGCTCACCTCTCTCGAAGTGGTTGAAAAGATTAACCAACAAGACAAACAAGTGCCTTTAGCCATCGAAGCAGAGCTGCCACAGATCGCTAAAGCGGTGGATAAAATTGCTCATGCCTTTCAAAACGGTGGTCGACTGATCTATATGGGTGCAGGCACCAGTGGCCGATTAGGAGTATTAGACGCATCAGAATGCCCACCAACTTTCGGTGTTTCAGACAAAATGGTTATCGGCCTAATTGCTGGCGGGCCAGAAGCGATTTTAAAAGCTAAAGAAGGTGCGGAAGATTCACTGACTCTCGGTATTGAAGATCTAAAAGCAATTCAGTTTTCAGAAAATGATGTCGTGGTTGGTATTGCAGCGAGTGGTCGCACACCTTACGTGATTGGTGCGCTCAATTATGCTAATCAGATTGGTGCGGTGACCGTTGCATTGTCTTGTAACCCTGATTCTCCAATTGCTGAAATCGCTCAGATCGCAATTAGCCCAGTGGTTGGCCCAGAAGCATTAACGGGGTCTACACGACTCAAATCAGGTACAGCGCAAAAGCTGGTGCTTAATATGCTGACGACTGCCAGTATGATTCGTATCGGTAAGAGCTACCAGAACCTAATGGTCGACGTAAAAGCGACCAATGAAAAGTTGGTTGCCCGCGCTGCTCGTATCGTTATCCAAGCAACCGAGTGTGATAAAGCACTGGCAGTGTCGACACTTAAAACGACTGATTACGATGTGAAGTTATCTATTTTGATGATTCTAACAGGGCTAGATTTAGAATTGGCCAAGGCTCAGCTTGATAAGCAAAATGGCTTCTTGAGAAAAGCCGTCGAGAACAATCAGTAATCTGCTTCTGTTACTCTCACTACAAACAAAAAGACCAGTACAAATGCGGTACTGGTCTTTTTCAGTTTTAATTTTTTATCGCTAGCTTGAGCTTAGTAGTCGTTTGAGAACTCATCCCAGCCACGTTGCCATTCCATACGGAAACGTTGAGCTTCTTCCGTTCCAGAACACACACCTTCATACACTTGGCCAGATAAACCAATTTGATAAGCATGATTCGGATTACAATATTCCTTCACACCTAGGTGGTAACCTTCTGTGTAACTCGCTTGATCGACTGCGCCAAGTTCAGTCATCTCTGAATACGAACGCTGAGTGTGACCTTTAATACCATCACGATAGCCAATCTCTTGCCAATTGCCTTCAGCTGCTAAATCTTGAACATTAACGCTGCATCCTGCAAGGCTAAATGCCACGGCGAATAGTGCGATTATTTTTTTCATTTCAGTCCTTTATATTTACCTAGTCACTTCCTGACGAAGCGTTGTCTTTGTGGTGATTCTCCGCCGAACACTGGCTGATGTCCACTTATGTCTGTAATCTACCGTTGATCTTTATTACGCGCCGTTTAATGCTCACCATCGACCACTTGCCAGAAACAAGACTCTTCTCAACATGAATAACCAACCACTCTACAAACGTAGCAAACCACTCAATCAGTTATAACACCACTTAATTGACTATTCGACCACTCACTCTCATAGCGGAAGTTTCTTTTCATACTCTTCTTTAATATACACCCTGACTTAATTAATACATTCAGGGATAACAAATTATGATGTGGTTTCTTACCTGTGTTGCAGCACTCATTGGTGGCTACTTTATTTACGGTGCCTTTATCGAGAAGATTTTCGGTATCAATGAAAAGCGTCAAACACCCGCTCACACTAAGCAAGATGGCGTGGACTACGTTCCAATGTCGACACCAAAGGTTTACCTAGTTCAACTGCTTAACATTGCAGGTGTAGGTCCAATCTTCGGACCTATCATGGGTGCCCTTTACGGCCCGGCAGCGATGCTTTGGATCGTACTAGGTTGTATCTTCGCAGGTGCAGTACACGACTACTTCTCAGGTATGTTATCTATCCGTAATGGCGGTGCTTCAGTTCCTACCATCACAGGACGTTACCTAGGCAATGGCGCAAAACACTTTATGAACATCTTTGCCATTGTTCTACTACTTCTAGTTGGTGTGGTATTTGTTTCTGCTCCTGCAGGCATGATCACTAACCTAGTGAACGACCAAACTGATTTCGCGATGTCTGCAACAACCATGGTTGTTATCATCTTTGCTTACTACATCATCGCAACGATTGTCCCTGTCGATAAAATCATTGGTCGCTTCTACCCACTGTTCGGCGCACTGCTTATCTTCATGTCTGTTGGCCTAATCACTGCGATTGGTCTATCTGACGAGCACCAAATCATGGGTGGCTTCGAGATGAAAGACATGTTCACCAACATGAACCCGAATGACCTACCACTTTGGCCAGCTCTATTCATCACTATCGCTTGTGGTGCAATCTCTGGCTTCCACGCAACTCAGTCACCACTGATGGCGCGTTGTATGGAAAACGAGAAGAACGGTCGCTTCGTATTCTATGGTGCAATGATTGGTGAAGGCATCATCGCTCTAATCTGGTGTGCACTTGCTCTTTCATTCTTCGGTTCAGTTGAGTCTCTATCAGACGCAATTGCAAACGGCGGCCCAGGTAACGTGGTATACAGCGCTTCATTTGGTCTACTGGGTGTATTCGGCGGTATCCTTGCTTTCCTTGGCGTGGTTATCCTACCAATCACTTCTGGTGACACAGCATTCCGTTCAAGCCGTCTTATCCTTGCTGAATACTTCAACATGGAACAGAAAACACTGCGTAACCGCCTACTAATGGCACTACCACTATTCGTTATCGGTGGCATCCTAACTCAAGTAGACTTCGGCATCATCTGGCGCTACTTCGGTTTTGCTAACCAATCAACAGCAGTAATGATGCTGTGGACAGCTTCAGCTTACCTACTTCGTCACAACAAACTGCACTGGGTAACTACAGTTCCAGCTGTGTTCATGACGTCTGTGTGTATCACATTCATCCTGAACAACAGCCAACTAGGCTTCGGTCTACCAATGCAAATCTCGACTATCGTTGGTGTGATTAGTGCGCTAGGCGTTGCAGCTTACGTGATTAAGATTTCTAAAGGCAAAGGCGAAACTGACCTTGCAGACGAAGAAAAAGAAGCGAAAGGCGTAACCAAAACTGCTTAGTTCTTAACAAACAACAGTCTTCATAGAAAGACAAGAACGCCAAACACAACTTCGCTTGCTCCCGAAATCACCCAGTGATTCGTGGAAATTAAGACTAAAGCCCGTCCACCGTGATGGGCTTTACTGTATCTCGGCATTAAGAAGCAATCACCGCTCGATATAACCAACGAAAACACAAGCAAAGCTACCGTTACCAAGCAATGAGCTTTACACTTAACAAGCGTCTCAATAGGTGAAAATATGGAACTCATTCTCTCTCTGCTACAACAAACCTGTGTCTACTTAGTGATCGCTTACATGCTAAGTAAAACCCCGTTGATTCTCCCTTTGTTGAGCATCTCTTCACGCTTAAGTCATAAAGTCAGCTGTTATGTTCTGTTTTCCCTCTTCTGCATTATGGGCACCTATTTCGGACTCCAGATTAATGACGCGATAGCCAACACTCGTGCAATGGGTGCGGTAATGGGTGGTCTGTTTGGCGGCCCTGTCGTTGGCTTTGCGGTGGGCTTTACTGGCGGGATTCATCGTTACTCATTAGGTGGTTTCACAGATTTGGCTTGTGCTATTTCCACCACAGCAGAAGGCTTGATTGGCGGCCTATTGCACGTTTACTTAGTCAGAAAGAACAAAGCCAGCCAACTGTTTAATCCCTTAGTGGTGTTCTCTGTGACCCTATTTGCAGAGATCATTCAAATGCTGATTCTACTTGCGGTCGCCAAACCGTTTGAACAGTCTTATGCGCTAGTTTCTGATATTGCAGCCCCGATGATCATTGCCAATTCAGTCGGCGCTGCGCTGTTCATGAGTATTATCCAAGATAGAAAAACCATCTTCGAAAAGTACTCGGCTACCTTCTCACGCCGCGCACTCACCATCGCCGAGCGTTCGGTGGGTATTTTGCATGGTGGGTTCAATTCTGATAACGCACAAAAAATTGTACGTATTGTTTACGAAGAGACCAACGTAGGTGCGGTAGCGATTACCGACCGAGAAAAAATTCTCGCGTTCGTCGGCATTGGCGATGAGCACCATATCCCAAACACCCCTATCTCATCGCAAAGCACACTCACTGCAATGGAACAGAACGACATCATTTACCTCGATGGTAAAGAGAACCCATACCAATGCTCCCTGTCGCAGGATTGTAAATTAGGATCTGCTCTGATTATTCCACTCCGCGCAGGTAACGAAGTGGTCGGAACCATCAAACTGTATGAGCCAAAGCTCAAACTATTCTCGACCATCAACATGTCGATGGGTGAAGGTATCGCTCAGCTATTATCGAGCCAGATTCTGTTCAGCAACTATCAACAACAGCAAACACTACTGACCCAAGCGGAAATCAAACTGCTGCACGCTCAAGTGAACCCACACTTCTTGTTCAATGCGCTTAACACTATCAGTGCAGTAACACGTCGTGACCCAGATAAAGCTCGAGAGTTGATTCAGCATCTATCTCATTTCTTTAGAAGCAACCTAAAGCAGAACATCAACACCGTAAAGCTCAAAGACGAGCTAGCACACGTCAACGCTTACCTGACTATAGAGAAAGCACGCTTTACCGACCGATTGGAAATTGAATGGGATATTGACCCGCAGTTGTATGAATCTCAATTACCTAGCTTTACCCTGCAACCGCTGGTAGAAAACGCCATCAAACATGGGATATCCAATATGCTGGAAGGTGGCAAAGTGAAGATCTATAGCGAGGCTTTCGAGGGTGGATTCAAATTAACCGTTGAAGACAATGCAGGCAATTACCAGAAACCATCTCAAGATCATGTGGGATTGGGCATGGAGATTGTTGATAAACGACTCACTAATTTCTTTGGACAAGACTCAGCACTAAAAATAGAATCTCAACCACAGCAATTTACTCGAATGAGCTTTATCATACCTATACTCAAATAAAGGTATTTTTGGAGACGAATCGCTCCGAATTGGAACATTTAGAAGCAGACACCTAAAAGATAAGTGTGAATCAAGCAGGGATAGAACCAAGATGAAGATTGTAGGATGTTAAAGGCATTAGTTGTCGATGATGAGCTTTTTGCTCGCGAAGAACTGATTGAACTACTGACCGAAACCGGAGAAGTGGAAATCATCGGCCAAGCGAGTAACGCGATCGAAGGACTGAAACAGATCAATCTACTCAAGCCTGATGTGGTGTATTTGGATATCCAAATGCCGCAGGTTACCGGGATTGAACTGTTAAGCATGCTTGATCCTGATACCATGCCTTACGTGGTATTTGTCACCGCCTACGACCAATATGCGATTCAAGCCTTCGAAGATAACGCTTTTGATTACCTACTTAAGCCAGTCGAACCTTGTCGATTAAACAAGAGCGTTTGTCGTCTAAACAAAGTCATCAAACAAAATCAGAAAGCGCCAGAACAAGACATCTCAGCGATTGCTCCGTGCCATCTAGAGCAGATCCCATGTATTGGTCATAACCGCATTGTGATCATGGCAAGCCAAACGGTTGAATGCGCGTATTCCGATATCAGTGGTGTGCATGTTCGTAGCTCATCACAAACCGCCACCTCACAGTTAACGCTAAAGATCTTGGAAGAGAAAACCGATTTGATCCGCTGTCATCGCCAATACTTGATCAACATAAAATCGATCCAAGAGATCAAACTGTTAGAGAATGGATTAGCAGAGATCATCACACTAACGGGCTTTGAAGTGCCTGTTAGCCGTCGTTACTTAAAGAGTTTAAAAGAGCAACTCGGTCTCCAGTAACGAGTTAGAAGTTCGACGCCTTGTTCCAGAGCACGATCAAAAAAGCCAACGCATCAACGTTGGCTTCCTACTGTTTACAAATCGATAGTATTTGCGAATCGCTAGTGTCACGAATCAATAGAGATTAGTCGACTTGCTTAATCTGCAGCTCTTTTGGTACTTCAAAGAACATGTTCTCTTCGCGACCTTGAATCTCTTCAACGTCAGTCGCACCCAATTCACGGATACGATCTAGAATTTGGTTTACCAGCTCTTCAGGAGCAGAAGCACCGGCTGTTACACCTATTTTCTTTTTCCCTTCAACCCACTCTGTTTGAATGTCTTCAGGGCAATCGGTTAGGTAGCCTGGCGTGCCTAGCTTCTCAGCCAGCTCTTTTAAGCGTGTTGAGTTCGATGAGTTCTTAGAACCAACAACAATCACGACATCAACATCATTCGCCATTTCGCGCACTGCGTCTTGACGGTTTTGAGTTGCGTAACAAATGTCATCTTTACGAGGGCCTTGGATCTCAGGGAATACTCGGCGTAGCTCTTCAATCACATCTGCTGTTTCATCAACGGATAGCGTTGTTTGGCTAACATAGTGCAGGTTACTCGGGTCGTTCACGACTAGTTTCTGTACATCCTCAGGTCGTTCAACCAAGTACATACCACCGGTTTGGCTCGCGTATTGACCCATAGTGCCTTCAACCTCAGGGTGACCCGCATGACCGATCAGTACCACTTCCATATGTTTACGGCTTGCGCGAGCAACCTCCATATGAACTTTAGTCACCAAAGGACACGTTGCATCGAATACCGTTAACTCACGCTCTTTCGCTTCTTTACGAACCGCTTGAGATACACCGTGAGCAGAGAAAATCACAATATTGTCGTCCGGCACTTCACTCAGTTCTTCGACAAAAATAGCACCGCGTTGCTTGAGCCCCTCAACAACAAAGCGGTTGTGTACCACTTCATGACGAACGTAGATCGGTGGCTGGTACATTTCGAGTGCACGCTCGACAATGCTGATCGCACGGTCAACACCGGCACAAAAGCCACGAGGGTTAGCTAACATTATTTTCATTTCATTGCTCATCATTTACCGCGGTACTAAGGTTGTTTCTATTGAGTTCGCCGTTAGCGAGGCTCGCATTCTACAGTGAAGCGCCTAGACAGTGAAGCTCTGGCTTACATCATAGTTTTAAGGCTATCTTATTCTAACGTTAAGACAGCTACTGTAACGTTAAGAGAGCTTCTCTAAGTTAAGAAAGTTATTCGACCGCTAAGATGTTAACGTCAAACGTAACGTCTTGACCAGCGAGTGGGTGATTAAAATCAACCGTCACTGAATCACCTGCTATCTCAGTAATAATACCTGGAATTTCCATACCGTCAGGACCAGAGAATGCCATGATAGTGCCCACCTCAACTTCAGAGTCACCAACAAACTTAGCACGATCCATATAGTGAATATGATCAGGGTTTGGCATACCGAATGCATCTTCCGCTTTCAGTTCAATCGACTTTTCAGTCCCAGTTTCAAGTCCAAGTAAGCACGCTTCGAAATTCTCGCTTAGGCTACCATCACCCATAACGAACTTCGCTGGTTTACCCATATTTTCCGTACTATCGGCAACTGAACCATCCTTCATTTTAATCGTAAAATGTAGGGTTACTGCTGAATCATTTTTAATTGCTGCCACGTTACTTTCCTTAGATTTCTTTATTATTTGAGAACGCAATTTACTTTGCTCTCATATTACTTGCAGCATAAAAAAAAGCGCCGTCGGAATCAA
Organism: Vibrio sp. 10N.261.45.E2; assembly: GCF_002875705.1. Lineage (GTDB taxonomy): Bacteria > Pseudomonadota > Gammaproteobacteria > Enterobacterales > Vibrionaceae > Vibrio. Next base: position 31,470 of record NZ_MCZZ01000105.1, read on the forward strand.
CCGACAGCGCTTAGGGCTATTCTATTCTGTGAGTCATAGACTGACTTTAAGGCAATCTATTTCAAGGCTCTTTTACTTAAGGTCTATTTGCCTATTTGCTTTCATCTTTCTTGCGGAAACCATCTAGGATGATCATCGCAGCACCGATACAGATTCCCATATCCGCTAAGTTAAACGCTGGCCAGTGGTAAGTACCCCAGTAGAAGTCTAGGTAATCGACAACAAAACCATGTACGACACGGTCAAACACATTACCAACCGCACCACCAATGATGATTGCGTAAGCGATGTTATTCCACTTCTCTGTCGCAGGTAGCTTGCTCATCCAGTACGTCAACATACCCGTTACCGCAAAGGCAATACCCGTAAACAGCCAACGCTGCCAACCACTTTGATCACTCAAGAAGCTGAATGCGGCGCCATAGTTGTGAACGTACAAAAAGTTAAAGAATGGCAGAACCTCAATACGGTTTGCCCAGCCATAACCCATGTTATCCATGACAAAGAGTTTAATGCCGATATCGGCAAGGAAAACCACTAGGGCCAACCATAGCCAACGCACACCAGATTGTTTTAACGAAACTTCACTCATTTCTATTCCTAGTATTTACGAAGTTGGTATTCACTGTAACTCAATTTAAGTGACCTGATTACCGTACTTGTATAAACACATTTCCTATAATTAAAAATAACCCCAGTTGATACTGGGGCTATGATTTTTACAAAAAGTTCAGTCTTTCTCTGAGCTGTTATGCGAACTTACGCACTTCGCCTTCACCGTCGATGTTCGACACACAACGACCACAAACTTTCTCGTGACCTTCGATAGTGCCTACATCTGGAGTGTGGTGCCAGCAACGGTCACACTTCTCAGCTTCAGTAGCTGCGACTTCAACGAATAGACCAGCAACGTCTGTCGCTTGAGCTGCATCAGACTTCTCGCTCAGTGGCTTAACAACAGCTGCAGAAGTGATAAGTACGAAACGTAGCTCATCTTCTAGCTTGTTGATTTTAGCTGCTAGTGCGTCGTCAGCGTATAGAGTTACTTCAGCTTGCAGTGCACCACCGATCGTTTTCTCTTTACGAGCATCTTCAAGAAGCTTGTTCACTGCGCCACGAACAGACTGGATTTCAGTCCAGAACTCGTTGTTTAACTCTTCGCCTTCAACAAGACCGAATAGGCCTTCGAACCACTCACCTGTAAACACGAACTTATCGCGCTGACCAGGCATTTCGTTCCAGATTTCATCTGCAGTGAACGACATGATAGGTGCCATCCAACGAACTAGAGCTTCTACGATGTAGTAAAGCGCAGTCTGACAGCTACGTTGAGCATGGCTGCCCTGTTTCGCTGTGTATTGACGGTCTTTGATTACGTCTAGGTAGAAAGAACCCATTTCGATAGAACAGAACTGCATTAGACGTTGAGTCACACCGTGAGTGTTGTACTCGCCGTATGCTTTAACAATCTCTTCTTGTGCAGCTTGAGCACGGCCAACAGCCCAGCGATCAAGTGCAACCATCTCTTCAGCTGGCACTAGGTCAGTTTCAGGGTTGAAACCATTCAAGTTAGCTAGGAAGAAACGTGCTGTGTTACGAATACGACGGTAAGCATCAGCTGAACGCTTCAGGATTTCATCAGAAACCGCAACTTCACCTGTGTAGTCTGTAGAAGCAACCCATAGACGCAGGATATCTGCACCTAGTTTGTTTGTTACGTCTTTAGGAGCAACAACGTTACCGATAGATTTAGACATCTTACGGCCGTTACCATCCACAACGAAACCGTGTGTTAGTACTTGCTTGTATGGTGCTTCGTCTTTCATCGCAATAGATGAAATTAGAGAAGACTGGAACCAGCCTCGGTGTTGGTCTGAACCTTCAAGGTAAAGATCAGCACTGTGCGTGCGCTCTTCGTTCGGGAAGTTGTACTCTTCGCGAGAATCAACAACTGAGAAGTGCGTAACGCCTGAGTCGAACCATACGTCTAGCGTATCCATTACTTTTTCGTACTTATCAGCGTCTTCTGCGCCCATAAGTTCAGCAGCGTCTACATCCCACCAAGCTTGAATGCCTTTCTCTTCAACGAGCTTCGCTACTTTTTCAATAAGTGCTGGGCTTTCTGGGTGAAGTTCTGCTGTTTCTTTATGAACGAACAGAGCAATTGGCACACCCCAAGTACGTTGACGAGAGATACACCACTCAGGGCGACCTTCAACCATACCTTCGATACGGCTTTGACCCCACTCAGGCAACCACTCAACACTCTTAATTGACTCTAGTGCTTTAGCACGTAGGCCAGCTTGATCCATAGAGATGAACCATTGTGGTGTTGCACGGAAGATGATTGGAGTTTTGTGTCTCCAACAGTGTGGGTAGCTGTGCTCGTAAGCGTGGTGATGCAGAAGTGCACCTTTCTCTTTTAGAACTTCTAAAACAGAGTCGTTCGCTTTAAATACGTGCTGACCGGCAAATAGCTCAGTATCAGGCAGGTAAACGCCGTTTGAACCTACTGGGTTAGCGATTTCTAGGTTGTACATCTTACCAACCACGAAATCCTCTTGACCATGACCAGGCGCAGTGTGAACCACACCAGTACCAGAATCAGTCGTAACGTGATCACCAAGGATCGCAGGAACTGTAAAGTCGTAGAACGGGTGGTTGAACTGAGAAAGCTCAAGATCAGCACCAGTTGCAAAACCTAGGTTATGGAAGTGCTCGATACCTGCACGATCCATTACGTCTTTTGCTAGTTCAGAAGCAACAACGATACGTTGAGCTGGCTGGTCGCCGTTCGCTTCAACTTGGATAAGCACGTATTCAAGATCATCACGTAGACATACTGCGCGGTTAGCAGGCAGAGTCCATGGTGTTGTTGTCCAGATAACGATAGAGATTTCGCCCTGACCAGCGTGGCCTTCAGCTAGAGTAAATTTCTCTAGAAGCGCCGCTTCGTCAGCTGCTGTAAATTTCACATCGATAGATGGAGAAACTTTATCTTTGTATTCAACTTCAGCTTCAGCCAGAGCAGAACCACAGTCAGTACACCAGTGAACAGGTTTGAAACCTTTAAGTAGGTGACCTTTGTCTGCGATCTTGCCTAGAGAACGAATGATGTTCGCTTCTGTGCCGAAATCCATAGTGCGGTAAGGTTTGTCCCACTCGCCCATGATACCAAGACGTTTAAAGCTCTCTTTCTGACCTTCAACTTGGCCCGCTGCGTACTTACGACACTCTTCGCGGAATTCAGCAGCCGAAATCTTCTGACCAGGCTTACCTTTCTTCTTCTCAACCATCAACTCGATTGGAAGACCGTGACAGTCCCAACCTGGGATGTACGGTGCATCAAAACCAGAAAGGGTCTTAGATTTAATAATAATGTCTTTAAGAATCTTGTTCAGCGCGTGGCCAATGTGAATGTCGCCGTTCGCGTATGGAGGGCCGTCATGCAGCACGAAAGATTTTTTGCCTTTCTTTGCCTTACGGATTTCACCGTAAAGGTCTTCTTTGTACCAACGCTTAAGCATTTCTGGTTCACGATTTGCCAGATTGCCGCGCATTGGGAACCCTGTTTCAGGTAAGTTCAGGGTATCTTTATAATCACTCATCGATTCTTAATTCCGTTATATTGGGCGAAGTTAGACATTATGTTAATCGGTGGAATCATCCGACTAATTCTTTAGCTGAAGCAGCCACACCCTTGCGGCTTCAGCATCCAATTCTATTTGATTTTTTAATGCGTCGAACGACTCAAACTTTATCTCGTCGCGCAGTTTGTGCAAAAGTCGTACTTCTAACTGTTTACCATATAAATTGGCTTTAAAGTCAAAAAAGTGCACTTCTAATTGCTGCCTTACGCCATTAACTGTTGGTCGTTGTCCAATATTAGCAACGCCACCGACAGGCACACCGTCGATATCCAATGCTTCAACAACATACACTCCCGATACAGGAGAAACACAACGCTTTAATGGAATATTAGCGGTAGGGAAACCGATAGTTCTCCCTAGTTTTCGACCATGGGACACTCGACCACTAATACTGTAATCACGTCCTAACATGGTAGCACTTGCAGCCAAGTCATCGACCGCTAATGCATTTCGTATCTCAGTACTGCTTACTCGTAATTGGTTTAAGCAATAGCTTTGGGTGCTTACCACCTCAAAACCGTACTTCTCGCCCGCCGCTTTGAGCATAGCGAAATTACCAGTGCGACCTTTACCAAAGCAAAAATCGTCACCAACCACCAAGAACTTCACACCAAGCTTATCAACCAAAAGATCCTTGATGAATGCTTCCGCAGATAAACTTGCAAAATACTGATTAAAATTAACACACAATAAGCGACTGATATCTAGCTTGCTCAGTTGCACGTATTTATCTCGTAAGCGAGTTAAACGTGCTGGCGCTCTATCTCGGGCAAACAGCTCCATAGGCTGTGGTTCAAACGTCATAACAACAGAAGGTAGTCCTAATGCTGCAGCTTGTTTAGAAACCTGACTCAGAACCTCTTGATGTCCTAAATGAACACCATCGAAGTTACCTATGGTTAATACACAGCCATGATGCTGCGCTTTAATATTGTGTATACCTCGGATCAGTTCCATTATGATCAGCTAAAACCTGTTATTTGCATCATTTATTGTGTGAAACCGACGGATTATATACTAATCAGTATTAATCTGTCGCTGCTTTTAAATGTTTTACTCGGATACCTAAAATCAGTACCGAAACAATATAAACAAAGCCACCAAGTCCAATCAAGCCTGTTAATGTCAGTGCTCTCTGACTAAAGCTCCATTCAAGCCAATGTTGCATATTATCCAGTTGCCATAAAATAGCGGCGACCATCACACCACCTGAGATAATCAATTTCCCACTAAACAACAAGGTTGTCTTCGTTAATTGATATACGCCCGCTAGGTGCAATCCACGATATAACAACGCCATATTCACAAAGGCAGACAAAGCCGTCGCAATCGCCAAACCAACATAACCATAGAAATAAGCAAAGATCGCGTTAAACACCATATTGGTCACCATCGCGATAATGCCGTACTTAACGGGTGTCTTGGTATCTTGGCGAGAGTAATAACCCGGAGCCAATACTTTGATCAGCATGAAGTTAAGCAAGCCAGACGCGTAAGCAACCAAAGACATCGACGCCTGCTGTACATCGTGTGGAGAGAACTCACCACGCATAAATAGCACCATCAGCATTGGTTTGGCTAAAACGATCAGACCTAGCATCGCAGGAATACCCAGCAGCAAAACCATGCGCACGCCCCAGTCCATAGTATGCGCAAATCCTTCTCCTTGAGCATCTACGTGTTTACGAGATAAAGCAGGAAGAATTACGGTCGCAATCGCAATACCGAATAAACCGAGAGGGAATTCAAGCAATCGATCTGAGTAGTACAACCAACTGATAGAGCCTGTTGTTAGGAAGCTGGCAATAAAGGTATCAAACAGTAAGTTAATTTGACTGACCGATACACCGAACAAAGCAGGGATCATCAGAGTGCGGATCTTAACAACGCCCGGATCTCTCCAGCCCCACTTCGGCTTAACCAATACACCCGCTTTGATCAAGAAAGGCATTTGGAAAAGAAATTGGACTAAACCACCCAGAAACACACCGATAGCCAAGCCGATTTCTGGCTGTTCTAAATTTGGAGAGATAAACCACGCAGCACCGATGATCATCACGTTCAAGAACACAGGAGTAAAAGAAGAGACAGCAAACTTACCTAATGTATTAAGAATTGCCCCAGATAAAGCAACAAAGGTGATAAACCATAAATAAGGAAAGGTAATCTTGAGCATAAAACTCGCTAGCTCAAATTTTGGTGCTGATGGACCATCATTTAACCAGTCGATAAACCACCCGGCACCAAACATCGCGGTGATCACGCCAGAGCCCAACACCCCGATAACGGTGACGATTGACACTAAAACCCCGAGCGTACCCGACACCTTAGCAATTAAATCGCGAGTCTTATCTTTATCACCTGCCGCGTGATATTCCGTTAATACAGGAACAAACGCTTGAGAAAACGCACCTTCTGCAAAAAGTCGACGTAAGAAATTAGGAATTTTATTAGCGAAGAAAAATACGTCGGCACTCGCTCCTGCTCCCATCAAATTTGCTACTACTACATCACGTACTAGCCCCAACACACGGGAAACAAAAGTCATTGCACTGACAATCAGGCCTGACTTTAATAGTCGTTTACTCACAGAAACCTCTGACACTGGTTGATTACTTTCAAGCGAGGATAAATACTATCCTATCCTAAGAAGCATATTTATTAGCATTGGTCTAAAAATGCTGTTAGAATCCCCGCCATCTTAACCGCGATGACCTTTCCATACCAAAGTTTGTTTGGCTACGATTGGTTTTTGCACAAATCATTTGACAATTAAGCGCTAATGAGGGATAGTCCTCGCCCTTAAATTGTCACCGAACTAAGTTTTTGGGAGTTAGACCCTTGGCAAACAGTAAATCTGCTAAGAAGCGCGCTATCCAAGCTGAGAAACGTCGCCAGCACAATGCTAGCCGTCGTTCTATGATGCGCACTTACATGAAAAAAACTATCGCAGCTATCGCAGCTGGCGATAAAGAAGCTGCAACTGCTGCTCTTGTAGAAGTTACACCTCTTCTAGACCGTATGGCGACTAAAGGCCTTATTCATAAGAATAAAGCTGCACGTCATAAGTCTCGTTTCGCTGCTGCAATCAAAGCTCTTTAATAGAAATTTGATTACAACGCAAAACGAAAAAAACCGGCTTAGGCCGGTTTTTTTATATCTAAATTTTGAGGAACACTTTTATTTACCGGTGGTTAATTAACTTAACAACCGCTAATTAGCTTACCGATAGACAACTAAGCAGCTAAAAAAACGAGAAAAGAAACAGAAAAGCAGATAGATAGATCGGTAAATAGATAGTCACTCACGTTCGACGTCAAATCCTAACACTTCCTTGTGTCGATCTTATTGCTGATAAGAAATCCCCCTCCCGCCAGCAACAAGCTACTTGCAGTAAATACCATGCAGTAGATTAATCATCGCTTTTACTTCTTCACTACTCAATGTGTAATACACAGTTTGAGCTTCTTTGCGAGTTTCGACCAAACCATCTCTTCTCAACCAAGCAAGGTGTTGAGATAAAGCAGACTGACTCAGTTCCAACTTGCCACACAACTCCCCAACCGACAGCTCAGTACCATGTAATAGGCACAAAATCTGTAAGCGACGTTCGTTAGCCATGGCTTTGAGTAGAATCACAGCTTGTGCTGAGTTCTTCTCCATCTCTTTTAAGTTCATAGTTTGGCTCCCTACAACCTTTACGCCAACTACGGGCTATCAGTATTTCCGGCATATGGTGGAGCTATGATAATCGATATAAATTCATTAACAAACTAACTCATTCGAACAATTTGCTAAAATCTGCGTCACATACGTTTTTTACTGCTGGATGTTGGATCATCCTCTCAGCAAATATGACGTAGTACTCCTCTTTTAACTCTTCAATACCACCTAATAATTGCAATGATGTGTCATCTTCAACTTCAGACATATAAAGCGTTGGTGCTAAAAATATGGCGTCATCATGATAACGAGCAAAAGCCTTCATCAATGCGGCATCATCAAATTCACCTAAAATATCTGGCTTAAGCCCTTGTCTATCAAACCACTGCAGCACTTTACGTCCCATTGAGGTTCGGCTACCAGGGATCAAAAGCTTTCTTTGCTCCAATACAGCAGGGAAACTAACACCTTCAACCTTGCCTGAACTGAAAAAGCTCATTCCACTCTCACCCAACTTTTTGCTGAATAGGCCAGGGCTTTGACTCGAATCCACCGGACAGTCAGACAAAATCATATCCAGCTTATGCTGAGAGAGTTGCTCAAGTAGCATTTCATGAGTCGATTCAAAACAGCGCAAATGGATGCTGTTATCAGGAGGAATGGTCGACATCAATATCTTACTGACGAGTCTTTTAGACAGCGCATCCGCAACACCAACATCAAACAAAATATTGGAGTGCTGACTGTAATTCACGATATCCAGCATCTCATAACTCAATCCAAACATACGATCGGCATATTTAAAGACCAATTGACCAAGCTCTGTAGGCTCAACACTTCGACCATTACGCTTGGTCAACTTGCCGTCCATGCGCTCTTCTAAGGCTTTTATCTGACCCGTTACTGTTTGTGGTGTTAGAAATAAGGCTTCTGCAGCTTTAGTAACAGAGCCTTGCTTGCAAACCATCCAGAAGTAATACAGATGGTTGTAGTTGAGATGCGACATAGATGTGCCGTAATAAAAGAGTAGATACCCTTTTATATCAAATATGACACCTCCACTCAACAAACTCGGAAAAACCTAACTAAACATGAATTTACCATTTATTTTTTCGAAGTGTCTGATTTCATAATGTAATATTTGGACGATTATTTTCAATTTTTTTCTAACTTTTAAGATCTATATCACCTATGCAAATCGATATTAAAACCAATAAAAACAACAACTTAAACAAACACCATTTCAAGCGTTAATATTTAAAGAGCAAATCATCACAAAAAAGTCTTACCTCAACCAAAATGTAATATTACTGAAATATTTGTTCTCTAACATCACGCTCAGATTAAACAAACAGACCAAACACAGACTTAAACGGTCCAATGGAGAAAACATTATGAACCAAGCTACTACTGCAGCAGCGCCTATCTCGAGCACTACTCGTTGGCTACGCTGGGCTAACTTGGCATTCATGCTTTACCTACTATTACTTTCAGTTTCAATGGTTGGTACAGGCTTCAAATGGGCAACAGGCGAGCAAGCAAAGGTTCTTTTCGAATTTGCTTCACACCCAGTTGCAGGCTTAATGATTGGTTTAGTAGCAACAGCACTTATTCAATCATCAAGTACAGTTACTTCAATTATCGTTGGCCTTGTGGCAGGTGGTTTACCTGTTGAGCTAGCAATTCCTATGATCATGGGTGCTAACATTGGTACTACGGTAACCAATACACTAGTCAGCCTTGGTCACGTTCGTTGTAAAGAAGAGTTCAAACGTGCATTCGCAAGTGCGACAATCCACGACTTCTTTAACCTATTAGCCGTTGCTATCTTCCTACCACTAGAGATGGCGTTTGGTATTCTAGAGAAGATTTCTCACTGGTTGGTATCTCCGATGCTAGCAACAGGTGACATGAGCATGGGTGGTCTTAACTTCATCAAGCCAATCACTAAACCAGTAGTAAGCGCGATTAAAGAGCCTCTATCAACATTTGGCGACACGGTTGGCGGCATCATGCTTATCGTTCTGGGTATCGCAACTATCTTCGTAGCTATCACAGTAATGGGTAAGCTGATGAAGAGCCTAATGGTTGGTCGTGCTCGTGAGATTCTAAAGAACGCAATCGGTCGTGGTCCAATCCACGGTATCGCTTCTGGCTCTATCGTTACTATCCTTGTTCAGTCTTCTTCTACGACAACAAGCTTGATGGTTCCACTAGTAGGTTCAGGTGTTCTTAAAGTACGTGACGTTTACCCATTCACTCTGGGTGCAAACATCGGTACATGTATTACCGCTCTACTTGCAGCGACAGCAGTATCTGGTGAGTTCGCAGTATTCGCACTACAAATTGCTCTAGTACACTTGGTGTTCAATATCATGGCAACGGTATTCATCTTCGGTATCCCGTTCCTACGTGAACTTCCAGTGAAAGCGGCAGACATGATTTCAGACATGGCTGTGAAGAACAAATCAGTAGTCGCTGGTTACCTTGTTGCAGTATTCCTTGTACTGCCAGGTACCGTGTTAGCTCTGACTGCTTAATAGCAAAACAAACATCGCTTATAGCAAAGCCCGCAACCTCATAGGTTGCGGGCTTTTTCTTTGAAGGAACAGATACGGGATGCGAGTGAACGAGTGACGAAAAGCGACTCTCTCTAATTATCTGCATTTTGATATTTCGTATCTAACTGACTCAAATCTAAACACGCTCTTCGCATCTCGTTTACTCGTATCTAGCTACCCTACTTACCTTGCTCATTACGCAGGTACATAATGGCAACCATACCAAAACCGATAAACTGCCATAAGTATTGCCCATCACTCGCACCTGTGATGGTTTGAGTGAAAGCCATACAAGCAGTCACAAATAGAGAAGCGAATGCGGCATAGAGCAACCACGGACGCTCTTTCCCCACCATGAACTCACCAGCAAGTACCGAGCGAATAACCAGTAAAAACGGAACACATTGCAAAGCAATTAGAATCGGGAACATAAAGTCGAACGTTGGGCTAAGTAAAGCGTGACCAACTTGGCTCTTATCCCAAGTACCGACAATATAGCCTTTCCAGCCAGCCCAAGTGTCTCCCGAATAAGCGGTATCGGGCGTAGCAAAGCCAAGTAACACGCCCATCACTTTGTCGATAAAGCCATTTTTGAACCAAAAAACGAATAAGAAGATCTGAATTGGAATGATCTGAAAAGCAAACTTCTTCAACATGTGTATACCCCAAATAATAAATGATTTGGTGACCAGTATGTGGAAGTCGGTATTTCTACGCTTGATGCAAGGCAATCGAGTCTGAGTCCAAACAATAATCAAACATGTTGAGAAGCCTGTTAGCACAAGGAAACCTTACGGAAATACCGGTGCCATTAGCTTTCACGAAACACCTTCACGTAAGATGTATTTCGTGGTTTAGGAAAGGTTTATTTTTTATAAAGACTCAATAAGATCAAACAGTTGACCGTTATGTTCTCTATTCACTTCGGTATAGCGCTGATAGTTGTATTGCGAACCTTTTGGATTGTCCGACAACTTGTCAGCCACGCTGAGCAGATAAAAGCTGATTGGGCTCGGCGTACTTTCGGCCGCATAAGAAAGGTAAGGGAAAGCTTGATTGGCATGTTGGTTGATTAATAGTGCAAGACCCAAGGTAAGATTAGCGATATCACAACGTGGATTCATCTCGAAGGCTTGCTTTGCTAATTGCAGTGCATGTTCGCGACCTTCTTGCTCATGATTTTGCAAATAAGCTAAGGATTCCGAATACGACAGTAAGGCATTGACCAGATAATTATCTCGCCCTTGCTGTTGAATCGTATCCAACTGAAGTGCAATTTCGTCAAATGGCTGACCACCTTTACCTTGGTAGAACAAAGATATTCCCTCAGAGATAACACTCCAATCATCGTAGTTATCAATAGAGGTCACTCGATGGCTTGCCACGCCGTATTCTGAGCTCATTGGAGCAATAATGGCTTTGATCTCGAGAATCACATCCCCAATGGCATCGAAGAAATTGTCTTGGCTAAAGCGCTTTTCCACTTTCTGACTTTGATTGGGTTGGCGGTTGTTTTGTACAAGCACGCTCAACACATAGTCACCGCCCTTTTGCTTGAGCCAACCTTTGAGCTCGACACCATTATTGGCCAGTGATTGCTTGCCTTGTTTCGATAGCTGAGAAAAGTGGTAACCCGATAGGTTTTTTGCCGAGTTCAGCCCGTAGAAAAGGTAGTTATAGACGCTTTCTGACATCTCATAATCGTTCGTAGAATCGAGTGTCATATCATGGATATAAACTGGAATCACATCACTTTGATGAGCAGAAATAACAGCAGTGTCATTGGTTGGGACATCGGTTTGCCACGCCCAAGTTGCTATTATGCCAACCGCTAATACTGCAGTAGCAGTAAGAGTGATGATCTTCTTTTTATAATAAGGAATTAGGGTTTTAGTTGCAGGTTGTGAGGCATCTTCTACAGAAGTAGCTTCAACATTCGGCTGAGTCACCTCAACATCGAACAGATAACCTTGTTTGGGAATGGTCTGAATAATACGATACGGACGTGATTTATCCTGAAGCTGACTGCGCAGTAAGCTGATAACCTGCCTGACCAAGTTGTCAGACACTTGAGTTCTTTGCCACACATCCGCGGCTATCTGCTGCGTACTCACCACTCGCCCACGATTTTCAATGAAATAGCTCAGCAACTTGGCTTGCAATGGCTCTAAATGAATTGCCTCATCATCAATCACCAACTGATTCTTCTCAGGATAAAATGAAATAGGAAAGTCATGTTGCAATACAAAGCAATGCGAGCGAGTCATAGCAGTTCTGTAGTTAGAAAAGACCCCACAAGATTATTGGTTTTACAAATAGTAAGCAAGCCAAGCATCAGAAATAAAAAAGGCTGCACAGTGGCAGCCTTCCTATCAAACAAAGCGGATTCGATTAAACCGAGAACGGGTACTTAATCGCTTCGTGGCATTCATAACCTTCAACCCAAAAGTCATCCATCGTTACCCAAGTTTCTAGATCTTCTAGAGACTTAATTTCTGGGTTGATATGGAATGTTGGGCCCGCTAGAGGCTCACGCTTCAACTGAATATCACGCATCGGCGCCAGCTGGTCTTCGTAGATATGAGCGTTAACGAGCTTGTGGTAAGCCACACCCGCTTTCTTGCCAGTGATTTGCGCCATGATAGCAAGGAAAACATACACTTGAACCATGTTAAAGTTCAGGCCTAGTGGGACATCACAAGAGCGTTGAGTGCTGTTTAAGTACAGAGTGTCACCAAGCAAAGAGAAGTGATGACTGTACATACACGGACGTAAACAACCCATGTGGAACTCACCAGGGTTGTAGAAGTTTAGAATTTCACCACGGTCATCAATACCGTTCGTAAGATCATCAACAATCTTCTTCAGTTGGTCGATATGACCACCGTCAGGTTTAGCCCATGCTCGCCCTTGAACGCCATAAACACGGCCCATGTCGTCTTCACCCTTACGGTGAGGATTATTCAGCCATGCTTCGTTCAGGTTCGAGTTCGCATCCCAAGTTTTAGTCCCTAGCTTACGAAAATCTTCAGCATTGTCGTAACCGCGGATGTAACCAAGCAGTTCAGCAACTGCCGCTTTCCAAAAGCTTTTACGCGTTGTTACCAGTGGGAATTGGTTATTACCAACATCATATTCAAGGTCAGCATTGATCACGGTTAGGCAGCGCTTGCCCGTGCGTTCATTTTCAATCCAAGTACCGTCATCAACGATACGCTGACAGAGATCTAAATACTGTTTCACACCAATTCCTTACTTCGTTTGTTGTGGTAATTCGTCTTTGTAGTGACCACGCTTGTATGCCCACACCATCATCAACACACCGATGATAACCATTGGCAGTGACAAAATTTGTCCCATAGAGATAAATCCACCGAACAAACCTAGGTGAGCATCAGGTTCACGTACGTATTCTACTAAGAAGCGGAATGTACCATATCCTGCTAGGAATAACCCTGATACAGAACCAAGAGGACGCGGCTTTTTGATAAACCAGTTCAAGATGAAGAACAGCACAATACCTTCAAGCGCCATCTCGTAAAGTTGAGATGGGTGACGAGGAAGCGGTCCACCGTTAGGGAAGACGATTGCCCATGGCACATCAGTCACACGGCCCCAAAGCTCACTGTTCATGAAGTTACCTAAGCGTCCCATGCCCAAACCAAATGGTACTAATGGTGCGATCATGTCTGCGACGCCAAAGAAGGTGCGACCGTTCTTTTTCGCATACCAGAACATCGCCGTAATCACGCCAAGCAAACCACCGTGGAAAGACATACCGCCAGTCCATACCTTAAATAGGTACAGTGGGTCAGCTAGGAAAAGATCAAAGTTGTAGAAAAGTACGTAGCCAATACGACCGCCTAGTACCACACCTAGAAAGCCAGCAAACAGTAAGTCTGATACTTGCTCACGAGTCCAACCGCTACCCGGTTGATCAGCTCGGCGATTTGCTAACCAAAGAGCAAACATAAAACCGACAAGGTACATTAAGCCATACCAACGAACTGAGATTGGTCCTAGTTCAATAAGAACAGGATCGATATTTGGGAATTCGATAAAACCCTGAGACATACTTGGCTCTCTATCTAAATTGATTAACGGTTAGCTCAATGGCCAACAAAAAAAGACACTACAGCAGCATTGTGGCTGCTATAAACATTAAAAACACCGCAAAGAATTTCTTCAAAACAGGAGTTGGTAATTGCGTGGCCAGTTTCGCCCCCACTCGGGTAGTCAAAACTGAGGTACAAGATATCGCGATCAAAGCCGGTAGATAAACGTAACCTAAGCTATATGCGGGAAGATCATCGACGGAAGAACCATGCCAAATGAAGCCTAGCATTCCCGAAATAGCGATAACACAACCGCACACAGAGGATGAACCCACAGCTTTACGCATTTCCACACCGTGATGGTTAAGGAAAGGCACCGATAAAGACCCACCGCCAATACCCGCCAAGCTTGATACCAAACCAATACCGCCACCGCACAACACGGTTTTAGCTGGAGTCGGCATCGACTTTTGGCTCTTAGAGCGAATCGACAACAGCATCTGCAGCGCCAGTACCAACACGATCACACCAAATACTTTTGGTAGGTATTGAGCTGGAATCACGTCGGCCACGAAAGAACCGAGGAAGCCACCTATCACGACACCTGGCATCAACCACTTCACGACAAATATCTCTACGTTACCCAACTTTAAATGGTTAATCGCAGACGATCCCGACGTAACAATGATGGTTGATAGCGAAGTAGCCAATGCCATTTGCATTGCAAACTCTTGAGGAATACCCGCTTTAGGAAGCAAAAACAGTAAGGCTGGAACCACCAGCAAACCACCACCAATGCCTAGCAAGCCAGCTAAAACACCAACAATAGCACCAAGGCTTGCTAACAAACCTATCAGTTCATATGACACGTTAAATCCTATTTTTTACCTGCTCGAATGAAGCCTGTAAATTCACGCTCTTCGAAATAGTTCAGCATCATACTATAGATGTCACTACCATACGGTTTTGAAAGTGCCTTATTTGCCAAATCCTGTAATTCGCTTAAGTTAGATTGGCGAATCAGGTATTTGGTTCTAGCCACATTCGAGGTGTTCATACTTAACGTCTGGTACCCCAATCCAAGCAGTAACAGTGCGCCCATAGGATCGCCGGCGAGCTCGCCACAAATACACACAGGTAATTGATATTGCTTACAAGTATCATGAATTTGTTTTAATGCCATGATCACTGCTGGGTGCATAGATTCATAGACATCAGAGACTCGGGAATTGTTCCGATCAACGGCCAATAAATATTGGGTTAAGTCATTGGTGCCGACAGAGACAAAATCGACCTTATCGGCTATCAGTGGCAACAGGTAAAGCATTGAAGGCACTTCGATCATGATACCAATACGAGGCATCCGCACTCGGTTATCAAGTTCATGCACTTCATCATAGGCTTGCTCAATCAACTGTAACGCATCATCCAACTCCTGAGCGCCCGAGATCATCGGTAGCAAAATACTCAGATTGTGGCTTTCACAACTCGCGCGCAGCATGGCACGCAGTTGAATAATAAAGATGTCAGGATGATCGAGCGTAAAACGAATACCACGCCAACCAAGAAATGGGTTGTCCTCTTCGATCGGAAAATAAGGTAAGGCCTTATCACCACCGATATCGAGCGTACGCATCACCACTTGTTTCTCTGGATAACTTGCCAACACAGATCGGTACTGCTTGAACTGTTCGTCCTCTGACGGGAACCTCTGTTGCAACAAGAAAGAGATTTCAGTTCGATACAGCCCTACTCCATCAACCCCTTGGTTGATAGCAATGTTCGTATCGGCACTCAAACCCGCATTAAGCAGAATTTCGACCAGCTTGTCGTCTTGCGTTTTTGCCGGAAGGTACAGTTCGCGATTGACCATAGAGGAGAGCTCACTCTCTTCTAAAATCAGCCCACGATACTCTTTAAGCAGATTTTTAGTCGGCTCAATGAAGATCTCACCGCTATACCCATCAACAATCGCTCGTTTACCATTGGCTTGAGCTAGGTTGAGGTTTACCCCCATGACAGAAGGAATGCCAAGAGCCCGAGATAAAATCGCTGCGTGCGAATTCGCCGCCCCTTCCAAAGAAATAACAGCCAATAGCTTTTCTTTTGGAATAGACGCTAAGACCGAAGCGGTTAATTCACGAACCACTAAAATAATCGGCTTATCTAACGTGCGGAGTTCATGTTCAGAGTTGTGGAGGAAATAGAGTAGCCTTTGCCCGAGCTCTCGAATGTCTTGTGCTCTCTCGCGAAGGTACACATCGGACATACGAGCAAAGCGATTCGAGTAGCTTTCAACCACCTGTCTTAATGCCCAGTCGGCCTTATCGCCTTTCTGGATTTGGCTTTTCAGATCCTTACGCAACATCGGATCATTGAGTAAGTGAGTAAACAGGTCAAAGATCGCCAACGCGTCTTTGTTAATTTCGCTATCTAAGCGCTTTCGCATGCGCTTAAAATCGTTGAGGGCGTTTTCAACCGCTACCGCCAACAACTCATGCTCTCTTTCAACATTAAGCGTTGAAGCGGGATAAACATCGGTTAATTCTGGTTGCGTGTTATCCCACCATAAATCACCAATCGCCACGCCCGATGAAGCGGCAATACCTTTAGTTGCAGGTAGCTTCTGTTGTTCTAATAACCAATGACCTTGAGTTTGGGCGTGCGCCACAATAACCGCAAGTTGTGCAGAGAGCGTGACAAGGAAGGATTCTTCCATCTCACTAAATAAACGAGGCGTCTTCTGTTGAATGACCAATACACCAAGCACTTGCTTGCGGTGGATGATCGGAGTACCGAGAAAAGAGTGATAGACGTTTTCTCCAAGCTCTGGAAAAAACTTATAAGCAGGGTGAGCAGACGCTTGTGCAAGGTTGATAGGTTCAGCACTTCTTTTAACTAAGCCAACCAGACCTTCGTCAAAACCAATGTGAATGCTATTGCCTTTGAAGATCAGGCCTTGAGTTGCCATCAACTCAAGGCGCTGCATATCATTATTTGCCAAATACACGGTGCAACATTCTGTCTGCATCGCACTGCATGTCTCTTTAACCAAAATATCAAGAGCCGTCGACACATCTTCAACTCTTGATACGTGTTCAACTATTTCCCTTAGTTGACTGAGCATGCTTAACCTCTACGCAATTTGCGCTTTCCTTTTATTTTTCGCTCTTTAAACGGCATTGCTAAAGATGCGAACTCTTTCATCGCTCGACGGTAAACATCTCGCTTGAAAGAAACAACTTGTCGAACCGGGTACCAGTAACTCACCCAACGCCAACCATCAAACTCAGGTGTACTTCCACGCTGCATATTGATATGCGACTCATCGCAATCTAAGCGCAAAAGGAACCACTTCTGTTTTTGTCCAATACAGACAGGTTTAGAATCCCACCGAACCAGTCGTTTGGGTAGCTTATAGCGTAACCAATGACGACTTGTCGCGACGATCTTTACATCCTTTTTAGTAAGGCCAACCTCTTCATACAACTCGCGGTACATTGCCTGTTCCGGAGTCTCACCTTCATCTATTCCCCCTTGAGGGAATTGCCATGAATGTTGCCCGTATCGTTTAGCCCAGAAGACCTGACCATGGTTGTTACAGATTACAATACCAACATTTAATCGGTAACCATCGCCATCTATCACTGGCCAACCTCTATCTAAATTTTTAATTACTCTGATTTTTCCACATATCCCCAATCGGAGCAAACTTAGTGACGTGATAAGCGCTATATTTATGAATAATAACTAGGAATATGGATAAGTTTTGCCCAAATTCTAGTTACCCACACAATAGTGAGACATAGACCACATTTATTCACCTTTTCTGTGAATAACTATGTGAAGAATTACCCGCAATCGTTTTTTTTAATCCATAGATTCATCAACACTAAAAACAACAAGTCAACAAAATCCATTTTATCTTTATATAAATCAGTATATTAAAATATAATTTTGGTTTTAAAAAACATTTGGAATGTAAAAGATCTTTCAGAAACCTGACATGGTTAAAGATCAACCACTCCGATGTTTATCCACACTGGTAAGTGAAAGATTCATTTTACCCCCCATTTGGCAAGCATTTTATCCACCATAAACCCCTGTTTATTTATCCACTAAATTAATATTTCAATTAATTACCTTTATGTCCTGTGGATAACCCTGACTTTGATCCCTTTTCTTGTAGGGAGATCATTTCTTAACCAGTCGTCATTTGGTGACAAGTTCTGATAAAATCGTTTTTTTGATCATACCTTTTATTATGAAACCAGAACCACAAACACAACAAGAGCTATTAGACAGGGCCTATGCGATTGCAGGAATGACTTTCAAAGAGCTCGCTGACGAAGCCGAGATGGTGATGCCAAACGACCTTAAGCGTGATAAAGGCTGGGTTGGGCAACTGTTGGAATGGCACTTGGGTGCACCTGCAGGCAGCAAGCCAGAACAAGATTTTGCCAAGCTCGGTATTGAGCTCAAAAGCATCCCAATTGGCTACTCTGGAAAGCCACTCGAAACCACGTTTGTTTGTGTCGCTCCACTAATGGGGGTGCAAGGCATAACTTGGGAAACTAGCCACGTTCGAAACAAGCTGTCTAAGGTGTTGTGGATCCCTGTCGAGGGAGAAAGAGAGATCCCGCTGGCAGAGAGACATGTAGGATCCCCTTTATTATGGACACCTAGCCAAGCTGAAGACGAACTCTTGAAAAGGGATTGGGAAGAACTGATGGAGTTGATCGTGTTAGGCAATGTTGAGCAGATAACAGCAAGACACGGTGAAGCACTGCATTTGCGTCCAAAAGCCGCCAACAGTCGAGTGTTAACCGAAGCTTACGGTGCAAGTGGAAAACCTATCAAAACTAAACCACGTGGTTTCTATCTACGAACTCAATTCACCCACAAATTACTGACAACACATTACGCATAGTTCGTTTAATCTATCCTCGGTAGCGAAAACTATCAATGCGTTACAAAAGAGCCTGTAATTAGAATCAATCTCTAACTATATACACGCTCTAATGAGGTTTAAGCGCCAATTCAATATCACAATAGCTTTGGCTTGGCTCGTTACCAAACTCATCATACGCGTTGTGTAAACGAAGATACGCCTTTTCAAAGCCGAGCCGGAGTAACTCCTCTTTCACTTGATCCAAGGATCCAAAGTGAAGCGGCTCACCGTCTTGCTTTACTGGTTCTAGCTTGTGTTTGTATTCCACCGCCAATAGATATTCTGAAATATCAGAACAACCAATAACGTATACTTTGGGTGTTTGATAAGAGTCTTTGTGCTCTCCATGTAACCACATATCTAATTGATGCTTCTGCATAGCCGGCCTCCCTTGCTCTCTATAGCTTAGCCGAACTATTTACCTTTACTAGATAACGACTTAAAAAAGCAAAAAAGAGAAGCAAGAGCTTCTCTTTTTTGGCCAGTTCTAGTTCAAAAGCTTGCACTTTCGACGCCATAACTATCACTGTGACTTATCTCTGGGGTTGAACGGTGCCACCAACCCCGCAGATTACGTCGGTATTCGCGAACTTAAGACACGACGAAGGTGACGGACTCGACGTTCAATAGTGACGACTTCTGGTTCAGAAAACCCAATAGGTCGACCGTCAGCTTCAAGACCAATATCTCTTAATAAGTGAGTATTGTTCCACGGCAGATCGTATGAACTACGACGAACTTTTCGTTGCCATTCACGCTCTTCACGACGAAGATCGGCACGGATAAGGACTGTTGCTAATTTTAAATATACTGAGTGACGCATAATAACTCTCCAGTTGTTGAATCAACTGAGGAAAAATAGCGTGTTAGATAGTATGAGGGTTTCTCACTTAGCTGCTATTTTTCCGCAGCCAAATAAGGGTACGGATCTATTAGTTAGGTTTATCTTGGGTGTTTCGATCGGCCATGGCTGATGTTTGTAACATATCAGTCACCATGTCAGTACACGGATCAAACGAAGCGCAAATATGCTGTATAAAATCGAAATGTTTCATTTGCGCCTCCAAGCTAACTAAAAAATCCAAAAAGAAATGGGGTAGTAAAAGCAGACAAGTCTTTGTTAAATCGTTGCTTTCACGGTTAAAGTCTAACCAAGTGAGTATATTATTCAACCGCTAATTTGTTAACATTTTTAAAACAATGCATTCGCCTGAAATATCAGTTGCATATTCATTTGCATATAACATATTCACTATGATTATATAAAATCGCAGCATATTTATCTTAAGGCTGCTCGATAAAACAACGGACTATCCTTCAGAAACATAAAAGCCACGCAGATACGTGGCTCTTAAATTGGTAACGTTCGAATAAAGTCACTGAAAAAAGACTCTAAACAACGCCCTCAGAGATTAAGCTGTGTTTATTGAGTAATCGGTACATAGTCGCTCGTGATACACCGAGCTCTTTAGCTGCCAACGAAACCTGACCACCGTATGATTCCAAAACAATTAGCAACGCATCGCGCTCTGAACGTTCACGAATACTCTTCAAGCTTCGGCGTTCCTCATTCTGTTTTGGTAAATCTAGTTGGTGATCCTCAATGATCACTGCATCAGACATCAACACAACACGCTTGATCTGGTTCATCAGCTCGCGCACATTGCCAGGCCAATGGTAGCGATTCATAGAACGGATAGCATCGTCTGAAAAGCTCTTAGCCTGAGCATTAAACTCTTTCGAGTACTCACGCAGGAAATGATTCGCCAGTACTGAAATATCACTCACACGCTCTTTCAAGCTCGGAACATGAATACGCAGAACATTGATGTAGTGATAAAGCTCTTCATTGAAGTCCCCTTCTATTAAGGCTTTTTCAATATCAGAGGAGTTCGCAGCCAGAATACGCACATCGACAGATTTAGGTCCATTCGCAGTTTCAATCTTACCCTCTTGTAGAAAGCGCAGCAGATTCAATTGTTGATTGCGTGGCATCGCTAAAACATCATTAAGCAAGATGGTACCGCCATCGGCTTCTTCCAACATACACGGCGCGGTCGCTGGCTGTGATGAAATACCAAACACTTCGGCCTCTATTCTCATTTCAGACAAGGCACGACAGTTAACCGTTAAAAATGGCTTCTGTGCTCGCGACGAGTTTTGGTGAATAGAGCGTGCAATCGTCTCTTTACCAGCCCCGCTCTCACCATAAATCAAGATACTGACATCGGTAGGCCCAATACGCTTTACTTGGTCTCTCAAGCGCTTCACAGCCACCGAATCGCCTAGAAGGCCCATGTTGTTATTGATGCCGTAATTTGGCCATACCTTCTGCTCAAGCTTAAGCATGCCCAGTTGGTGACCAATGGTACTCAACAACTGAGCATCTGGGATTGGCGCCGTGAAAAAGTCGATACAGAAGTTAACGATAAACTGGCAAATCGTATCAGAGCTTAATTGAGATTCACGGATAAAAGCGAGCCATCTCACCTGCTTGTTATTGCTCACAAGGTTAGCAATACCGTTGAGACTGAACTCATCATGACTAAGATCCACAATACCAATGCATGGGCCAATATCCGCAATCAAGGCATCGGCTTTTCGTAAATCTGCACACTGGGTACACTGCCAACCCACTTGTTCTAACACGGATAACCAGGGTTCGTACGCACCACCAACGACGATAAGAGAACCTGGTAAGGAATCCATCTTAAATTGAGTTCCCATCCTTCTTCCTTATTCTATTTTTATTTAAAATCAGGCTAATACGAGTCACTGCTTCATCGTCAGACAAAATGCCATGAGATCGTATTCAGCGCAGAGACGTATAGTAGTGAGACTATCTTAGATTTTATGTCTCAATAGTAAGACTATGTCAGAAATAACGATTTTTCGAATCAAGAGTGCGGTACAGACTAGGTTTTGAAGCCCAAAAACAGAAAAAGCCACCCGAAGGTGGCTTTTTAATTACATAGGCTGTTACGCCCTATAAGCGAGAATTACGCTTGTGGACGCATTGCCGGGAACAAGATCACGTCACGGATTGTGTGCGTGTTTGTAAATAGCATAGCTAGACGGTCGATACCGATACCTTGACCCGCTGTTGGTGGTAGGCCGTGCTCTAGTGCAGTAATGTAGTCTGCATCGTAGTACATCGCTTCGTCATCACCCGCGTCTTTCGCGTTAACTTGAGCTTTGAAACGCTCGTCTTGGTCTTGAGCATCGTTAAGCTCAGAGAAACCATTCGCTACTTCACGGCCACCGATGAAGAACTCAAAACGGTCTGTGAAGAACGGGTTGTCATCGCTACGACGTGCTAGAGGAGAGATGTCCGCTGGGTAGCCAGTGATGAACGTTGGTTGAATTAACTGAGGCTCAGCCGTTTCACCAAAGATCTCTTCAAGAAGCTGACCACATGTCCAGAACGTTTCTACGTCTACGTGTACAGATTTAGCGATAGCTACCATCTTCTCACGGTCTTGTAGGTCTGCTTCTGTTAGCGCTTGAATCTCAGCGTGCTCAGGGTTGTAGTGCTTGATAGCATCGAACATGCTCATACGCGCGTACTTACCACCAAACTCTACTGTTTCGTCACCGTAAGGCATAGAAGTAGAACCAAGAACGTCCATAGCCGCTGTGCTTAGCATCTCTTCAGTCAGGTCCATCAGGTCTTTGTAGTCAGAGTACGCTTGGTAGAATTCCATCATTGTGAATTCTGGGTTGTGACGTGGAGATAGACCTTCGTTACGGAAGTTACGGTTGATCTCGAATACACGGTCAAAACCACCAACCACTAGACGCTTAAGGTAAAGCTCAGGTGCAACACGTAGGTACATGTCGATGTCTAATGCATTGTGGTGAGTGATAAATGGACGTGCAGTTGCACCTCCCGGGATCACGTGCATCATTGGCGTTTCAACTTCTAGGTAGCCTTTAGCGCTCATGAAGTTACGGATTGAAGATACAAGCTTAGAACGCACGATGAATGCATTGCGAGAGTCTTCGTTCACGATTAGGTCAACGTAACGCTGACGGTAACGCATCTCTTGGTCAGTTAGGCCGTGGAACTTTTCTGGTAGAGGACGAAGTGCTTTAGTCAGCAGTTCAAACTCTTCCATGTTCACGTAAAGGTCGCCTTTACCTGATTTGTGAAGCGCACCTTTAACACCGATGATGTCACCGATATCTAGACCTTGGTACTTCTCTTTCAGTACTTTTTGTACGTCTTTCGCTGCGTATGCTTGGATACGACCAGAAGTTTCTTGAATCGCAAGGAATGGACCACGTTTCGCCATAACACGACCAGCGATCGCAACGATGTGGTTAAGCTCTTCTAGCTCTTCCTTAGTCTTCTCACCGAATTCCGCTTGAAGATCGCCAGCTAGGTGCTCACGACGGAAGTCATTTGGGTGACCATTTGCTTTGCAGTTTTGGCGGATGTGATCCAGCTTGCTACGGCGCTCAGCAATAAGTTTATTTTCTTCAGGTGAAGAAGCTTCTTGTACGTTTTCGTTTTGAACAGCATCAGTCATTAGAGATGTACCCTGCTTTTATAATTTGGACCGCTATATCTTTGCAAATATAGGCATTTTTACAAATATACTTGGTTAGCTTATAGACCTGATTTCAGGCTAGCTTCAATAAATTTGTCTAAGTCACCGTCAAGAACCGCTTGAGTATTACGGTTTTCGATGCCGGTGCGTAAATCTTTGATACGAGAATCATCCAGTACGTAAGAGCGGATCTGACTGCCCCAACCGATGTCTGATTTCGTTTCTTCGCTCGCCTGTTTTTCAGCATTTTGTTTTTGAATCTCAAGTTCAAAAAGCTTAGCACGTAGCTGCTTCATCGCTTGATCTTTGTTCTTATGCTGCGAACGGTCATTCTGACATTGAACCACTGTGTTGGTTGGAACGTGAGTAATACGTACCGCCGATTCAGTGGTGTTTACGTGCTGACCACCAGCGCCCGAGGCACGGTATACGTCAATACGTAAGTCAGAAGGATTAATGTCGATCGTAATGTTGTCATCAATCTCTGGATAGATAAACGCAGATGCAAATGAAGTATGACGACGACCACTTGAATCAAATGGTGACTTACGAACTAGACGGTGAACACCTGTCTCTGTGCGTAACCAACCGTAAGCGTACTCACCAGAAATACGTACTGTCGCGCCTTTAAGGCCGGCAACATCACCATCAGACACTTCGATAACTTCAGTTTTGAAGC
Source organism: Vibrio sp. 10N.261.45.E2 (assembly GCF_002875705.1). GTDB lineage: Bacteria > Pseudomonadota > Gammaproteobacteria > Enterobacterales > Vibrionaceae > Vibrio. The sequence goes on from NZ_MCZZ01000105.1 coordinate 55,582, forward strand.
CTTTCGAATCTGCCCAACGTAAGTACATACGCAACATCATTGAAGTCCAGTCTTGAGCTTCTGTACCGCCCGAGCCTGACTGCAGATCGATGTAGCAATCTGATGCATCGTGATCACCAGAGAACATACGACGGAATTCCAGTTTCTCTAGCTTAGCTTCAAGCTCGGCTAGTTCTGGTTCAATTTCATCGAACGTTTCTTGATCTTCTTCTTCAACCGCTAGCTCTAGCAGGCCATCAACATCCTCAACACCTTGGTCAAGTTGGTCGATCGTTTCTACTACCGCTTCCAATGCAGAACGTTCTTTACCTAGCGCTTGAGCACGCTCAGGTTCGTTCCATACATCCGGTTGTTCTAATTCTGCGTTTACTTCTTCTAGACGCTCTTGTTTAGCGTCATAGTCAAAGATACCCCCTCAGGATATTTGTGCGCTCAGACACATCCTGCAGACGGTTTTTTATAGGATTGATTTCAAACATTTTAGCTCATCATTTATGAGTAGAATTTAACCGAAGAATTGTACTCAAAAGTGTGACGGAGATACAGAATTTTTTAGAGTGCCGAACCAAGATTCAACAACTTAATGGGATATAAAATTGACAGGCAGAAAAAACACGTAAAATTTGTAAGGGCAGGAAGGAAAACAAGCCCTGTTTTTGAACAGAGCTTGTTGAATTTGGCGCTATATGATGAGCATTATTAAGCCCAAAATAACTATTTGGCTTCGATATGATCAATCATCAGCTGCAACGATTGGTTGCCGCGAAATTCGTTGATATCGAGCTTAAATGCAAGGTGAACGGTTTTCACGGAGGCATCAGGCCAGCGACGTAAATCGACATTAAAGGCAATACCGTCAATCATCACATTGGTTGGGTGGCCTTTGTACAACGGCTCGAGCATCAGTTTCAGGTGTTTTTCACCCACTAGCTTTTGGTGCAGCACTTTAAACTCACCGTCGAAGATGGGCTCAGGGAAAGCTTGCCCCCACGGGCCACCAGCACGCAGCGTTTCAGCAGTGTGCATCGAGAACTCTTCAGGTAACAGCTCACCATCAGACAAAATAATGCCCTTAAGTGCTGTTTCTCCAAGTTCATTCTTCACGACATCATTGAATAGTTTGCTGAAGCGTTCAAAGTCCTTTTCCATGATGGTTAAGCCAGCCGCCATTGCGTGGCCGCCAAACTTAAGAATCAAACCTGGATTTTGCGTATCAATTCGGTCTAAAGCATCACGCATGTGTAAACCCGGAATTGAGCGGCAAGAACCTTTGATACTGCCTTCCCCACCATCAGCAAACGCAATCACAGGGCGGTGGTATTTGTCTTTGATACGCGAAGCCAAGATGCCAATGACACCTTGGTGCCAATCACGTTGAAATAACGCTAACCCCGAAGGCAGATCGTCTTTACCAAACTCAAGGCGCTCACAAAAAGCCATCGCCTCTTGCTTCATGCCTTCTTCGATCTCTTTACGCGTTTGGTTCAAGCCATCCAGCTCACTAGCCATTCGACGCGCGGCATGGATATTGTTGCTCATTAGCAGCTCAACACCAAAAGACATGTCATCCAGTCGGCCGGCCGCATTAATACGAGGGCCAAGTGCAAAACCAAAATCAGACGCCACCAAACGCTTAGGGTCCCGCTTAGCAATTTCGATCAAGGCTTGAATACCCGGACGAGCTTTACCCGCACGAATACGTTGTAAACCTTGATGTACCAAGATGCGGTTGTTCTCATCAAGAGGAACCACGTCGGCAACCGTACCTAGCGCCACAAGGTCAATCAACTCCATCAGCTTAGGCTCGGTCATGCCACGTCCTGCAAACCAATTCAGTTTACGCATGTGAACACACAGCGCCATCATCAGGTAGAACGCGACGCCAACACCCGCTAGGGCTTTAGACGGAAAAGCACAGCTCTCAAGGTTTGGGTTCACCATCGCATCAACCATTGGCAGTTCATTGCCCGGTAAGTGATGGTCGGTAACCAGAACTTCTAGTCCTTTCTCTTTGGCAAAGCGCACACCTTCGATCGAGGAGACACCATTATCAACCGTCATGATCACTTCAGCACCAAGCTCGATTGCCTGTTCGACAACCTCAGGGCTCAAGCCATAACCATCTTCAAAACGGTTTGGTACCAGATAGTCAACGTTAGAGCTGCCGAGCATACGTAACGCTAAAACAGACAACGCCGAGCTGGTCGCGCCATCGGCATCAAAATCACCAACAATGATGATGCGTTTTTGCTGCTGAATCGCTTTGAACAACAACTCAACCGCAGCATCAATGCCGCCCAGTTTTTGATAAGAGTGCAAGCCTTTCGCTGCTGTCTCTAGTTGATCGGCACTGTCGATTCCACGACTCACATAAATTCGCTTTAACAAGTCAGGTAAGTGAGCAGGTAAGACTGAAATGTCGACCTCAGGACGGCGTTGGATCTCTATCATATGAAAATGGGCCCGATATCAATCAGGCCACTCCTTAAATCAAAAACATAGGGGAAATTGGCAATACAGAAAACGAGATTATTGCTCTAAACGTTGAAGAAGTTGTGCTGGCGGTAAGTAACCACTCACCAACTCACCACTTGCTAGCACGATAGCTGGTGTTCCATTGATGCCAAGCTCTCGACCCAATTGGTATTGTTTAACAATGATCTGCTTTTGCTCTGCTAGGTCTTTACCAGACGCTGGCATTTGACGGTTTACTTTAGCGTCGTGCATAGCTGTTTTTGGATCATCAGATGCCCAGATTGCAGCCATTTGATCGGCAACTTGTCCTGTCGCACCTTGACGTGGGTAAGCCATGTAACGAACCGTGATACCTAAGTCGTTGTAGCCTTGCATTTGGCTGTGCAGACGAACACAGTAGCCACACGTAATGTCAGTAAATACCGTCACAACATACTTTTCGTTATCGGCTTTATATTCGATAACCGTATCCGACATCGCCGCAACTTTTTCAGCATTCAACGGAGCTTGACGCTCAGCCAAAACATCACTGAACTTACCGTTGTCATCCAAAGAGTAAAGTGTACCGGCTAGAAAGTGATCGCCCTCTGGAGAAGAAAAGATAATACCGCTGTTGGTTTGAACTTCTAAAAGACCATCGATATCCGAAGGAACAATCTTATCGACTTTAATACCGATTTTTTCAAAACGCTTAGTTAACGCTGCAGTATCAATAGCTTGAGCTGGAGCAGCTTCTACGGCTGTTGATGTTGTTTCTACTTTCGCTTCTGATGCATTACATGCAGTAATCATGAGAGGAAGCGCTAATAGAGGAAGACGGCGTAATACGCTCATTAAGTTCACCTTAAAAATAAATGGATTTAAGCACGTGGGTGATGCTGCGCGTGAATTTGCTTCAGCCTTTCAGTCGCCACATGAGTATAAATTTGGGTTGTCGATAAGTCACTATGCCCAAGCAACATCTGTACGACCCTGAGATCTGCCCCATAGTTCAGTAAATGAGTCGCAAAAGCGTGTCTCAATACGTGTGGTGACAATAATTCAGTGTCGATACCTGCAATCACCGAGTAATGCTTAATACGGTACCAGAACGTCTGACGGGTCATTTGCTTGGCACGCTTACTCGGAAAAACCACATCAGAGCTGTTTTCACCAAGCAGCTGAGGGCGACCTTGTTCAATAAATGTCTCTATCCAATCGACAGCATTTTCGCCCATGGGTACCAAGCGTTCTTTGCCACCCTTACCAATAACACGCACCACGCCTTGTCTTAGGCTGATGTTTTCCATCGTCAAGCTAACGAGTTCTGTCACACGCAAACCGGTTGCATAGAGTAACTCAAGCATCGCCTTATCGCGAAGCTCAATCGGATCGTTCGGATCTGGCGCATCAAGTAAAGCATCAACCTGCTCTTCGCTTAAATCTTTTGGCAAGCGTTGCGGCAGCTTAGGGCTGATCAACAAAGCACTTGGATCATCACCTCTGATTTTTTCGCGGTGTAAGTATTGGAACAAGCGGCGAATCGCCGACAACATACGAGCACGAGAAGTCTGCTTAAAATCGGCGTCGGCTAACCAACCTTGATAATCCTGTAACCCTGAAAGGCTAATAAAATCGAGACGGTAATTATTCTTTTCCATCCACGTTAGAAGCTTAGACAAATCGGTTCGATACGAGACAAGCGTATTCTCTGATAACCCTCGCTCCATCCACATAGCATCTAAAAATTGCTCAACGAGACCGTGGTCTGCGCTCTGCCCTTGAGGCGACTGCATAGTGTTACTCACAATATTGGAAACTATTTTGAGAGTATGCCAGAGCAAATATGAATGCCATAAAAATTACGACTTGAGCGGATAATCGCTGCAATCGAACTCAATTTATGGTTAGAATTCGCCATCTGAAATTAAAATCGAACGTTTGCTATGAAAATTGGATTATTTTACGGCTCAACCACCTGCTACACAGAAATGGCAGCAGAGAAAATTCGCGGCATTATTGGTGAAGACCTAGTTGATATCCATAACGTGAAAGAAACCCCTCTTTCATTAATGGCGGACTACGACCTTTTATTACTAGGCATCTCGACTTGGGACTTTGGTGAAATCCAAGAAGATTGGAATGAGCTGTGGGAAGACATAGCAACCACGCCAATGAAAGGCAAGGTTGTGGCTCTGTTTGGTTTAGGTGACCAAGAAGGCTACGGCGAATGGTTCCTAGATGCGATGGGTCTATTGCATGATGAACTGAAAACCGCTGGTGCAGAGTTTGTTGGCTTCTGGCCAAATGATGACAGCTACGAATTCGAAGCGTCTAAAGCGTTAACGGAAGACCAATCTCAATTCGTTGGCTTGGCGCTTGATGAAGATTCACAATACGAGCTTAGCGACGAGCGTATCGCGAGCTGGGTTGAGCAAGTGCTGGTTGAATACAGCGAAAAGCTATAAGCGAATATTCGCTCTCGAAGACCTATTCATATAAAAACACACAGAATACAAAAAGGCCTCATTACTGCGAAGTAATGAGGCCTTTTCTATGTCTAGTGATTGTTTAATCTCAACGGAAAGATTAAATCGTCTCTTCAGCCATCTCTTGCTCTGTTGATTTACCAACGAAGAACATACAGATGATTGCAGCAGTTGTTGGAAGCAACCAACCCATACCGATCTCAAACAGTGGCAGCATCTTAAGTGCAGACACATCCACACCCGCTACTTTAGCGCCATCAATAAGAGCAAACATCAGTGACACTAATACCACTACGCGGTAAGCCGCTTTTGGATTAGGGAAACGGCTACGCAAGAATGTCAGAGCAACCAACGCGATAGCGACTGGGTACAGTGCAAACAACACTGGAACAGAAAGAGAAATCAGTTGAGAAAGGCCAACGTTCGCAACGGTTGCACAAGCTACACCGTTGATGATTACCCAAGTCTTGTAAGACAGAGGCGTTAGCGAGCTGAAGTAATCAGAACATGCTGACACTAGGCCAATCGCCGTTGTTAGACACGCTAATAGCACGATAACAGAAAGCACTAACTGACCAGAAGGACCAAACAAGGATTGAACGTATAGGCTTAAGATAGCGCCGCCATTGTCTGCACCCGCAGCTACTGTTGCACTTGTTGCGCCTAGGAAGAACAGAGAGATGTAAACGAACGCTAGACCCGCTGCAGCAATACAACCCGCGCTAATTAGGTACTTAGTCGTCGCAGCACGGTCAGTAATGCCCTTGCTACGAATCGCATCAACAATCAGCATACCAAACATCAAAGAAGCAAAAGTATCCATGGTGTTATAGCCTTCAAGGAAACCTTTAGTCAGTGGCTGAGTGATGTACTCACCGTGAGCCGCAAGAACATCGCCTTGAGGGTTAACGAATACAGCAATCGCCAGTACAACCAAACCAACGAATAGTACAGGAGTCAGTACCTTGCCAATCACGTCAATAAGCTTACCTTGCGACCAAGAGAAGAACATCGCCACTACAAAAAATGCAATCGAAAAGAGAGTTAGGTGAGCTTGAGAGGCATCGATGAAGAACGGTTTCACCGCCATCTCATAGGCAACAAGGCCAGTACGTGGTGCAGCAAATGCAGGACCGATAATGATAAAGATCAGCACAGCCATGATGGTTGCAGCTTGCTTTGGAAGATCTTTAGTTAAGTGACCCCAAGAACCACCCGCCACGGCAACAGCTACAATCGTGATTAACGGCAGACCAACGGCAGTCAGCAGAAAACCAGACATCGCTGGAAGAAAGTGGTCACCAGCCAATTGGCCAGCTAGAGGTGGGAAGATGATGTTACCCGCACCCAAGAAAAACGCAAAAAGCATAAAGCCCAATGCCATTATATCTGTTAGTTTTAGACTCTGTTTCACAGATAATCCTTAATTATATTTATGAATTTATGTTGTGCTTACATGAATGTTACAGCTCAAAGCTGCCAATCAATCTATAAAATAGTCGCGCATAATGACGAAACACTTGGCTAGCTGCAAGTCACCACACAAAAACACCATATAAATTTGCATATGAGATTAAAAAGCAGTGGATTCCACTAGATATGAAAAAATAGCCACAATTATAAACTAACCATAATTCACAACAATAGTTTCTAAAGCAGAACATTGATCCATACAAGCGGTTAACAATAGAGCTAATCACTTAAAATATCTCGATACTCAGAACATTAATGAAAGACAAAATCGTGCAGACTAAAAGCTTCAATTTTAAACAATTCTCAATTTACGGTGGACAAAGCGGTATGCCAGTCAGTACCGATGGCGTGCTACTTGGCGCGTGGGTATGCCTGCCACAAAGATCATGTGTACTCGATATTGGAACAGGGACAGGTCTGCTAGCCTTGATGGCAGCGCAGCGTTTTGAGGATGCATTAATCTCTGCGGTAGATATTGATCAACACGCCATTGATGCTGCCACAGTCAATATTGAACAGTCACCTTGGCAAGATCGCATCTCCCTTCATCACGGCAGCGTGTTAACGGCCGATTTTCCACAAAGATTTGATGCGATCATCTGTAACCCGCCCTACTTCAACTCAGGAGAACAAGCACAGCAAAGCCAAAGAGCGACCGCCAGACACACCGACAGCTTGGATCATCTAGCGCTTGCCCAGCGTTGTTTCGAGATAACCACTGAGACAGCCACCGCCAGTTTCATCCTGCCTACTCCTGAGGGAGAAGGCTTTATCAAGCTTGCCGAGCTATGTGGTTGGTATCTAGCAAAACGTCTGGACGTGAAAACGACGGACAAAAAGCCAGCAAGTCGAATTTTGTTTGAGTTATCTAAAGATCCTACTTGCAAGCAAGATTTGCAGCGCGAATCGCTTACCATTCACCACCAAGGTGGTTATAGCGAAGCATTTATTGCGCTCACGAAAGATTTTTATCTCAAGATGTAGCAAATACCATGTGATCCTAATCACTAATGCTTCTATAATGTCCGACTACTCTTTTTTATCGTCTGCTTTTTGAGGCAGAAACATTTATTGCTTGTGGAGAAACAACAGTGATCAGAACCTTTGCAGAACTCGATCTAAACCAAGAGCTGCTTAAAGCAATTGACGAAATGGGCTACGAACGTCCAACACAGATACAAGCTGAAGCAATCCCACAAGCGTTAGATGGAAGAGACGTTTTGGCTTCTGCGCCAACAGGTACTGGTAAGACAGCTTCATTTGTATTGCCAGCACTGCAATACCTACTGGATTTCCCACGTAAGAAATCTGGCCCTGCACGTATGCTTATCCTGACGCCAACGCGTGAGCTAGCAATGCAGATCACCGAACAAGCGCGTGAGCTTGCTAAATACACTAGCCTAAATATCTTTACGATCACGGGCGGTGTTATGTACCAAGAGCACGCTGATATCTTAAGCACAACTCAGGATATCGTAGTAGCAACACCGGGCCGTTTGATGGAATACATTGAAGGCGAGCGTTTTGACTGCCGTGCGATTGAATGGCTAGTTCTAGATGAAGCCGACCGCATGCTAGACATGGGCTTTGGACCTGTTGTTGACCGTCTGTCTGCAGAGTGTCGCTGGCGTAAACAAACTTTACTTTTCTCAGCAACGCTAGAAGGTAAAGGCATTGAAGGCTTCACTGAAGATCTACTAAACAACCCAGCGGAGATCGATGCGAAATCATCACTTCGTGAGCGTAAGAAGATCACTCAGTGGTACCACCGTGCAGACACAGCAGAGCACAAGCTGAACATCCTAAAGCACATCATCACAGAACAAGCTGAACGCAGCATCGTGTTCTTGAAGACGCGTGATCGTCTTGGTGATCTACGAGCTCAACTTGAAAGCGCGCAAATCCCATGTGCGTGGATCCAAGGTGAAATGCCTCAAGATCGTCGTAACAACGCAATTGCTCGTTTCCGTGACGGCTCTGTAAACGTACTACTAGCGACTGACGTTGCGGCTCGTGGTATCGACCTTCCAGACGTAAGCCACGTAATCAACTACGACATGCCACGTACGGCTGACGTATACCTACACCGTATCGGCCGTACTGCTCGTGCTGGTAAAAAAGGTAACGCGGTTTCTATCATTGAAGCGCACGATCAACTGATGATTGAGCGTGTGGCTCGTTACACCGACGAACCAATCAAAGAACGCTTCATCGAAGGCATGCGCCCTACGCATAAGAAAGCGGCGGTGACTAAGAAGAAGAAGCCGAAGAAAGAAGATAAAAAAGCGGTAGAGAAACAAAAAATCGCGAAAAAGAAAAAAATCGCGAAGAAAAAGAAAGCAGCAAAGAAGAAGTAATCTAGCACTTTCAACGATTCAATAAAAAAGCCCCATGCAGTTCGCTGCATGGGGCTTTTCTCTATCTGGTTGGTATCTCGCCATAGAGCGTGACGACCATTAATCAATAACGTCTAGTTTTGCTCTTCACGCTTGAAGACTAACTCTTTCGCGTTCGACTCTTCTTCAACGAAGTAGTAACCCGCCGTATCAAACTGAGTCAACGCCTCAACCGAGTTGATCTTGTTCTCGATAATGTAGCGAGCCATCATGCCACGCGCTTTCTTCGCATAGAAACTGATCACCTTGTATTGACCGTTCTTACAGTCTTTGAATACAGGGGTAATCACTTGGCCATCCAAGCTCTTCGGCTTCACAGCTTTAAAGTATTCGTTAGACGCTAGGTTGATCAACACATTGTCGCCTTGAGCACTCAACGCTTCATTTAGCTTGTCTGTGATGATGTTGCCCCAGAACTGATACAAGTTAGTACCACGAGCATTCGCTAAGCGTGTACCCATCTCAAGACGGTAAGGCTGCATCAAATCTAACGGCTTAAGCAAGCCATATAACCCAGAAAGCATGCGCAGGTGGTTTTGTGCGTAATCAAAATCTTCGTCCGATAGCGTCTCAGCGTCTAGGCCGGTGTATACATCGCCCTTAAAGGCTAGGATTGCTTGGCGTGCGTTGTCTTGGGTAAAGGTCTCACTCCACTGCTCAAAACGCGCTACGTTCAACCCTGCGATTTTATCGCTGACTTTCATCAGTGCAGAAATATCGACAGGCGTCAGCTTGCGGCACTCTTCAATCAGCTCAGCGGAGTGTTCAACAAACTCTGGCTGACTAAAGCGTTCCGTCGCTAATGGTGATTCGTAATCAAGTGTTTTGGCTGGAGAAACGACAACTAACATAACTTTACCCTAATCGGTTATCTAACTGGATGCAGCTAGAGTATAGAAAAAACATCAACTTGTCTTTATGACTCTTCCTATTACTTCAATAGACTGGATGAACCAAATAACAGACAAAGAAAAAGGCTAAGGTCGAAACCTTAGCCTTTCTAATCACTTTAGGATGAGCCGTTTAACGCTCTAACAAGATTATTTCTTGTTGTTGTCCCAAATACCGTCTTCCAGCTGAGACTTAAGCTCTGGGAAGTCATTCGAGTCGAACGTTGGTACTTTACCCGCGTCTAGTTGGCGGTTGTAATCTTTCGCTAGCTTAATCACGATGCCTGATAGCAGGATAATCGCTACCAAGTTAACAATCGCCATTAGGCCCATCGATACGTCAGCCAGTGCCCACACCGTTGGTAGAGTCGCTAGAGAACCGAACATAACCATACCCAGTACAACAATACGGAACAGCACTAGGCCTTTCTTGTTGTTGTGCTCAAGGAAGATAAGGTTCGTTTCAGCGTACGAGTAGTTTGCAATGATTGAAGTGAAAGCGAAGAAGAAAATCGCTACCGCTACAAAGATGCCGCCCCATTCGCCTACTTGTGCTGTTAGTGCACGTTGCGTTAGTTCGATACCCGTTACTTCACCGTGTGGTACATACTCACCAGACATCAGGATGATTGCTACTGTTGCTGAACAGATAACAATGGTATCCATGAACACGCCTAGCATTTGCACGTAACCTTGTGATGCCGGGTGCGGTGGGTAAGGCGTAGCAGAAGCTGCAGCGTTTGGCGCAGAACCCATACCCGCTTCGTTCGAGAACAAACCACGTTTGATGCCGTTAATCATCGCTTGTGCGATTGCGTAACCAAGGCCACCCGCTGCTGCTTCTTGCAGACCGAATGCGCTCTTGAAGATAAGAGCCAGTACATCAGGCACTTTCTCGATGTTCGCAAACATCACGTACATAGCAATCGCTAGGTAAGCCAATGCCATGATTGGAACGATGATTTCTGCCGTACGTGCAATCTTACGGATACCACCGAAGATAACGAATGCAGAGATGATCACGATACCAACGCCAACGTAGCTACGCTCAAGATCGAATGCTGTGTTCATTGCGCTTGCAATCGCGTTCGCTTGAACCGCGTTGAATACAAGACCGAATGCAATGATTAGGAAGATAGAGAACAGAACCCCCATCCAACGCATGCCTAGGCCTTTCTCCATGTAGTATGCAGGGCCGCCGCGGTAGTTACCGTCGTTATCACGCGTTTTGTATAGCTGTGCCAGTGTGCTTTCTGCAAACGATGTTGCCATACCTAGCATTGCGATTAGCCACATCCAGAAGATAGCACCAGGACCACCAGCGGTTAGTGCTACAGCAACACCTGCCATGTTACCCGTACCTACACGAGCAGCTAGACTAGTACAAAGAGCTTGGAAAGAAGAGATACCAGCACTGTCTGCTTTGCGGCTGTTCTTTAGAACGGAGAACATGTGGCCGAAATGGCGGAATTGAATGAAGCCTAGTCGTACGGTGAAGTAGATACCCACACCAACCAGTAAGTAAACTAAGATAGATCCCCAAAGGAGATCGTTCATCAAATTGATTAAGTCTGTCACGTGAACCTCGTAATTGAGTTTAAGCACCGATCATGCTTCCTAGCCTTCCTCTTAATCGCCTATGCCTCTGTCAATGTTGTGTCGGCACTCTTGTTATATTCTTGCAGCGATTGAGACTGTAAATGTCGCTTCATGCATCCATTTTACGTATCGGTGTATTTTTTGACGGGCGGATAATGCAGCGAGACGGCCTAAAAATCAATATGCAAATGCACTTATATTAAAATGACATTTCACTAATAACACACCTTTTGTTAACACAACTTTCAACAATTGAGCCTAATAAAAGCCACATTATCGGGACATAATATCAACAACAGCCACGGCATTACCTCAATGAAAACATCATCCTATAAAAATGACGTCAGCCTAGGTTTTACAAGGTATAGTGAAGATCTTCGTTTTTTCCTAGGTCGATAAGATCCCTATACCGCATGGCACCATGTGCACTTCAATGCACTATAGCCAAAACGCTATTCCATTCGCACAATGAATTAACATTCAATAACCCCCAATTTAATCGTTTACTTAGGTTTGTTTGCTTGTTTTTTGTACATAAAAATTCTCGCAATGTGTGAGCATGCATAAGAAAACAGAACAAAAGCTTCATGATTTTGAAACAAATGAGAAACAAATCAAAGTTATTGTAAACCTAAATATGATATTTAATGGTTCGTAAGAACTAGTCCCACGGAAGGAGATATGGCTTATGGATAGCTTTCAATTCGATGAAGTATCAGAACTAGAAATGCCTCGTGTAACTCAAAAATCACGCTCGAAACCACTTAAGCGTAAGTGGCGTGAAATCGAAGCCATCAACGATCGTAGACAGCTTGAAAAAGAGCTGAGAGAGATGAACCTAGGTCTTGATTTTAGCCTTGACGATATAAAGCTTTAATCAGCACGATAAGAAATCAGATAGCAAAAGGCACCTATTAAAGGTAATGCCGATCGTTTA
>NZ_MCZZ01000106.1 GCF_002875705.1 Vibrio sp. 10N.261.45.E2
ACTTAAATAATGTTATTAAATAATAGTTAAATTAGTGGCACATGGTGTTGATTTTTTCGAAAATAATGAATATATTTATCTCGTTTTGATAACAAGCCCAGATATTCGATTACGGCCTGAACGGGATATTTTCCGTGCCGAAATGTGCGAACCCTGTGAAGCGTAATATGAAGGCGTAGTTGGCTAGAGACGCTTGTTTAAAGGGGCGCATTAGAACGAGATTTGCTGGCATATTGATGACAGTCGAACGCCCCCCCATCAACAACAAGGTCTGGAGAAGAATTATAAAAATTCTTAAAAAACAAATTGTTGATGTTGATTTTGGATAGCTGTGGATGCCGTTTTCTGCCTGGTCAGTGAAAGAAGAGGAAGTGCCGCTCGTGTTAAGGTGCCTCATGAGGTTGCCAATTGGAACGCGTTTAGTGCGAGCAAACAAAACGAATGCTGCAAGGGAAATAAAGTATTAAAGACGGTCTCCCAATGGGTCAACTTAATAGAAGGAAATAAAGCGTCATAAATATTTAATATAAGTTACCTCTTATGGTCGACGCTTTTTATTGTTATATAACCCATTGGTTATATATTTCTCAGGCCTAATCATTGCCATTAAAATGCTCGTTTCTGTCATTAAAAATAAATGAAATTTTACTCTGGTTTTAATCAACCATTAATAAGCAGAGTAATCGATTTATTTGACGATGTGATACGACGCGTTGCGTTACTTCTTTACTGCAGATGGTCGTCAATATCTCCCGCCATGATGGATAACTCGATCGACCGCGATCACGATGATGAAGTTGGGCTGCCAATATTTTTATTAACGAAATAAGTTAACTTAATACCCGCATAAAAAACAAGCCTATTAGTGTGGCGTAAATAAGCTTAGTCACCATTAGAAATACCTGCAAATCCAGCCAGACACTGCTGGGATGCACCGTGTGTGCGATTTGAATATGGATTACCACGATAATTAGAAGGATTGCTCGATCTCATGAACAGCAGCTCTCAAAGCAAAACGCTTTTGCAACACCTGGAACTCAACGCCGCTCAAAAACCGCAAGAGACGGCTTTTATTTTTCTGGAAGGCAAAGCACTGACGGAAGCCAAGATCAGTCATCGCGAATTAGTCAATGACGCGAAACGTCTCGCCGCCACCTTAGTTGCCGAAGTGCCTCGAGGTGAGAGAGTGATGTTATTGTTCCCCCCTGGTTTGGAGTACATTCGTGCCTTAATGGCGTGTTTTTACGCGGGGGTCGTGGCCGTTCCGCTATTTCCGCCGAGGGTGCGTGAAAAAAACAGCCGCTTGGCCAATGTGTTGGCGGATTGTGATCCGCGTCTTGTCCTATCGTGCTTATCTGTCAAATCGGCGCTTGATCGCCTGTTATCCAAGCAACGAGCAGCATGCTTATTTGACGTGATGTACACCGATACTCTGCCACTGAATGCCCTTGGTGAAGCGGCGGTAGAGCAGGCGTTAGCTGACCGGTCGTGCCCATCGGCTGACGACGTCGCCTTCCTTCAGTACACTTCCGGCTCCACTGGCGATCCTAAAGGAGTGATGGTCACCCATGGGAATGTGATCGCCAACCTGCAAGCGTTGGAGTCAACGACGGCTTGTCACGAAGACGACATTTTTGTTAACTGGTTGCCTCTTTTTCATGATCTTGGATTGGTAAACACCATTTTCCTACCGATTTACTTGGGGACGCAGTCGGTGTTAATGGCGCCTGGCACGTTTGTGCAGTCGCCGGCGTGTTGGTTTGAGGCCATCAGTCGTTATCGAGGAACCGTTTGTGGAGCACCGAACTTTGCTTATGAGTTGTGCGTCCAGCGGATCAGTGACGCGCTGGAGGCCGATTTGTCGTCTTGGCGCTTGGCGTTTAACGCGGCGGAGCCGATTAAACTCGAGACCTTGGAGCAGTTCGCGCAAAAATTCGCCGGGTTGGGTTTTGATCGTCGTGCGATTTACCCAAGCTATGGTATGGCGGAAGCCACGGTGTTTCTCTGTGGTGGCGTGCCTCAACGTTTCCCTGGGACGCATTCCTTGCCGAGCAAGCGCAGCAAACTTGTCAGTTGTGGGGCCATCGCTGAGCACCATCAGCTGATCATTGTCAATCCTGACTCAAAACAGGTATTGGGCGAGGAACAGGAAGGTGAGATTTGGGTACGAGGCCCGAGTATTGCGCGAGGTTACTGGGGAAGAGAAGCGGCGACGGCGGACGTCTTTCACGCGGTGCCATTGAATGGCGAACAACACTATTTGCGTACCGGAGATCTGGGCGTCTTATCTCAAGGACAGTTGTATGTCACGGGTCGGATCAAAGAGCTGATCATAGTGAATGGTCAAAACTATTACCCGAACGACTTGGAACATACGGCGCAGCGGGCTCATGACGATTTGGTGCTGGGTAAAGGGGCGGCGTTGAGTGTCAATGACAAGGGTGTCGAAAAGCTGGTGTTGGTGCAGGAGCTCAAGCGCACAGCGATGCGCCGAGCAAACGATCAGGCGATTTTTGACACGGTCAGTCAGGCCATCGGTGACGAACATCAATTGGCGTTGCACACGCTTATTCTCATTAAGCAGGGGTCGTTGCCGGTGACCTCGAGTGGCAAGATCCAGCGAGTGTCGGTGTCCGAGCAGTATTTGCGAAATGGCTTTGCTGAGGTGACGATTTTTGGTTGCCAGGCCGATGAGGTCGCGCCGATTGCCTTGGAGACGATGTCAGCCACCGAGCACCAGTTATGCCAGATGATCGAAACAGTGTGCAAGAGACGGGTCGTTTCGCTAGAGCAGAATTTCTACCAAATGGGACTGGACTCGCTGCAACAGTCAACACTGCTGTCTCAGATCAATCTTAAACACAACTTGCAGTTGAGCTTGGTCGAGGTGGCCGAAAACAATATGGTTTCGGCGCTCGCTCAGATCATCGACAAGGCGGGCACGTCGGCGGGGTTAGGGGCGTTACCTGTGGTGAGGAAATGTCCAACACGTGACGCGGGCCTTTCTCCGATGCAGACGCAACTTTACCGTCTGTGGAAAGCGGGGGTGGGTCATCATGCCTACACCGAAAGCAAAGTGTTCGCCTTGCCTTATCAGATCGAAAAGGACGTGTTACATGAGGCAATAATGGCCTTGATTGACAAACACGCATTACTTGCGGCACGGGTCGATGATCGGGAGCCGCCATTGTTGGTGTGCGATCAGGATGTGAACGCCCTTATTTCGTATCGTGATTTCGACAGTCAAGAGCAGGCAGAACAAGCCATAGCGAAAGAAAGAGTGTATGAGTTTGACCTAATCTCTGGCCCGCTGTGTCGTATTACCTTCATCACAACACCAGAGCAGCTATTTTTCCAATTTACGTTGCACCACATGATCACCGATGGTTGGTCGATGGCGATTCTGATCGAGGACCTCAATGCCTTGTATCGTGCGCGTTCGTTGGTGGCCGATGACGCGCACCTAGGCGAGTCAGAGTTAGGGAGAGACCTTGGCGCTGAGTTTGACTACCAAGATTATGTCAGTTGGTTACAACGGGCCAGCCAGGATAACGGCATGGCCGAGCAAATTCGTTACTGGCAGACGCGTTTGGCGGATCTGCCCCTGGTGCATCAGTTACCTTTAGATCACGCCAGGCCGGCGACTCAGAGTTATGATGGGGTCAATTACTTTGGCGAACTGTCGCCGTTATTGAGCAGTAAAATCGATGCGTTTTGTCGCGATCAAGGCGTGACGCCGTCTGCTTTTATGCAAGCCGGCTTTGCGCTGCTATTGAGTTATCTAAGCGGTGAAACAGATATTGTAATGGGCACCATTAGCGCAGGGCGGCGACAAGCACAATGGCAGCGGATCGTGGGTCTGTTCACCAATACCTTGGTGTCTCGGATCACTGTGGATCCGACACAGACTTTTCTGCAGTTGCTGCGCGATCATCAGGCAAACAGTGTGCGCGATTTCGATCATCAAGAATTGCCTTTTGAGGCGGTGCTCAAGGCGTTAAAGCCCGCTCGCAGCCCGGCGTATCATCCGTTGTTTCAGGTTTGGTTCGTCATGCAAAATGTCGAACAGGCATCCCTTGATCTGGATGGTCCCGCCCCCTTGATAGAGTCCCAGTCGCTTGCAACGGCTGCCAAGTACGAGCTGGCGTTGTACATCACGCCAAAAGCAGGAAAACACAAGCAATACACGTGTCAGTGGCAGGCCAATACCGCGCTGTTTAGTGGCGAAACACTGGCGTACTTTGCGCTTCAGTATGTGTCGTTACTTGAGGCGTGCTTGGACGCCCCGCAGCAACAGTGCTCGGACTACCCGATATTGCAAGTCAAACACCGGATTTCAAACCGCCTGGGATCGCAACCATTAACCCCCGCTCATGAACGTCAAGGTTTACTGACGAGATGGGACGACATGGTCGCACAGTATGGGGAAGCGTTGGCGGTAACCGACGGTGAGTTCGCCCTGACGTATCGTGAGTTGGCGCAGCGCAGTGAGGCCTTAGCGGGGCAGATCTTGTCGCAGAGCCGCGGTCAGCAAGTGGGTTTGTTGTTGGGCCAACAGGTGTCAATGGCGGTGGCCATATTGGCGGCGCTCAAAGCGGGCAAAACCTACGTCCCACTGGATCCCCAATTACCGCTCCCGCGTTTGCACGACATTTGCGAGGATGCACAAATCAGTATGCTGCTGTGCCATGAGGAGTTGCAGTCGGTGGCTGATGAGCTGGTGACGCTGAACCCGGTGCCGGTGTTGACTGTGACTGAGAGTACGGGGGGGGAGGTTGAGTCACAACTTGCGCGCGTTGAGCGCCCGGCCGATTCCGTCACATACATTTTGTATACATCAGGTTCTACCGGTAAGCCAAAGGGGGTATACCAGTCGGATGCCAATGTGGGCTACTTTGCTCAGCGCTACAGTGAGAGTGTGGCCATCGGCCCTAGGCAGCAGGTACTGCAGCTAGCGTCGTTCAGTTTCGATGCCTCAGTGATGGACTTCTATGGCGCGCTGTTGAGCGGGGCCACTTTGCATATCAAAGACATCAAACGCACTTCGTTGAGCGATCTTCAACGCTACATGAAGGAGGCGCACATTTCGCTCTTTCATGCCACTCCGACGGTATTCAAATACCTGTTCCGCGAGTTTGAGAGTCACGCTGAGCTGCAAGCGGTGGTCTTGGGCGGAGAAGCGGTGGATACTGACACGCTGAATATTTTCCAACGCAGCTGCAAAGCGCACTGCTTATTGATCAATGGCTATGGGCCGACAGAGTCGACCTTGGTCGCGCAGCGCGCCATACCACACGACGCGAACTTGGTCGATGTCGAGCGTGCTGGCCGCTTGGCGAATATTGGCCAGACGGTACCAGGGACGGATCTGATCTTACGCAATGAAATCGGTAAAACGTGTCGCGTTTACGAGGTTGGCGAAATTCATGTTGTGAGTCCACATGTGGCGTTGGGCTATTGGAACGATCCGGCGCTCACACACGCCAAATTTACTGATCTGGGGGATGGGACCAGGCAATACGCGACGGGCGATTTGGCCCGCTATTTACCGGATGGCAGCGTGGAATATTTGGCGCGCAAAGACAGTCAAATTAAGCTTAACGGTATTCGCATTGAGCTGTCAGACATTAAATATCATTTGTCGCGATTACCGGGTGTACAGCAGACCGCTGTTCAACTCAAAGCCTTGCCAGGCTTAGGGTGGCGCTTGGTGGCTTATGTGCAAATGGCGGGCGAGGAGCACGGTGCGACGCACGCTCAGGTTCAGAAATGGAAAGCGCAGCTGGCGGCGGCGTTACCCGATTACATGGTGCCGTCGTTTTTCGTGCCATTGGCGGATTTTCCTCGAACGGCCACAGGCAAGGTGGATCACGCACGTTTGCCGCTGCCTGAATCAACGGCAGAAGACGTACTGCCGTTTACTGAGGGTGGGGAAGCGGCCGATAACGTGATCCAGCCGATCCAATCTGTCTGGCAGGCACTGTTGAATCAAGTCCCGGTCAATCTGCAGGATAACTTTTTTGATTTAGGGGGCAACTCGCTGCTGATGATGCAACTACAACAGGCATTGAACACGCAGTTTGGGGTTGATATCAAGTTGACGGAGTTGTTTGCGTTACCCACGATCAGTGCCCAGGCTCAACGTGTGCGCACCTTATTGGGGCAAGCGGAGTTGGAGAGCGTGTTGGATGAGGCTCGCGAAACGACGAGGCATGGCCGTGTGCCCTCTGCTGGTCGCGATATCGCCATCATCGGAATGTCGGGTCAGTTCCCTGGCGCATCGGATGTGGAGGAGTACTGGCAGAACATTCGTGATGAGGTGGAGTCGATACGTCACTTTGATCAGGCAACGCTGCGAGAGGCGGGCATTGACGAGGCGATGCTGAACCATCCGGATCATGTTGCGTCTGGCGCCCCTTTGGCAGCGTTAGAGCAGTTTGACGCGGGCTACTTCGCGATGTCGCCTAAAGAGGCGAGCCTGACTTGTCCACAGCAACGTTTGCTGTTGGAAAATGCGGTGAGCGCACTGGAACATGGCGGTTACGGTGATTTTGACCAACCCCAGGATGTTGGGGTCTTTGTCGGCACTGGCCACAGTATGTATATGCTGGAGAACTTGTTACCGCAGACGGAGCTGGTCGCCTCTCTTGGGCCTATGACCGTGCTCAACGCGAATTCTCGAGCGGCCATGCGCATTTCGTACAAGCTCAATTTGTCGGGCCCTTCGGTGAATGTCGATACCGCGTGTTCGACTTCGGCGGTTGCCGTGGCTCAGGCGTGTGACAGTTTGGTCAACCGCCAGTGTCAAATGGCGCTGGCAGGCGGAGCCTCGGTGACGGCGTTGTCGCCAACGGGATACATTTACGAAACCGGTGGCATCAAATCACAGGATGGTCATTGCCGAGTGTTTGATCAAGCGGCTACGGGCACGGTGTTTGGTAGCGGCAGTGGATTACTGCTATTGAAACGGTTGGAAGATGCCGTGAGCGACGGTGATCTGATCCATGCGGTGATCAAAGGTTGGGCTGTGAACAATGATGGCAGTGATAAGGTGGGGTATACGGCGCCGTCTGCCGCAGGACAGACAAAGGTCATACGCCAGGCGCTCGCGAATGCGGGGGTGTCGAGTCGCGACATCGGTTACGTTGAAACGCATGGTACGGGCACCAAGATGGGCGATCCGATTGAGATTGCGGCGTTGTCTGATGCGTTTGCATCCCCAGGGGATGAGGGTCAACGCTGTGCGCTAGGTGCGGTGAAAGCGAATATTGGTCACCTGGACGCGGCGGCGGGTGTGGCGGGGATTATTAAAACCGTGCAAGCGCTGAAGCATCGAACCTTGCCGGGTAACCTGCATGTCAATCAGTTGAATGCCAACATAAATTTAGCGGGTGGACCGTTTCGTATTCATTCTAGCACACAACCTTGGGTGTCTGAGAGCCCGCGAACGGCGGGGGTCAGTTCGTTTGGCATTGGCGGCACCAATTCGCACCTGATCTTACAAGAGGCGCCGGTCCAACAACCCCAGCCTACGCCCGTGGCGCCACTCTTATTCCCGGTTTCGGGTAAATCGGAATCGGCTTTGAAGGCGAACTTAGGGCATTTACAGGCGTATTTGGCTGACCACCCAGAGGTGGATCTGCAGGCGGTGGCTTGGACATTGCAGCATGGACGTCAACAGCAGGCCTGGCGCCAAGTGGTGGTTGGCCATGAAACGGCGGAGCTACAACATCAGTTATTGACGGCGGCCAAGGTGGGGACCGCGCCGGTTTCTGGATCCGCGAATGTTGTGTTTATGTTTGCCGGACAAGGCACGCAAACGTGGGATATGGGCCGAGATCTGTACGACAGCCATCCGGTGTTTGCTGACGCGATTCGCGAGTGTGCGGCGATTTTCCAGCAGACGATGCAATTGGACATCATTGAGTTGTTGTTCCCGAGCCAGCCTTATGCGCAAGATCCATCGCGGTTTGAGCGTCGCTTTGCTGATACGGCGAACGCGCAACCGGCGCTGTTCGCCATCGAATACGCGCTTGCTCAGCTTTGGCTGGAGGCGGGCCTTCAGCCGAGCGCGATGATCGGTCATAGTTTGGGTGAATACGTCGCGGCCTGCCTCAGTGGCGTGATGTCGCTGGAAGACGCTTGCTATTTGGTGGCGGTTCGCAGTCAGTTGATGGCGCAAAGTCCGGATGGTGCCATGGTGGCGGTGATCGCCACGCAAGAAGTGGTGGCCTCACTGTGTGGGGACTTTGAGGTGTCGGTTGCGGTGGTCAATGGACCGACACGATTTGTCCTGGCCGGGACCATCGCGGCCGTGGAGGCTCTGCAAGCTCACCTGAATGAACGCGCGATTAACTGGTCGCGCCTCAATGTGGGTAAGGCGTTCCACTCACCCTTGATGGAGGCGGTGTTACCTGCGTTTGCTGATGCGTTTTCAGAGGTGAGTTTGCATGAGCCTCGCGTGCCGTTGGTGTCGAATGTGACGGGCGTGTTTGTTGAGCCTGGTCAAGTGACTCAGCGTCAATACTGGTGTGAGCATTTGCGCCAACCCGTGGCGTTTTCTGCCGGCATCGCGCATTTGCTGGCGCATTACGCTGATGCTTGTGGGCCAACGATCTTTATTGAAATCGGTCCGGGTGGCGCTTTGGGGGCCTTAGTCAAAGGGCGACGTCATGCCGATGGGCAGCCAGCGATAGAGGTCGTGGCTTCACTGCCTGATCTCACCAAAGGTGACGGGCAGGGTAGCGAGCAGGACTACCTGTTACGTAGCCTGGGCGCGGTGTGGCGCCGAGGGGGCGCGGTGCGCTGGCCGACGCCGCCGGAACAGGGGCGCAGACTGGCCTTACCGACGTATGCGTTTCAGAAACAGCGTCATTGGATAGAGGCGCCAAAACAGGCACAAAAAGCGGCGACATCGTTCCGAACACAGCCCTACTACGCGCAACAATGGCGCAAGGCTGACTGTGCCGAGCAGGCCCCAGAGACGGGCGCTGACGCCAGTCATTGGCTGATCTTCTCTGATGGTGCGGGTTTTGGTGCAGTGCTCGCGCATCTATTGGAAGAGCGCGGCGCGTCGGTGGTGTGCGTAGAGCAAGGGATCGCGTTCAGTCAGAATGGCGCTTATCAGTTTACCGTCAAAGCGGGCGCGAGCGACGATATCGACCGTGTGCTGAGTACATTGAAGCGTCAGAACTGGTTCCCAGATCACCTGGCGTATATGTGGCCATTGGATCAGCAAGCCGCGAGCGACTGTTCATCTCAGCTTGAATGGTGTGAACCGGAACAGCATGCATTGATGGACATTTATCAGGCGATCACCCGCCTTGGGCGCGCCCAGTTGGTGGATTGTTATCTGCTGACGCATCGGGGTGCTATCGCCAGTGATGCGGCGTTGGGGCATGGATCGCAGGTAGCGCTGTCGGCGCTGTGTCAGGTCATCGCACAAGAGGATCCGTTGTTCCAGATCCACCAGATTGATCTGGACCAGCCGAGTTTGGATGACGTGGCGATGTCGCTGTTACTCGACGATCTGTACGCAAAAGAAAAGCCGCCTCGTGTGGCGTATCGTGACGGCGTCAGAATGGTCCCTGAGCTTGTGCGTTTACCGACGGACACGACGCCCTTCTCTTTGAGTTCGGGTACCTATGTGATCACCGGTGGACTGGGTCGAATTGGTTTGAGTTTGGCGGCGCAACTGGCGATGGCGTGTCCTTGTCATCTGGTGCTGTTAACGCGTCAGGATTTTCCCGAGAAAGCCACTTGGTCGGCGTGGAGGCAAGCCACGGATCTGTCAGATGAAATGAAAGTAACGTTGCGTCAGTTGCAAGCTCTGGAGCGAGAAGGGGTGACGGTGTCCGTATTGCAATCGGATGTGACGGATTTGGCGCAGCTGCGGGGCACACTCGACGCGGTGACACAAGAATTTGGTGCGATCAAAGGCATCATCCACTGTGCGGGGCAGGTTGAGGGTTTAAGCCAATCTGCGACCCAGATCACGGCGGCCGATTTGGCGGCGCAGGCTTTACCTAAAATGGCGGGCGCGCGCAACCTTCAAACGGTTTGCCAAGATGTGCCCGTGGAGTTTGTGGTGCTTATGTCGTCGATTTCCACGGTGTTGGGAGGATTGGGTTACAGTGCCTATGCGGCGGCGAATGCGTGGATGGACAGCTTGGCCTTTAGTGAGCGCCATAACGAGGTGACGCGTTGGCGCACCATCAACTGGGACACTTGGCTGTTTGACTCTTCTCAAGGGGCTCAGCATGGCAACGGAATACCAGGCATGGATCCGAGCGAGGGTTTGGCGGTCATTGAAGCGGCGCTGAATCAGTCCGAGCCGCAGCTGATTTACGCGGCAGGTGACGTTGAGGCGAGACTGGCAAAATGGGTACATCGTCAGAGCGCACGAGAAGCGCAAAGCGTGGGAACGGTCGCCGCGTCAAGTACTGAGGCGTCGTCATTGCCGCGGGCTCATGAAGCATCCTTGCGAGACATTTGGCATGAGTTGTTGGGGGTAGAGCACATTGGTCCTGAGGATACGTTTTTTGATTTGGGTGGGGATTCCCTCTTAGCGACCCGTTTGGTGAGCTTGATCCGCCAGCGCTGTGGTGTGGAAGTGTCAATCGAGCAAATCTATCAATCCGCGGACTTTGCCGGATTGGCGACCTTGTTGGAGGCCGGCTCAGATCACGTGATGCTACCGGCCATTGCCGCGGTGCCAAGAGACGGCCAGTTGCCGCTCTCATTTGCTCAGCAACGCCTTTGGTTCATTGATCAGTTGGCTGCGGAGCAGTCTCATTATGTGATCCCGAGTGATTTTGAGCTCAACGGAGAGGTCGACGTTGAGAAATTGCATCAGGTGTTCAGCGCAATTATCGCGCGTCATGAAGTGTTGAGGACGCATTTTAGCCAACATGAGCAAAGCGTCACTCAGCATATCTGCAAGGATTTCGAGCTGCCGTTTACGCTGCATGATCTCTCGGACCGCAGTGGCGATGAACAAGAAGCCATCGTGGCTCAGTTGTTTGACGAAGAGGCCTCGACACCATTTGATTTGATGCGTGACATTTTGTTTAGAGCGACGTTGATCAAATTGGCCAGCGATCGTCATCGGTTACTCATTACGATGCACCATATTGCGTCGGATGGTTGGTCACGACAGATCTTCATCGAGGAATTTACCCAGTTGTATCTGTCGCCGTCAGTTGATGCCGCCCAGTTGCCAGCGTTGCCTATCCAGTATGCCGATTACGCGCACTGGCAACGTGACACCTTGGCGCACCCGGTGATGGTGGGACAGCTGGAGTATTGGCGCAAGCAATTGGCTGAGGCACCGGCTTTACACAGTTTCCCGTTGGACAGAGAAAGACCGGAAAAGCAAAGCGTTGAAGGGCATATTCTCCACTTTGATGTGCCAGCAGACATCGTCACGCCACTGAGACAGGCATGTGAGCAGCACAAGGTGACCTTGTTTGCCTATCTGCAAACGGTGTTTGCCATCTTGATCTCGCGCTACAGTCACAATCGCGATGTGGTGATGGGGACGGCCGTCTCCGGGCGCAGCCATGCTGAGCTGTCGGATCTGATCGGCTTTTTCGTCAACACTTTGGTCCTGCGTAGTGACTTTACGGGCGCGTTAAGTTTTGCGCAAGCCCTGTCCGAGAACAACGACATGATTGCGGCCGCGTTCTCCAATCAGCACGTGCCGTTTGATCAAGTGGTGGAGGACCTAAATCCGGAGCGAAGTGTGGCGTATAACGCGCTGTTCCAGATCATGTTCTCGATGCAGACCGCGCCGAAAAGCGGTGCGGACTTAGGGTCTCTTGAGGTGATTGCGCGGGACATCAATAACACGCAAGCCAAGTTTGATATAGAGCTAGACGTCACAGACTTGGAGGACGTGTTACGGTTGCGTTGGCGTTACAGTACGGCGCTGTTTGACGAGGCCACGATGACACGCGTCGCCAAGAACTTCTTGACGCTTTTGGTTTCGAGTCTCGAGCAGCCTAACACTGACATTATGGCGTTGCCGATGGTGAGCCGTGCGGAGTTGGCTCGGATCGAGGATGAGTGGAACAATGTCGGCGCAGAGTATCCGTTGGAGCTCAGTGTCAATGCGTTGTTTGAAGCTCAGGCACAAAGGGTGCCGGAGCAGACGGCAGTGATCTATGACGGAGAGGAGTTGAGCTATCGTGAACTAGACGCTAGAGCCAACCAACTGGCCCAGTATTTATTGGCGCAGGGCGTGCGTAGCAATCAACTGGTGGGGATTTACATGGAACGTTCCATCGACATGCTGGTGGCGATGTTCGGGATCCTCAAGGCGGGAGCCGGGTATTTGCCATTGGATGTGACGTACCCCTTAGCGCGTTTGCAGTACATGCTGAGTGACTCCGGTACATCGCTGATCCTGACGCAGATGAAGCATCAGGCCATGCTCAAGGACGTTGAGGTTGAGGTGATCACCCAAGATGCACCAGAGACGGTAGGTGTACTTGCGCAGATGCACACCTGTCAACCGCAATTACCGGTACTGCTACCGACGCATGAACGTTTGGCGTATGTGATCTATACCTCTGGCTCAACCGGGATGCCTAAAGGGGTAAAAGTCCATCATCGCAGTGTGACTAACTTTCTGTGTTTCAGTAAACAGCACTTTATGCTGCCACATATTGATGGTGCAGTGGTGAGTTCTCCGTTGACGTTTGATGCGACGGTGGGCTCGATTTTGGTGCCATTGGTGGCGGGCGGCTACGTCGAGCTGTTGCCTGAAAATGACATGATTTTAGAGGTCTTGGCCGACTATCTACTGGATGATGACGAAGCCCTGTTATTTAAGATCACCCCGGCGCACTTGGAGGCATTATCGGGTCAAGGGATCCTGCGAGATAACCCTGAGGCTCAGCACGTGGTTGTGGTGGCGGGTGAAGCGTTGCGTGAAAACGTGATCCAGCCATGGCGAAAAGCGCAGCCCAACACCCTCTTTATCAATGAGTACGGGCCAACAGAAGCGACCGTGGGCAGCACGATCTTCAAATTCCCGACGAACAGTTTAGAGAAAACATGGGGCTTCACGGTGCCGATTGGTGCTCCGATTGAAAACAGTCGCTTGTATGTGATGAACGAGCATTTGGTCCAGCAACCGATTGGCGTTGTGGGTGAACTCTACATTGCGGGGGAAGGCTTGGCGGCCGGTTATCTCAACCGTGATGAGCTCAACGCTGAACGTTTTGTGTCATTGACATTGGCGAGTGGTCAGGCTGTACGAGCCTATCGAACGGGCGATCTGGTGCGTTGGAACGACACCGGTAATCTGGAATTTTTTGGTCGTACGGATCATCAGGTCAAACTCAGAGGGTTCCGGGTGGAGCTGGATGAGATCCAGAGTAAGTTGCTCACCAGTGAACGCATCCAGGCTTGTTTGGTTACCGATTATCAAGCGCCGGATGACAGCAAAAAGTTGGCGGCGTATATCGCCCTCGATAAGGCGCAGTTTAGACAGATCTCGGCAGCCAAAGGTGAAGAAATTGTCGACAGTTGGCAAGAAGTTCACGACGAGTTCTACGACAAGGACGATCACAATCTGGGCGTTGAAGCCAACTTCAGTGGTTGGAATAGCAGCTATACCGGTGAGCCGATCGTGGTTGAGCAGATGCTGGAATGGTTGGATCTCACCATGTCGAGGATCTTAGTGCTGGCGCCTCAAAATCTGTTGGAAATCGGCAGTGGGGGTGGTTTGTTGTTGTATCGCTATGCGGATAAGTGTGACACTGTCACAGCGCTCGATATTTCGCATCAAGCGATTGCGATGATGCAGAAGAACTTGGACGACAAGCAATGGGATCATGTGGCTTTGTATCACGATGATGCCTCCGGGATCGCGCGTTTTTCTGCCGGTCAGTTTGACACGATCGTCTTGAACTCTGTTGTGCAGTATTTCCCGAATGAAGACTACCTGACTCAGTTATTGGAGCAAGCGGTCAGCAAATTGGAAGACGGTGGTCACGTCTTTATTGGTGACGTGCGTAACTTGGATTTGTTTGAGCCGCACCTCGCCACGGTGGAGGCGCACCGCTTAGGCAGCTCTGAGTGTCAAGTGAGCGCCTTTGCACAGCGGATTCAGCGTGCCAGATTGCAAGAGCATGAGCTGTTGATCAGTCCCGCTTACTTCAAGCAGCTTGGTGACAAATTGGCGCGCGTTAGCGACGTGGACATCCAAGTGAAACTCGCTGACGGCGACAATGAGTTAATGCGTTATCGCTATGACGTGGTGATCCGAGTGGGTGGATCCGCTCAACGCCGATCCGTTACCCAATGGCATCAGTGGGAGGACTCGCACGACTTAGCGCAGCGTTTCTTGAACGACAACACGGGACTGTTTGGGCTTCATTCCGTACCTCACGGGCGGGTCGAAGGGGCGGTGGATTTGGTGAGAGAGCTGAAACACTGGCCTGGAAGCAAAAAACTGGACAGCCGTGTCTTGCAGGACTACATCCGCTGTGATGCGTCAATGATGCGTGACATTGAGACCAAGGCAAACGCGGCGGGTTATCAGGTGGCCGCGACTTGGTCCCAAACGCATGCCCAACATTTGGATTTCGTGTTCTGGCAAGGGGAGTCTCCGGTGATCCAAGCTCAGGCGGAGTATCGTCAGACTCACTTCACCAACTTGACCAATATCAGCAAACTCAGCGCGGGGCTATCAACGGAGCTCAATCAATACTTAGCGGAGTACCTACCTGAGTTCATGTTGCCCGACATTTACGTGTTTATGGAGCAATTCCCGTTGACACCGAACGGTAAAGTCGATCGTAAGGCGTTACCGACACCGGACGAGACGGACTTGCTTAAGGAGCAATACCAAGCGCCAGAGACACGCATTCAGACGCAAATCTGTCAACTGTGGGAAGAGCTGCTGCAGGTGAGTGAGATTGGGATCAACGACAACTTTTTCTCGTTGGGAGGGGATTCCGTGACCTCCATTCAGATGGTGTCCAAAGCGAAAACGCTGGGTTTGCCACTGAAGGTGAGGGACCTATTTGAACATCAAACGGTGGTGGCGTTGGCGCAAAAAGTGGAGCAAAACCTTGGAGATGAGGCCGATGAGGCAACGTCGCTAGACTGGGTCAACCAAGTCCTGCATGCCCAAGGTGTGGCCACGTTGACAGGGGAGACACAAATCACGCTGACGGCCTTGCCGGAGGCGAGTTCGGTGTCAGAGGTTGAAGCCCGGCTTGCACAGCTGGTGGAGCAGCAGCCCCTGCTTGCCGCGACCTACCAGCCGGCATCAGAGTCGCTTAGCGTCTTGCTGCCGTCTACCGATCAACCGGCTGTTGCGCGAATGTTCTCTCATGTCGAGTTGGCGGCGTTGCCGGAGGCTAAGGACTTGGCGCGACGGATGACAGAACGCACCGCGGGCCAGGATCAGTCGTTATTTCGACTGGTGTTCCTCAGTATCGCATCCGGGGGCGATTATTTGCTGACGGTTAGCCATCGTCATTTTATGAATGTGGCCGCACTTCAGCAGTTGCTGGCGAGACTCACGCAACCCCTGGCGATAGGTGCGGATGCCCTGTCCGCAGGTAGGGTCAAAGGAGAGCCGCCGATGCACCAGTTAAGCCGAGTCGGACGAGCCGTGAAGATACACATTCCTGAAGGGGGGAGTCACCGCACAGTGAAGGCTCAACAGGACACCGCTGGCTGTTTAGCGATGCGGATGTCGACAGAGCAAACGGCGCTGCTGCTGGGGGAGGCCAATGACGCCTACCAGACTCATGCCTCGGAGCTGTTGATGGCCGCGGTTCATCAGGCGTTGTGCCAACTCCCTGAGGGTCAGGCTTGGCAATTGAACGTTAATCGCAACGTTTTGACGTTAAACATCGATCAGCCAGCGCCGGATAGTGAGCTATTTCGCTTACCTGTGGTGACCCGTTTCACCGACTCGACCGGATCTGAAGTGTCGACGACAGAGCCAGGCGCGTTGATCAAGCGGGTGAAAGAGAGGAACCGTCAACAGATGGCGCAGGGCTATCAACTGTTGTCAGAGGTGACACCGGCTCTGCAGGCCTGGCAAGTCAACTTCCATTATGTCAACCACATGACGGTCGGTGACGAGCTAGCAGTGGGCATGGCTTCGCCGCTCTTGGTCGAGGTGGAGGCTGCGCTGGGTGAAGAACGGGATAGCCACCTTATTGACATTGAGTATTGGACCGAACAACAGCAACTGTCCCTGCGGATACACGCTTCAGAGCAGGCTCTGGCGGGGGCAGCCATGACCGAGTTTTCAACCTTATTACCGCAATCATTGGCCGCAATATTAGCGCACTGTCAGTTAGTGAACTCAGTGAAGCTAAAGGCAATGTTAGAAAAGAACAACCCACCAGGTGTGGACGAAGGAGAGACGCTTTACCTATGAGTATTTTTGAGCTTGTAAGTCGTATTCGCTTAACAGGACTGGAGTTGGCACTGGAGGCTGGGCAGCTGAAGGTCACCAAACGTGAAGGTGCCGTGTTAGACGAGGGGATGATTGACGAGATAAAAGCGCATCGCGATCACATCATCGAATTCTTGTCGGCTGAGCAGTCTCTGGCGCAGGAAATGGCGCAAGGAGGGGGAACGTTATCGGCTTCTGATCACGAGTTTAGTGAGTTGAGTGATGGCGATCTTGCCCGCCTTCAGCAGGCGCATCCTAATGCGGTGGCGGTTTATCAGGCGACCGCGATGCAGGAAGGGATGGTGTTTCACGGCATGTTTGAGGAGACGCGTTCAACGTATCTGACTCACATGGGCTGTTATCTTGAGGGGGAGGTCTGCCCGCAAGCATTCGAGGAAAGTTGGGCGACCTTGGTGGCGCGTCACGACATGTTCCGTACTTGTTTCTTTGAGTCGGAAATGGGCAAACTGCACCAGGTGGTGTTGGCTGAGGCGGAGCTGAGCGTCACATTCGAGGATTGCTCTCAAGCGGATGACGCTCAGAAAGCGGCGCAGATAGACCGATTGCAGCATCAGCCATTGTCGGATTTACAGGGGGCGCCGCTGATGGCGTTAACGCTGCTGAAGCTGGCCGAGGGACACTACTATTTCCACTGGTGTTATCACCATCTGTTGATGGATGGATGGTGTCAACCGGTGTTGCTGTCCGAGGTGATGCAGTGTTATCAGGCCAAAGTGAAGGGTCAACCGGTGACGCTCAATGCGGTGCGACCGTATAAAGACTACATTCGCTGGCTAAACGATCAAACGCCGGGTGAAGCGCAAGCTTTCTGGGAGACATATCTGGCGGGGGTGAGCAGTCCAACGCAAATGGCGATTGATAAATTGCCGATGGTGGCCGGTGCGGTGGCCGAGGTGCGCAACCACATCACCATCCCTCCAGAGTTGATGACGCCGTTACGAGCCCTGGCTCGACGCTGTCATACCACCGTCAGTGTGGTGTTTCAGGCCGCCTGGTTAGTGTTGCTGTCTCGTTATTCTGGAGAGCAGGATGTCGTGACCGGCACGACGATTTCTGGGCGCCCGGCGGATTTGCCGGGGGCGGAGACCATGATTGGCCTGTTTATTAATACGATTCCCTTACGAGTGACAGTGGATGATGAGGCGGATCTGAGTCACCTGTTACAAAACGTGCATCAGAGCGTGATAAGCAGAGACGAGCACAGTTATTTGCCCCTGACGCATATCCAGGCACAGTGTGATGTGCCGAACAACATGCCTTTATTTGACCACTTATTGGTGATAGACAACTATGATCTGCGAGGGGCAGTCACGGGCGAAGGGGAAGAATTCGCGGGGATCCGAGTGGGGGACAGTCTGACCCAAAATGCCACTCATTATCCGTTGACGATGCACATTACCCTGGCCAATGAGGCGAAGATCACGGCCGACTATCATACTGATAAGATCCCGGGTACGGCGATTGAGCGTCTGTTGGAACAGTTCCATTGTCTGCTTGAGGACATGGCGGCTTGCGATGTGCCGCGTAAAGTCGGCGATCTGACGTGGCTACCTTGCCGTCAACAGCGACAGTTGGACGCGTTTTGCGACGTTGAGGACGAGAAGGTGATGCCCGTGGCAGCGTGGGTTGACCAGCAAGCCTTGTGTCAGGGTGACAAAGTGGCGGTGGTCGCGGGTGAGCAAGCGTTGAGTTATCGCGAACTGCACACCAAGGTTACGGCGCTGGCGAGCCATTTGAAAACGCAAGGTGTATCGGTAGGCACAAAGGTGGTGGTGTATCTGGAGCGAGATACCGATCTGCTGGTGGCGTTGTTAGCGGTATTGAGAGTCGGGGCGACGTATGTGCCTATTGATCCGGGGTACCCCACTCAGCGCAACAATGACATTTTGACAGACAGTGGTGCCACTTTCATCCTCTCTCATCGAGGGTGTTTGGACGGTCTTCAACGTCAGCAGCAATCGGTAATTTTGCTGGATGACACGAGCGTTTGGCAGCCGAGTTCGGACGCCGATCTGGATGTCTATCCGGTTGAGGAGACCACGGCGGCCTACATCATTTATACCTCGGGTTCGACGGGGCAGCCCAAAGGTGTGGTGATCAGTCATGGTGCGTTAAGCCAGGCGTTGAGCGCGTTCCAGCACAGTTTTGTCTTTACCCAAGACGATGTCTTACCGTGTTTGGCTTCTCAATCGTTTGACATTTCCCTCGTTGAAATGCTGTTGCCTCTGATCTCTGGGGGCCAAGTACTGTTATTGACCAAAGCGCAAGTGACGGATCCCGATCGCTTGGTGGTGGCGACGCAAGGCGCGACCGTTTTGCATGCTGTGCCGAGTTTGATGCGACTTTGGTTAAATCACCTGCAAGAGACGCATCAATTAGGGGCTTACTCTCAATTGCGTACTCTGTTGGTGGGTGGAGAGGCGGTGCCACCGGAGCTGGTCTCTGATCTGGGTCAAGCCTTACCAGAATGCCAGTTGATTCAATTGTATGGCCCAACAGAAAACACGGTATTGAGCAGCTATAAAAAGGTGCATTGGGATGAGCAACCGATCCCGTTTGATTTAGGCTGTCGTTTCTCTCATGTGGCGATGCAGGTGCGTGATACGGCGGGACGCGAGTGTCCGGTTGGCGTGCCAGGCGAGCTCTATCTGGGCGGTTCCGCTTTGGCGCAGGGTTATCTCAACCAGTCGGCGACTACGGCTGATAAATTTGTCACCTTGGCGGATCAGCGCTGGTATCGCAGTGGCGATTTGGTTCGCTGGGTCGACAGTGGGGAGTCGGAGGTGACACTGCAGTTTTTAGGTCGTATTGATAACCAGGTCAAGATCCGCGGTTTTCGTGTTGAACCGGGGGAAGTCGCTCAGCAAATCAAGGCGCTTGGGTCCGTTGAAGACGCGGTTGTGGTGGCGATGGAAGATGACGCACGAGGGACGCAGTTGGTGGCTTATGTGTGTGTTCAAGCAGAGGACACTGGCCGCGTGATTGAGGCGCTTCCTCAGGCATTGCAGGCACGGTTACCTGACTACATGGTGCCGGCGGTGTTCGTGCCTTTGTTGGCGATGCCACTGTTGCCAAATGGCAAGTTAGATCGTAATGGCTTACCGGCCATCACGGCTGATGATTACCGCACGCACGCCTATCAGGCACCGCAGACTGAGCGGGAAAAACAGTTGGCGCAAGTGTGGGAACAACTGCTGGATCTGGACAAAGTCGGGGTCCACGACAATTTCTTTGCGTTAGGGGGGCATTCGTTGATTGCCACGAAAATGTCGGGGTTATTGAGGCATCAGTTCAACATTGAACTGCCGGTTGCGGCGGTGTTTACGCATCCTACGATCGCGTTGCTGTGTGGCTATTTATCGGCAGCTTCTGGTACGACGAGCCCTGCCACGATAGAAAAACGCGACGATCATGGCCTGGCACTGGCGTCATTTTCACAGCAGCGTCTTTGGATGGCCACGACGCTCAAACGCGCATCCGGTGAGTACAACATGGCGGGCAGCTTGAGCCTGACGGGGGAGGTTGATCCCCAAGCGGTTCAGGCGGCTCTGGACGCGATCGTCGAGCGCCACGAAGTGCTGCGTACTGGCTTTATCGAGCGGGAGGGAGAGTTATACCAGCGGATCGTTAGTGAGGTCGACAGCCCGTACCGCTGGGTGGATCTGTCCGCCTTGTCTCAAGAGGCGCAAGCGGTTGAACTCGAACAATTGATTGCCAAAGATGCTGAGCAGGGCTTTGATTTGGCCCAGGGGCCGTTGCTGAGAATGACGTTGGTGAAGTTGGCGGATCAGCCAGGCCACACGCCGTCCTATCGTGCCTTGTTTAACATTCATCACATTGCTTGTGATGCTTGGTCTATGGATATCCTGATCCGTGAGTTTGTCACTTTGTATCGTCAATTGACGAGCGGCCAGGCGACCGCTTTACCGGAGCTTGCCATTCAGTACGCCGATTATGCTCACTGGCAAAGACAACAGTTGGCCCAAGAGGAGGGAGTGAAGGCAGGTTTGGCTTTTTGGCAACACGCCCTTAAGGATGTGCCGACGTTGCATGAGTTGCCATTGGATTTTGTGCGACCGGCGGTGCAAGGGTTTGAAGGCCGTATCCACCAACTGAGGGTGGAAGGCGACCTATTGCAGCGTTTGAAAACGTTTTGTCGTCGCCATTCGACCACACCATACATGGTGTTGCAGTCGGTATATGCGGTGCTGATGGCTCGACTCAGTCGCCAAGAGACGGTGGTGATTGGGTCGCCTATCTCGGGACGTGGTCAGCAAGAAACCGAAGCGTTGATTGGTTTTTTCGTTAATTCGATGGCGATCCCATCCAAGGTGTGTGGTGAGCAGAGCTTTGACGCGTTTCTGAAGCAAAATCAACGCACGATTGAATCGGCGTTGGATCAGCAACACATTCCCTTTGACTTAGTAGTGGAACACCTCAACCCGCAGCGAAGTCAAAGTCACCATCCCGTGTTCCAATTGCTGTTTGCATATCAACCGGCCAGCGCGAAAATTCCGGATTTGCCGGCGCTTGAATTTGGTGACTACGTGCCTTCTCAGGCCAAATCCCGTTTGGATTTGGAGTTGTATGTGAACGATTTGGGTGAGGCACTGAGTTTCAATTGGCATTACAGCCGCGAATTGTTCGCGCCTCAGACAATCGTCAGTTGGGCCGATAGTCTGTTGGTGTTGTTGGAGGCGGCCTTGTCTTGTCCTCATGCGAGTCTGGCCTCCCTCAGTCTGCAGTCTGACGCGCAAGCGCAGTGGATGACAGAGTGGAATGCTGCGTCTTGGGCGCCGGTCAGTGAGTCCAGTTTTCTTGAGTTGTTCCGCGCCCAGTGCGCGAAAACCCCTGATATGACAGCGGTGGTGCATGGGAGCACGTCGCTGAGCTACCGTGAACTGGATGAGAAATCGACGCAGTTGGCGCAGTATCTGGCGCAGTGCGGGGTGGCGTCTGAGCAGAAGATCCCTGTCTGCTTATCACGAAATGAATGGTTACACATTGCGCTGATTGGGGTGCAGAAAGCGGGAGCGGCCTTTGTGCCGATAGATCCCCAATTACCGGATGCTCGATTGGCGTATATTGCCTCTGATTGTGCGGCAGATCTGATCTTGACCGAGCAGTCTCTGTGTGACCGATTTGAGGCGTTCGACTATGCTGGGCAGGTGATTGCTGTCGACGCACCTGAGGTTCAGGCTCGTTGTGCTGAGCAGACGCAAGATGGCCAGCGAGTCTTTGCCAGTCGCGGTTTGGACTCATTAGCCTACATCATTTATACCTCGGGCTCGACCGGCCAACCTAAAGGGGTCTTGATAGAGCAACAAGGTTGGGTGACGTATTTAAGCACGGCAGCGCAACAGTATATCAATGCAGAGCCTGAGGCGCCGCTTGCGGGCAGTGTTGTGTGCACCTCAATTTCCTTTGACGCGACATTGACGACGTTGTTTGCGCCGTTGCTCACGGGGGGATTTGTCGAGTTGATGCCGGATAACCGCAACAGTTTATCGCTGCTTGCGGACTCCGTGATGGACAGTGAAGAGCGGTTACTCTTTAAGCTGACCCCGACGCACATGGACGCGTTGCTGCACACGGAATTATTGGCGCCGGATGACGAGGTGGCACATACCTTAGTCATTGGGGGGGAGCAGTTGAGCGAAAGGTTGCTGCTGCAATGGCTCGATCTGTATCCGAATATGCAGTTCTGCAATGAATATGGACCGACCGAAGCGGTGGTGGGTTGTAGTGTGTTCGCGACGACGAAAGCGCATTACCAGCCAGGGCAAGCGTCGGGCGCTGTCCCGATTGGTCGCGCCTTTTCGGGAAATCAGCTCCACATCCTGGCACCGGGCGGTAAAAGCGTTCCGTTTGGTGCCATTGGCGAGTTGTATGTATCGGGGACACCGCTGGCGCGAGGGTATCACAATCAAGCTGAGTTGACCGACAACGCGTTTGTTCGGGTGAACGAATCGCGTATGTATAAAACCGGTGATCTGGTGAGAATGCAAATGAATGCCAAGGGTGAGCCCACGGAGCTGGTGTTTATGGGGCGCGCGGATGAGCAATTTAAGCTGCGTGGCTATCGCATCGAACCAGGGGAAATCGAAAGTGCCTTGACTGATCTGGACGGCATCACGCAAGCCTGTGTGGCGAAACGAAGCGAGGCAGACAGCCATGATGAGTTGGTGGCGTATTTGGTGGGCGACCGTCCGGAGGTGAGTGGTCACACGTCGAGTGAACTGTACAAACGATACAATGCGCCGTTGGCGGACAGATTGCCGGCCTATATGTTGCCATCGCGTTATGTGATGGTGGCGGCATTGCCACTGACGGCCAATGGTAAGCTCGATCGTCGGGCGTTGCTGCAAATGGAGATCGATGAGGGTCAGTTATTGCCGTTGAGCCAACCGCGTACCCAAACCGAAGAGGTGATGCTGGGATTGTGGCAAGACGTGCTGCAGACTTCGGAGATTGGGCGCCAGGACGATTTCTTCGCCTTGGGCGGTCATTCCCTGTTGGCGACCCAATTGGTCAGTCGGATCAGGGACGTCTTTTCAGTGGAGCTTTCGCTTGGCGTTTTGTTTGACCATTCCACTTTGGTGGCATTGTGTGAGCAAATTGAATCTCTCAGCCCTGGGGCTCAATTGCCGGACATCAGCGTGGCGCCGGCGGCTCAGTACCCACTGTCGTACTCTCAGCAACGACTGTGGTTTGTGCAGCAAATGGACAAACAATCCCATCACTACAACATGCCGGGGAAATTTGAGCTGGCGGGATCGTTTGATGACACCGCATTCGAGTATGCGCTCAACACGATTTTGCAGCGTCATACTGTGCTGCGCAGTGTGTTCTGCCAGCAGGGGGATGAGGTTTTCCAGCGGGTTGTTGCTGACTATCGCTTGCCATTGCAGGTGACCGATTTGAGTCACCTTGACGCGGCGGAGCAGCAACAGCGGATCGCGGCACTTGAAACCCATGACATGCAGCAGCCGTTTGCGCTGGATCAGGAGATCCCTTGTCGTTTCCATCTAATCAAACTCAGCGCTGATGCGAGCGTCGAGCCAAAGCATGTGGTGTTGTTTAGCTTGCACCACATCGCGGCGGATGGCTGGTCTTTGGCGGTGATGGTGAATGAGTTCAAGGTGTGTTACGAAGCGAAACGAGCCAAGATCTCAGCGTCACTGCCGACGTTGCCCGTGCAATATGGTGATTTTGCGCGTTGGCAAAAGCAGTGGTTGTCGGGCGAAGTCTTGGCGTCGCAATTGCAA
The DNA here is from genome assembly GCF_002875705.1 of Vibrio sp. 10N.261.45.E2. Lineage (GTDB taxonomy): Bacteria > Pseudomonadota > Gammaproteobacteria > Enterobacterales > Vibrionaceae > Vibrio. The sequence goes on from NZ_MCZZ01000106.1 coordinate 23,719, forward strand.
TACTGGCGACAGCGTTTGGCGGGGGCGCCGCAGTTGCATGACTTGGCGACGGACAAACCAAGGCCAGCGAAGCAGACGTTCGCGGGGGCCCGCTACGAAACGGCCTTATCGTCGGATTGTCAGAAGCGCATCAGTGCGTTTTGCCGCCAGCATCACTTGACCTTGTTTACGTTCTTGCAGACGGCGTTTTCTGTGTTGATCAGTCGCCAAAGCGGGAGTCAAGATATCGTGATGGGCTCGCCGATTTCCGGTCGAGTTCACAGCAAGGTGGAAGCCCTGATTGGTTTTTTTGTCAACACGTTAGTGATCCGTACTCAGTTGGATGATGAGCAAACCTTCTTGGAATTAGCCGCGTGCAACAGACGCAATGTATTGGAAGCGTTCAACCACCAGCATGTTCCTTTTGAGCTGATAGTCGAAGCGGTCAATCCGGAGCGCAGCTTGAGTCATGCGCCGTTGGTTCAAATCACTTTTGCGTTGCAAAACAACGACAAAGCCGAAATGCGCCTGTCCGATGCGCAGGTAAGCAAGGGGCCGATCGCCGATCGTCATGCTGACACGAATGCGCGTGTTGATCTTGAACTGCACATCTATGAGGAAGAAGACGGCCTGCGTTGTGATTGGATCTACAACAAAGCGCTGTTCTATCCGGCGACGATTGAGCGGATGGCAGACAACTTCTCAGTGCTACTGGATGGCATTTTGAGTGCCCCGCAGACGCAGTTAGCGCGACTGCCTGTCGTGAATGCCGCGGATCAAACGTTGTTGCTTGAAACGCTCAACGCGACTCAGGCGGCGTTTCCACAACACCGACTCTTGCACCATTACCCGCAGACTGCGCGCGAGGCGGACCAGCGCATTGCGGTGAGATGTGGTGACGTTTCATTGAGCTACGCGGAGTTGCATCAGCAGTCTGAGCGCTTGGCGCGTCGATTACGTTGCTACCACGATGAGCCGGGTCATTTTATTGCGGTGTGTTTGCCAAGATCGGTCGAGATGATTGTGGCGATGCTTGCGGTGTTAAAGTCTGGCGCTGCGTATTTGCCGATCGATCCGCGTTACCCTCATGCCCGGATAGAATACATGCTGCAAGACAGCCAGGCTTCGGTAGTGATTTCCAATCACGACTTGGCTCAGACGTTCAAATTCGAGGGTTGTCATACCCTATGTGTGGACAGTCATGAACAAGGGGTGGAGGATGCGCCGTCAGCTCTGATCAACGAGCCCACTCCGGATCAGCCCGCCTATGGTATTTATACCTCAGGCTCGACAGGCCGGCCGAAAGGCACGGTGGTGAGTCATTCAAATGCGTCGAACTTGGTGAACTGGTACAGCCGTCGCTATGGGTTTTGCTCCGATGACAATACGCTCATCATTAGCGCGATAGGCTTCGATTTAACGCAGAAAAACATCTGGGCTACGTTGGCGACGGGGGGCACTGTGGTGCTACCCGATATGCATTTGTTTGACGTAGATCTGGTGGTGAAGACCATCGCGTCTCAAGCCGTGACTTCTTTAAACTGCACCCCGTCGGTGTTTTATACCCTGGTGCAAGACACAGATAGCTGGGCACAGTTACAGAGTCTTAAGTACGTCTTCTTAGGTGGTGAGCCGGTGGCGAAAGAGATGCTCGAACCTTGGCTCAAGAGCGGATGTTGTCAGGCTAAAGTGATCAATATGTATGGGCCAACAGAGTGCAGTGACATCACGGTCGACTACCAGATCACGGGCGAGGAGACCGGGGTGATCCCGATTGGGGCGCCGATTGATAACGTGACGGTGTACGTTCTTGATGACGCGGGGCAGTTGGTGCCTGTCGGGACGCCTGGAGAGCTCCACATTGGTGGGGCAGGCGTCACAGAAGGGTACTTGCATCAGCCTGCGTTGACGGCAGAGAAGTTCATCTCAGATCCCTTCCGGGCAGATGGGAAAGCGACACTGTATAAAACGGGGGATGTCGTTCGTTGGCAAACGGCGCCAGATGGCGACGTCCGTTACCTAGAGTTTTTAAATCGACGGGATCATCAAATCAAAATTCGTGGCCACCGCGTTGAGTTAAGCGAAGTGGAAACGCGCATCCGTAACCACCACGATGTGGCCGCGTGTCGGGTGCAATATGACGCACAGCTTGAGCAAATTTGGGCGTGGGTGAGTCCGACGGAGCAGGCGTTTGAACGTGCTTGCGATGATCTTGCGCAACAAAACATCCAGGATTGGTCGCGCGTGTTCGATGAAACCTACGAAGCCAGTAACGGATCGTCTGAGGCTCATCAAAGCGAATTAGCGGGTTGGGTGAGCAGCTACACCGGGGAGATGATCCCAGAGCAAGAAATGCAAGACTGGGTCGATGATACTGTCGAGCAAATCTTAGCGCTTAAGCCGCGGAAATTGTTGGAAGTGGGCGTGGGCACGGGATTGCTGTTCCACCGGTATGTGGAGGCTTGTGACGCGGTCTTTGCTACGGATATTTCCGCAGCGGCTTTGGCGGGCATTGAAGCCAGCGTGAAGGACAACCATTACGATCACGTGACCTTGTGTCACGGGGCTGTTGAGACGTTGGATCTGCCGGCAGATTGTCAGTTCGATACCATTGTGATCAACTCAGTCATTCAGTATTTCCCGAACCTGAAGTACTTGCACGACACCATTCAACGTCTACTGCCATGGTTGACCGATGACGGCCAGATATTTATTGGTGATATTCGTCATTTTGCTTTATTGGATGCGCACAACGCCGCCTCGATTGTGGGCACCACTGAGCGGACGGCCAACTTGTCGGTGCAGCAGGTACGTGAACAGTTGAATCAATTGCGCTACAAGGATGAAGAACTGCTGGTCAGCCCAGGGTATTTTCAGCATCTGGTGGCTGAGACAGAGGGACTCGAACAGGCGGACATCAGTGTGAAAACTGGCGCTGGTAACAATGAAATGCTGCGCTACCGCTATGATGTGGTGTTGCATAAAGCGGCGTCGACGGAGGCGGCGCCACTGCGTGAGTGGCATGACTGGCAGGATCTGACTCAGTTTGAGTGTTTACTGCAGACTGGTGAGCATGCGAGTTGGGGTGTTTGCGGTGTGCCTAATGTCAGGATCCTTGACGATCTGACGTTATTGCAGCACGTCAAATCGGCCGGGGATCAGGTTTTGGTTAACGATTTGAGGTTGACGGCGTCGACGTTACCGGCCGCAGATTTACCGCGCTTAAAAGCCCTTGCCCATCGTTATGGTTATCAATTGAGTGCCACGTGGTCTAGCCGTGACTTGCACAGTTTGGATCTGGTGTTGTATCGCGAGGTGAAGCCTCCTGTTGCGGGTCGTGGGCACTATGAGTACCAGCGCTTCGCCAACTACCCGAAAATTGCGCACGTGGCGGAAGGCTTGGAAACAAAACTGGTCGCGGAGCTGAGCACTCATTTACCGGACTTTATGTTACCGGCAGGTTATGTGTTGATAGACACTCTGCCCACAACGCCCAATGGCAAAGTCGACGTGAAGGCGTTACCGAAAGTGGCGCATCAGACGTTGTCCTTGAGCCGCTACGCCGCGCCTGTGACTGAGCTGCAAGCGCGCTTATGCGAGCTTTGGCAGCAAGTGCTGCGAGTACCGAGTGTGGGGGTGAACGACAATTTCTTTCACTTGGGTGGGCATTCGTTGCTCGCGACGCGCTTGGTGAGCAAGTTGCGGTCTGATTTGGCGGTGACGTTGACCATCAGCCAGATCTTTGAGCACCCTACGATCGCCGAGTTGGATGGTCTTATTCGCGAGGCGCACCCGCCTTTGTCGTTGCCGCCTTTAGAGGTGGTTGACGCCACGGAGGCGATCAGGCTGTCGCACGCTCAGAAGCGTTTGTGGTTTATCGATCAGTTGCAAGGGGGCAGTACGGAATTCAATATGCCCGTTGCGTTTCAAGTTCATGGTCCGCTCGATGTGCAGGCGTTGAAAGCTTCGTTGAGCAACGTGATGCAACGTCATAGGGTGCTCCGTTCGACGATCCGCACGGTTCAGGGTGAGCCTGAAGTGTTGGTGCATGAATCGTTTGACGTACCGTTTACTTTTACCGATATGTCGCCTTTGTCTGACGCTGAGCGGGACACACAGGTGACCGCGAGTTTGAAGGCGTTGACGGCGCAGAGTTTCCAATTGGCGACAGAGTTTCCGGTCAAGATGCAGGTGATTCGGCTCCCCGATGTGGACGGTGAGGCGTCGCATTGCCTGCTGATCAATGTGCATCACATCGCTTCCGATGGTTGGTCGCAAAATCTGTTTGTTCAGGAGCTGAGCGAGGGCTACCGAGCGTACCAAGAGGGGGGCGTACCGACGCTGCCAGAGCTCACGGTCCAATACAAAGACTACGCGGTTTGGCAGTCACGCTGGCTGCAAGGTGAGAAGCGCCATGCGCTGATCGAGCATTGGCAAACGCAGTTGGCGGATTTGCCGGTCGCCCATGGTCTGCCGTTGGACAAAGCCAGACCAGTGGATCTCGGTCACGAGACCCAGATGGTGAGAACGATGTTGCCACTTGAGACTCTGAACCGAGTTGAAGCGCTGACGCAACACGTCGGTGGTACGCTGTTTATGTTCATGCAAACGGCGTTTGCTCTGCTGCTTGAGCAGTACTCACACGAAAAAGACATTGTGATGGGGACACCGGTAGCGGGTCGTTATGACGAAAACACGGAGTCGTTGATCGGTATGTTTGTCAACATGCTGGTACTGAGAACGGAGTTGGATCCTGAGCAGACATTTTGCCAATTGTTGGCGGAAAACAAAACCAGGTTACTGTCGGCGTTTGAGCATCAGTATTTGCCATTTGACGTGTTGGTTGATGAATTGAACCCACAACGTAGTACCAGTTATCACCCGTTGTTCCAGATCCTTATCGTGTTGCAAAACAATGACCAAGACACGTTGAGTTTACCTGGTCTGGACATGGCGTCGCTGGAGGTCCACGAAGGTCGAGGTTTGCTGTCACCGTATGATCTCGAGCTGCAACTGGAGCAAAAACCGCAAGGTTTGATGATCAATTGGCAATACAACGTGCAGCTCTTTGAGCGGGACTCCGTGACTCGAATGGCGAACAACTTGTTGCATTTGGTCGACAGCATTTTGTCACGCCCAGAGGCTAAGATTGCCGATTTACCCGCGATGGTGCCTGAGGAAAGAGCGCAGCTTACCGACACGTGGTCGGGGGCTGACGTGGTGGTCCCGACGGCCCAGTACATACCTGATGTGATCACCGAGGTGGCGAAACGACAGCCGCAGGCGATAGCGATTGAGCATAGGCAGCGCAGTGTGACGTATCAGGCGTTGCATCAGGCCTCCGACAGATTGGCCCTGAGTTTGGTTGAACGGGGACTAAAGAGCGGAGAGCGCGTGGGGATCTTTTTACCGCGCTCCCCGGAGACGATCGTGTCGATTCTGGCCATTTTGAAGGCGGGCGGGACCTATGTACCGCTCGACAAGAGCTATCCGGCGGATCGCTTGACTTACATCATTTCGGATGCGGAGTGCAAATTTGTGATCACCATGGCGGGTCAATCGCCTGCGGGGATGGACGCGGATCGGCTGGTGGATTTCCACGCTGAACCTCGCCATCACGTCGCGTTGCCGGTCAGTAATCCCGCCTTGTTGGATGGTCCAAGTTATCTGATCTACACCTCGGGTTCAACGGGACAGCCGAAAGGCGTATTGACTGGGCATCGAGCGATTGCGACGCATATCCAAGCGATGATTGCTTTGCATGAGATTGGGGTGAACGACAAAGTGTCGCAGTTCTTTTCATTCAACTTTGATGGATCAGTTGAGCAGATCTTTATGGCTTTGTGTGCGGGTGCGACGTCAGTGATCTACGACTTTGAACAAGACCGTGTGGGTTTGGTCGAGCATATTTGTCAGACGGGCATCACCATTGCGGATATGCCGCCCAGCTTGTTCCAGTCCGCGGTCTACGATCAAGCCACTCTATCGACGTTGGCAGACAGTGCGCTGCGCACCTTAGTGCTGGGGGCGGAAACGTTGCCGCCATCGATTGTCGCTCGTTGGTTTGAGTCGCCACTGTCAACACGATGTCGTCTGTTTAATGCGTATGGGCCGACGGAAGCCACGGTGACGTCGAATGTGTATCCGGTGACCGAGGCCACTGGTGGCAGTGTGCCGATTGGGGCCTTTGTCCCGGGCACGACAGGTTATGTTGTTCACGATGACAAGCTGTGCCCGATTGGCGTGACTGGGGAGTTGCTACTGGGCGGCGTGGGTCTAGCGTCGGGGTACTGGAAGCAATCGGCACTCACGGAGCGCGCCTTTGTTGAGATCCCTGAACTGCCGGGTCAAAAACTGTATCGCACTGGGGATTTGGTGCGCTGGTCAACGACTTCGGGAGAGGGCCCGGTGCTTGAGATTTTGGGCAGAAACGACCAACAGGTGAAGATCCGCGGTCATCGAATTGACTTAGGTGAGATCGAACAGTGCTTAGGTCAGCTGGCGTGGGTGAAAACGCCGTTGGTGGCGGTCAAGGGTGAAGGGGCGTTGCGTCAGCATCTGGTGGCTTATCTGCTGCCTCATACGGAGCGCGAGCCGAGCAATGGTATTGACTTGGCAAGACAGCATCTTCAGGCGTGTTTGCCGGAGTATATGCTGCCGTCGGCCTTCGTCATGCTCGAATCTATTCCGGTGACGGCCAATGGGAAAACCGATCTGGATGCGCTGCCTGAGCCCAAAGTGAGTGGTGACGCCGATTATGTGGCGCCAAGTACGGAGCTCCAAACGGTATTACAGGGCATTTGGCAAGACTTATTGAAGGTGGCCCGGGTGAGTATTGACTTAGACTTTTTTGCCGCAGGAGGGAATTCCTTAGTGGCGATCCGTCTGGTGAATCAAATCAATCAGCACTTTGGTCTCAATGTGCCGGTCAGAGCGGTGTTTGAGCATCCTACGATCGCGCAGTCTGCTGAGATCTTGGACGCCTTGTTAGAAGAAACGGCCAATTTGACGCCGAGCTCCAAGGGGGATGAGGGCGTTCAGGACTTCAAACCTACGGTCTTTGTGAAGCTCAAAAAGGTCGGTGGCACGTCGTTGGCGAGTTCTGTGCTGTTTCCTTACTGTGTGAAACATGGATTGACGTTTGTCGATACGGGCGACGAGCCTGAAGTCAGCCTCGCACAGCAGCAGGCCGAGCAGACGCGTGAAAAAGCCAGCATGCTCTTTCGTCATTTTCCAGACTTCCCGAAACCGGAAGGTAAGGCGTGGCTGCGAGACAGAATGGGTGAGCACAACCTGATCACCTTGCTGCGTGATCCATTGAGCCGAGCGATCTCGTTCTACAACCACTTGAGTTTGGACAAAGCGCTGAGCTTTGACGACTACCTGGACTTCTATCATGAGCCTAATCATCAGGCGAGTTGGTTGGGGTATGAAGACGGGCAGCCGGACTTTCTACAGCGCGCATTTACCAGCGTTGGGATCACGGAACGCTTTGACGAAAGTGTGTTGTTGTTTAGGCATGCGCTGGGGATGAGCCTGGATGAAGTGTTGTACGTGAAGCAGCGTGACAAGGTGAAAAAGACCCTCACTCGTGACGATCTGACGCCAGCACAAATTGGTCGCTTGAAGGCGCTGGATCACCTGGACTGGGCGCTGTATCGCGAGGCGGAAGCCTTAGTGCAACAACGTGTTGATGCCTTGCCACAACTGCAGGCCGAACTGGCTGTATATCAGGCGGCATTGGCCGATTTAACGCATCCGCTGTGGCAACAGCGGGGTGATTTCACCATCGGATACTCGAAACGGAGTATCTGGGCCAAATATAACGCCCGTAAAGGCCGCGTTATTGAATTCCAACGTTTGATGTAACCGGGATTGAAAGGAGTACCACTATGACACCAGTTTGTGACGAATTGAGCACACACTTAACCACGCTAAACGGTGAGCCAATGATGCTGCTCACCGAGGGGAGCATGGATGCCGAATGGGCGGCGGCGAACCGGGAAGCGATTGATCAGCATTTGTCGCAACACGGTCGCTTGTTGCTGCGTGGCTTGACGCTTAAGGGGAGCAAATCGTTAGGAAAATTTCTGACCGCGGTCTTTGGCGGTGAGTTATTGGAATACAAATACCGTTCGACCCCGAGAACTCGACTCAGAGGCAACGTGTACACCTCTACGGAATACCATTCTGACAGTACGATTAATCTGCACAATGAAAATTCGTATGCCAACAGTTGGCCGCTGCGCATTGGGTTTTATTGCATGAATGCCGCTGAGGTTGGGGGGGAAACCCCCATTGCGGACAGCCGCTTGATTTATCGTGATATGCCAGCGGCGATCCGTGAGGAGTTTGAGGCTAAGGGCCTAAGGTATGTGCGTAATTACCTTGATATTGATCTGAAGTGGAGCGAGGTGTTTCAGACCAACAGTAAGCAGGACGTCGACGCATTTTGTCAGGCCAACCAGATTGAGCATCAATGGCTTGACGGGGACGGATTGCGCACCAGTCAGAATGTGGCTGCCGTGAGAAGGCACCCTATCACAGGGGAGAAGCTATGGTTTAACGCCGCTCACATGTTTCATCTGCGTGGGCTTGACGAAGCGGTCAAGCAGTCGATGTTGGCCAGTCTAGCGCCGGACCAGTTACCTCGTAATGTGTTGTTTGGTGATGGCAGTGTCATTCCCGATCACTATATCGACGAGATCCTCAAGGTGTATCAAAAACACAAATTCACATTTACGTGGCAGGAAGGCGATTTAATGCTGCTCGACAACATGCTGTATGCCCATGCCAGAGAGCCTTTTCGCGGTCATCGCAAGGTGATGGTGGGAATGGGTAAGGAGGTCAGAGCCTAAGTAAAAGAGCCTAATGTGGGCGAGAAGATCATCGCTCGCATCGGATGAAGATGGGAAAGAGTCAGTGCACGTCGGTCGTGTGCGGCTTTTAGGAAAACAACCAATCAGAGATGAGAAAACCATGTTAACGAAAGAGCAATTGGAATTTTTTGAGCAAGAAGGCTACGTAGGACCATTCGACTCACAACTCTCGGACGACACGATAGATTCGGTCGCGAACTATTTGCATGAGTACCTTGACAAACGTGCGGATCACCCGCTTTACGGTCGTTTTTCTGTCCGAGAGATGCACTTACTGAACGAAGACGTGTTGGCGTTGGCGAGTCAACCGCAATTGGTGGGGGCTTTACAACAGATCTTAGGCGACGACTTGGCGTTATGGCGCTCTAAAATCTTCTACAAAAAGCCCGGTGATGCCGCGATCGAATGGCATCAGGAATGGGGGGCGTTCAACGGGGAAGAGATTGGTAATGATATCCCCGGGTTGAAGCCGAGTGCCGACAACCAGAATGAGTTTTGGAACCTCACGATTTGGTTTGCCTTACAAGATATTGATGAGTCGATGGGACCGATGCAGTTCATTCGCAAGTCATACAAAAAACGCTATCCGATAGAAATGGTGCCGATGGTCGACTCCGCGTTTTGGCAGGATCCTTTCCTGGGCTTGGAATCAAAAGAGCAACTGGTGGAGAAGTGTCGTAATGCCACTTTGGTGCTCGATATTAATACGTCGGATTACCTCGACGATATCGACATTGACGCCAGTAGCGTCGAGACACTGCAGCAGCACATTCTGAACAAGTGCGCCAAATTGGAAGCGGCGTACACGTGCGACTTTGATTACACGGACGACGAATTGGTGACCTTGCCAATGAAGAAAGGTCAGTACGTGATTTTCCCAGAGCGCACGATGCACCGTTCAACCGCGAACGTCAGTGAGTCGGGTCGTATGGCGATCAACTTCCGTGTCACACCGAGCAGCACGCTGATTTACCCTGGCCGTGTGGAGGGTGATTATGTGGATGGGTCAAACATTGATATTTCCCACCATAAATCGATTCTACTCAGTGGTGAAAACCGTGAGCCTCGCAATGAATACATGGACGCATCGGACGTAAAAACGCACCGTTTTTAAGCCGCTAAGGAGAACAAAAATGACCGAACTATTAGAACGCGACGCGGTGGAGACCGTGACGGCTGGCAAGATCCCCAACCTGTTTAAGCTTGAATACTCGAGGATCGATCACATTGCGGTGGCGGTGAAGGATCTCAACAGCGCCAAAGAGTTTTACTGCAATATCTTAGGTTTCGAGTTGAAAGAAGAGCGTCTCACTCAAGGGGAACGCTCGGGGATGATTTCGGCGGTCGTGTCGAGTCAAAGCTTCGATATTGTGTTGATACAGGGACTTGAGCCCGAGTCTCAGGTGTCGCGTTACATTGATAAATATGGTCCGGGCGTGCAACACGTCGCGTTGCACGTCGATTGTATAGAAGAGGCGGTGGCTGAGTTGTCTAAAAAAGGGTTGGAGTTTGCGACCAGCATTTTGTCAGACACTAGCTTAAAGCAGGCGTTTACACGTCGCGATCCCAATTCGGGCATGATGATTGAGCTTATCCAGCGTGGCGAAGGGAAAGGCTTTTCAGACAAAAATGTCAGCAACCTTTTCAACCAATTGGAGTCAGCAGACTTGGTCTGACAGGTTCAACGTTTATGCAATTAACACAATCTCAACTGACCTCGCTTGCGCATCCTGCACTGGATGTGATGAATTTTCTTAATGAGGTCATAGAACAGTACCCGGAGGCGACATCGTTCGCCTCCGGGCGTCCAAGTGAAGACTTTTTCGATGTGGCGAAGGTGTCGGATTACGTTGAGCACTACGCTCGATATCGCGCTGCTCAGCAGGGCAGCACGTTAAAGGCGGTGTATCAGAAGTTAGGTCAGTATGGTCCAACACAAGGCATTATTTGTGATGTGCTGGCGCAGCATGTGCTGAAAGAAGAGGGGATCTCGGTGGCTCCGGAGCACATTCTGGTGACGGATGGCGCGCAAGAGGGCATGGCGCTGTTTTTGCTGGCGCTGTTCGATGCGGCAAAGGATGTCTTACTGGTGACCGATCCGGCTTACATCGGCATTGTTGGTATGGCCAGCGTGCTGGGCATAGAAGTCTGTGCGGTGGCGATGGATGACGAAGGGCCAGACTTGGCTGATTTGGAGGCCGTCATTGCAGAGATCCAAGGCCGTGGCAAAACGGCCAGAGGCTTGTATGTGGTACCTGAGTATAGCAACCCACTGGGGGTGAGTTTTTCTCGTGCACGACGTAAGCAACTGGTGGCATCTTGTGGGGCGCAGCAAGTGCTGATCTTGGAAGACAATCCCTATGGGATGTTTCGTTATACCGAGCAGGGGTTACCCAGTTTGAAGTCGTTGGACACGGAAGGCTGTGTGATTTATTTGGGCACCTTTGCGAAATCGTTGTGTCCATCGCTGCGAGTGGGCTACTTGGTGATTGATCAACAGGTGCGGGATCACGAGCGCACCACGCCTTTGATTACGTCGTTTGTGAAGGTAAAGAGCTTTAATACCCTCAATACCAGTCAACTCAATCAGGCCACAGTAGCCGGAGTGCTGTTGTCAGAGGATCACACGCTGGCGTCGTTTGTGGCGCCGGCGAAACGGCATTATCAACGTAACCGAGATGAGATGTTGCGCTGTTTAGAGCAGCACTTTTCTGAGTTAAAAGAGACCTACAAGGTGAGCTGGAATCAACCGGAAGGCGGCTTCTTTCTGGTGATTGACTTGCCGGTGGCGTTTACCCAGCAGGAGTGTGCGGAATGTGCGGACAAATTCAAGGTCATATGCGTGCCATTGGCTTTCTTCAGTGGAACGGAGGTCTACAAAAAGCAACTGCGTCTTTCGTTCAGTTATGTCGCTGAAAACGACATTGAGGCCGGGATCAAAAATCTGGCGCAGTATCTTAAAATCTTGATCATGCGGAGTACTGGTGATGCATAAGGTACACGTTGAGGCGTTGTCTGGCGCGATCGCCGGTAAACTGAGAATGTTAGGATTGAGTGAAACGCACATCCATGATGTGGTGGACGGATTGATCGTGCCGTCACTGCGTGGTGTGGATACCCATGGTTTTCGTTTATTTAGCACGTATCTCTCTGAGCTTGAGGGGGGACGGAGCAAGGCCAAGCCCAATATTCAGATCGACCGGGTGTTGCCGGCCTTGGCTCAGATGGACGCGGACGGCGCCTTAGGCATTGTGGCAGGCAGTGAAGCGGTGCGCTTGCTGATGGAGATGGCGAGTGAGCAGGGCATCGCGGCGGTGTTTGTGAAAAATTCCAATCACTTTGGCGCGGCGTCCAATTACAGTTTAAAAGCTGCCAAGGCGGGGTTCATGACTTTTTGTTGCAGCAATGCCGACGCGCTTGTCGCGCCATTTAATGGTGATAAAGCTCTGTTTGGCACCAACCCCATGAGTTTTGCTGTGACGACGGACAAGGATGCGTTTTGTTTGGATATGGCCACCAGTCAGGTGTCGTACTCCAAAGTGAAGCAGCATCTGAAACAGTCAATGCCGGTTCATTGCAGTTGGGCGATTGAAGATGCGTCGGCGGCGTCTGGGATCCGCGCGTTGTTGCCACTGGGTGGCTACAAAGGCCAAGGGTTGGCTGCCATGGTGTCGATATTGGCCGGTTTGCTCAACGGCGCACCTGACGATGAACACATGGCCCATTTCTATGCGGAGCCGTTTGATACCCCGAATAACGTAGGACACTTTCTGTTTGCCATCAATCACAGGGCGTTGATGAGCGCGAGTGAATTTGATGCGCGCTTGGAGCGTTTTCTCGACAGCATCAGAGCGACCGCACCGCGTGGTTCGGAGCCGGTGAGAGTGGCTGGTGATCTGGAGCGCGACACGCAGGAGAGTCGAGAGAAAGAGGGGATCCCGCTCAGCGAGGAGGAGTACCAACTTTACTTGCGTTTGCAACGCGAAGTTCAGTAACGACGTCCCGTTGACACTGGGCTATCGCCTAAGTGCGTGGTGGGGTCAAATTCGCAAACCGAGCTTGAGCCGGGCGAATTTGGCGTCACTACGTGACTCAATTTACGATTTACTATTCTTGGCAAGGGGGTTAGATGAGTGACGACAATCACCCAGATCTGACGCGCAATACGTACCAGGTGCCGCTGTTACCTGGGCGTTGGTTTGAGCTTACTTGGGGGGAGGCGCTCACGAGCACCGCGCGGATTGGTGAGGCATTGCAACAAGATAAGGTGGTGAAGGTGGTGGGCCTGCAGAGTGGCCGACACGCCGACCAATTGATGCTTCAAATCGCGCAGCACTTTTCGTTAGAGGACAGCTTGGAGCTGCAGGCTGGGTATGCAACCAGTAAGGGGCATCGCCGCAATGTCGGCGAGTACTTTATGACGGTATACGATCGTGATGACTACCGGGTGATTTCGCCTCATTCGGAAGGGAGTAGCTATGCCGGTATGCAGATGGCGGCCTTTTACTGTGAGCGGAATGATACCGATGGCGGAGAAACGGTGTTGTTGCAGGTGGATCAGGACAGCCCGCAATGGGCGTCGCTGCGTGAGCGTAAGACGAAAGCGTTGTGCACTCGCGCACTCACTCCGGCCGATGCGGCGAAATTGAAAAGGATGTTTCAGGTCGATAGCGCGTATCCGGTGACTGCGCAGGATGACATTGTCAGTGAGCACAAGGTGACGCCAGAGCTGACGTTGGTGCATGTGCTCACACCGCTGTGCCCGATCTATTCCCGCTTGGCTGAAAAAGAGGTGTTTACCTACTGGGACACGGTGGAGTCTGTCGACGCTCATTCGCCGCAGGCGTTTGCTGAGACGTTGGCCAATCTTGGTTTGTTGAAATTGCCCGAGCCGGGGACCTCGTTGGCGGCCTTCGATGACGCTTACAAGCGGCGATTAACAACGGTAGCGGTGCGTTATCAGGATCTGTTTCAAGGCATGCTGGTGCACAAGCTGCAGCCTGGAGAGATGATCCTGTTCAACAACATGACTTGGGCCCATGCGGTCAATAACTGGACACCGGGATCGGGCGAGCGCACTGTGAGCGCAGCGTTTGCGTGAGACTCAACCTTAAGGGGAATCTTGGGCTGCGTGGCCTGTCCCGAACAGGAGAGTGGCGCGTGGTTAGGTTTGCCAACCTAAGAAGAAAATGGCGCTGTCAATCAAATAGCAAAGAGCAATCATATGCAAAATCAATTTACTGTAGATGAAGTGGACAAAGGGATTGCCCGAGAGGCGTTCTTAACCCAATATGTGGCCAAAAACCAACCGTTGATCATCCGTGGCTACGCCAGAGATTGGCCGGCTTTGACGCGGTGGGACGTGGACACGCTGAGGAGGCATTTTGGGCATTTAAATGTCCTCTGCTCGCAGTCCGAAACTCACAAACACCCGGATTTGACGAATGCCCGACATAACCGCCATATCCCTAAGCCGCTTAAGATGTCGGACTACTTGGATCGCATTGTCGTGGGGCCGGCGCAGGAAACCGCGAAACTGGCGTTAAATCGTTTGATTTTCGACAGTGGCGAGCAGTGTCAGTATCGACACCATATTGACTTGTCACCGTTGGCTGAAGACTTCACTCAACCAGCTCTGCTCGACGGTGCAAGCTTTGAAATTGGCGTGTTGTGGATGCAAGCCCAACTTACGCAATCATGGCTTCATACGGATGCGTTCGAGAATTTGTTTGTTCAGGTTCAGGGCAAGAAACGGTTTATGTTGTTCGCTCCCCAGGAAGCAGGATCGCTGTACAACACACGTAAGTATGGTGCGTATTGTGAAGTGAACGCCTTTGAGCCGGATTTGGCTGAGCACCCACTATATCAGAATGCCCATGCGATGGAGGTGATGTTAGAGGCCGGGGATATGTTGTATTTACCGGCGTTTTGGTTTCACGCGGTAGAATCGCTAGATACGTTCAATATCAGCATGAACTGGTGGCATCGAGCTGACGCCTTGGCGGTTTCTCAACCCAGTCTGCAATTTTTATTAAAGAAAAGCGGCGAGCGTGCCCAAGAGCGTAAAGCCTTCATGGATGCGATGGACAAGTTGAATGAGATCATCTCTTGCCCTGAGCAGGCGTGTCTTAGCAGTTATTATCGTTAAGTTCGGGTACGAGAGATGAACAAAAACCCATTATTTTGGACCCCACAGCCGGTGACGTCGCCTTCATTGAGGCTCTTTTGTTTCCCGTTTGCTGGGGGCTCGGCGCAGACCTTTACCTTTTTAAAGGCGAACTTGGATCCATCGGTCGAAATTGTACTGATAGAGTATCCGGGTCGGGGACGGAACTTTCAAAGCCCTCCGAGCGAGAGCATGTCGCAATTGGTGGACAGTTTGTTAGACAACTATCGGCAGTTGCCTGCGGCCTCAAGTGTGTTTTTGGGCCACAGTTTGGGGGCCTGTGTGGCTTGGGAGCTGATGCGTAACATGCGAGAACGAGGCATCGTATTACCGAGACTTTTGATTGCTTCGGGTTGCTCAGGTGCGCATCTCGCCTCCAATCTCACGCGTATTCACGATTTGCCCGATGAAGAATTTGTCCAGGCTTTGAAAGGGCTCGAGGGGACACCGCAAGAGGTGCTCGAGCACGACGAGTTATTGGCGTTACTCAAGCCCATGTTGCGGGCGGATTTTAAAATCGCCGAGCAATACTGCGCGCCTGCAGAGAGAATGCCAGTGCCGATCCTCGGGTTAGCGGGTACTCAAGACGAGCTTGCGACGCCGCAAAGAGTGCAAGCTTGGAGCGAACTCACGGATGATTTTCGCATTGAACTGATTGAAGGGGGACACTTTTTCATGAACACTCATCCAGAGGATGTGGTAACGTATGTCAATCAGGCGATCAGCCCTTTATTGTGTGGAACAAGGAGTCGTGAGACCAGTGAGTTTTCCGAGCTTTACACGAGTTGCTAACCCAGCGACAGAGGCCTTTTCTGGGCCTCTTTCTGGTTTTATTAAGAACGCAACGTTTTGGCAGCATGCGCACAGGCCGGTCATCATGAGCCGTTGTGAGTTTGCTCGAGAGCAGTTCGAGCCGAGTTTTTTTGAGGCACTGGGGGTGCGTTTTGTGCCGAGCATTAGAGCAGCAGTGCCCAAAAGACAGGCGGAGTTTCTGGTGGGGCGTTATTTGAGTCAATCGGCGATGGCCATGTTTGAGCCTGGTGTTTCTTGTGGTGGTTTTGAGTTGCCCATCGGGGAGCATCGTTGTCCCATCTGGCCTTCTCATTTGATGGGGTCGATCTCTCATTCAGAGCGGATGGCTTTTTCCGTGGTGATGAACAAACCGTTGGCCCGACGTGGTTTTCTAGGGATTGATGCGGAAGGTATTGTCACCGAAGACAACGCAGAATGTTTGAGGGAGTATGTTTTGCGGGAGGAAGATCGGCAATATTTAAAGACCGTCGATCTTGCGGACAATGTGTTGCTCACCCTCGTCTTTTCGGCCAAAGAAGCCTTATTTAAAGCGACGTACCCATACATTGGGGCCTATTTTGGCTTTGAGCTAGCAAGGGTGATGTTTATCGATGTCGAGAAACGGTGTATTGGCTTGGCATTGACGCCTGAGTTTCAGTTGGAAACGGGCATTAGCGACACGTTTGTTTGTCACTATGATTGGCAAGACAATCATATTTGCAGTCTGATCTTACAATGACAATTTGAGGTTGCCGCGGGAATGCGGGGCAGCCTTGGGCGATGACGCAATCGCCCACTGCTACCGATTGGGTTATCGCTCGGACTTCACTGACTTGGTTCGAGTAACACGTGATCAAAAATCTTCTTAACGATGGGCGCACTATTGAATGAACCGCCACCGGCGTTTTCGAGGATCACCGTCACGACGATTTGCGGATCATCGTATGGGGCAAAGCCGGTAAACAAGGCCAAATCTCTTAGGTGTTCGGGAATGTTCTCAGCATCGTATTCTTGGTTTTCTGCCAGACCGAAGAGCTGACTGGTACCGGATTTCCCGGCGCTCTTGTAGGGAGCGTTTCGAAACACTTTTCTGGAGGTGCCTTTTTTACCGTGGTTCACCAAATACATGCCGTATCTGGCGAGTTCCCAGTAGTTTGATGGTACGCCTTCGATCGGCGGGAATTCGGTTGGCTCTTTGGCGGTCGACGCGTTATCCGACACACTATCGAGCAACCGGAGCGGTTTTTTTCGGCCATCATTGATTAGGATGGAAGTGGCATTGGCGATTTGGATGGGGGTGGTGGTCCAGTAACCCTGGCCAATCCCGATAGGGATGGTATCACCGATGTACCAAGGTTTATTGAAACGACTTCTTTTCCAATCTCTGGTTGGCATATTTGCCGACGTTTCCTCGAATATATCGATCTCGGTACTTTGGCCAAAGCCAAACATCATCATCCAATTGGAGAGTGAGTCAATGCCCATATCGTAGGCGATCTGATAAAAGAAGGTATTGACGGATTGTTCGATAGAGTGAGTCACGTCGACGTTACCATGGCCCCATTTTAGCCAATCGCGAAACGCGCGAGAATTGCTGTTGGGGACTCGCCACGCGCCAACGCTGCGAATTTTGGTTCTCGGGGTAATGATCCCCTCATTGAGGGCGGCAACGGCGACAAAGGGTTTGATGGTCGAGCCTGGAGAATAGGTACCTAACGTGGCGCGATTGACCAAGGGTCTATCTCTGTCGTTGAGCAAGGCTTTATAGGCGGCACTGGAGATGCCACTGACAAAGGCATTGGGGTCATAGCTCGGACTTGACACCATCGCTAAGACGCCATTATCGCGAGGGTCGAGCACCACGGCGGTACCTTTTCGGCCGCCAAGCAGGTTATGAATGTAGGTTTGAAGCTCAATATCGATATTGAGGGTGATATCTTGACCAGGGATAGGCGGCACGTATTTGAGTACACGTATGACGCGACCACGACTGTTCACTTCGACTTCTTGATAGCCCACTTTGCCATGGAGCATGTCTTCGTAATAGCGTTCAATGCCAATTTTTCCGATGTTTCTGGTGGCTTTATAATTGAGCTCTTTCCCTTCACTGATCAACCTGTTGAGGTCCGACTCGTTCAAGCGTCCTACATAGCCGAGTGAATGGGTCAAAATATCGGCGTAGGGATAATGTCTCTTGAGCATTGCCATGACATCCACGCCGGGAAATTTATAGCGATTGACCGAGAATTTGGCGACTTGTTCGTCATTGAGGTTGTCCAACAGAGGCACGGAACTAAAACGTCGTGCCCGTTTGAGGTTTGTATTAAACCTTTCTTCTTGCTCTTGAGAGATATCGATGATTTCACGGAGTCTCTCAATCGTTTTGGGAATATTCTTTATCTTTTCTGGCACGAGTTCTAAGCTAAACACTGGCACATTCTCGGCTAAAAGGGTGCCATTGCGGTCATAAATCAGCCCTCTGGTCGGCGGCAAAGGAATGATTTTGATGCGATTAGAATTCGAGCGTGTCTGATAATACTGATGTTGTGTCACCTGCAGGTTATAAATGTTGAGAACCAGCAGCCCGGTCAGAAAGGCAATACATACGAAAGCAAACACGGCTCTATTTTTGAATAAACTGGCTTCCAGTTTATGATCTCGAAGTCTGCTTCTTTTACTCTTCATAATGTTCCTTTATTGTGGTCGAGTTGAATTGGCCACAGAAGTGAACCATCAATGGATGGACGCATTGAATTATTCACTAAATAATTGATTCAACTTATGTAATATCTCTTGTTTTTACTTCGGTACGCGTCCTTGGGGACCGGGTATTGTCGCGCTGGACATATGAGATACTATGTAGATGTCAATTTCAAGTCTGGTTTGGTTTTCTAGGTTAAAATTGACTAAGCAATCCACTGATTATCAAGGAGTATGAACGCAAAGCGTACATTGTATAATGGTTATTCCCTCAGCCCTCCAAGGTGACGATGCGAGGGCGATTTCCGCAGTACGCTCCAAATCCATGAACCTAGGCGCACTATGACTGATATTTTTCATCACCCACCATTGTTTAAGCAACTTAACGCAGCTCTCACCATGATATGACGTCGATCCCATACATTATGATGTCGTGGTTGCTGGCGATGTTTAGAGATTGCCTATTGAATAGCACAGTCTTTCTATGTGTAAATATTGAGCATACCTTGAGGAGTGATAACCAAAATATATCGTGTAATACCTATATTTTTTCTAATACGTAATGGTCTAAATAGAGTAAATCGCCTAACACACTTTTGTCCAGAGGTGAGTTAGAAGGTATATCTGGCAAGTATGATCACCATTGCATAGTATGATGCAAAGCATAGCTATGTGGAAGAGTGCTTTCACGTGGAGTGGAACACTGACTAGCGACAAAATGTCGAGAACTGCTTTGATCTACTTGATGGGATAGTTGAGAATTTTTGGATGATTTTCTCAGGTTTTGCTTAGAGAAAGGGCTTTTTGTTGAGAAATCCATGAACCCATTGGTATTGCTGGTCTCTCTCATGATTCATAAAAACAAAAATTAATTCTTGCACATCATCAATGTTTCGATAATGGCGGCGTATGAACATTACACAGTACACATATATCAAAATATTCGGCACTCTCGTTGGCCTAGTGCTGGCCATATTTCTTGTGAGTAGTCGGTATCAAGTTTCATTAGTCCCGACAGCATTAGGTTGTTTACCTATAAAAGCGGCAGTCATTGATTCCAAGAACCATCACCCCAAACGTGGGCAGCTCATGTCCTTCTTGTCGGAGAATGCCGAACCTTATTTTGCTCATGGAACAAATTTTCTGAAAATAGCTGCTGGTATAGCGGGTGATACTGTGACCATTGATTTAGATGGGGTCACGGTCACTACGGACGACGGTCAAGTGACTCGTTATGCGGCTGATGCTCGTCGAATGATGAAATATGCCCAAATTGATGCCGAAACCCTCATCCAGACTTTCGTTGTCCCTCAAGGACATTATTTCGCTCTTGGCACCCTACCTACATCGTTTGATTCAAGATACTGGGGTCTAGTTGAACACTCTCAAATCATCGGAGTTGGCTATGCATTTCTTTAAGTCTATTTATGTCTTATCACTTACCTCATTCCTTGCGGCTTACGCGTCAGCTAACGGGCAACTCACTCAAGAAGATCTGGACAATGTACAACGTAGTAACGACATCGTATCCAATGCCCATGAAGTTCAGGGTACTCAAGAAGTTTTAGACGCGAGTAACCTAAACCAAAAAATGATGAAAGAACTTAAACAAATGGCGGATCACGCTAAGTTGCTAAACAGCACCATTTCTAATCAGTCCGACTCTCTTATCGAATATCGGAAGGATGAAACCCCTGATATCAATTTCAGAGCTCTTCAAGATGTTATCAGTGACAACCAGACTCAGTATCAAGGCAATTCCATTGTCCATGAAAGACAACCAAAACCATTAGCATTCGATCCCTCCACATTGACAATTGATAACCTCGATTCGATAAGCACTGAACAATCTAACCCTGCATCTCCAAGCCAAACCGTAGACAACAAATATGACGATGAAGAAGCCAATACCGTTTTTTGGATATTCGTGTCGAGTTCAATGCCTGATCACCAAATGAAAGAAGTGTTAGAGCTCGCCGCAGAGTGGGGTGCTCGCGTTGTCTTTAACGGGTTGCGACCTGGCGATGTGGGCGTGCCAGATATGATTAAGGGCTTGTGGCAATTGAAGGTCAAATTGGCAAATGCTCAGGCTGACATACGCACGCATGCCGAGAGCCCAGATAAACTGAAACGAATCAATAAAGCAGCGGTTTACATGGACCCAATGGCATTCGAACGATTCAACGTCGAACAAGTTCCAACCATGGTTTATGAGCGCAAACTTTCCGACAACACAAAATTGGTCGGGAAAGTGAAAGGTTTAATCAGCGCAAGCTACTTGCAGAATGAGACGGAAAGCGCAGCGGCAAACCCTGATTATGACGGTTCAGAGGTGTTCCTCGGTGAAATGGGAACAATATTCCCCATTGCAGAAAAAAGCTTCATAGAAGAGTCAAAAAATAGAATGAGAGCCGTGGACTGGGAAACGGAGCAAAAGCAAGCAATTGCTCGCCACTGGCATAACCGCAGTTTCCATACTCTGCCACCAGCCGCTAAAGACCGTGAGTTCGATTTCGATCCAACCGTGAAAGCCACGGCTGATGTGAAAGCAGTGAATGGTCTTATTCTCGCCAAAAAAGGAGAGCTAATAAATCCACTCAAGCCTCTCAAACACCATGACATTGTACCTGCGCATTTAACCATGTTCATTTTTGATTCGACCGACGAACAGGAAGTGGAGTTTGTTAAATACATGTCTCTCAATGAATCTCGCGGGAAAGTGAAACTCATTTCTACACGTATCGACAAGGATAGGGGGTTTGACCACATCTCTGAGTTAAATAAGAAGTTCACCTATGACGTGACCATCCTGACGAAAGAAATCATCGATCGATTTGATTTGGAAGTGACCCCAACACGGTTAATTAGTACCGATGAAGGTATGTTCCAAATTAATGAATACTCTTCGCAAACGGTCACTCAGGTCAACCTACAAGTGGCAGACGGTGGCCAGCCTACACCGTTCAATCAATCCAAAACACACTAGTTAAGGAAAACAAATTATGATCAAGAATCTCGTATTAATTGGTTTCGGCGTCGCACTTGGTGTATGGCTCGCAGATACTCAGCCAAATTTAGCCAACTCGGTGAGGGACATTACGGAAACCAGTGTTGATGCTGCCGAGCAGTTGATGAAGGACAACCCCAATTTCTCGAATTCCGTGAACAACATTAAGGAACAAGGCATTGATGCCGCTGGTGTTGTCATCGAGCAAGTTAACAAGAACTGAAGAGGTACATATGCTTAGGTTCATTTTGATTGGTTTGATGTCCACAATGTTAAGCTTGGCGAGCTTATATTCTGTGGCTGCGGATAACGATAAAGCCGGTGACTTGTGTCCTGATGCAAATATATTGAGCACAGTGATCGATGGTATGTGTTGGAGTTGTTTATTACCTATTCGTTTAGCCGGTATTGGTGGTGACGCACCTAAAGGAGCAGCGTCGAGTAAACCTTTTTGTATGTGTGCCGATGAGTTAGGAGTGCCGGAGTGGGGTATTCCACTCGGCTTCTTTCAACCATCAAGGATCGTATCCTTTTCACCTACACCTTATTGTATGCCTTCATTCGGCGTTCGACTGGCCGACGATAATACTCGTGCTGGACAAGGACGTACTGAAACGGCGATTGACGACACAGAAACTTCTTTTTTTCACTATAAATACTGGGTTTACCCAGTGATGCAAATGATAGAAATGTTCGCGAATGCAGATTGTACGTATGACGGCGCGACTACGTTGGATTTGGCGTATTTTTCTGAAGCCGACCCGTTATACCAAGATGACCTTTTAGCATTTGTTATGTTTCCGGAAACCGTGATTTTTGCAAATCCAATCGCTACATCTATTTGTACGGCTGATTGCGCGCAAATTCTCGCAGGCGGTGAAGTTGTGGAAAATTATTTCTGTGCAGGTTGCTCAGGTAACCTTTACCCGATGACAGGAAATAATCAATACAGTGATGACCCTGTACGTGGCACCTCGTTATTGACCACGCGCTTAATGGCGACATTACACCGACGTGGCCAAGCACAGCTAACGATGGGTAATCATATGATTCAAGACAGCTGTGAGCCTAACTACGCGCCTATGTTGCCGAAAACACAATATCGCACATCCATGCTTTACCCTGTTAGGGAAGCGAGCTCGCAACCTACTGGTGGGGGCGGGTCTTCGATACCCTTATCTACAGGCTGTTGTCACAAACTGGGTGACAGTGTTCTTAAATGGGGTAACGGGCGGCTGGTTCCCGGTCGAGAAGCGTTCGTTTATCTTATGTACTCTTGGAATGATTGCTGTTTGAGATAACATATTAGAGCCACCCATTTTTGGGTGGTTTTTTGTATTCGGTCAACAAAAACCCAAAATGCGCTCACTAATTGAAATTATTTGCTGTGAAGGCGATTAACCTGATCTTGTTTTGAGTAAAAGGCAGGGCGTTATGTTTAATCGAATACTGACTCATTTTAGCTTGTTCGCGTTTCTGGTTCAGATCTTCCACTTTTCGTTTATCGGTGTGTTGTATGCGTCTACCTCAACGGTGACATACGCCCAAACCATGTCACTTGATGATATGTACGGAAACTTTCAAACACCCACATACAGCGATGGTAATGCCTCTGTAGGCGGCAACACGTTAGGTAATTCAGAATTATTTGGATTAGATGTTGAGCGAGTTGGCTCTGAAGGGCAATTCGACGCTTACCAAGCCTATCAAAATGAAAACAAACTCAGAGATTCAGGGCAAGGTGTCTCGGATAGATTTTCTAGCAACACAGTTGGCAGTGAGTCAGATTATGACGCTAAGGCATACAACACCTTAAAACTGAACTATAACGACAATTACCAAAAGCTAGAGTCCGATGACGCTATCATGGTCGATGCTGACAACATCTTTAAAGACTTAGCCAATAACCTCGAAGATTCAGATTCTGACTTTTATAGTGCCTGCACCACTGAAACAAACACGTATTCAGTAAACAGGGAGTATGTCGGAAAAGTGCAAAATGAATGCATGGAACCCGATCGTTCGAACTTAATGAAGTGTGAACTGACGCGACACACAACTTACCCTTTGAAAAAGCGTTCGGGGAGTGGTGATGTAGAAATTCTGGATTCTCATACCTTCAGGTTGACGGTAGGTGACCCTACAAATAACGGCACAAATGACCACGGAATGGGGTGTTACCACAAAATTAACTTTGTTGAATTTGAACTCGAAGACGATGTGCGTATCAGCTCCGTGACCTTTGAACGCGTGTGGGTGGATGATGTCATTCAGTTTACTCTTAATGACGAAATCGTTTATCAATTCGTTCCTACCAAGTCGTATTGGTTTGGCAATAACGATTCTTCATACGATGATTATGATGAGAATGGCAATTGGGCGCACCCATATGTAGATGAAACTGGCTTTCCATACCAGCATACCAATTGTGAATTCAGTTCAAGCCGAGTCTTTACCACGAACACAAACATAACGAGCCAATTTCAAGCCGCTCGTGGCTCAAACAACGGGATAGTGAAATTCAAAATGCGCCTCGGTGTTGGTGGTGGAGGGGAAGGTAAAGCCACCATCCTAGTTCGTACCGTAGACCCAATCGACCCACGAGAATTCATAGAACAATCGCCTGTAGGTTGTGCTGCTGAACTTGGGTGGATTCAAGACCCATCAACGTGTGGTGTGTTCGGTAATGAAGGCGACGAAATATACATCAACCCAGATTGTAGCAACCCTTTGAATCAAAGTGGTGGACAACAAGGCATGATGTGTAGCTATGGTGGTTGGGAGTGCGTCGATACAGAAGCCGCGCATATAGACGATTACGATCCGTTTTTGATTGGCTTGCCGATAAATGTTCCTCGTGCTGGCCAAACGAGCGATGGTAAAGAGTGTCTAAAGGCCAACGCCGTCAACTATGAATGTAACCCCTTACCTGATCAGCAAATTTGTGGCCAACCTTATTGGCCTGAAAGCAATGAGCGGGTTTGTACTTCTTTCACTGAATTTAATGCCAATATTCCGGACCGATGCGAGCCATACAGAAACAGTGCTGATTGTGCGTTAATTGAACAAAATCCAGCCTTTGTTGACCCGATAACGGGTCGAGCCTACGTACAAGAGTCAGTCTACGAATGTAATACCTACACAAACGGAAACTACTCGTACACGATGGAGGAAGACATCTGCACGGGTGAAATGCAGTGTGTGGGTGGAGATTGCCGCTATTCCGAGCTAGAGATGAATGATGATTTTGCAGAAGCGATGGCAACGTTCAAAATGCTCGAAGACATCAAATCGAACATGGAATGTGAAAATCCAGATGATGTCTCTACCTGCAAAGTTTTCAATGGTGAAGTGTCATATTGCGGTATCGAGCAAACAGGACTTGGCTTCAATTGCTGCACGCTATCCGCAGGCCAAACTAATATCTTCGATTATATCAAAGGGGTCTATCATCACTACGCAATGGAGCAATCATTAGCGGGATTGGCTGAATCTGGAGCTAGTTTTGGTTCGTGGGCGTCGAGTTACCCGACTCCTGTCACCGACACAGTAACTTATGTAACCGATGCCGTGAGCGCTGGATGGGATTTTGCAGTTCGTAATGTCACGGGTGAAGTTGGAGAGGCCGCAGCGGAGGCCGCCACAGAGAGCTTGTTAGACGAAATCAAAGGTGAATTGATGAAAAAGGTCGCGGATTTGATCCCAGATGCAATTCGAGATGCCATCTTTGATACCGTGACTGAGGGGACGGGTTCAACAGCCACTACCACAGTGTCACTCAACCCAGCTGTCTCTGGTGCATTTGCAACAATTATGGCCGTGTATGCCGCGTATCAGCTGATTAAATTGGGCGCAATGATGATTTCGGAGTGTGACGACCTCGAAATGGGCATGGGTATGAAGCTTGACCAACAACAATGTATATATGCCTCTACCAGTTGCCATAAAGATACCCCTTTCGGCTGTCTGATAAAACGGAAGCACTATTGCTGCTACCCAAGTCCATTGGGGCGTATCATCATGGAGCAGGCTGCGCCTCAACTGAATATCAGCCTAGATCCTAGAAATGGACAATGTTCTGGTATGACGCTTGAACAAGTCAGTGAGTTGGATTGGGACGCCATAGATTTAACCGAATGGGAAAACTTGATCATGGCCTCTGGGTTAGCCGTTGAACATGATGACTTAAATATCGATACACTGTCGAGCCAAGCTTGGATGCCGAACAATGATGATGCATTGAATCCTGTGGACCTTAACCAAGCGCGATTCGAGTCAACTGACGCTGATGCAAACTTGAAAGAAACGCATGATGCGGCAATGCCTGGTAACTTAGATTGCTCGGTTTACCCTAGACCACCAGTGTGTGACTCTCCGTTATCGATTTTGGACGACTAGATTTCATTTATAAAGGACAAATGGCATGAATCAACTCACTGAATTACAAGCTGGGTTAGCAGTACTACAAAGTCACTGTACAAGGGGTAAAGTTATCGTGGAGGCGAATACAGGGGGAACGGGTATCAACGTTACCCTTCGTGCGCCAAAGAGTGAACAAAATGGTCTACTTGAGAAATTACGTTCTGTCGCCCCATTCCAAGGCAAAGAACAGCTGATTTCTCTGTGGGTCGATGACCTTAATTTCTATGAGTGCCGCCTAGAGAAGTACATGGCGTATATCACGGATAGCTAACCATCAATGATACTGCTGACTTCGAAACATGAAAAAGGGCTTACAATGTAAGCCCTTTGTATTCATATTGACTATTTAGCTGTCTGCTTCTAGTCGCTCAACACGACTGATTTCGTCGTCGCACGAGATAGCGGTTATTTCAACATCTTCATACTTCGAATCCGCGCAGAACGCTTGTGTCAACTTCTTGGGTAAGGACGCCCCCTCTTTAAACTTAAAAACCACTGTCAGGAATTGTTCCATATTCGGGCTCCTTACTGCGTAGAAACATTTGTATGCGAGTTTTTGTTTTTGGCGCGTTCAAGAATCTCAGTGACCGTCGAGTGATACTCCGACAACTTTTGAGTGAACTGCTGTCCATCAACTGGCTTAACGAAATAGTACACCGTGTCATTGTTTCGCACTGCGTTGACGTTAGGGATGTACTCAGAATCAGCTATGTACTCTTTCATTGGCAAGCTCATAAATGTGGCGGTAGGGAGTTTGATATCGGGGCTGGTGGATAAACCATCGGCATTGACATAACCTGTGCCTTCGAATTCGTTGTACTGCATGTGCGCTATCAGGCTGCTGTAATAGGTAAACCGTACAGCGATGACATTCGTTTCTGGGATCTGCTTTTTCAGGTTTGCATCGAACAAGCCTGTACTGAAAGGTTCAGACACTGACCGAACACCGATTCTCGTCCCGAGGAACGCGGTGTCAACGCCACTGAAATATATCGCAGCATGTGAGTCCAAGTTGGATTTTAGTGGATATCCTTCGACGCAGAGGCTTTCCCCACCATTGTATCTTTCATCGTAAAACTTCGAATCACGCGATAATGGTTTTTTGGTAAAGGATTGAAGGGTATCGAATGAAGGAACCATTGCCTCATCCATTTTAGACATAATCACTTTACACATTTCATACTCGTCTAAGCCACTATAAGTATCAGCATTTAAATACATAACTAGGTTTCTTCGATCCCAACCGTATTTTTGATCCGCTAAGATGGCCAATCCGAAACCCGTCGCCATAGAACCAAGTGGTAGTCCTAATAACGTAGAGCCGACATAGCCACCGATACCCACATCGGAAATCGCGCCTTTGGGTAAGGTTTGGTCTTCGATGATAGTTCCACTTCCAGCTGAACGGGTAACTTGCAGCGCGATACTTGATGTCCCTTTTTCCGGTATTTCATATTTTGCACTGTTCGAAGCACATGCATTCAAAAGTAATGCGGCGGTTATGACTGATGCTGTTTTGAATAAGTCCATAATTCTGTCTTCCTAAGCCAAGTGAAACTGTATGAGTATTTGTTAACTCTTCTTACATTTATACATCATGAGCAGAAAAATATAAAAAATGGCCCATCAAAAAAGGGGGGATATGGGGGGAAGGGTTCGATTTTTTTCGAATTTAGTGATGGATGTCGAAACGAGTTAACAAAGTGAATTCCCTTCGTTAATTGGACTATGTAGCTAAATTTTCACCTACGCTGATGTACATATTCAATTCCAGTAGGCAGTTCGAGTCCCGAATATGTTAAATCCAGATCAAAATCTTTGTGTGAATGCGGAAGGCCATACCATGGTTGTTGCCTTACCAGGTTCAGGCAAAACTGAAGTGTCCGTGCGATACGCCGAGCGAGTGTTATCAGTTTCTGAATTAAACGCAATTGCTATGCTGACTTTCACTGATGCCGCTGCGACCAACCTCAAGCGCAGACTCCAGTCCACGATGCCTAGAAGTCAGACTCTTCGCATCTTTCCAAGTACCTTTCATTCGATGGCTGTGCAGCTCTGGCGTCAAACTAATTCGTATAAAACGATTGTAATGGGCGGTCATTTAAACATCTACGTTGAACGTGCTATGCGTTCTTGCGGGGTGGCAATGACTTACGAGGAGGCTGAGAAAACAATAAGTACCCTTGGCCAGTACCTATCAATCCCACGCTCAGAGTTCACATCTATCAAACTTAAGTTGTTTGCTTCATATGAGAGCATCATGCGAAAAGAAGGGAAAATCGACTTAAATCAGATATCGCGTGATGTCATCCATGGTTTGCGAGATGGAACAATACGCCCAATGTCGGAAACGCTAGGGGTCACCCACATATGTGCTGATGAGTTTCAAGATTCTGACGATTTACAGTACATGTTCCTTTATGAACACGCTAAACGTGGTTGCTGCATTATGGTGGTTGGTGATGATGACCAATCAATTTACGCGTTCAGAAACGCTAGAGGAGTAGAGAACTTCCGTCGAATGCAAGCTGATTTGAACGCCAAAGCCTACAGTTTGAAAATCTGCTACCGATGTCCACCAGCTATTCTTGAAGTCGCTAACAACCTTATTCAGCATAATGTGGAGCGTATTCCCAAGGAATTAAAGTCTCACGTAGAGATGGGAGGAGTCGTTGATTGTCACGGTTTCAAAGATGAAGACCATCAGGTTGAAAGTGTCGTGGAAGGTATCCTTCGCGATCAAGGTGGATGGGCTGTACTGGCTAGAACCAATAAGGAAATCGACTCAATAGAGTTAGAGTTATCTAAGCATAAAGTGAAAATAAAACGACTAGGAGGAAAGAGCTTCTTTGAGTCAGCTGATGTGATTTGTTATATCAAACTGATGTGGATGATCACTCATCGTAATAGCCGCTATTTACAAGATTTCTTGGCGTATATGCATGAAGACGAAGTGATGATTGATTTGGCCAAAAGTTCAAAGTCAAATGGCATCGACTTTACCAGTACGGTAACAACCTTGATTCAAAGCCAATCGTTGCTGATTCATACGCAATCCATTTTTGAAATGTTTATTCATGAAGGTGTCCCACAAGAGCCAACCAAAACCGTTAATGCAGAGTATCAACGAAAAATCATCTCAATGGTGATGGCGCAACGAAATATGAATTCACCTGCAGCGCTAGGTGCCATGGCTGACATCCTTACCAAGACCGCAGCTTCTCTCGGTAGTTTAGCTAAGGCTGCCGATCAGTTTCATGACCGTATAACCAAAATTAACTCCAAAAAGGCTGAGAAGATTGCAAGTGATGAGGTGGTAATTGCCACGCTGCACGGTTCGAAAGGGCTGGAGTTTCCTAAAGTTGCCATATTGAGTTGCCAAGACGAAAGAATTCCGCAACCAGATAAAGATGGGGTGGGTGAAAAGCACTGGGAAGAGGAGCGGCGCTTACTTTACGTAGGGATAACAAGAGCGGAAAAATACTTACGTCTTTGTTTTTACAAAGAGCAATTGTCGTTTCTGCGTGAAGCCGTACCCGATAAAATTGAACTGGCCGTGAAACAGCGAAATGAAGAACCAGATTTGGCAGGTCAGAGCGAAAAACTGCAACAGCTGAAAAGCGACTTTTTAAACGCTTCATAACAAGAGCTTCCGCATATTCACTCCACGCAATAACGAAACAAAGAAAAACGGGCGACTATTTTACAAAAAGATTCCTTACTTGGGTTTTACTATAGGTGATTAACCCGAGAAATTTGTTCACTTTATTAAAGTGATTTTTTTCTCCCTTAGTTGGAGAGCTAATAGCAATTCTCCCATAGATTTATTCTATGTCCCCAGTGACTTTTTTAAGTCATAAACCTGACCCTAAAGTGGGCTATAGATTTCCCACTATGGGATTACTCTATCTATAGTTCCGCGTTATTTATTAATGAGGAATTAATTATGAAACCTTTCCGTTCAAACAATGGCCTTATCGCAATCGTAGTTACTGGTTCTCAAATTGAGAATGGCAACACGACCATTTGGGCCGATCAAGTTACCTCTTGGGTAGATGGTCAAAACCAATTGCAGTCACGTACTAATCAAATCCAGTTATTTGCCCATGGGCAAGTTGAGTTTCAGCAGGGTGTTGGTTTAGTGTGTAAAGTGTCTCTTAAGACGTGTAAATTTACTGGTAACAATAACAGCGAAGTTACACATTCTTATTATGATCTTCATAGTGTATTAGGCGAAATTGATGGCAATTCTCTGAATCAATTCGGACTCCCTTCACTGTGTAACTTTACGCTTGGCGGCAACATTGGTTCGATTGAGCAGAAAAATGCAAATGGTAGTACTTGGTACAATGTCTCAATTGCATTAACTCGTTCATTCAAAGATGAACAACAAAATTGGCAAGATGAAACCCACTGGGCTCGCCTGTCAATTTCACAGAAAACTTTTGATCAAAACTTCAAACAAGGTTTAGACAAAGGTGACTCTTTGATGGTTGAATCCGAACTTTCTACAAACAATTACACTGATAAACACGGCAATAATGTCACTGGACATGAATTCCGCGTTAGTCGTGTTCTAGGTATGGTTAAGAAGTTCGAACTTCAAAGCTTAAAAGCTGCGAATCAATCCCCACAAAACAATGGTCCAGCGCATAACAACGCGCCACAGCAAAACGCTCCACAGCAAAATGCTCCTGCGAATAACAACGCACCACAGCACAATGCTCCACAGCACAATGCTAATAATGGCCCATCGTACAATGCACCACAGCAGAATGCTCCACAGCAGAATGCAAACAATGCACAACACAATGACTCTACACAGCGTCAATTCCGACCACAATCAGGTAACGCTGGCTTCCGCCAACGTACTTATAATCAGCAATAATTCGAGGTACGCGGATATGAATTTTTCTCACCAGAAAAATGTATCTGCAGCACGAAAAAGGCGCGCTCTGCGCCTTCTTCGAAAAGCGCAGGTACTGAATAACCCCAAACTTCTTCATAAAGCAGAAATGCTCCTTGAAGACGCCAACAAAGCTTTCTTTCTCAAGACAGCTTAACCCTTTAATTAACTACCTATATTAATTTAACCCCACACTTCATTCCTGGAGGAATTAACTATGTCTAATGCTAACCCTGTGACTACTGTCGACACGAATAACCAAGCGACTTCTACTGTAGAAGAAATTGATTATTCAGAGATGATTACTGTTCGAATGGCCGACGTATTCAAACCGTTTGTGCCACCAGCAGTTACGGCAGTCATTCAGATCCCTAAACATCGTCATCCAGATGTACCTCGCGAAATCGCAGGTTATATTCCAGATGAAAAACAACTATCCCAAGTTATCTCTTGGTTTTGCTCACCACATCGACCTAACTTCATGCATATGGTTGGTCCTACTGGTTCGGGTAAAACTGATTTTATGCTTTGGCTTTGTGCTCGCCTTAATTGGCCTACTGCGCTGGTGTCTGTTAACCCGACATTACGCCCTGAAAAGATGCAAGGCCGCTGGGTGTTGATAAATGGTAAAACGGAATATGTTTATGGGCCTATCGCTGACGCCATGGAACACGGTAAATGTGTGTTACTTGATGAATGTGATAAAGGGTCTTTAGATTTTATTGCGAAACTTCACCTTCCTTCTGAGATGACGAAACCTTGGTCTATTGAAGACACAGGAAAAATCATCTACCCACACCAGAACTATCGTTTTGTAACGTTAGGCAATACTTCTGGAGAAGGGGACGTTTCAGGTTTGTATCCATCGTCTCGACGTTGGGATACGGCTTTTCGAAATCGTTCATTCGTTGTGAATTTTCCGTATTTACGTGCGGAAGTAGAAGAGAAAGTGTTACTCGGTAAATACCCGTTCTTACGAGATCACAAAAAGTTGCTTAAGAAGTTAATCCAGTTTGCTAATGCTATGCGTGACGCAATGTTAGGTCCTAATCGAGATCGAACAACCAAATCTGGTATTGGAACGGCTTTTTCAACTCGTGTGCTTTTATCTTGGTGCTACTACATTCAAATTAATGGTGATAGAGCTCCATTGCGTGCTTCGTTTGATAATATTTTTTGGAATGGCTGCGACACTCGTGACAAAGCTGATATCGAAAAGATTATTGATCAAGTATTCAAAGATAAGAATGGCCATATTCTCGATCAACCGTATCCATGGTTGAAAGAGCAATCAAAAAAGTAACAAGCAGTGATTCAGAGTGTGATGATGCTGATTTGCCAAGATCAGAGTTAGACGGTCTAGATATCAGTTCAGTCAAGTTCTATATGTATCATTGCAGTGACAATGGAAGTAATAAGCTTTGGGGATATGAGTACCATGGTGCCGACACACTTGTTGTCTACGGGGCCAAAGGTCAAAAGCTTAACTTCTATCGTAAAACCCATCAGTCTGAGTTACTAGCTCGTAGCTACATAGACAAAAAAGTTAAAGAGAAAATGAAGAAGAAATATACGTTTCTACATATATCTTCTTTTGATGCAGCCCAACTTAGGTTCGCTACTCCTTAACAAACCTACCTAACCCATTCAGGGACTTGACTCCCTGACCGGGATCAGTCCCTCCAATTTTTATTCCCTGGAGGAATTATGAAAGACATCAACGATACCCAAACTCTTGATATCGATACAGTAGCTCAAAATCAACTTGACCAAGTGGATCAACAAGATGGCGAATTTGCTAATCGACTCGAACAAGGTCTTGTGATTATCGATGTAACGACTTCTGGCCGTGACGGAGAAAAAACTTTAGCGAATGCTAAAACTCTCTTGGACGAAAAGGAAGTGAATTCAAAGATTGCTCGTAAAGCCCGTATTGAGTGGTTTCCCCGTTCTGAGTTGCAGTTTAAGAACACGCTGGAAACAAAGGCACGTCGCGCTATTTCAGCCCGAGGTGTTCGATATGGACGCGTTACTGCGATACCAGTTGATGAACTTGATGCTCTACTCGTTGAACTCAATACAATCAAAGCCGAGTTTTATTCAGAAGTGGCCGACCGTGCAAATCGCTATGACACCATAGTCGAAGAGCATAAGAAAGCTAACCCTGATATGGCCGAAGTAATTGAGTCGTTGAAAACACCAAAAGATGATTTCTTTAGACGTTTTCAATTCAACGTGTTACCGCCGATGGCGTTCAAACCTTATTTCAATGATGACCAGCAGGCAGCTGTTGATCACATCGTAGAGGGAATTTTGGATAATGTCGCGGAGCAAGCTGTTGTGGTTTACGACAAAATTATTGGTAAAGGTTCAATGATTCAACGAACTTTCAAACCGATAAGAGCTATTCGTGATTACGTTTACTCAATGTCGTTCCAACACACTGTGTTTGACCGATTGGTTGATGAACTTGATGAGGCGTTCGATACCTTACCCAAAACTGGGAATATTGAAGGCTCTGACATGACCTACGCGGTTAAATTGGTACATAACCTTACAGAACGTGGCTCCATCTTAAATGGCATTGTGCCGGTGATGGAAGTCGCAGATGAATCTGAACCGAGAATTATTGACGCGATTAAGGACTCAGTAGTTTCTACTGAATCTAATGGCGACAAGAGTGCTCCTGTATATGAAGAAGTCACTGGCGAAACGTCAACGACTGGCTTCTGGTTCGGCTAACCCCACCTACCTAACCTAATGAGCTCCTTCGGGAGCTCTATCCTACTTTTTTGGAGG
Organism: Vibrio sp. 10N.261.45.E2; assembly: GCF_002875705.1. Classification (GTDB taxonomy): domain Bacteria; phylum Pseudomonadota; class Gammaproteobacteria; order Enterobacterales; family Vibrionaceae; genus Vibrio. The sequence continues at coordinate 57,369 of NZ_MCZZ01000106.1, forward strand.
AACATCCTATGGCTTCAATTCAAGAAGTTCAGAATACAATGCGAGTCATTACTGATATTCATGCACGTTTTGACGTCAATATCTATTTTGATCATCGAACTTGCTATACGAACGGCAAAGATATTTACATCAATGCTGGCGACCCTTCTGATGAAGTTTGGTCACGACTTGTAGAAGCAAAAATTACGCACGAAGCTGGTGGTCATTTAAGATTCAGTGACTTCTCAGTATTCGAGAAACACCTCAAAGGTAAATCAAGTACGTTTTTATCAATCAACAATATTATTGAAGATTGTCGTGTAGAAACGGCTTGTATGAATGAATTTTCGGGAGCCTACTGGGTTTTTCAGAAAATGACATACGACTTACTAGAAGAGGGATACTTTCAAGAGCCAATAATAAGTGATGGCCCCGCTGGGTTGTTATTTGCTTGGTTATTGTACTCAGGGCGTGGTATCGCAATTGAAGGGCAATCTCACCTAAAGAACATTGGTGATGATGCACGAGAGCTGCTTTTGCAGTTAGGAACTCCGAACTCTCCGATTTTTGATGAAATTGAAAAACGGATGATTCATTGGGGTAACTTGCCTTCTACAGTAGCCGCGATAGATGAAACCATAGAAGTTATGGCTTTATTAAAGCGCCTTTCTCAAGAGCAACCACAACCACCACAGCAACAGCAATCGCCAATTCAGGACTCAGGTTCAGATACAGACGATGACTCAGATGGTCAGGACTCAGGTTCAGATACAGACGATGATTCAGATGGTCAGGGCTCAGGTTCAGATACAGACGATGATTCAGATGGTCAGGGCTCAGGTTCAGATTCAGATGATGACTCAGATGGTCAGGGCTCAGGTTCAGATTCAGACGATGACTCAGATGGTCAGGACTCAGGTTCAGATACAGATGAAGCTTCAGATGGTCAGGGCTCAGGTTCAGCTCAAGGCTCTTCCAAACGTAATCCATTAACGGATGAAGAGTTTCAGAGTTTGGGTGAAGCATTAGTCGATCTACATGACCTTATAAACAAGGCGATTAATAAGCATGCTTCAGAGAATCCAGCATCTTATGAAGACATCAGCCAGTACAACGTCACGCCAGAGCTTAATGCGCGTATGTTATCTGTGCCAATCCAAAGCAGTGTTAACTCAGGCGCTCGTGCGATCAAACGTATTATCGAATCGCAGATGTGGGCTAAAGAGGCTGTACCCATCATGTACGATGAATCTGGTAGCGATTTTGATTGTGATTTACTTGCGGGTGTACCTGCCGGGAACAGTCGAATCTTTTATACAGAAGATATCGTTGAGACTCATAAATCGTCATTCGTTATTGCGATTGATATTTCTGGTTCAATGGGTGTACCTGTCAAAGATAGCGTTGGTGATCGCACTGGCTACTGTCGATTGGAAGTTGCTCAGAAAGCCGCTTTATCGGTTGCGACTGCACTTGAAGAGTTGGATGTACCAGTATCAGTGTTGTATTTCAATACGAGCACTTATGTCGGAAAGTCATTCAATGAGTCTATGATGCAATGCTATCCGCGAATAGGTGTTGGCCCTGGTGATGGGACAGAAACAAATAGGGCTGTCTTAGCTGCACGTAAAGAGTTTAAAAAGCTCGATATGGCAAGCAGAAAGCAATTACTTGTTGTTACTGATGGTTGTCCAGCTGATATACATGCGGTTGAAACTGAGGTGCAGCAATGTACTGCCGAAGGGATTGATGTTGCGTCAATCAATATATGCGAATCAAGGTACGGAGGCATTCCAAATTATCAAGTGATACAGGATGCTGATGACCTTCCCGCTGTGTTGGATGACATGATTCAACAGAACTTGTTGTCATCGATTGAAATTAGTTAAACGTAACTGTGACGCTCTTCGGAGCGTCCCTTTTAGGAGGTCAAAATGAGCAATTATAGAAGATCAAAAATCCAAGATGTACATGCGTTAGTGATGCGTCATGGTGGCTGGTCCTCAGTGTTCAAATGTTACGGTGAACTGACTGAGGCGATGCGAAAATCTTCAAATGGCGTTTCTAAAGCTGTATCAGATCCATTCACTGGCAAAGGCAAAACTGTCTTTCGCTTGTACAAAGATTGGAACGAGTCTGGTGGCGGTTATTACAATGGTAAGGGTCGTATTGGTGATGGTATTGATATGGTCGCTTGGCTTGAAAATTGTAATAAATCGAAGGCGATGGACATTATCTTAGATATTTTGGGGGAGTCTACAGACAACATTTCTCAGCGAGAAGTGAAGGCCGTAGCCGCCCAAAAAGAAGAGAAAGCTGTTCTGAGTCCTGAAGCTATAAGCAAACGCCAATGGATTTTGCAAAAGGTTGAGCATGAGGCATTGTCTGTCACTGAATCCGAAATAGGTATTAACTACTTGGTATCTCGCGGATTAGGTGACATTCAAATACCTTGCAACGTTGGGTTTCACTCAAAGCTTAAAATGTGGGACTCACAAAGCAACGAAGTGTATTTACCGGGCATTGTTTTATACATTCAAAATTTGAAAGGAGAGGCTATTGCTTTTCATCGAATTTTTTTGAATGACGATGGCTCAGATAAATCACCGTTACTTGATAACCCTAAAATGCAAATGTCACCTATCGAGGATCCTCGCGGTGCATCAATACAGTTTGGTATGCCTTTAATCTGTAAAGACGAAATGGGTAATACACGAATTGTGTTAGGTGTTGGAGAAGGTCCTGAAACCTGTTTGGCTTGCCAGCATGCTGAGAGCATTCCGGTTTGGTCAGGTATCTCTTCTACTTTAATGGAGCTGATCGATATTCCTTTCGAAGTAACCGACTTGGTTATTTTTAAAGATAAAGATCGCCTTACAAAAGGAAAAGACATGCCGGAAGGAGACAGAGCTGCCTTGTCATTGAAGGAACGTGTAGAGAAAAATATGAATCACTGCAAAGTGACCATTGCAACTCCACCGAGTCCTATCAAGGAGATGGCAAAATCACAAGACTGGCTTGATGAGTGGTGTGATTCTGGTTATCAGAATTTCATCGGTTACTTAGCCAAAAACAAGCTGACACCTATTGGGTATCTCGATAGAGAATTTAACGATGTCGCTTAAATAAGCACTAGCCTTCCTTCGGGGAGGCTTTTTGCATTTACACCATTTACCGGCTGGTCTAAATGCAAAAAAGCTCAAGAAGTCATGGGGCGCTGTATAACGACGTAAACAAAGGAGAGTCTGAAATGGTCATTGGGTCTTGGTACACAGTCGATGGTAAACACATCAAGGGGCTTTCAGAGCTGCAGTTCCCTAATATGGACAAAGCGCGAAGTCAAATCGAGGCAACGTATGAATGTATCCTCCTCGAAGAGTCGGAGAGGTTAGGGTGGATCTTACTGCAAGTAAAAGCGCTCGTGCCGATAAAAGATGGAACGAAACAACGGAAATCAACCTTGAGGCTACTGTTAAGCCATTAGTGGATGAAAATACAAGTGGTACGTAAACAGGCAAAACTCAGTCAGTAATTGGCAAAATGAAGCCAGAAATGATGTTAACTGTAATTGATTAACCCGAGAAATTTTTCACTTTATTAAAGTGATAATTCCTCATCCAGTTAGGATGCTGTTGCAATATCCTCTTGTCTTATGACATGTCCCCATTGACTTTGAACCCCAAGTCACAAAAACCTACCCATAGGGAACAATACGATCCCTATTACCATAGGTTGCGTTTGTTCCTTTATTCCTTGGAGGAATGACCATGCGCAACTCTATTATTGATGCAGCTTTAGCAAACTATGCGTCTTCTATGACTCGTTATATCTGCAACGACAACCCGTTGGACCTACAAATAGCGCAATGCGCTGTCCGTTGGATCAACGCCTCTCTTGAGCTTACTGGCCGTGAACATTTCCGAACTACATCAAATGGACTACTCAATGTCCCATTTCTTTTAGATCAGAAACACCACGATAACTTTGCTTTAGACAGTTGGTTTCTGGCCGAGACTTTATTTGTTCCAAGTACCGACTTGATCAAGCAATCGCTTAAACCTGGTGACATCATCAAGATGATTCACATGAACGATATTGACCCAATTGATGCAGGCGAACTTGGTCAAATCAAGCGTATCGACGATATAGGAACATTGCATATGCAATGGGACAACGGTCGTACTCTTGGTATTTGCATGTCTGCTGGAGATTTATTCGAGGTTTATTATGCGAGTTAACAACACACCTATTCCAAGTGATTCTTGTACGGCGCTTGTCGCACTAGAAAGAGCTGGATACGAAGTAAAATCTGAATGCCGAAATGGTTTTTGTGGCGCTTGTCGTCTGAAAGCTTCTGGCACTCCCACTTACTTGAATGACCCTATTGGATATATGCAAGACGGTGAAGTACTTGTTTGTTGCGTTGATTCGCAATCAGACATTGACATCGAACTGCCTTAATTACCCAAAACCTCAACAAACTCAACGTCAATCAAAGACATTGAATTTGTATACCCCCAATTCCTATGGAGGAAACCCTTATGTCATATGAAATCATTTATGAGAAATTTGCTACGTTCTGTCCTGCAGATGCAGTAAATCAACAAAAGAAAGACTTTCTAAACAAACATCTCAATATCAATTGTTCCACTATGAGCGATTACGATATCGATTGTGAACTTTTCAACCGGTTCAAGATCATCGCAAACGATGACTTTCACATGCTTCAACTTTTAATTGGTTCGTCCAATTGTGTTGATACAGAGTCAGGAAAGCGCACTCGCGATTGGATGTATTGTGGTGTCGACACTGAGTATTCACTATTCCAAAAATTTGGATGTGAATGGTGTCGAAGTGTTGAAAGTGGCGATTTAAAGCCTAATGGCCGCTGGGCAACCCCTGAAGGTTGGCTTAAATCATTACGATTGGCGTTCAAGCAAGCAGTGAGTTATGAGGCTATGCCTTATTGTCATTCCATGTCTTTTTGGATCGTCAAACCGACAACCTGGGAAGATCAATACAAACTTAAGCAGTTTGAATCGATTGTATCCAGCTTTGGTGCCGACATCATGGAAAGAAGTTGGTTTGGAACTCCCAAGTTATATTGCTCATTTAGCCCCGAGTCGATGTTTGAAATGTATCTTTTTCAAGAGCTTTCAATTCGTTTCTTTGGCGCTCGTGCATTTAACACGTCGAGTCCGAGTTTGCACCTAGTCAAACAAAGAGCTATCTAGCTCAACCTCTTAAACCTTACCCATTAGCAGGGACTTTCTTCCCTGTGGGAAGTCGTCCCTTCAAAACCTTAATTGTTCTTGGAGGAACTGAATATGATCACTTCAGATATGCTTTTAACTGCAGCAAAACCCTTCGGATTACCAATCGTTGCGATTGATGATGTTGAAGCCGATGCCCGTAGCCTAAATCGTACTCGCCGTGAAACCCCGACGACTCAATTTCTTTGGGTAGTTAAGCCTTGTGGCAGTGTCTTATTTCCAATTGGAAAAGGCGTGAACCCACACTTCGTAACTTTTTGTTTTGAAGCAAATCATCAAGCGTTCTTGATAGAAAATGACGATATCTTGCCAATTGAAACCGAAGAAGCAGAGCAACTTTCATGCAAACTTCCTTTCGATGTGCAGGGTATTCGATATCAAGAAACACTGGTACGTAAAGTCACTCAATTACTGAGCAATGCTTGCGTGCATTCTTCTGCTCTTGCGGAATGTGGCTTAGATGAAAACTCAAGCTGGAAGTCATGGCAACGTTGGTTCGAAGATCTAAATCATCCAGTCATGGCTGCGTTTATGTCTCTTTGTATCAAGCGTTCGATTGAACTGACGGAGGCAAACTAATGAATCGTAAAACTTTAGAAATTCAACGTCCATACCGTCAAATTGATGATGGTCGTAGCTTTATGATTGCTCAACGTGTATTGCGATTGCCTGATGAAGACTCTGGCCTTTCTCATTCCATTGTTCGATTCGAAAACAGTCGTGTTGGTTTTGGATGCTTAAAGCTGAAAAGACGAACGGCAATCCGAATCACCAATAAAAAGAATGGTCAATGGATCATCAGATATTGCATGGGCAATGGCGGCAAGATTAAAGGACTGAACAAAGAGTTTATTGCTATCGACTACGATGGCGTGAACGAACTTGGGGTGACCTTTAATAAAGACGTTCATTTGTCTGTCGATAGAGCCGACTGGTGGGACATTACAAGATGGTTTTGGTCGTTCCCAGATCTCAATGTAAAGCTTTCCTTTCGTTTAGGTTTGATTGGATTTCTTTTAGGGATAATCAGTTTAGCTGACTTAATTGCAAAGCTATTTATAGCTTAAACCCCTGTGGGTCCGATACCCATTAGGGCGGTCCCCTCATTTCAAGAGGCATACCATGAATGAACTAACACCTACATCGCAAGATGTCGAAGCCCCTCGCTCTGTTTTGGAGTTTTTACACTCATTAACAGAGTCGAAGTATTTTTATTGTGAGGCCGCTGGCTCGTATCTTTGTGAAGTACCTGACACACAATTGCTCGATGATAAAGCCAAGTGGCTCGAATTCATTGAAGACAATAAACGTGAACCAGTCGAAAACTTCAGCGCAGAGTTGGTTGAAAGGATGATTTCTGATCGTGCGGATACATTGCATAGTTCAGCGTTAGACATTCTGAAATCATTTCTAGGCACTGTACCTAAAACTGAGGTCGAAGCTCTTCAAGATGGCGCAGTTGCTGATATTTGGTACGACGCTTCTGACCACGGAGACACTAGCGCCGCAGCAATCATTGAACAGACGCAAGATGCCATGGGCATTATTGCTGACTTCTTAACGAAGTAACCAACCTTAAAGGAATTTTCCTTTTACTCCCTGTGGGGCATACGTCCCGTAGGGGAGTTGTGTGTCTCATCGGATAACCAGCTTATCTAGAGGAACACATTATGGGCTTTTTTTCTTTCAAAACCGCTGACACAAAACAGTCGATTTTTAACACGTTTACTGAGAAGTGTCGTCCAGTGTATCTGCTCCAACCCAACAACGAAGAGCCAATATATGAACCGGCTTATGAAGGTTATGGTGTTTTCGGCGGTGTTGATGCTTATGCATGGTTAGCGAAACATAATTTGCCAACAACAGTCACGAACTCATACGACGACGATGAGCTCCGAACTCTGGGGATACGATTGGCCTTCGGCTTGGACTCTTTTGAATACGATAACCATCTATTCATTAAAGAGAATGAGTTGGCCGTGATAACACAGGTAAACCCTGCACTGCTTGAACGCGAGTTTACCCAATTCCATGCCTTTTCCGATTTCATTATCGTGAACGGCGAGGAAATTAGACCAAACGATCTCCCATCGCATTTGAGAACTGGCCTGCAATTAGCACCAGTTAATTACCCATTAAAATTCAGTTTCAGAAAAGGTAAGCAATACAGTGATTGCCCTGCTTCTGAGAACTGTCCATATCAAGGTTACTTTATTTAACCCCATACCTTGATACAACCCACCACTACCCGTGAGGGATCTTCCCTCATAGGGATAGATCCCTCAAAATTTGGAGGAATCTATCGTGGAATCAGCCTATTTAGATGACACCGACCATATCTTAATCAAAGCGTTATCCCAAGAAGATATGCCGATAAACGAAATTGCCAAAAAGTTTGAAGTACCAATTGCCAACATAGCGATGTCATTAGACACCTGCCATTTTGCAATTACTGACAACATTTTGCGTAAGAACTCTCAGCTTGGAAAAATGAGAATGACTGCAATTGGTATCGAGAAACGATGCTCTTTGTGCAATCAATTTTTTCCTTTAACTAAAGAATTTTGGCACGTCAAGCGCACCACTAAACACGGTCAACGTGAGATGGGAACTTGCAAAAATTGTGAAGCTGAAAAAAAACGCCGCCAAGAACTGGATGGTCGTTTGAAAGACTTAGGAGGTAAAATGAGCTTTTCTACACGTTACCTTAATACATAACTACCTAGCTTGTAGTCCAGATGAAAAGTCACCCATTGGGGTGACTTTTCATAACTCAAAATGATACGACTGAATTATCCCCTCCTAACACCGCGCCCTCGAAGTTCAATTTCATTGAAATACTTTCTAAATACCAAGACGTATGTTGCATAACCGATCTAACACAATTAACAACTTCAACGGGTTAGGTAACAAATGAATAAGCAAAAGACTATAACGCAAGCAATCAACCTCATCGGAAGCTGGAACCTGGCTGGTGGCAACTCTCAAGCCTTTTCTGACTTCGTATTCTACTGGGCATTTGCGCATACCAATCAACATAAGCAAGAAACAGAGTTTGGTGCTCAAGCTTCTGAAAAAGATGGTGTGGTAGAGCTTGCGCAGCTACTGACCGATGCAATGTTAAATGGATACAGTGACCCAATTGGTGACATCTTGATTCAGCTTGGGGTCAACGAAGAGCCTAAACAAACCAACAAACTCGAAGGTAACGAAATTTTGGGTCAAATGATGGGGCTCAATGAGAATGAAATTTACGAGCCCTTTTGTGGAACCGGTAGCCTAACTATGGAACAGATGCAGGTTTATTGTGAAAAGAACATGCAGCAAAACAATCCTCTCAGCGCTTACACATATCACCTTGAAGAAATTAAACCGCTTAATTGTGCAGCCGCAGTAATTCAAATCTTTCATAAGCTCGAATATCTATCGATGAAGTTCAATGCCGCTGTTATTCCTGCACATTTAAAAATAATCAATATCGATCCATTAACCCGCAAGGAGGGGACTCAACATTATGTTGCCAGCAAAATGTCAGAAGCTGAAACAATTAATTATGAATTGATGTCGCGCCGTTCGTGTGATGACTCGATTCACTAACGGTGAGGTCATATAAGCGCATCAAAAACATGATGACGAATTAAAGTCTATTGTCACATAAATACATGTAAATCATATGCAACTCGATACATTTTGAAGGGTGTGGAAAGTGACATCAATCTTTAGGGTAGATTAAAAATTACACACTTTAGGTGAAGTCTCAACTTGTATGAAAGTGATATTCAGCATACTCAGAAAAAGGAATTTACGATGAACAGCGCTACTATAAATTGTGAAGGTTTTGATACCGAAAAGTCTTTTGAATTTATCTCAAAAACAGGTCGAGTATCAAATGTAAACGGCAATTCATTTTACATTTCAGATACAAAAGATGGAACGGAATCGTTGATAACGTTAGTGTCGAAACTCCCTCTTCGTGAAGGTCACGTTGTAAGTGTCCTGTATGCACGAGATCCCGATTTGGGCGCGTCAGGCGTCGTTGGCGTGCATATCCATGATTTGAAAGAAACCTTATTTGTTGAATTTAACCCATTTTTCACCCAATTCAATAAAAATGAAGCCCGACAATTTTTTGGTTTACCTCCAGCTTGGACAGTGAACCTAATGATTTTCGCTCTGTCTTTTGGCGGTTGTTTTTTATTAGGTTACGCCCTTTTGGAAGGGGGGGCAGGTGGTGTCTTCGTCGGTTCGCTATTAGCGTTGTTTTTTGGGTTAGGTTTTACGAAATTAGGCTTAATTCTTCGGGCGGCTTCAGAAACCAAAACAAGCCATTCAAGATTTCACTCGATATGCTCCAATTCAGTAAAGGCCGTCGATGTTAATGTCGGAGTTCCTACTCGTTTGTAAACCGTGAATTCCACGAGAGGTCTGTATTGATTCACACGGTCACGATGTACGTGTGCGCTAACTGCAATGGTTAGAAAGCACGCGTACTCAAAACAAGCAAAATGAGCTGGCTAATTGCAAACTGAGACTCATAACTTTGCCATAGTACAAGGGCAAACTGAGTAACACACTGTCCAATGGGCAGCGAGGAAATTCCTCTAACTCACCTGGTTATTACGCCATCTGAAATGTAATCAGTCTTTTGACTGCCCCTAATAACTCTCTCTGAGTTAACAACGTTCCCATACAAATCTTGTTTACACCCCAAATAGTCCCATGAATAACTGGAGTCCAGATATGAATGTACTTAACTTTCTTGGTTTCGATTGCCACATTGTTAAACGTCATTACGCCAATGGTGCGATTGCGCTTGAGCTGATTGCAGCAGAAACCGATAACAACATTAATAATGACACCTTTGCCGGTGAACCAATTTGTGTTGCGACAACCTGTGTTAGTAATGCCAACCTACTGACAAATGAAACATGCATCAAAAACTACAGTGAAAACACTGGAATTGAAGATGTTCTTGTCGAGGCTGGAATTATTAAATTAACCGGAAAATCATGCAGAACTGGCTACGTCAGTGTGCCAATTGTCGAAGTTTTGATTTAGTGATTTTCTCTCATTGTTGACCATTGAATAAATGGAGATACCACATGACTACTTTCGAACAACTGTCAGCTTTAGTAGACATCGAGATCAGTCTTATTAAATCTGTCAGACGCATTAAATTGCTCAATAGACCACCATCAAATTTACTCACTGATACCTATCAATCATTCAATGATTTGAAAGCTAAAAGTGCCCAAATAGATAGTTACGCAGGCGACTGCATCATTGCTCGTATAGAACATCTTTTTCAAGATGACGTTATACAACCCCTTCTCAAGAAGTAACCCATCGCTCGGAGTTTGTAACCCAACAAACGCCAACGGATAGATCCCATCTAAACCCCAATAAACCTAACCCAACACGGGACTTATTAGCTTACCCGTGTGGTGGCCTAGTACGTCTCAAATTCCAGTTCTTGGAGGAGCTAACTCATGCCACGAAACATCCCAATAAGTAAGTTTGCTGACTTTATCTTGTATTACAAGATAAACGGCAAGGTGAAGAAGAAAATGTTTGAAGATACAGAAGCAGGAAATGTGTATCGCTACGCTAGGTCATTCCCGCAAGGAATCGCTTGGAAAATTAGACAACTACCCTCACAGCAACAGGTGTGATTATGAATATTGAAATGACAGAAAAAGCCATGGCAGAACCGGTCGCAATGCATCTAGAAGGTGCTGATGTAGCCGTCGTTGTGGAATATTTTTTAGGTCGCCTAGTTAACGAGATCCCCGAAGAGAATCTTGAGGTGGTCCTTAAATCATGCAGTTCAGAAATCGATATTCATTTTAAAAAATGACATCTGCACTTACTAAACCCCATGTGCTTACGCACGAAATATACCGAGGAATTACTATGTCTTTCACAACAAAACCAGCAAATTTGAATTGTAACCTAATGAGCAAATTTGCACTCACTTGCATCATTGGCTTGTCATCTTCCACTGTAATTGCAGATTGTCAATTTGGTGCAGAGACGATCCCTGTTGGTGAACAACTTACGATTCGTGATGAATTCTTAGTCGAGGAAAGTTACCAGCATTACCTCAACCAAGGTTACACGACTCAACAGAGCAAAGAGTTCGCAATGTCCAGTGACTGGACCGTTGTTGCACTTGAATGCACTCGTCAATTCGTACCTAACCCTAATTTCACTCCTGAAACAGCTGAACATGCCGGTTCCCAATTTATTTACGTTGGCGACGTGCTGGTGGCTGGTCAGTTTCAACGTACTTTTTTACCTGTCGTGATGGGTTTGGAAGTAAAGAAAGAGGAGCGTTCTCATGTTCAATAAAGTGATAGATGCTGAGTGGGTTATGATTAATAACTCTCTTACCCCATGTAAGTTTAGTACTGCCTTTCATGAGTACTTGTGCTTACGACGTCACGATAATCATTTTGATTACGATACGAGCAAACACGGGTTACTTACACCGACCAGAAACTACTCAATTGAGTTCTTAATGGCTGCGTCTCATTCATTTGTCGAATTTGGGGATACGTTAATCGTTCCACTGCGTGCTTCGAATGAAAACATACAAGAAACGATGTCAATTAAGTTTGTCCCATTCCTGACTGATGAATTGGCCAAGCCCCTATGGTCTAAGTATGCGAAACATCAAGCCATAAGGACTATCGGAAGATTTGCTGAATCAATGCAGTCTAACAAAAGCTATGTTTGGTCATGGATGAAACTTCAAGCTTCGGAATCTGTAGCGAATGAAACAACCCCAACTCAAACAAACAGCTTAGAAGATGATCTAAAGGCGCTCTTATTTGAGTTCCGAGAAGATGAACAAAACAAAAAACTTCGTCGAAATACCAGTTTGGCTATCGACAAAGGTTATTTTGAAGGGTGCGAATGTACTTTGGCTTACGTGCAGTCCAACCTCATCAGGTTGTTACGTAGTCATGGTATTCGAGTACCAGAACAATTTTAACTAAAACAAAAATTGCTCCCATTGGGAGCAATTTTTTTCATCTTCCATCTGTTACTGGTTCAAACTCAACCATGTCACCGCAGATGTCCCCCAGCGTGTACTCTTTTGTGTTTTATATTCTTTTACTCCACTTCCAATTCGATAGAGCAAGATCGCTTGGTCTTCAATATTTGATAGCTTATTACTCAAATCTCCATCACCAAACTGTGTGATAACTTGATTGATGAAGTCGTTCAGTGCATCTGATTTCTGATTGATGTTGATGGCCACTATGTCACCTTCACTGAGTGTCGCAAGGTGTTCGTCCAAATCGGAATCGCGCCAAGTGGAAGGGTCAGCAAAACCATAACTATGATACTCAGCATTGGCACTCTTTCTGAGAAAGACTTGCAAGTTGCCAGTTGGTGCTTTCAACCGGTCCATTTCCAATGTTCGATCACATCGATTTGAATCAGCGTCTGAGCAAGTTCTCTGAACGACGTATCGCCAATCATGAGGTGAGTCGATCCAAGGGAATTCAATGCTAAAGTTCGCTATTTCTGCATCCGGAGTAAAATAGAAAATGGGTAAAGCTGTCCCTGTTTTATCAAGGTTGACCGTGATAGATACCGTATCACCTGGTGCGGCAATCTTATCACCAACCATCATGTCATGGGTGTTACTGGCATCAGCGGTGATTAAAGCCTCATGTGGGCCTTCCACTAAATTTCCTTCACCACTTTCAAGTGCTGGAATAGTGACTAGTGTGTGAGGCGTATTGTCCAAATTAAGCAGCTGCACATCAGAGGTGATAATTTCGAAGTTTTGGTTCAAGTAGTCATTGTTTGTCGAGGGTATGACCTGAATATCAAATGTGCCTGCATTGTACGTCGAGAGGCCATCGCTCGTTTCGAAGGTGATGTCGTGATGCATCCCAAGATCATCATCCGTCGGATTCATTTCGATGACACCCAAGTCATTTAATCGCATGAAGTTAGGCTTATTGATTATATTGACCACGGGCTTTCCGTCGGTCTTGGTTGACTTGATTTGGGTGAAGACATTTTTTTCTTGTCCAGATATAAGGTGTGGTGGCAACGTGAAAGATGTTCCACTCGAACGTACATTCACATCGACAATCCCGTCTGTAAACAAGTTCGACTCGTCAGTCACTCTATATTTGAATGTCTGAATGCCATCATTATTTGGTGATGGGGTATAGGTAAAGGTGCATGGGGGCGTCATCGTCACTAAACCATAATACGGTTGCTGGCTTACCATGCAGGTGTGAGAGTCGGTTGGGTTTTTGTCTGTCCAAGTCCCGGCCACCGTAAAAGGAGTCCCTTGTGATATATCGCCAGTCTTGTGTTCAGCGATAGGTGGATACAGTTGCTGAATGGAGTTATAACGCACCTTCCCTTGTGACCAGTTGAAGAAGCCGAAATATCCCGGTGCAACGGTTAGATCATTGACGTCAAAGATTGTAGCGCCATCTAACTTGGTCACGATCCGATTCGGAAATAGCTGCATTTCAAATTGGTAGGGCTGGCCATGCATCCATTCTACATTTCGCTTCTTACCCAAGATGGTGTTTTGGCCTTGTTCAACATCATGAACCGTCCAGCCATATGATTTCATCTCATCTAAGGTGCCATTGAAATAAATTAAACTGAATCCATTGTCTGCGCCGGTTGGCAGTTTTTTCCATGAGAAGAGGTAAAAACCACCAGCAGTAGGATCGCCATAAATGAACCCGATGTAGTCATCGTCTCCAGCTCCCGCATCTACTTGAATGACCCCTTTGAAGGTTCGATATTCGTATTTGGTTGCACTCATAAACGCAGTGGGGTGTCCGTTGATGCTTTGGTAGACACTTTGGCCATCTGAACTCACCGTCCAGTCTCCTGACGCAGCTTCGCCGTACTGCTTCCATGTATGCAAATTCACTTTATCTGACTCAGCGTTAGCGACACCGACGGACATTAATAAGTTTATGGCCACGCAAGAAAGAAGGTACTTTGTATTGAATTTCATGGCTTGTTCCTCCAATTAATGAATCGGTGAGCCCGAGCTTTCGCTGATATTGTCCTTGAGCTCGGTACGCAAGCGATCCAATGAAGCCTCACAAATATCCATTAAATCGACGTCAGCATTAAACCTAGCAACCGACAAGATGCTACTGATGAGCAGTTGGCGTAAATGCAAGGGCGTCTCATCTGTTACACCTAACACTTTTAACGCGGCCACTAACCGGACAGTGCTACTTATTTCTGGGGAGGGCGAAGTCGTATTGGTAGTCATGATTTACTCCAGTTTTCTTTTGCTGCGCACGATGTCGGAGATCGGCTATGTAAACCGAGAATAACTCAGCATCGAGCAAAGAAATTCAAATAAGCAGGCCGATCTATGCGATTAAATTGACATAACTAAGGGGGGGGGGAGGTCCCCAAACGGCTCAATGGAGCCATTATTAGCCGGTAGGGTTTGTCAATTAACTTTCGATATTCGTGTCGCTAATTTGTAAAAGGAGACATTGGGGCGTGTATAACTGAATTGAACACAAACAGTCAGTAGACATAAGGTATTTAGAAATGATGAACAAGAATATGAAGAATTTTAACTTTCGAATTACATGCATTGGCTTGATACTAATGCTGAGTTGTGGGATGGCACTGTTTTTTCAAGCAGCAACGAGTGGTTACCCGCTTTTTGAGTTTGTAAAAGAAGTCGTCTTGGGAAACAGTCTTCCAATTGAAGTCAAAAACCTCGCGATGTTTCAGCTACTTCCAACTTTAGCGGGTCTACTGTTGACTATTGGCGGAACGAAAAAGATGATCGATGAGAAGAAATCTACCGAATCATCTGACGTAGAAGAGCAAGCGTAATCGGTTTAGTGACCTCATAAGGGGTATTATGAGGTCTTACTGATCCAAAACTCACCGTCGCATGGGCCAACGAATGGAATGGCTTGACCACTGTTTAGGTACGAGTCTTCGCGTGACTCTCTGGGAGAGACAACTGAGTGATAAGTAATTGGATTCAAACTAATAAAGAACCCAAGCTTCATCGGCTTTGATTTTCGATCCGAATATACTCGGCTGCGGTATTGGTGACCGGTTTGTCTCCGGTACACAATATCTTCACGACCAAAATGGTTAACCAGTTCTTTTGTGCTTACTTTCAGTGACAGTGTTACTGGAGCCAACGACACGATAGCTGTGCTAAAGCCGAGTCTAATCAGTTCCTCTCGCATTTCGTTGTATTTCTGAATGTCATCAGCTGGGGTAGCGGTATATTTACCTCGAACTAAACTCACTTCTTCAGTACTGGTGATTAGATTAGAAGAGTGTGCAACGTTTTTGTAAACACCGATACGAGTCGCGTCCGATAAAAATATCGGTTCACGAGAGCACCTTTTTTCAGAAAGCGTTAGAGATTGGTGTAAGTCGTAAATTTCTTCCGCTTGTTTTTGAAGTTTATTGAATAGGTTCAGATCGCCATTGACGTGACCTATCCATCGAATATGTTGAGGTTTGGTCAGACGAAGATGGCCCGATTCAGTAAATTCTTCACTGTATTTTGGGTAGCAATGCGAACCAAATGACTCCACTTCACTTGAAGAAGAGATCACATCGTCGAAGAACTGTTCTTCTAATTTGAAGAATCGCACCCAATCAGCGTTGCGGTTTGTCATTCTGGAAGACTCTCAAATAACGTATTATGTTATTGTATACAATTATTGGTTAAAAACAAAATGAGCCTTGTATGACGAATAAATTGCCAGTAAAAGTGGTTGAGAACATAGGTGTTGATTGCTTTTCTCGATGCCCTTATTGCAATACAAAGGTCATTGAAAATGCGGTTGTTGTGAAGCATCTCGAAACCAAGCAATTGTCAGTAGCGCATCAAGAATGCGTCGAGGAAAAGGCGCTAGACACTTAAAGGAGCTCAACTTTATGCAAGAACTATGGTTATTGGTGATCTTCTATATCACATTTGGGTTTTGGGTTGGATGCGGCACCGCTCCCGCAATTCTCGTATGGATTAAGAACCCACACGAAAGCACTTCGTGGAAGCTCTGGGCCGTCACCTTCAGTTTAGCAGAAGGGCCAATTGGGTTGCTTTCCATCAAAAATTGGAACATGGAGTAAAGGTTATGCGTATGTCTATTGGAAGAGGTTATAAGAGACTGACAGTCGCCTTTACTCTCTTGGTCGTCATGTTGTATATCGAACCTGTTTCTTCATTGTTAAGCGTCGATACCAAATCTCTAGCCGATATTTCACTCATTCTATGCTCGATATGTGTGCTCTCTATGTGGATACAGACAAAGTTAGTTAACGACCGTATCTAACATCATCCGGCGACACCTTTTCCGCGATGTCTAACAGTATAGCGACTACCGCTCTTTGAACATCTTGCTTCTGCTCTTCAAGAGTCGAGCCAAATAAACTGATCTTCCTATCGACACCCGTCGCGATGGCATAGCCAGCTGATGGGTAGAGCACGATATTAAACGCATCACTAATTTTTAGTTCGTAAGTGCCGTCATCCAAATTTGACCATGAAATCATCTCTCTCTCCTGTGAGTTAAGTGCATTGAAGTACCAACAATAGCATCACCCAAAGTGAGTACACGGTAGTTTTGAGGAATATGAAAAAAAATTTTGGAATCTCAGAAAAATTGAGTAGGTTTAAATCAAAAGGAATACATTCTTATGTTAAAGCAAACTTGCTCACTCTTAACTTATTACGTGATGAACGTCGTCACGGTAGTTATTCAAAACCTGAAATTCATCATTCCGGCTCTGTGTATCTTAATCTCCTGTTATTTTGGTGATTATGTGTTCATAGTCGCAATGGGCGTCTTTCTCTTACAGGCTAAAGCCATTAAAAACATCGCCTATGAAAAGATTGTGCTCGATGATCCGACGCACACAAACCTCTCTATGTTTCATTCCGAATATTGGCACCGTTGCTGTAAGACGGCCAAACTTATGACGAAGTTCTCTGTTTTTTATCTACTCTTGTTTGCACTTGATGCATTCAATTGGAACGACACCTTTATCAATAAAAGGTATACCGAGAATCTGGCCTTAGATAATCTATGGCCTTGCTTATTATCGGGCTGGAACTATGTTCTTGTCCTATTGGTAGCGTTCATGACTTGGGTGATGATTACACCGATAAAATTAGTATTCGGTAGCACCGAGATATTGATGCTGGAGTGGTATCCGATCACTAATCGTTGGAAACAGGCATCAGATATAACCCTCCATTTGGCAGACCCTTACAAACCAATAAAAGGTAAAAAAGATCAACTGATCAGAGAGATGACGATGTTCACTGACGCGTTGAATGGTAGTGGATTTCAATCACTCAGCGTCAACACTCACGTAATTAGTGGGAAGTTGTGGGAACTACTAATAAAGGTAAAGTTAAGTGATGCGGTCGTCGATGTGAATAAGAAGCCCAAAAACTGGCTCGTCATTACCGTGTATAAATTCGCTGTATACATTAATCAGTGTGGGCTTAAGCGAAAATCCTATAAACAGTATCGTAATCTGATGGCTGAACAAAGGTTCGAGAATAACCACATCGTGAAAATTCACTACAATGACAAGCCGAGAAAACGTGAGTCGATCCTGATTAAATAGCGCGTGTTAAACAAAAGATAGTAATGATATGGCTCTCAATGTGGGAGCCTTATTCATACATCAGTTTGTCGTATTCTTTCAGGATAGTCGTTCCGTATTTGGTTAACGATAGCCAGCGTGGACGCCTTCCGGAAATCGGTTCTATTCCCATTTCTATTAAGTCATGTCTGGTCATATTCGTGATTTGGAAAATTGGTAGCGTTGCTTTCTTGTTGGCATGTTTAACGGTATCACTAAGGAATTGGTATGACTGACCACTGCTGCTTTCGATTCCGTAAAGTGCGGCTATCACAGTCATTAAGTTACCGTTTCTCGTAGCATCAATGAGTATAAGAGTTGAAAATGAAACATTATATTTATTAGTCAATATGCGAGATACGTATTGCAACCCGCCGTCCTTCAATTGCTTCGACATGAATGTCATCTCCAATATACTGCCCATAAAACAGTGAGTTGAAATTTTTTAGGCTTTCCATTCAATCATGAACAATCCAGCATAACAATGGCCGCAGCCAAATATAGTGATGGCTCAAGCGAGCTAGTCCTTAACAAACCCGATCGATGTTGTATATCCAGGTTAAATCCAATTTCAGGAGTTGAGATATGCAGACAAAAGAAAGTGAAATCACGTTTAACACTGGTCGAGGGTATTCATCGAGTGGCCAGCAAATACATGCAAAAGTTATCGAAGATACTGGCGAAACACTCCGTGTCCGTTTTTCAGATCAGACTCGTGGTATAGACGGAGAAATAGAGGTATCTGAGCTCACAGCGACCAATATCATGCGCGAATATGATGCTGGTCAATATAAAGGGGTGTGACGGTTATGAATTCAGGCATCTTAAGTACTACAGGCGAGACACAGGATAAAATGAGCACTCAAGAGGTGGCGGCGTTTATGTTGGAGTCCGGTGGACATTACACTGCGGCAGGGTTGTCAAAAGAATTGGGCATCTCACTGGCTAATGCGTCTGGAAACTTATATAACATAAAGACCTGCAAGAAATATGAAACCGAACTCGTAGGCACGCCTGTTACCGTGAAAGTCGTCGATATACGCGGTCATAAGAAAGGCCAACGACTGTGGTCACAGTTATTGTCTAGCTGTTGGTCATAGTTTTAGTGACAATGTAACGTTAGTTATCATCTTGGAGAAAGTTATGATAAGGATTGTTCGTAATCTAATTTATGTAACTGCTTTGCTCGTTTCGTTTTCATCTTTAGGAAATGAAATGTGGCGTGGGTTGGTTGTTGCAGAAGAGCATCGTTGCTCACCCTATGACAAGGATGCTCAGTATCCTTACCCAGCCTCTGTAGAGCACGCGATAGTGGAAAGTATGGAAGGCCATATTTACGGTCCATATACTGGAATCTACTACCAGTCGACGTCTGAGACAGACATTGAGCATATTGTTGCTGCGAGTGAGGGGCATGATAGTGGACTCTGTTCTGCGAGCACAGAAACCAGAAAAGCATTTGCAACCGATCTATTGAACTTAACTCTTGCATCCCCAGCCGTGAACCGTTGTAGCGCTACAGGGAAATGCGGTTTGGATGCAGGCGAGTGGTTACCACCAAGAAACCAATGTTGGTTTGCGCAACGTGTCATTCAAATAAAAACTAAGTACGGTCTTAGTGTAAACCCTGTCGAAGTAAACACGTTGGAGAGTGTTATCCAGAATTGTCAGTCGTTTGAGATGGTGTTTTACCCACCTGAAGGAAGTACGCCTAGCGAATACATCAGCCAAACGACGGGAGATGCGTTGTCAATGTATGACGATAACAACAATGGACGAATCACTTGCGCAGAAGCTCGAAATCATGGGATTGCACCAGTAACGGCGCATCACCCAGCATTCGCCTTCATGTCTGACCGAGACGGCGATGGTATTGTGTGCGAGTGAATGGTTTACTGCTGTCGAGACTTGAGTTTTGACAGCGTTCTCTTTGATAGCTTCCTTCCGAGAAACATAAACAAGCCGAAACAGATCAGACCAACCCCGACACCATAGTCATTGAAAATATGAACTAGAGCCAACCAAGCGAAACATAATATAACGACTAAAACTGCAAACCTAACTAATGGCATGGTAACACCTTTAAAATTTATCAATTATTGCAATAACTTAACATTATTTGTCCAAAACCCAAATATTGAGATCATAGATATATTGGTCTAAACAAGAATCAATACGATAGCATATTATGTTATCGTATACAGGGCTCTTCACCTCAAAGCAGCGCCGTCTCAACCTACATCACACCCCAAGTTCAGTAGATTCGGAATCTTTGAAAGACATTCACTTGCCTTTTATCTAAATTCAAGGCTAGAATCACACTGTATAAATGAACAGTATCGATTTATGAATATTTTAACTTATCCGGTGAGTGCAGGTGTGGTTGGGTTTGAGTCCCCAGCTGCTGAATATAAACAACTGGAGTTGAGTCTCGATGAGTTGCTGGTGGAACACCCATCATCGACTTTTTTAGCTCTGGCACAAGGAGACAGCATGCAAGGGGTAGGAATATTTTCAGGTGATGTACTGATTGTTGACCGAGCTCTTACTGCAAAGGAACACGACACTATCATCGCAAATTTAAACGGTGAAATTGGTTTGCAAAATTTTAGATATCAAAGGTCGTCGCTTACTCAGTGCAAACGATTCTATGAAACCGGTCAAAATTGATGACCACGATTGCTTCTCAATAGAAGGAGTGGTGTCGAGTTCCATTAGATTACATCGCGTATCAACAATGTTTTCGGGTTAACTATGTATTCATTGATAGACGGAAATTCTTTCTACAATTCTTGCCATCAGGTATTCAGACCCGATTTACGCGGTAAGCCAGTGATCACCGTTAGTAACAACGACGGTTGTGCCGTAGCGGTAAATAATCAAGCGAAAGCCTTGAACATTCCTAAATTCGAACCTTACTTTAAAATCAAGGCATTATGTGAGCAGCATGGCGTTACAGTCTTCTCATCGAATTACGAATTGTACTCTAGTTTGAGCTTCCGCATGATGCAAGTGATTGCTCGTTTTGGACCTGAACAACTGATCTATTCTATCGACGAAAGCTTCCTAAATCTGGAGAAGTGCGTAAACATCCCTTGTTTACGAGAGCATGGCGCAGCAATTAGAAAGGCAATATGGAAAGAGTGTCGGATCCCGGTCTGTGTGGGAACCGGCCCGACGCTCACCCTTTCAAAATTAGCGAATCATGCAGCGAAAAAACTACCTGGTTATCAAGGGGTATGTGTTTTGGATTCAGTGAAAGAAACCCAACAAGTTCTCAAGGCTATCGACGTGGGCTCGGTATGGGGAATTGGCCGGAAACGCACAAAGGCACTTCAGTTCATGGGTATTACTACTGCAGCGCAATTAGCGAATTTGTCACCATCGAAGGCGAGAAAAGAATTCGATGTCGGTGTAGAGCGCACAATACGAGAACTGAATGGTGAAAAGTGCATTCCATTCGATGTAGCAAGAGCCGACAAACAACAGGTATTTTCCACGCGCAGTTTGGGTAAGCGCATAACGGAATTCGATGAACTTAGACAAGCAATCAGCCTGCATGTGGGCATTGCTTCACGCAAGATCCGCGATCAACAGTCACTTTGTAAAGTGTTGGTTTGCTTTGCAGGAAATTCACCATTTGACGAAAAGCCGGTTAGTTACAAAGCGACTCATAGATTTGAGTATGCGACAGCTGACGTTGATACCTTAACCAGCGCGGCGTGTGCTCTTGCACACTCACTCTACAAAGAAGGCGTTCAATATTACAAAGTAGGTGTTGGGCTAATTGATCTCGTTGATGGTAAGCATGAGCAAGCCGATCTATTTAACCCTCAACCCAATAATGCGAAGTTAATGGCTTCGTTTGATCAGATTAACGCGAAATACGGCAATGACACTATTTTTATGGCTGCGCAAGGAACACCAACCAACACATCTTGGGGCATGCGTCGCGAAATGCTGTCCCCGCAATACACAACTAAGTGGAAAGACCTGCCAAAAATCGCCTGTTAACGACATATACCCTCCAAGCAATTTGCAATCTATTCGCTATTTCAAGCTCTCTATTTGTACTTATTTAAAATTAGTTATTTGATACTGAACTCAATATTCGAATAACAGAGTAGAGAGCAAGAATGGCAGACATGCTGAAAGACCCGTTTATAAGCCAACGACTCCCCTCAACTTCAAAACCTGCATTTGATGACTGGATTAAACGCCTCCCCGTTGGCAATCAGCTGCCACGGGGGAAGTACTTCAAATGTAAGCTTGTAGTACCTAAGCACCAGTCAGAAGAAACAGAACTACAGTTCAAGCCTTCGCGTTGAAAGGAACAGATATGACTTCAATAAAGATCGTTTCTACAGCACAACGACTTTACCAATGTCGTGAGCAGCAAATATTTCTGTCAGGAGAGCAGGGGTTCATTGAAACATATGAAAAATGGTCACCTGTAATACGGTTAACAATGGCCAGATTCAATTGTAATGAGTTGCATGCTCTAGTCAAAATCTTAGAAATCACTGAGAAGCGACACGATTCAGGCATGTTTACTCATTTGTTGTCGGCAGTAGCATGTGAGATGTGCGAACCAACACTTACCGTTAACTCGAATTATACGACCGAATTCAAAGCGGGAGTTATTGCGAGCAGAAAAGGGGAGAAGTTTGACCCTGAATGCCATATCGAGTGGCAAGAAGGCTACATCCGAGAACAGTTAAGGAGGGTGGCTAATAATGCTCAAACTCGATCTCACTGACTATATGGGGCCTGTTGATAAAGCTTTACTCAGGTTAAGCATCCTAAGTATCGGGTCGCATGTCATGTTAGTGACTAGCTTCAATGGCGAACTCTTCGGTTTCGTTGAAACACTGATTACCTGTTGCTTCGTTTTGGTAGTGGCAACCATTGCCTACAAACAGAAAAGAAAGCTGCGAGCAGAGCAACTTTGAGTTCTTCCTTCTTCCATAGCGTCGTCTAAATATTGAAACCCGATACGAAGTTAAATTGGGAGACTTAGGATGTATAACAAACTCACAGTTAATCTCAGGGAGAGAATATGAAGACAGTGACAGAATTACACACGATGAATGTGGCTCTATATTGCCCTCACTGCGGAGAAGAACAAGATGGTTTTTGTGTCAACCCAGCGGGTGGTGAATTTGAATGCGACGATTGCCATAAGCCATACAAAGTCCACTCTGAAGCCGATATCGAACATAGATAATCAGCGGTGATGACCGCAGTCCAATACTCCATATCAATAACATTTAAATCTTGTAAGGAAACGAGTATATGAAAAGAAATGTACACAGAGAGATTGAAATTAATTGGTTGAAAACAGTTTGTATCGTGTCACTGATAGCTTGGACTGTATTCCTCAGTTTCAACGACTCTTTACTGATTGTCGAGCAGGCTTGGCTCATCGTTATACCTTATTTAACTTCAGCCTTTGTTTGGTTAACGTCACCAGCCAAACTGATTGCCATCGAGTATTCATACACTTATGAGCATCAGTCTTAGAAATCAGTTAGGAACCTGTTACTCACCACTATAGAACACCTCGGTGTAATTTATCCCCACCGATGGATATCGATTGTGAGATCAATGGAGAAAACAAGATGCTTAAAAAAAGAACGATAAATGATGCGATGTCTATAGTATGTATTTTCTTATTTCTGGAGATACATTACCTGCATTTGATAATTGAGCAACCAGAGCTGTATAACAACCTAAAAAGCTTAGTAGCTATGGTTCTGGTCATTCCGCTCATTAGTATTGCTTGTCGTATCGATCTCCTAGCCAACAAAAAGGTACTAGCCAATCCAGCTGTGATTCATCTAACAACACGACAATGCGAGTTAATATGGCAAGGAAATAAGTTAAGTAAAATTTCACCGATACCAGTAAAGCAACTGCTCTTAGATAATCCTGATAGTTTCGCGGAGCTGGTGGGTTCGATGTTACGGGAAGCAAAGCAACCTGGGCTTACATTGATGCCTTTGTTAATCGTTCACTCAATGCTTGAACTGACGAAGTTAGAGGAAGAGGAACTTGAACGTTTGCTTATGGGCATTGGTGCTGCAAAAGTCGTGGTAGTTGATGAGCCTGAACAAATAGAAACAGCCAGAAAAGCTACAATATTGCCCGACCTATTTGGTGATGCGTAACGTAATGAAACCCCGCAGCTGTCAACATCGGGGTTTCAACAGGCTGATTATGTTCTTCCTCTTGACGCTCGTTTCTGTGCCATTGCACCGTCTTTTGCCAATATCCCACGACCGTATCTCATCACCATAGCCGGTGTTGACCAACGTCCAGCTTGCTGCACTTGCAAGATGGTGTACCCATCAGTCAATAAATCCTGACAAGCGCCAACTCTTGCACTGTGGCCAGTAAAAGTAGCGATACCAACCTTACCCAAATTAAGGGCTTCCCATGCTTTATTGAAAATCTGCTCAACAGTCCATGACGTCATTTTCTTATGGTTTTTCCCGCTTTCAGGGTGAGTGGGGTCGATTAATTTTGGCCTGTAAGGAGTGTTGTGTCGGCTGATCCCAACGAACAAAAAGGCTTGTTCATCGGTGTCATCAAGCCCTGCCAATTCAACATATTCATGAATAATATCAACAGCTTCTGGACTAAATACCACTGTATCAGGTTCACCACTATGATTAGATTTAGTGATAGGGATAGTGAGCAATGCCGTTCCGTCACCTGGGTACTCTAAGTGGCCAAAACGGATATTTGCGATTTCCGATGCCCGAAGTAGAGTTTCATAAGCAACAGTCAACAATGCCAGATCACGTCGATACCGTAGGACAGGGGAATGTCGCCATAATTCGGTTATTCTATCTAAGTGTTTTTCTCGAAAGGCTGAAGCTTGTACTATTCGTTCACCTGCTTCAACTTTCCTGCGAAAGATACCGGCCATCTTGTCACGAACGATTTCATCAAGAAAAGGATCCGGACAACCTGAGATCCGATGAATTTTAGAAATGGCCCAAGCATATGAGCGGTTTGAGTTACGATGTAAGTCGTGGACTTTATCTTCAAAGAACAGTTCGATTGTTTCTGCGGCTGCTGGCAATGGGTGATGCTCATGCTCGTGACACCATTTCTCAAATCGTGACCAGTTACTGTAGAGCTGAGAAAGTGAGTTCTTAGCATAACGCTCTTCACGTTTATTGAACTCTCTCAAAAGATGGTTAATAGCCTCTTGAATTTTTTGGTACTGTTCGCTCGATGTACCGTGCTTTCGTGCGAGCATGATCGCTTGGTGAACATGTTCTGGTCTTAAACGGGAAAAGTCCGTATGAAGTGAGATTTCAGTGCCGACCATTTCATTTCCAACTTATGCTTTCGTAGTTCATTACAGTTTAACCAATTCTCTCTATTTTTTCTAGATCACATATAATTGTAATTATCTGAGATCTAGAAATGTGCAATTTATGGCTTTAAATCTACGCGTGATTATCCTGACATTCAATTTATCTGAGTTAATTACAGTGTCACTTTTATTGGAGGGTAGGGGGGCTAAAATGCTAACAACAACGCATCCAGTAAATGAACGGTGCATTTTTACCGTGCTTTGCTTCACATGACGACAAACGAACACCGAACAGGTGTTCGTTCGTTCTAGACGTTCGACCAATGTTCGATTAAAATGAATGAAATCGAAATCTGAACTTGAGTACCATCTAATGAGCGACATCAGCACACAGAAAGACCTTACCGCAGATCAACTACAGCGACGCCAACGTGTTTTTGAAATTTGTGATTCGCTCTTCGTTAAAGGCGAGAAAACCAGTGTTCGCAATGTCTTATCAATGATGCCGGACGTTAAATCTACCTCCACGATTAACGTGGATGTCCGTGAATGGAACACTCAAGCTAAGAACAAACGAATGGACCTCTTCAGAGAACGAGGCTTTAGCGATGAATTTGTTGAATTGTTCTCAACTGAAATCACTCGATTAAGTGCCGCTAAAGATGCAGAGCACAATGCCGAAGTTCTCATGTATAAAGATGAAGCAGATCTGGCCAATGAACTCCTTTTGAAGACGGAGGGTGAGCTGGAGTTAGCCGGTGTTAAGCTTGAAGAATCAAACACTACAATTTCATTGAAAGACAAAGAGATAACCAAGCTAACAACCGAACTTGCGCAAAGCGAAAAGAACTGTGAAGGTATTGAACAACGGCTGACGGATGAGATTGGTGACTTGCAGGACAAGTTGAATAATCAAAAAATCGATCTTGATAAGGCGCAAAGCCAAGTGGCCAAGACTGAGGTCAAACTCGAAAACCAAGAAACTCTAATAGGCAACTTAGAAACTCAGCTCAATGAATGTCGAAACAAGATATCCGAACTAAGTGACACTGTGACTCAGAAATCCGGAGAAATCATCAGGTTCGAAACTCAGGCTCAGGGCGATATTCAACTGATCAAAGAATTACGTGAGAGTCGAAACAAATTCAGCACTGACCTAGCAGAAGTTGAAGCGGAATACATAACAACAAAATCTGAAAACGCACGCCTAGCCAGCGAGTTAGAGCAAGCAACGATAAGGTTTGGTACTGCATCAGAACGACTAACCTCTCTATCAGATCAGTTTACTGAGCTACGTATGTCTAACAATCAAAACATTAGTACCATCGAAAGACAAGGTGCCTTCAGTAGCCGCCTAGAGGATGATGTTAAACGTCTTACACAGCAAAACGAAAGTCAAAAAGAAGAACTAGCGAATAACCAGACCATCATCAAAGAACTTGAGGCCAAAAACCTTCAATTGGGTAACAATTAAGTCCTATTCATTCGACACTCATTTTTCTATTAGATGGTGTACAACCATATGTGTACTCATCTAACTGGAGAGATTTATGAGAGCGACAACAAGCTTGTGTGATGTGTTCCAGGACACTAAATTTTCGGCAATCAAAGACAAACTCCAAGACATTGCAGAAATCAATCAGAAGTTTCATGAGCAATTTCCCCACTATGGCCATCAACTGCGTGTTGCGAACGTCAACGGGGGCAGCATAGCTATTGAAGCCCCAAACAGTATGGTACTGACGCGTTTAAAGTTCGATAAGCAACAAATTCTTGCTTGGGCTGAGAAGATTGATTCAACAATCACTAACTTGAAACTGTCCGTTAACCCTACTCTTTATAAGTAGTGAGGATCAAAGATTCATGACGAAGGATCAGTCAAGCGGCAAAAATCGATTGTCTATTTGACAACAATGAAGCTCGTCCCACCTAAGATGAGTTTGTGGCAATATAATGCGCCATGACAACGTATTGACGAATCCACATGAAAATGTGGCAGAGTGAAAGTCGCCTAACAGCGACTTTTTCATTTCTACAGTAAGTTGCTCTACTCTATTGAGTCGTTCAAAAGACTCTATACATCCGATGCTTGAACCCTGCAGACTTTAAACCATTCACTCAAATCAATTTTGTGTATTTATCCACCAGCAACTAACAAATTTTGTGGATATCTCACTACCCTATAGAGCTCAGAGGCTTCAAACCGATATTTGTACAATCTATGTATGAATTTAAACCCCTTATTTGCACACTTATCATTCACATCAGAGTTTAATTGATTGAGACATGAAATGAACCTAATCGAGATTTTCTGAAAACTAGTGCATTAAAGGGGAAACAAAATGGATTTAAATGATTTTTTAGCTGAACTAGGTAGCTATAGCCACAACGCTCAGATAGTTGTAGAGGATTCTTTAGTTGAGCAAGCTAAAGAGCACATTGCGCTTCATGTCACAAAGTCCAGTGGTAGCTTTCAGCGAATTGATTTTTCACAAGATAGAAAGTTTGTTGAAGAAGAGGCTAAAGGCGCACTCGAACAACTGAAATGGAACAGTCGATATTTACCTCTGTTCGGGTTTATACCACGAGAGCTTAGTGGCTTCATTGACTTCAAAGAACATTTATCAAAGTTCAACGGCGTTGAGCATTCTTGGGGTAATTGGCAACGAGACTTACAACGAAATGAATTTGAGTTCAAAAGGACGAATAAAGAATTAGCATTCCTTAAATTGCTCGGGTTTGTTGGTTCTTTCAGTATGTTCAATCCACAATTGAATATAGTGCCAATAACGAACTTTGTGCAAAGTGAAAATGACGATTGGGTCGATACATGCCTTTTTGCTCTAATGCGACTGAACAGATATTGCTATGGCAGCATTGTTAATATCAATCCATCACTTAGTGCAACAAGCGATTTGCGTTCAGTTTGCACTTTGATAAAAATTTGATGAGCTTGAGCGTTCAGGTCTTGATCACAGCAAGTTTAAGCTATTAAGCGTATAGCGGGGAAAAGTTCATGAAATCACTATTTAAACCAACGCTAATGATATTTGTTGGCTGTATGTATGCCTTGTTTTTTGTTGCGCATCAAAAAAAATTCACCAAATTATTTGGTGAGAGCTTTAGTGATTTTACCAATGATATGCACAATAAAATGCCTTACTTTGGAATGATCTTGACTGTATTTTTAGGTGCAATTTGTGTATTTGGTGGAGTGCTATTGTCTTTATGGATGCTTTTGTTTGTTTCTTCGTGGGGAGTCTTAGCGCCAGATACATATACAGAAAGCGACTTAGATCCGCAAAGAAGAACTCTACCTGCTTTGCTTTTAGTTCTATCAGGTTATTGGGTCGCTAGTTTATATATTTCAAGCTAACGTAGAGGGAAAATGATGATAAAGCGTATCGAATTTAATGTTCTAGGATGTGGTATGAACACGAGAACGACAGCTAACGAACTTCTTATTGATGTCGCTCATGAGCGATTAAATAACTGGTTAGTTGAACACTCAGTTTCAATTGTCAGTATTGAATCTATTTATGAGACTAAAATTGACACTGGCGACAGTAGATTTATTTGCCTACGACTTTGGTATACTGACTAAACTGTAACCCACCACTAAGGCAAGAAAAGGAAAAAGTAACTGATGACCGAGCTGGTGGGTGCTTTCAAAAACGTTTAGTTAACTGGCTCATTGTCTTGAGGTTCAGACTTCACCGCACCTTCAACCATAAGTACCGACACCGCATAAATGGACTGTTCAACCGTGCCGTCTTCTTTAACACGTTCATATCCACCAATGACCTTATCACCATGCACTTCTACTAATCGACTCACCGATTGTGGCTTTTGGTCACCAACCCGTTCCTGCACTGACTCCGATGCCACCCCTGACACAGAGACAGTGAGAGACATCGAGAGCACCAAAAAAAAATTGAATTTCGAATTCATACATTTACTTCCTAATCGCCGCACTTACTTGCTATATACAACAAATCTCTTGGAGTTTAGTTTTAATAATGGCAGTTAGTGACTTCGCCTGTATGGAATATTTGAGTCGAAGCGGTATCACGGCTTGCAGTCCACACCGTGTAACCAAATTTGCTAGGCCGAGCTTCCAACGTCCAGCCATCTTGTATCTCATAGGTAAACCGTGCCGTTTCTATGAAAGTAAACAGAGAGTGTCGGTAGAAAGTGATCACTTTCCCCTCTTTTATCTCTACAAACTCCGTCCAAGACATCAAGACAGCGACGAAGCACAAGCATATCACTTCAAATATTGGAGCCTGGTAACTGTGAGATGAACTGAATAACGATGTGTAAATCATAAACAGAGTCAAAACAATCACCCAACCTCTGACAAAGTTTAAAAGTGGCACGGTCGCTTGATATTTATTAGAAGAAATAGTCATTGAATTAACTCCGAAATACGTTGATAAGAACCTGGAACCTTGCGACTAAACCAATCGTAACGATGCATCTTTTGATTAGGACTAAATACATAATCTTGACTCTTGGTTTTGGTCCATACGGCAACCACTAATTTCGCTTTAAATTCATCACTCAAAAACTCAATAGCTCTAGGAGTCATAAAGTTTGGGTTAATGAAATAAGCGGATAAGCCTTTTGACCAACACATGTCTATAAACAGTGGATCATCAGAAACAAACACTCGTTTTGTTTTGTTCGTACCTTTTGTATAGGAACGAATGAAAGGTGATTTGGCGGAGCTATATCCATTAAGTTTTATGAACACCAAGCGGCCTTGGTTAACGAACAAGAGTATTGGTTCGCCTTGAAACTCGTTAATCGATTCGATAACTGCGCTGGGAACCCAGCCATTGACTTCGTGTAAATATTCTATGAACGCTTCAGCTTCTGGAATATATGATAGATGCTCAGGCACATTACGTTCATCTATCGACAGCCCCCACTTTTCTACCTCTTTTGGCAACACTCTCAACCTAGCTATATCCATAACCATATCGGTGAATTTTACATCTTCAGGTTTTAGTTCGCGGTATATGTCTGCAGGTACATCCACACCGGCTAAACGTCCTAATTCTATAACGGCTCGATTCGTCGTTACGGCATGGTCATTTGAATAGGCGTCGATAATCGAAGTCGGCCCACAAGATTCACAGTTGAAGCTGCCAGTGCCTAAAAAGTGAGTCCCCTTGTTTCCGCAGCTAGGGCATAACAACTCAACCATTTCACCAGCACCTAATCTGGGGACCAGGTGACCAAAGGCTTGATCGATTGTTTCTTGGGTCATCTTTGGGAATAGATGCTCTTTCAAATATCCATTAACTAGATCGGAATCCATACGCATCTCCGTTTCATTCATTTACACCGAAGGTAGTAAAGAAAGAATGGAGCATTAACGCGATAAAATGGTTAAATAATGAAAGATATTTGGATGTTTATTAGGTGTGAAGGAGTAAAGAGGTATCGAGGTAATGAAGATTGAGACTGGATAATTAAGTCTCCATTTTAACCTTTAGAGTGAAACTGTTGAATGTAGGTCGCTTCAAACAGCATAATATTTTCCCTACTTGTTCGGTTTGGTTATACGGTTATAAATCAATGCACCATTAAATATCGCGACACCTATCGCTACAACCGTCATCAACATCAGAGGCAATTGAGTTGTTCGAGTAGCTTCGTAATCTGTTAGTAGAACCCAGACCAAGAACGCGAACGCAATAACTACCGAACAACGCGCAGCAGTCATTAATCATCGTCACCTTCAAAGGCTTTGTCTCGATCCATCTCATTTGAAAGCCAAGCCAGATACGGAAGACCTCCAACAAATTTGTCTTCTTCTCTCTCTGCGACTGAATGACGGTTCGCGACGCCACGTTTCTTTACTCCAGAGTTTCTGCGTCGGTTGTTCTGCATTCTATTGCAGAAATCATCATGATTTTGTTGCTCTGATCTACGTGACATATTGGTATCTCCTTTTTTATCCTAATTTAGTTATACAACAAAAAAACGATTTATGAATCCGTTGTAAACCTAAAAAGGGGGGACAATATTCAGAAATGTT
Source organism: Vibrio sp. 10N.261.45.E2 (assembly GCF_002875705.1). Lineage (GTDB taxonomy): Bacteria > Pseudomonadota > Gammaproteobacteria > Enterobacterales > Vibrionaceae > Vibrio. The sequence goes on from NZ_MCZZ01000106.1 coordinate 88,651, forward strand.
GTATCGCTCGGTCTGTACAGTTCCCTGTCGCCGCATTACAACCGATGACGACATTCTGATGATAAAGTGTTGGGTCGTTGTCGAAGATGGGTAGTTCTGCACCCTCTGTTGCCCTCTGAGGCATATTTATACGACTTGCTTCAAATGTGTCTATCTTGCTCTCCATAAACCCTTGCCATTGTATAGGAGACATCTGAGCATACAGTTCAGGTTCAATACCAATAGTTAAGCGACTAGCGGCTGATTTACTGGCCGACATAGCAAAGTGTTCTATTTGCTTATCCGCCAATTCCACTGAATATTCATATTCGAATTTGTCCCAAATACAGTAAGAGTAATTATCCTCTTTTGATGTTTTTGATTCACGATCACCTTTAAAGCTACCAACTCTCACCAATTGGGTTTGTGAATAAAGGGGAATCGTCAGCTTGGTATCGCTTTCATATAAAGCCTGTAGTACCGGTGAATGAAATTGAAACACTTTCGGCTCAATACAAAGTTGTCGTACTCGCAGTTGGTGGCCATCATCAAAGTGATTCCCAAGACTCACTTTTGATGAAATGTTTCCCTGATGAACAACACGAAAGTACATGTCCATTCCATAGCCGTTACTATCGATAATCTTAGCTAGACGCGAATAAAGGTCATGATTGCCATATGAGCTCCCACGCGAACGTAATGTGACTTTTACAGTGCTACTAGAAGTGCGCTCGATACCAACTACTTGTGTGAAGATCATGAAATCCGAATAATGGCGTGCTATCTGAGTCACAATCCGCATTGCCTTAATGTCTCGATCTACCAACTCAATCTCATGAAGCCGCTGCCGTAATGAGTTAACCATATCAATATCGTCACTGTGTTGACTCAATCTCTCGATCTGTTTCGACAGCAACGCAATACGATTTCGCACGGGGTGACCTGACTCCCGATGGTATTGCTCCAAGGTTCTTCTCAAAACCTCGTCATTTTGTATCATTTCAAGCTGCGACTGGAACTCTTCCTTATCTATATCCACTCTGACTGTCATTGAAACACATTTGAACTCTTCACCAGTGCAATTCTTAACTGACTGGTTAAGTACATCCACATCAGCGACAAGAGGCAGTAAGACCTTTAATGTCTCAAGATAAGAGCCGTTATAGCTTTCAGTGGTTTTAACGTAACCACGTAAATCCGCTTTCGAGATAGCCACATACGCAGCCTCGTCTTTCAATTGTTGGAAATATGCGCGTGTCAGCTGTTCACTAGGAACAACTCGATCGACACTCGCTTCAAAGGTCTTTGCTGTTGCAAAGCTAGACATCACCATCAACATGATCAATAAACGTTTCATACATCAATGCCCTACTTCTAACGAATGAATGCCAGTACCATAGCCAGCTGTCTGTAACCCAACGTATGGCACTTCATGAGAACGTGTTGGCTGATAGCGTTCGATTCTTAAAGGGTATCTCATTCCGGCTGCGACACTCGATAAAGCAACATGAGGCTGGCCATTTACCATCGACATAAACTGCTTTGGGGTGATGTGGTGAGAAATGCAAACCGAATCAATACAACCTTGTCGTATATTTTGGATTTCTTGAGTGTATCGTTCCTTAACCCATACCCGATTGAAATTAGAATCTACCAACAACCAATCATTCATGTTCGTGTCTACCCCATGAAAATCAGTGTCAACGTTATGCATACGAACAACATTGATTACCGAAACATAGGAGCCAATCATAGATGCCTGAGTATTTGAATTCTTGAACACAAACTCTCCATTACGTAATTCGCAATAGGCAGGGATACCTGAACGCTTTATTACAGATTCTGAGGGTACGTCTCTATTGAAGTAGTAACCGCGACCTATATGGAAAACTTCTCCTGCAATCTCAATCACCACTTCTGGCTCTTGATGAAATAATTGAGCGGTAGCTACCGACTTATGCGCAATATACTCGTCTGCTGATACAAACATCAGACACTGGTACTTCGCCCTAAACTCGACCTGTTCAGTGATGGCCAGTTTCATCGTCACATACCGAGTATCAGAAATTAAGAATGGAGACGATTTTGCTAGTTTTTGAATATGCTGAGAACCTGGAAGTGAAAAGGCATATCCGATGTACTGGGAAGCATTAGATTTACCTATAAAATCAAATACTGGGATCGGACTCAATTCAACTCTTTGAGATGGAGGACTTATGTCTTTGAACATCTGGGATACCTGAATGCGTTTTACTAAATCTTGCTGTTCCTTAGCTCTTAGTCTTAACCATTGAGAGTAGATCCCGTCCTCTGCATCATACTGAATAGGTAAATGACTGTATCGAGACTCAATCAATGAGAATTGGTAGATCTGTGCATCGAGTACATTTTGGGGCTCTGAATGGAGTTTTGAAAATCCAGCCACTCTATTTTGTAGTTTTTGACTGATAGCGTCCAAAATTTGCTCATCAACGATGATTTTGATTTTTGTTTCTAAACAATAACCAACCTCACATACCTTTCGGTTCTGCGAGAGAATCACAAGTTCCTGTATAGATGGGAGATACGAATACAAAAGATGGTCTTGATCCCCTTTAGATATGGTTTTCTTTATCTTGTCCAATGCATTGACTTTGGCAGCCTCCACACCTAAAGCTTCCAATCCAACTGTAGTTTGTTTATCCATGGCCAATGAACTATGGCCTGAAACTTCATAGGCTTCTGATACACAGGAGATAACTAGCAATAGTATGGCAACGTTCAATTTCATTGGTTAAACCTAAAAAAAACCCTATTGGCACTTGTATACACCAATAGGGTTTAGTTATTAGAAATATCGCTGGAACGATATCGTTTTCGGCATTATGTCAATTTCGTATCTTGGTCGTAATTCACATCACCGTCTATTTCGCCTACCGAACCTCCTAAACCAACGACAGTATCTAGCTTGTCTCCATTAATGATTTCGTCTGCGTCCATTTCTAGGTTTGTTTTGTCACCTGTAGTTAACGCTCTCGCGATATCAAGTTTGCCACCATTGTTGTCTAAATCGGCATTTGGGGCTGGTGGATTAGAATCCGTAGTACCATCATTCGGAGCCTCAAAGCTAGTTGATGCCAACTGTGAACCACTCTCTCGTACTTCAGTATCAGTATCATTACCGTTGTAAGGAGCGGTCGAATTGTCGATCTGGTTAGGACTACTCATTGCAACTTCAGTATCTGAGTGATCGTTAACTGGCTGTTCCGATGCTTCAAAGACAGACGGACTAGATTCCGTAGTACCTTCATTCGGAGCATCAAAGCTAGTCGATGCCAATTGAGATCCACTCTCTCTTACTTCAGTATCATTATCAGTACCGTTGTAAGGAGCGGTCGAATTATCGAACTGACTAGTGCTTTCAGATGCTAATTGTGTTTCAAACTGACCTGTCGTGGCTTGGTCACGCCCCTCAATAACTGAAGAGTTCGCACCTGACTGGTCTATGTGTTGAGTCGGCTCATTGATTTGAGTGCCGGTGTTATTAGATGCCAACTGTTCACTCATCACATTTGATAGTTCTTTCGTTCCGTTAGCTATCAGGATTGCATCCTCTGAATTGATGTCTCCGCTTTGAACTGCGTTGAATATTTCAACTCCCTCATCAGCTGTCAGTTGGCCATTCGCGATTGCCTCCATAACTATTTCCTTATCACCATCGGCCATTCCACTAAATTGAGATGATTCGAGTAATGCCTGATCCATCGCTCCACTACCTGTAACAGTTGGCGAGTTAGGGTCATTAAGTGCTGCTAGTTGAGTTTGATTTCCTACCTTATATTCATTGTTTGGAACGTCATCAGCCTGAGTATTAGGAATATTGGCAAATTGGCCCAGATTAGCAGGACCGTCCTGTTCTGAATTAGCAGGACTTGGGTTCGATGCCACGCTGTCGGTCGTTTTCTGTGGTGAAGCACTCGCTACTTGAGTCGCAGGCGTCACAGTACTTGATTGAGGCGCTTGCTGCTGCTCTGAACCAACAGGACGTGGGTTCAATGCCACGCTGTCGGTCGTTTTCTGCGGTGAAACACTCGCTACTTGAGTCGCAGGCTGTGGCTGTGAACTATCAGGGTTCGTTGACACGGTATCCGCTGCTTGCTGTGGTGTAGCGCTTGCCACTTGAGTCGCAGGCGTCACAGTACTTGATTGTGGCGCTTGCTGCTGCTCTGAACTTACAGGACGTGGGTTCGATGCCACGCTGTCGGTCGTTTTCTGCGGTGAAGCACTCGCTACTAGAGTCTCAGACTGTGGCTGTGAACTCTCAGGGTTCGTTGCCACGGTATCCGCTGCTTGCTGTGGTGTAGCGCTTGATACTTGAGGCGCAGGTGTGAACGTACTCGGTTGTGCTGTTGGACCTTGGTTTTTTAGCGTATCTTCACTACCGGCTCTGTCTTGTTTCGGTTCGGTATTAGATTCAGGAGTTCCTTGGTTACCGTTATTTTGACTCAAAGATTGGTCGTTCTCATTGTTTGTAGGTGATAACGTACTTGGCAATGCACTCACGACCATTGACGCTAACTTGGCCATTCCCGTTAATTCATTCCCTTGGGAATTTTGTTGCGTTTGAACTGTGGTCGAAGGGGCAACCGGTGCAGGCTCGTTGTTACCACCTGCAGATTCACCAACAACACCGTTATTTTGGTTAGAAGCCAAAAGCTGTTCTTTGTCTTCTACTTCGGAAATCGCTTGATTAGCCGTGACTTCACCTGAGCCGACTGAATTGAACAATTGTGAACCTTCTTTAACCGTCATTGTGTTCTTTTCAATGGCATCAAACACTTTAGCTTTCTGATCATCAGTCATACCACTACCGTCAGAGGCTTCCATTAAAGCGATACTTTGCGCTGCTGTTTCTGCAAATTTGTTCATTGAACTTGGGACTTGCAAAGGTTCGTTTGACGGTTTAGAACCTGGCACCGCTGTATTCGCTACGGCGTCATTAACACCCGTTAATGGCGTCGTTCCGTTAGATTGGCCCTCTTTAATTGCAGCTTCGTTTTGCTCTTTACCTGTCGCTTCAAGTTGTGACAACTTCACATCATTCGGTGTATCTTTCGCTGCGTGGTAAGCTTTCTGGTGTTCAGCCCCATCTTCTGTTCCAATCTGGAAGTTATGCTTAGATAACAACTTGCCATTGACGACATCGTAGTTCTTATTCACCTCTGACTGTTCAGATAAGTTGGATACTTGTTCGTCGGACAGCTTAGTTCCTAGTGTTGAAGCAACATGAGCAACGTTGTTGTAATCAACATCTCTGAACCCATCTTTAGAACCCCCCATAAACAGTTTGTAGTCCTCTAAAGCTTCCATTGTGTATTTTCCAGACGCAAGCCCACCTACTTCTTTAGCAAATGACTCGTCTTCTGACATTTGTGTTCTTAGTTGTTCTATATTTCCAACCGCATTATTGTGATGCTTGATTTCGGTGTCACTTAGTAACCCGTCTTTATTAAGCGTGTTCTCATCACTGGTTAGCGCGATCACTGCGGCACCATACACGCCTTCGGAGTTCGTTGTGAGCCCAAAATCACGAGCACTTGGGTTTGTCGCAATTTGTGGTCTTGTTAATAAATCAGCACCTTTATTTAAAGGTGATTCTAAGTGCTTCATATTTTCTTTGGCTGGCTCAGAAAGCTGTTGCTCTGTCGCAGAGTGAACCTGAGAAACCAGACTCGCTGCAACGCCGTTTACTAATCCACCAGCATCTTTAGCAGCACTCTTAACTTCTTGAGAAATTGGAGTCGGATTAACTGTATCAGTGGCCGTTTTGATTGCCTCGACCTCTGCAGTTTTCTCTGGAGCAACTTTTCCGGCATTATCACGGGCAAGCTCAACATTTTCAGCGTGGTCAGCTTTGATGTCTTTGGTGGTCAACAATGTACCAACATCACCCAATCGCGTATCTCTCGTCTTATCAAACTCGTTGTGGTGTTTGGCAACTTCTTGTGGCACACCCGCTACTGCTGCATTGCTGGTGGTATCTTTCACAGACGATAGGTTGTCACTCATAGTGGCGAAGTTGTGCGACATATTATTTAGCGCTTTATCTCCAATTAAAGTATCGGCTTCAGCGAATTTATTGGATATATCCATTAAGCCCGATTTCATTGAATTTATGTCTTTCGAGCCTGCTACGTCTTGATATTGGTCTGTCATTTCTTTTGAGAAAAGAACCGCCGCAGCTCGGCCTACATCGCCGTTGTAATAGCGAGTTGCGTCCTGTTGAATCTCTCGATTTCGGTCACGAGCATTCATGTCAACGACTTTACGCTCTTCCGGACTCATGTTCGAAAGTTCGGCTTTAGTGTTATAGCCATTAGCCACCCACTCTTTGAATTCATCGTGGTTGGCAGCATTAGTGAAATTGGTGCTGTAGTTTTGATTCAAGCTTTTCGCAACACCCAGTGCATGACTTGTGCTTTCTTGGAATTGTTTCGCTGATGCGTAACTTTTCAGGTCTGCTATTGCATTTTGACCCGTTTCACCCCAGCCAGTTGTCCTTGAAAGACCGTGAACCTTTTGTATCGCCTCTTGGTTCGTATATTGAGCACCGGTTCCACCTTGTTCACTGGTAACGTACCCTAAGCTCGCTTGCAATGCCTCTGCCTCTCGCTCCGTCAGATTAAATCCGCCTTCCGCGTTAACTTGAACTTTGCCATCAAGACCAACAGAAAAATCAGATTTGCTCGTTTTCCCTACACGGTTAGTCTTATTAGTGCTTTTATCATTACTTTTTGAATCGGTCACCTGTACTCGATCTGCTTTAGAAGAAGATGTATCTTGAACGTTATTCGTTCTGGTCACTGTACCTCGACCATTTCGTCCATTCGCCACTTTTTCAGCAGGGGTTGTAGACATTGTTTTCGAACCTTGCCCATTTGTGTATTGCGTACTATCAGAAACTTGGTTCGAAGTCTTTGCTGATTCTGATGATTGCTGCGTAGTACCATCTCCACTTCCCCAGCTAAAATTACCACTACCCGAGCCGCCCCCACCCATCATTAACTTGCCCATGAGTTGGGTGATTTCCTGTGTATCTAAGTTTGTATTCTTCTGTAAGCCTGTCTGAATTTTTGATGCAAATTGGGCATTTTCAGAATACTGGCCAGACTCGCTTCCTTGTACACTTTTGCCTTTTTGAATCTGTGTCATGACCTGAGAGAGTTTTCCCCATGATTGTTGATGCGTGGCTTGCGTTGACTGTACTCGTGACTCCGCCATACTGGAGGTCTGAGACAAATTACTGGTCATATTCGACATACCGCCTAGTACTGGCATGTTTTGATCTTGGATCTGATTCGTTGAATGCACAACCCCGTTGTCACCCATGGTCCAACTGTGATTACCCATTCTCAGAGAGCCATTCTTCGCCCCAATCGCGATGTCGGGTGCGACAGAACTAGGATTAACATGAGCAGTCCCTCCGATCTTGCCAGCCATACTCACGGTTGCGTATTCGCCGCCTTTTAAAAGCATATAAGCCAACATTGGAACCATTGTCGTCATGTAGGAAGCTGTCGCTATGTAACTCCGTGCTTCGGAGTAGAAATTAGACAACCCCCCTATGGTGTAAACGGTTTTTTCAGCAATTGAAGTTTCCAAGGCATTTTGAATCGACCAGTCGAGGTAAAAGTTAATCAAAATCATCACGAATGGATACAGACCGACTAGAACCAAGAAGCGCATGTACGACACCGCGATCTTAAAACCACCATCACCAAAGATGATGAAAAACGACATGAGAGGTGCGGCAAACCACACAAATGCTTCGAAAAACGATATGGTGGCGGGAGCCATTTCAAGCCACAAGTTTCTGTCGCCAGCCATAGTGAATAAGCGTTGTTGTTTGGCTTGATATTCCATCGCATCAACAAGTTGACCGCGTGCGGAGTGACTAGCATCTAAGCCTATTGCATTCTTCTTAACATGATAATCAAGGAAGTTATTCATTTGGAATGTATAGCTGTCCATTGAGGCTGAACCTAGCTGTTGAAGAGCCGAACTCACTTGACTTGCTGAAATACCCTTTGATTCGTTTAACTCATCGAGTCCATCAGCTAGTTTCGATTGGTCATTATCGATATAAGCACTTAGGGCAACATATGAGTCCTTACAAGACATGAATGATGCCTGTCCTTCTAAATACATGTCGATGAACCAAATTGTCGAACTCACCTCCATTGCAGCCCACGCATCGATATTCGTCAAAACATTACTAACTTTTGCTTCTTGGTATGCACCGCCGACCTCCATGTCTTTAAACAAACAGCCATGCATGTAGCTATCGATACTGCGTATAAAATCACTATCGGCATGCCCGATTGTTCGAATATTGGGGCTATTTACTGAGCCTTCTATGGCTACAAGGGTTCTCAAAGCATCTAAGTGAGTACCTGAATTTTGAGGCATCACAAAGATGTCGCTCAAAATATCAATGAAGGCGATTGGGACTTGTGTCGATACTGCGCCTCCGATAGCTAAACCAACTGGAATGTCAGTAAAATACGCAGACTCCCCTGTACCTGCATGTTCCACCACGATATCCACTCTCGGGTAAAAACACAGCATCCAGATAAGATATCCCTTAGCCACCGTGCCTAAAAACTCACCGCCAATTTGACCTTTTTCAAAAAATTGTTTTAATGCTGCGACGAAAAATGAGAGCACTAAGCCTAAACCGAATAGATAATTCGCTTGTCCAAAATCACCGGTTGACGGGTCAAATGCCATCGACAAACCAAGAAAAACCTGTCTTGCCCATTCAAAATTACCAATGGTATATATGAGAAATTCCATGACTTAGTTCTCCATACTCTTGTCTACTAACATATTCAATCGGGTGCGAGAGTCTTGTTGTTCATAATATCGCTCAACAATATCCATCTGATTGTTCAATCTCTCTCTAGCTTCTTTGATGTAAGCTTGTGCGTTTGCGTCACTATCTGCTTTGGCCGCAATAGCAACCGCATCTAAATAAGAACGGGCAGAGGCATAAAATTGCATCGCAAAGTTATAAGCATATTCATTGGCAATTGCTTCGTAATAGCCTTTAACCTCGTCGCTTTTCTTGTATTTGGTCGCAAGTAGTTCGATATAGCCATACACATCCATACCGCCACCTTGTATGATCGATTTCTGTGTTGGCCCAAAGTCATTAGAGCCGCGAGCCCCTGTGCGATAAATTTCAAGCACACCCGATGTACCATCTGTCGTACCATCTAGCGCTTCTAAGAACTGAATATTTAACGGTTGCCAATCGATAGTTTCTTGTGAAATATCCAAACACTTCGAACTCGCGACCGTATCTGGGTTCCCATCATCACACTTCAACCGTGTCACTTGGTCACTGGTGTCAAAACCACCAAAGGATATATCTAGAAGGGTAAGTGTTGGCGGTACTGGAGTTGTCGCAATTGAAGAGGTTTCAACGCCTTGTGCGTCTGGGTTGGTGTTATCAGCTACATCGCGAATTTCCGTACCGACCAGCGACATAACAGTTTCTGAAAATCTAGGAAAGAAATCAGCGGCACCGACATTCATTTTTGAAGTTCTCATACCATTGATCAACAGGTTACCCGTCAACAGTTCCTGACCGTTCTGCACTTTTTGCGAAAGTTCAAGCAATGAAGTTCCCGGAACCATGTTTTGAAACCAATCGGCAGAATCGGTCGCGACGCCAGTAGAATTCGCAGCTTGGCCAATCGCTAAAGTATCTTTGATGGATTGTTCATATGGACCAACCGCATTAGCCATTAATGCCTGACCCGCTTCACATGAATTTTTGAAAAACTGATTCCATTCATCCATCGCTTTCTTCAAGGATTTAATATTGGCAGCACATGTCGGACACAACGCATCAAGAGCAAGGTTGAATGCATACGACGCACTACCAGCGGCAATTTGTCTCATTGAGTTTTGCAGCATCCCAGTTAAATCCTTGATCATCGAAAACGAACCAAGGTTAAGGTCAATCCCGTTGCATCCCGCTTTCATTGACGGGCCTTGAAAATTAACTATGTTTGGATCGTGACTCTTAACACGGTATGAAAACGACCCGAGGGCAATGGCTTTCTTATTACTCGTTTCATAATCCACAACACCATGTCCAGTGGAGTATCCATTGAAGACGTCTTGCATTGGGTTTGCCAACACATTGAGCGAGCACGTCATCGAAACGGCAATGATAAAAGACCTAATACGTTTCATGATGGATTGCCTCCTGCGGTTTGGCCTCTGCACTCACCACACTTTGTTTAGTGATTGATTCTGTCGTAGGTATTAATGGCAAAACATTAAGTACGAGTTCTTTCGCTATTTCATAACTGTCTTCGAGTACTACTCGCTCGTAAAATTGATATTCACCAGGTTCAACTGAGTTCGGGTCTGTCATATGTAACTTGGCAAGTTCATAGCTGGCTGACTCCGCAGAACTGTAGGCCGTTAACGCTTCTGGGATTTCGAGTACCAGTGCTTCATAACGTAAAACAGGGAGTAAACTGGAATAGAAATTCAACAAGTTGACCTTTAATGCATAGATATCGTTTTTATTTGAGCTGATAGCGCCAAATAAACGCTGATAATCCGGCATTTCTACGATCTGAGCTTTAAAAGAGTGAGGGGGAATGTTTGTCTGCGATGACGTAATCACGGGCTCTTGTGATTCCTTAGCCATCACTAATGTACTGAATGTCAGTAAAACCACTGATATACGCTTCATGACCATATCCTGATAGAGAATTATGGTTAGTGTTACTTAACGCCAGAGCAAAAAATTCAAATAGCGAGCCTTTTTTCGGTAATTAACATGCTATTGATATAAAAAAAGCCTGCTCATTGGATAATGAACAGGCTCTAAAATTGAGGATATAAAGGATTAGTACCCTTGTTTGACTCGCAAATTCGATTCTAGAATTTCAACCAAATAGTCTGCGTCGTTGAGAGCTCTTTCCTCATCAATGTCTTCAAATCGCGTGATTTGCTGCAACGACTCTACGGCAGAAGCGTCGTTAAATTGCTGCTCTGTGATCACATTAGCGGTTTTCGCCTGAATAAGAACTAAGCGAATAATTTCACTCTCCGTGACAATACCTTGAGATATTGGAGCAACAAACTCACCACGGTTTCCAACTAAAAATAGCGCTGGCACCCTTTGAACACCTAACTCCTTATATTTTTGGTTTGTATCCGGTTGGAACTCCGGAAACATTCCGTTTTCCATAGGTGCTAAGTCGATACTGATCGCATTGACATTAAAGCCGTACTTGCTCATCAAGCGTTGGACAATCGGTGCTTGACGTTTACAGTATTCACAAGTGCTCTCAAAAAAGAACCATAGCCCTGCTTCTTGGGCAATGTCTTGGACAACTTGCTGTTCAGCACGGTTCTTAGCTTCATTCTTAGCATTAAGAGCAAAACTTGACGTTGGCCTTGCTTGAGTTTCATCAAGAAGAGGGTTGTTAATCACGTCATGCATCCAAGCCTCCCTAAAAGCCGTAGATTTATCCATGATGACGCGCTGAAGATAGCGAGCACGTTGTATGTTTTCAGGAGAAGGGTCATCAATCGCTTTCCCAACGAAGCCCATAAAGTGAGCCCGTAGCCATTTTGCCGACATCGGTTCAGGACCGGACTTAGCGGAACTTGCAGGGGGAGCCGAAATAGGTGGTGGCTCGGGTTTTATAGGTTCTTCAGGTTCTGGTTCTCCATAGAAGTGCCAACCTTGGGGCTCACTGGTGTCATTAACCCAATTTGCGTCTGCATGTGCAGTTACTGAAAAAATCGCTGAACTTACAACACACAGACTAAGATAGATGAATTTCATATCCTAAACCTCTGCAGTTTTAGCCTTACGACGGTTTCTGATTCTCTCTGCACGACAGTGAGCACAACCACTACCTGGTCTTTCAGTGTGGCCAATGAACTTAGTACCACAATCACACGGAAAGATGTGTATCGTCCCATCGCCAATTCTATGTAGGATTTGTACGAAACGATTAAAGTTTACGTGATTGCGAATATCTTCACTGGACTCATCAAATACTCTCGCATACGCATCTAACATTTTGTCTATGTTATTGCGAAGCGGCTGTTTGACGGCTGGGTCATCAGAGAGAATTGAATAATAAGCCCATAACTTATTACATATGGGGAAAGCTTCAGGTACTTGATGAATGAAACTCGCGTCTTTACCCATTCTAGATTTTTTGAAATCGTGGTCCATTCGAAGCAGCTCATGTTGAGCTGACTTTGGCACCTGACCCAATAGATCTTTTATCGTGGCTGCGTTGGCACCAAATCGGACTAAATCAAGCGCTCTGGTTTCCAAATTCAGCGCCATTTCAGACGCTGCAGATACTTTTATCTCAGACATATGGCTATCCTTTTCAAATTGTGAACTTGTCGAATTTAGATCAGAGATGTTAGTGAACGCATTCTTATACGTTCGACACCAACATGGTGATTCTGAAATTCCTTAGTTTCTAAAGCGTTCAACATCTCGGCTTCGGTTCCCTCATGAAATACGAAAGGATTGATACCTGCAGAAGTGAATCGCACAATTTGAAACAACTCAAAACCCGAAAATTTGGTTATTTCTTGCTGAGTTGCCATTAACTCAATCATGGCAGAATGGGGGTCGGTTTGAGCAAGGTTGTGCATAGCGAGAATTAAAGATTGGCACTGGAAACTCATCTCATTGATCGAAGGTGTTGTTTCAGAAGTAACATTGAGATAAGAATTTAAGCTGTTACGGTAGTTTTCAAACTGACCAGTTTCGATTGCAGTATTGAGTACCGACAAACCTGTTTGCTTTGTGCAGCCAGAACGTAACGGGGCAAGTGTAAAGATATGATGCTGTGACTCAGCAAACTTCTCCAGTGTCTGTGGACTAATGCTTACAAATCGCTCTACGTCGATATTAGTAAGGAAATTTATTTGAGTGGAGCATTCTCTGTTAGTTACAACAGATTGGTGTGCAGCAGACAATATACGAGCTGAGATTGCACGCACAGCTGCCAAGTGGCCTAGACGTTTCATAAGTAAATCTTCCATGCTTTTACGCAGTTTGATAGATCCCAACATTGATCTTCAAACACCTTACTAAGCTCACCACGAGCGTTGTTCGGTTGCGTTTACAGTATTGACGTTGTGTTCATTTATACAAAAAACGAATTCCATAATACGCAATTTGTTTTAGTGAACATTTGGATTATTGCATAAATGTATAAAATCACAACAATGTTTACAAAAAAACACACACATTCTCAACTTTAAGTCTTGACTTATTGTGAATGTACCATGTTAAACCTTAACTTATTAACCCGCTCGAAGTCAGATTATCCACAAGTTCCGAAGATACTAAATCCGCAGGTTCTGGCTGTGGTGATTTAGCGTTAGGTATCTCAGGAGTATTTTGGGAAGAACCGCGTTCGTGGTTAGTGTTCACGTTACCCAAAAATCGATTAACTATTTCGTCGCCAAATTGGTGATATAACAGACCCAATTGGAAAAGAATTGGTAGTAACCAACTTCTGTTTTCACAATGATTCAATTCGTCTAACAAAATGGGGAATTCACGTTTAGATATACGAAATCTCTCGTTAACCTTGTCGCCGTTAAACGGCATAGTCAGCTCAACTTGCGAAGATATTTTTTCCCAGTTAGATTCGTGTATTCGCTTAATGACTGCGCCTTTGTTTAGTATTCGGCGCAACATGATGCGCTTAAACTTTGGACTAACGGGAATTTCAAGAGTCCCACTTTCTATCCAAGTCGACAGGTTAACATCGATACTATTATTCATAAGCTACGCAACCTTGTTTGAATTAACACCTGCGATTTGTCTAGCTAACTCAGCGAAACCGAGGCATACGGCAACTTCATGTTTCTCGATTAACTTCACAGTATGTCTAGGAAATGCACGTTCGAGTGCTCTCGCGAAATCCGGAGCTGGACCACCAGCCACAATAAATTCTTGTATATCGGATGCTTCACCAAGCATGTTAGTAAGCAAATCGACAGCTTCATTGCACAAACTGTCAATTAGTGGCAAGCAATCAAAGACATCATCAGCGACAGGGAAGTCATACGTTTCAGCAAATATTTCAAGTTTTTTCGTGTCGAATGCTTTGTCTACCAATTCAGGGCCGATGGACGTACCTAAAGCCTCAGACAGATAGGTACTTAGACTTCTGAGGATTTTCCCCTGCCCCAGTTCGAACGCCTTTGTACGCTCTTCGTCAATGGTAAGCCCAATGGATGTCAAGAAGTCTGTCGTTCCGTAACCTGGGTCAACAGTGACTCTCGCTCGATTACCAAGTGCCTCCATAATCCCGCAGTTCATTTTCTTTGCTTCGGACTTTGCATGATAGGTAAGTGCGCCCAACGGTTGCGGTAATACGTGAGCCTGTTTTACTCGAATCACGCGCCCATCCACATGATGTTCTCCAATCATAAAATCGAGCAGTTCATCCTTACGATCAAGTTGGTTCAAAGGAAGGCCAGCCACCAGCAAGTCAATGCAATCCGTTTTCAATAGGCTTAAGCCACCGACGAACAAAGCCTTGTAAGCCGGACTTGAGATATAGCGCTTATTTAGGAGCCTTTCGTTGGCGTCAGCTGCTTTGGACAACACTCCCGGACCAACTTCATAACTACTACCGTCAATGTTCACTAGCACTGTATTTCTCTGAGTTGTACCAAACGATTCCAATCGCTTCAGCTCAGAAGGATTCACCTTTACAGCTCTTGATGGGAAGCAATGGTAATAACAGTGTTCGCCTGTTATTTCAGATGCAACACAAGTGGTGCCAAAGCCCACATCGATTGCTGCAACTTCCAATTGTTTGTTCATAATCACTCACTCCAATCATTCGTTTTGTTGTCAAAACTAGTGATACACAAAAAATGAGTGGGATTTAGCAATTAGTGAGAGTGTTTTCCATGTTTATCGTTAACTATTGAAAAAAAACCATCATTAACCGTACAAAATTGAATAACGGTGGCAAATAATCGGTAAAGTTGGAATTGGTTGATTTTTGGGGTCACAAATTGCAAATCGTGTTGGTGAAATCATAAGAATTGTAAATTATTGCTAAACGTTGCGTTTATCTGTGCTCTATTGCGAGAAGTTATTTGATTATTGATGTTAGTTAGTCAAAAAATGTAATACGTTGCCTGAACTCTGCTCTGCCATGGTTACGATCAATCCTTTTAAGGTCGGTTCGCTTTTAACTGGCATGGCCACCGAATGCAGACTTATGAACCTTCGACACCACTAACCCCAAACTAGGTTTTGTGACGACATTAGATCACAAATTCGTCTTCATCAGCGCTACATATATTATTGGTAGTATCAAATTTTGAGTTTTATCAGAGGATTTTAACATTAGCAAAGAATAATATACGTACCCTGTGACACCCCCCTCAATATATGTACGGAACGTATTTTTGTCTTTTTGCCCACTTTTGCTCTTAGTTTCCTACATATACGATTGGTGGTATCGAAAAAGTCCAAAACCATTGTTTCCGCCACCAAAAATCACGAAAAACAGCGTCGTTCCCCATATATTAGGAGGGGTATACTACCCCTGATATAATAGTGTTATATAGAGGGGGGTAAAAAAAAGCGTCCACCAAGGGTGGGGGCCTGACGCATGTCAGTTTTCCAAAAAAGATCCTGCCCGAGAGTGAATCATTGACCGTGACACCCTAAGAATGGGAATCGACCCTGCCCGAGAGTAAATCATTGACCGTGACATCCTAAGAATTGGAATCGACCCTGCCCGAGAGTAAATCATTGACCATGACATCCTAAGAATTGAATTCGACC
>NZ_MCZZ01000107.1 GCF_002875705.1 Vibrio sp. 10N.261.45.E2
GGTGTTGTAGCTAAAATCTTTGCATAAGATTTGACGAACCACTAGTAAAAAGGGCATCATTTGATGCCCTTTTTCTGCGCTAAAAAAAGAGTTGGATGTTTTGACATCGATTTTTGCTCTTAGCAAAGAATTAAACGGTCTTTTTGACTAAAATGACTGTTAGATGTGTTGTTTTGCAACGCAAAGGAATGTGCCCTGCAACAGCGGGGTTATTGTCGTCTATATTTAAGACTTATCACAGGTTGGTTTTATGAAAGCAAACGCTGAAACTCCTGATAGCTCAGGTGCAGCAGATACAATGAAGTGGATTGTCGCTTTTGTTCTGTTGGCTGCTGCTGTTGTGGGTAATTACCTGTATGGTGAATTGTCTGTTGTAATTCGCGCTGCAGGTGTAGTTGTGCTGATTGCTGCCGCACTAGGCGTTGCAGCAACAACAACTAAAGGTAAAGCTGCGATCGATTTTGCAAAAGAATCTCGTATGGAGATTCGTAAAGTTGTTTGGCCTACTCGCCAAGAAACTATGCAAACTACATTGATCGTTTTAGCTGTATGTATTGTTATGTCTCTAGTGCTTTGGGGAATTGACGGCATTATGGTCCGTCTAGTTTCTCTAGCAACTGGGGTGTAGAGGGTTCTGATTCATGAGTGAAGCTCCAAAAAAACGTTGGTATGTAGTTCAAGCCTTTTCTGGCTTTGAAGGTCGTGTTGCACAGTCGCTACGCGAGCATATTAAAATGCACAACATGGAAGAACTATTTGGCGATGTGCTAGTACCTACTGAAGAAGTAGTGGAAATGCGTGCAGGCCAACGTCGTAAAAGTGAACGTAAATTCTTCCCTGGCTACGTATTAGTTCAAATGATCATGAATGATGAATCATGGCACTTAGTACGCAGCATTCCGCGTGTTATGGGCTTCATTGGTGGTACCTCTGATCGTCCTGCACCAATCACTGATAAAGAAGCTGATGCTATCTTGAACCGTCTAGAGAAAGCGAGCGAGTCTCCGCGTCCTAAGACAATGTTCGAAGCGGGTGAAGTGGTTCGTGTGAACGATGGTCCATTTGCTGACTTCAACGGTACTGTTGAAGAAGTAGATTACGAGAAAAGCCGCATTAAGGTATCTGTATCGATCTTTGGTCGTGCAACACCGGTTGAGCTTGAATTTGGTCAGGTTGAAAAACTGGACTAATACTCATACCTTTTGAGCAAGTTGTGGATAAATAGTTCATAAGCTGTTCAAAGTTAAAGAGTATAAAAAATCACCTTTTTAGGGTTGTTAAAGGCGCGAATTATGATTATAATTTCGCGCCTTTTTGCTTCTGTGGAAGTAAAAAAGAGTTAATTGAAATTATGGGGAGCTCGCCTTACGGCTGGCGCATGTACCCAAATATTAGGAAATATCATGGCTAAGAAAGTTGAAGCTTATATCAAACTGCAAGTTGCAGCTGGTATGGCAAACCCAAGTCCACCGGTTGGTCCTGCTCTAGGTCAACACGGCGTGAACATCATGGAATTCTGTAAAGCGTTCAACGCAAAAACAGAATCTGTTGAGAAAGGTCTACCTACTCCAGTAGTTATTACTGTTTACAACGACCGTTCTTTCACGTTCGTAACTAAGACTCCACCTGCTGCTGTTCTTCTTAAGAAAGCTGCTGGCGTTAAGTCTGGTTCTGGTCGTCCAAACACTGAAAAAGTGGGCACTGTAACTGACGCTCAAATCCAAGAAATCGCAGAAACTAAAGCTGCTGATATGACTGGTGCTGACATCGAAGCAATGAAGCGTTCTATTGCTGGTACTGCTCGTTCAATGGGCCTAGTGGTAGAGGGATAAGATCATGGCAAAACTTACTAAGCGTATGCGCGTAATCCGCGACAAAGTTGACTCAACTAAAGAATACGAAATCAACGAAGCTGTTGCTCTTCTTAAAGAACTAGCGACTGCTAAATTCGTTGAGTCTGTAGACGTTGCTGTTAACCTAGGCATCGATGCTCGTAAATCTGACCAAAACGTTCGTGGCGCAACTGTGCTACCTCACGGTACTGGCCGTGACATCCGCGTTGCTGTTTTCACTCAAGGTGCAAACGCAGAAGCTGCTAAAGCTGCTGGCGCAGATATCGTTGGTATGGAAGATCTTGCTGAGCAAGTGAAAAAAGGCGAAATGAACTTCGACGTAGTTGTTGCTTCTCCAGATGCAATGCGTGTTGTTGGTCAACTAGGTACAATCCTAGGTCCACGCGGCCTTATGCCAAACCCTAAAGTTGGTACTGTAACTCCTAACGTTGCTGAAGCGGTTAAGAACGCTAAAGCTGGTCAGGTTCGTTACCGTAACGACAAGAACGGCATCATCCACACTACTATCGGTAAAGCATCTTTCGAAGCTAACCAGCTTCAAGAGAACCTAGAAGCACTTCTAGTTGCTCTTAAGAAAGCTAAGCCTTCTTCAGCTAAGGGTACTTACCTGAAGAAAGTAAGCATCTCTACTACGATGGGTGCTGGTGTTGCTGTTGATCAAGCTAGTCTTGATACTCAAGCAAACTAATTTGCTTAGGCGCAGATTTAGTGTATACTTCTGCGCCTAATATTTGTGGTTGGGTGGTTTTAAAGCAATTTGAAGTCATCTATCCCAAGACCGTAGGCGCTGTCGATTTTCATTAGATTATTGATGGCTTAATAAAACCTACGTAGGCGATGTTGTGGTTTGAAGTGGATTTATTCATTTTTAAATAACATCGTAAACGCTTAATACATTTTGTATTGAGTGCTGTAATCACAACCAGAGGTTAATCCAAATGGCTTTAAATCTTCAAGACAAAAAAGCAATTGTTGCTGAAGTCAACGAAGCTGCCAGTGGTGCACTTTCTGCAGTTGTAGCTGATTCTCGTGGCGTTGAAGTTGGCGCAATGACTTCTCTACGTAAACAAGCTCGCGAAGCGGGTGTTTACATGAAAGTTGTTCGTAACACACTAGCACGCCGTGCGGTTCAGGGTACAGACTACGAGTGTCTAGTAGACACTTTCACTGGTCCAACTCTGATCGCGTTCTCTAACGAGCACCCAGGTGCTGCAGCGCGTCTTTTCAAAGACTTCGCTAAAGAGAACAAAGATTTCGAGATCAAAGCTGCTGCATTTGAAGGCGCAGTTACTGATGCTGAAGTACTAGCGACACTACCAACTTACGACGAAGCTATCGCACGCCTAATGATGTGCATGAAAGAAGCTTCTGCTGGCAAGCTGGTTCGTACTATCGCTGCACTACGTGACCAAAAAGAAGAAGCAGCGGCTTAAGCCTTGCTTTTCACTGGTTGCAAATTAAACTTATTGTTGACTTAAAAGAGAATTGTTATGTCTATTACTAACGAGCAAATCCTAGACGCAGTTGCAGAAATGTCTGTAATGCAAGTTGTTGAGCTTATCGAAGCTATGGAAGAGAAATTCGGCGTTTCAGCTGCAGCTGCAGTTGTAGCTGGTGGCGCAGCTGGCGGCGACGCTGCTGCTGAGCAAACTGAATTCGACGTAATCCTAACTGCTGCTGGCGCTAACAAAGTACAAGTTATCAAAGCTGTACGTGGCGCAACTGGCCTAGGTCTTAAAGAAGCTAAAGGTCTTGTAGACTCAGCTCCTGCAGCGCTTAAAGAAGGCGTTGACAAAGCTGAAGCTGAAGCTCTTAAAGCACAGCTAGAAGAAGCTGGCGCTTCTGTTGAAATCAAGTAATTATTACTTAATTTCATAGCCGCAAGGCTAATGGCTGGTGGTTTATTAACCACCGGCCTTTTTGCGCTGTAGGGCTATGACGAAATTTCCGCTGTTTAACCGTCATAACTCGAGCAAAAAAACAGTCATTTTTTCGAAATGATTGTTCACTACAAGTAAACAGCTGTTTGTCACCACCCCCTCTGAAGAGTGTTTTGGGTGGTTTGGGTCACTTATCAGCGAGCTGAGGAACCCCATGGTTTACTCTTATACCGAGAAAAAGCGCATCCGTAAGGATTTTGGTACTCGTCCACAAGTTTTGGACATTCCATACCTGTTATCGATCCAGCTTGATTCTTTCGACAAATTCATCGAACAGGATCCAGAAGGTCAATACGGTCTTGAAGCTGCTTTCCGTTCTGTATTTCCAATTCAGAGCTACAACGGCAATTCTGAGCTGCAATACGTTAGCTACCGTCTTGGTGAGCCAGTTTTTGACGTTAAAGAATGTCAAATCCGCGGTGTTACTTACTCAAAGCCACTACGCGTAAAACTACGTCTAGTTATCTTTGATCGAGATGCACCAGCAGGTACTGTAAAAGACATTAAAGAACAAGAAGTCTACATGGGCGAAATTCCGCTTATGACAGACAATGGTACTTTCGTAATTAATGGTACCGAGAGGGTTATCGTATCCCAGCTGCACCGAAGCCCAGGCGTGTTCTTCGACAGTGATAAGGGTAAGACCCACTCATCAGGTAAAGTTCTTTATAACGCACGTGTAATTCCTTACCGTGGCTCATGGTTAGACTTTGAGTTCGATCCTAAGGATAACTTATTCGTACGTATCGACCGTCGTCGTAAGCTACCAGCATCGATTATTCTTCGTGCACTTGGTAAATCGACTGAAGAGATCCTAGATCTGTTCTTCGACAAAGTGAACTTCGAAGTGAAAGACCAAACTCTTCTTATGGAGTTGGTTCCTGATCGTCTACGTGGTGAAACTGCGTCATTCGACATCGAAGCAAACGGCAAAACTTACGTTGAGACTGGTCGTCGTGTTACTGCTCGTCATATCCGTCAACTTGAAAAAGATGGCGTTGAGCACATCGAAGTACCAGTAGAGTACATCGTTGGTAAAGTTGCATCTAAAGATTACATCAATGAAGCAACTGGCGAGATCATCGTTGGCGCGAACCAAGAGATTAGCCTAGAAGCACTTGCTAACCTGTCTCAAGCAGGCCACAAGGCTCTACAAACTCTGTTCACGAATGACCTAGATCACGGTCCATTCATGTCAGACACTCTACGTGCAGATAGCACAGTAGATCGCATCTCAGCATTGGTAGAAATCTACCGCATGATGCGTCCTGGCGAGCCACCAACGAAAGAAGCTGCAGAGTCTCTATTCGAAAGCCTATTCTTCTCTGAAGAACGTTACGACCTATCAACTGTAGGCCGTATGAAGTTCAACAGCTCTATCGAGCGTGAAGAAGAAGAAGAGCGCGGTACTCTGGATGAATCAGACATCATCGAAGTGATGAAGAAACTGATTGGTATCCGTAACGGTATTGGTGAAGTGGACGATATCGACCACCTTGGCAACCGTCGTATCCGTTCTGTAGGTGAAATGGCAGAAAACCAATTCCGTGTTGGTCTAGTTCGTGTAGAACGTGCCGTTAAAGAACGCCTAAGCCTTGGTGACCTTGATGCCATCATGCCTCAAGATCTTATCAACGCTAAGCCGATCTCTGCTGCAGTTAAAGAATTCTTTGGCTCTTCACAGCTTTCACAGTTCATGGACCAAAACAACCCATTGTCAGAAGTTACGCACAAACGTCGTATCTCTGCTTTAGGTCCTGGTGGTCTTACTCGTGAGCGCGCAGGCTTCGAAGTACGTGACGTTCACGTAACTCACTACGGTCGTCTATGTCCGATCGAAACGCCTGAAGGTCCAAACATCGGTCTAATTAACTCGCTATCTGCGTTTGCACGTTGTAACGATTACGGTTTCCTAGAAACTCCGTACCGTCGTGTAGTAGATGGTGTAGTAACAGAAGAAGTTGATTACCTGTCTGCAATCCAGGAAGGTCAATTCGTAATCGCGCAAGCAAACACTATTCTTACTGAAGAAGGTACGTTTGCAGATGAGCTAATCACAGCTCGTCAAAAAGGTGAATCTGGTCTTCACCCACGCGATCACGTTGACTACATGGACGTTGCGACAAACCAAGTAGTATCTATCGCTGCTTCGCTTATCCCGTTCCTAGAACACGATGATGCGAACCGTGCATTGATGGGTGCCAACATGCAACGTCAAGCTGTACCAACACTTAAGGCTGATAAGCCTCTAGTAGGTACTGGTATTGAACGTAACATCGCAGTTGACTCTGGTGTTACAGCGGTTGCTAAACGTGGTGGTCAAGTTCAGTCTGTAGACGCTTCTCGTATCGTAGTTAAGGTTAACGAAGATGAATTGGTACCTGGCGAAGCTGGTATCGATATCTACAACCTAACTAAGTACACGCGTTCGAACCAAAACACATGTATTAACCAACGTCCAACTGTACTTCCTGGTGAACCAGTTGCGCGCGGCGATGTTCTTGCTGATGGTCCTTCAACAGACCTTGGTGAACTTGCTCTTGGCCAAAACATGCGTATCGCATTCATGCCTTGGAACGGTTACAACTTCGAAGACTCGATCTTAGTATCTGAGCGCGTAGTTCAAGAAGACCGTTTCACGACAATCCACATCCAAGAACTATCTTGTGTGGCTCGTGATACTAAGCTGGGCTCTGAAGAGATCACAGCTGATATTCCAAACGTAGGTGAGTCTGCTCTGTCTAAACTAGACGAGTCAGGTATCGTTTACATTGGTGCTGAAGTTAAGGGTGGCGACATCCTAGTTGGTAAAGTAACCCCTAAAGGTGAAACTCAACTGACTCCTGAAGAGAAGCTACTACGTGCAATCTTCGGTGAGAAAGCATCTGATGTTAAAGATACTTCTCTACGTGTACCAAACTCTGTTTCGGGTACTATCATCGATGTACAAGTCTTCACTCGCGATGGCGTAGAGAAAGACAAGCGTGCACTTGAAATCGAACAGATGCAGCTTAAAGAAGCTAAGAAAGACCTAACTGAAGAGTTCCAAATTCTTGAGGGTGGCCTTCTTAACCGTGTTAAAGCTGTACTTCTGTCTGGTGGTTACTCTGAAGCTAAGCTTGATACTATCGGTCGTAAGCAATGGCTAGAGCAAGTTCTAGAAGACGATGCGCTACAAACACAGCTTGAGCAACTTGCTGAGCAGTGGGATGAGCTAAAAGCAGACTTCGATAAGAAGTTTGAAACTAAGCGTCGTAAAATCACTCAAGGTGATGATCTAGCGCCTGGCGTTCTTAAGATTGTTAAAGTTTACCTAGCGGTTAAACGTCGTATCCAGCCTGGTGATAAGATGGCCGGTCGTCACGGTAACAAAGGTGTAATCTCTAAGATTAACCCTGTTGAAGACATGCCATACGATGAGAAAGGTCAGCCTGTAGACATCGTACTTAACCCGCTGGGTGTACCATCGCGTATGAACATCGGTCAGATCCTAGAAGTTCACTTAGGTTTGGCTGCGAAAGGTATCGGTGACAAGATCAACCAAATGGTTAAGGAACAACAAGAACTGCATAAGTTCCGTGAGTTCCTACAGAAGGTTTATGATCTTGGTGAAACTCGTCAGAAAGTTGATATTGCTGAACTGTCTGATGATCAAGTTCGTACACTGATCAAGAACCTACGTGGCGGTCTACCGATTGCTACTCCTGTGTTCGATGGTGCTTCTGAGTCTCTAATCAAAGAACTACTTAAACTGGGTGATCTGCCAGAATCTGGTCAGCTTAAACTGTTTGATGGTCGTACTGGTGATTCGTTTGAGCGTCCTGTAACTGTTGGTTACATGTACATGCTGAAACTGAACCACTTGGTTGATGACAAGATGCACGCTCGTTCAACTGGTTCTTACAGCCTAGTAACTCAGCAACCACTTGGTGGTAAAGCTCAGTTCGGTGGTCAGCGTTTCGGTGAGATGGAAGTATGGGCACTAGAAGCATACGGTGCAGCATATACTCTACAAGAAATGCTAACAGTTAAGTCGGATGACGTTAACGGCCGTACTAAGATGTATAAGAACATCGTAGACGGTAACCATAGCATGGAACCTGGTATGCCTGAGTCGTTCAACGTACTGTTGAAAGAGATTCGCTCGCTAGGTATCAACATCGAGCTAGAAGACGAAGAGTAATCCCTCCTCTTTTTAAAAGAAGATAGGATTATTTGGTAAAAGGGAGCTTGCTACAGCAGCGAGCTCCTTTAACTCCTTACAGGAGCTGAATGTGAAAGACTTATTAAACTTTCTAAAAGCACAGCATAAGACCGAAGAATTTGATGCAATCAAAATCGGTCTATCTTCACCAGACATGATCCGTTCATGGTCTTTTGGTGAAGTTAAAAAGCCGGAAACAATTAACTATCGTACGTTCAAACCTGAACGTGATGGTCTGTTCTGTGCACGTATTTTTGGTCCAGTTAAAGACTACGAATGTCTTTGTGGCAAATACAAGCGCCTGAAGCACCGTGGTGTTATCTGTGAGAAGTGTGGCGTTGAAGTTACACAAACTAAAGTTCGTCGTGACCGTATGGGCCACATCGAGCTAGCTTCACCAGTTGCTCACATCTGGTTCCTAAAATCACTGCCGTCTCGTATCGGTCTACTAATGGATATCCCTCTACGTGATATCGAACGTGTTCTTTACTTCGAAATGTACGTAGTAACTGAACCAGGTATGACTGATCTAGAAAAATCTCAGATGCTTACTGAAGAAGAGTATCTGGATCGTCTAGAAGAGTGGGGTGACGAATTCACTGCTAAGATGGGTGCTGAAGCGATCAAAGATCTGCTTGCAACTATGGACCTTCATCAAGAAGTGGAAGAAATGCGCGAAGAGTTAGAAACAACTAACTCAGAAACTAAGCGTAAAAAAGTTACTAAGCGCCTGAAGTTAGTTGAAGCGTTCATTGCATCGGGTAACGATCCGCAATGGATGATTCTGACTGTACTTCCGGTTCTGCCGCCAGATCTACGTCCTCTAGTACCACTAGATGGCGGTCGTTTTGCGACTTCAGATCTGAACGACCTTTACCGTCGTGTGATCAACCGTAACAACCGTTTGAAGCGTCTTCTAGAGCTAGCTGCTCCGGACATCATCGTACGTAACGAAAAACGTATGCTGCAAGAGTCTGTTGATGCACTTCTAGATAACGGTCGTCGTGGTCGTGCTATCACTGGTTCTAACAAGCGTCCTCTGAAATCTCTTGCTGATATGATCAAGGGTAAACAAGGTCGTTTCCGTCAGAACCTTCTAGGTAAACGTGTAGACTACTCTGGCCGTTCTGTAATCACAGTAGGTCCATACCTTCGTCTACATCAGTGTGGTCTTCCTAAGAAGATGGCACTTGAGCTATTTAAGCCGTTCATCTACAGCAAGCTAGAAACTCGTGGCATGGCTACGACAATCAAAGCTGCTAAGAAGATGGTAGAGCGCGAAGAAGCTATCGTTTGGGATATCCTAGATGAAGTAATCCGCGAACACCCAGTACTACTTAACCGTGCACCTACACTTCACCGTCTAGGTATCCAAGCGTTTGAACCAGTACTAATCGAAGGTAAAGCGATTCAGCTTCACCCACTAGTGTGTGCGGCATACAACGCCGACTTCGATGGTGACCAAATGGCGGTACACGTGCCTCTAACTCTAGAAGCACAGCTTGAAGCACGTACTCTGATGATGTCGACGAATAACATTCTGTCGCCAGCGTCAGGTGATCCGATCATCGTACCTTCTCAGGACGTTGTATTGGGTCTTTACTACATGACACGTGACAAGATCAACGTGAAAGGCGAAGGTATGTACCTTGCTGGCCCTGCTGAGGCTGAAAAGGCATACCGTACTAAGACTGCTGAGCTACACGCTCGCGTTAAAGTACGTATCACCGAGACTGTAGTAGACGAAGATGGTAACAGCACTACTGAAACGAAGATGGTTGATACAACTGTCGGCCGTGCAATGCTATGGCAAATCGTTCCAGCTGGCCTACCGTACAGCATCGTTAACCAAAAGTTAGGTAAGAAGCAGATCTCTACTCTTCTTAACGAGTGTTACCGTAAGCTTGGTCTAAAAGATACAGTAGTATTTGCTGACCAAATCATGTACGCAGGTTTTGCATACGCTGCACTTTCTGGTGTTTCTGTAGGTATCGACGATATGGTTGTACCTCAAGCGAAATACGATGAAATTGAATCTGCTGAAGAAGAAGTTCGTGAAATCCAAGAGCAATTCCAATCTGGTCTTGTTACTGCGGGTGAGCGTTACAACAAAGTTATCGATATCTGGGCATCTACGAATGACCGCGTTGCGAAAGCGATGATGGATAACCTTTCTTCTGAAACAGTTATCAACCGTGACGGCGAAGAAGAACAGCAAGAATCGTTCAACAGCATCTACATGATGGCCGACTCGGGCGCACGTGGTTCTGCAGCTCAGATTCGTCAGCTAGCAGGTATGCGTGGTCTGATGGCGCGTCCAGATGGTTCAATCATCGAAACGCCGATCACAGCGAACTTTAAAGAAGGTCTAAACGTCCTTCAGTACTTTATCTCAACGCACGGTGCTCGTAAGGGTCTTGCGGATACAGCACTGAAAACAGCAAACTCGGGTTACCTAACTCGTCGTCTAGTAGACGTTGCTCAAGACGTTGTAGTACACGAACATGACTGTGGCACGCACGAAGGTATCGACATGATGCCTCACATCGAAGGTGGTGACGTTAAAGTTGCACTTTCTGAGCTTGCTCTAGGTCGTGTAGTTGCTGAAGATGTTCTTAAGCCTGGTACTGAAGATGTACTGATTCCACGTAATACTCTGATTGATGAGAAGTGGTGTCAAATCATGGAAGACAACTCAGTAGATAGCATGAAAGTGCGCTCTGTTGTTACCTGTGATGCAGACTTCGGTTGTTGTGCACAGTGTTACGGTCGTGACCTAGCACGTGGTCACCTAGTAAACCAAGGTGAAGCAGTTGGTGTTATCGCTGCACAATCTATCGGTGAACCGGGTACACAGCTAACGATGCGTACGTTCCACATCGGTGGTGCGGCATCTACTGCAGCAGCAGAAAACAGCATCCAAGCTAAGACAACTGGTACTGTGAAGCTTCACAATGCTAAGTTCGTAGTAAACAAAGATAAGAAACTGGTTATCACTTCTCGTGCATCTGAGATGACGATTATTGATGAGTTCGGCCGTACTAAAGAGAAGCACAAACTTCCTTACGGTTCGATGCTAACCAAAGGCGACAACGCAGCAGTTACTGCTGGTGAAGTTGTAGCTAACTGGGAAGCGCATACCATGCCAATCATCACTGAAGTGGCAGGTCGTATCCAATTCGTAGATATGATCGATGGTATTACAGTTTCTCGTCAAACTGACGATCTAACTGGTCTTTCTTCAAGTGAAGTTACAGACGCAGCAGCTCGCCCAGCAGCAGGTAAAGATATGCGTCCAGCTATCAAACTTGTTGATGAGCAAGGTAACGACGTAATGATCCCTGGTACTGATATGCCAGCTCACTACTTCCTACCTGGTAAAGCGATTGTAAACATCGAAGATGGCGCTGAAGTTGGCATTGGTGACACACTATCTCGTATCCCTCAGAAATCTGGCGGTAACAAAGATATCACCGGTGGTCTACCACGCGTAGCAGACCTATTCGAAGCTCGTAAGCCTAAAGAGCCTGCGATCCTTGCTGAGCACACAGGTACTGTGTCTTTCGGTAAAGAAACGAAAGGTAAGCGTCGTCTAGTAATCACTCGTGAAGGTGGTGACACTTACGAAGAGATGATTCCTAAGCATCGTCAATTGAACGTGTTCGAAGGTGAGAAGATTGAACGTGGTGATGTAATCGCCGACGGTCCTGAAACTCCACACGATATCCTGCGTCTACGTGGTATCCACGCAGTAACTCAGTACATCGCGAACGAAGTTCAAGAAGTTTACCGCTTACAAGGCGTTAAGATTAACGATAAGCACATTGAGACTATCGTTCGTCAAATGCTACGTAAGTGTACAATCACACATTCTGGTGACTCTCAGTTCCTACCTGGCGAACAAGTTGAGTACCACAACGTGAAGATTGCTAACCGTAAGCTAGAAGCTGAAGGTAAAGAACTAGTACGTTTCGAACGTGATCTACTAGGTATTACTAAAGCATCTCTTGCAACTGAGTCATTCATCTCAGCTGCATCGTTCCAAGAAACGACTCGCGTACTAACAGAAGCTGCGGTTTCTGGTAAGCGTGATGACCTTCGCGGTCTGAAAGAGAACGTAATTGTTGGTCGTCTGATCCCAGCTGGTACTGGTTTCGCATACCACCAAGAGCGTCAAGCTAAGCGTGAAGAAGAGCAGGAAGGTCCATCAGCTGAACAAGCTACTGACAACCTTGCAGCACTTCTAAATGCAGGTTTCTCTTCAGAAGAGTAAGCTCTACGAGTAGTCTCTAAGAGATAAGAAAAGGCACCTTCGGGTGCCTTTTTTGTATCTGGCGTATTGGTAATTAGCTATGACTTATAAAGTGATAGGTGTGCTTATCTAGCTGGTGAGGTTGGATTTATGTCCTGAAGAGTGCTCTTTGAGGCCAGTAAGATAAAGGGTAGAGCTGATTAGGCTGATTAGGGCTGTAACCATATGCTTATGGCTAAAGGTCAGGGCGAGCGAGTAAGCTCTGTCTGAAAGGTTCTGGGTAGTTTGGATAACCTTACAGACAAAACAAAAAGCTTGCACAGAGGCAAGCTTATTAAGGATTCGGCTAACTAAGCGCCTGGTGGAATCGCTAAACTGTCTGCAATAAGCTGGATAAGATTATCTTCTACTTCAAAACGTACTTCGAGTAGTTCACCTACTTTTGACATATCTCCTTCGAAGTTAGGCAACTCATCGTCTGCATTTACTTTAACGTACTTATCATTGAACTCTAGAAGCGGCTCGGTTGTAAGTACGATCTTCGCGTAAGTTGTATCAATCTCGTCATTGGTTTTAAAGCCTGTTGCTTGCCATTTTTTCATGACCATATCGTAGATCTTAAAATGACCCTCTGAGATATAATCGACAACATGATCGCAGAATGAGCTTATTTCTTTAGGAGAAGGGAGTTCAACAACGTTTGATTGCCCGTTGCTAGCTGGCTGCAAGGCACCTAGCTTACAATACTCAACGATTAGAGACTGTCGAGTTTCGAGCCAATGATCGATGACCTCATTAGAGCCACCCCATTGTTCTTGTATTTGTTTGAATTTATTTAGCATGACCATGTCCTCATGATCTGATCACAACCTTGTGATCAAGTAATTGCCTAAGCAGGGTCCGTTTTATTGGTAGCTACTAAAAGTAATAGCTTGAAATATTCTCTGCTACAACTCTAGTATGAAATTAGATTGCCAGTAAAATGAACGAACTGCAAGCAATGAGGCATAGGGATGTTAAAAAAAAGTGATAACAAAATGACAGAGCAAGCTTATTGGTGCGTCGTTTCTGGTAGTGATATTTGGGTTAATAATGATCAGTTTCCTTTGGGCTCTGCTGAAGAGCTAGGGCTGAGTGTTGAGCATGCCGTCTGCATTGGTCAGCATCAAGGTCGTAAAGTGTATTGGCTCAACGATTGTGATGTGGAGAGTGAGCTGAGCATGGTCAGCCTAAGAGAGTTACTGCACTGGCCTGAAGCGAGTTTCTTGACTGCAAGCAAAGCCATCCAATATGGGCATATGACTCAAAGTATGCGTTTTTGCCCTCAGTGTGGTGGTCGTAATCATCTCAACCATAACCAGGTGGTGATGCAGTGTGGAGATTGCCGTACGCTTCATTACCCTCGTATCTTCCCGTGCATCATTGTCGCTGTACGAAACGACAACAAAATATTGCTTGCACAGCACCCAAGACATAAAACAGGCATGTATACCGTGATAGCGGGCTTCCTAGAGGTCGGAGAAACCTTAGAGCAGTGTGTGGCAAGAGAAGTCAAAGAAGAAACGGGTATCGATGTCGATAATATTCGTTATTTTGGCAGCCAGCCATGGGCGTTTCCATCGAGTATGATGATGGGCTTTCTCGCAGATTATGCTGGTGGTACGCTTAAGCCTGACTACAGCGAGCTATCGGATGCTCAATGGTTTGCCGTAACAAGCCTGCCTGATGTTGCTCCTGTTGGAACCATTGCGAGACAGTTGATTGAGAAAACCGTTGATGACGTGATGAAATATGGTGTGACGGAGCAGATGCTAGAGCACTAATTTACCTGTGATAGTATTTGGCCTATGGGTGGTCAAAAGCTAAAAAAAACCCTCCACAAGTGGAGGGGGTAAGTAAGATGTCGTTATGAGATGCTGAGTAGTGACTACTCAGATGTTATAATTGTAATTTTCGCTAGCGAACAAATTTTTAACATGCTCCCGTAATTGGGTGCAAATTAAGCATTGATTTAAAAGTTAATAACTTGATCTAGGTTGCAAAGCACACAGCTTTTACCCTTCAATCAGTGTTAGAATACTTGCCATCAAAACTAGACAAGATTGAATTGGAATTTAACGGAATGACCGAATTAAAAAACGATCGCTATTTACGCGCACTTTTAAAACAGCCTGTTGATTACACACCGGTATGGATGATGCGCCAAGCTGGCCGCTATCTTCCTGAGTACAAAGCAACGCGCGCTGAAGCGGGCGATTTCATGTCTTTGTGCAAAAACGCTGAACTGGCATCAGAAGTAACACTTCAACCTTTACGTCGTTTCCCGCTTGATGCGGCAATCTTGTTCTCAGACATCCTAACTATCCCTGATGCAATGGGCTTAGGTTTGTACTTTGAAACAGGTGAAGGCCCTAAGTTTGAGCGTCCTATCACGTGTAAAGCTGACGTAGAGAAGATTGGCCTACCTGATCCAGAAGGTGAGCTTCAATACGTAATGAATGCCGTTCGTCAGATCCGTAAAGACCTGAAAGGCGAAGTGCCACTGATTGGTTTCTCTGGTAGCCCATGGACTCTAGCGACATACATGGTTGAAGGTGGAAGCTCTAAAGCATTCACTAAGATCAAGAAGATGATGTACGCAGAACCACAAACGCTGCATCTGCTTCTAGACAAGCTGGCTGACAGTGTTATCGAATACCTGAACGCGCAAATTAAAGCGGGTGCTCAATCGGTAATGGTATTTGATACATGGGGTGGTGTACTGACTCCTCGTGACTACAACCTATTCTCACTGCAATACATGCACAAAATCGTTGATGGCCTAATCCGTGAAAACGAAGGTCGCCGTGTACCGGTTACTCTGTTCACTAAGAACGGCGGCATGTGGCTTGAGTCTATCGCAGCAACAGGTTGTGATGCGGTTGGTCTAGACTGGACAATCAACATCGCAGATGCAAAAGCTCGCATCGGCGACAAAGTTGCTCTACAAGGTAACATGGATCCTTCAATGCTTTACGCTTCTCCAGAGCGTATCCGTGAAGAGGTATCGACTATTCTTGAAGGCTTTGGTGATGCTGGTACTGGCCACGTATTTAACCTAGGCCACGGTATCCACTTAGATGTGCCGCCAGAAAATGCTGGTGTGTTCGTTGACGCTGTTCACGAACTGTCTAAGCCTTACCATAAGTAATTCTGAGAAAGATAATTTAAAGCGCTGCTGGGTAACCGGCAGCGCTTTTTTATGGTTCATCGCGGCTTTCC
>NZ_MCZZ01000108.1:0-2476 GCF_002875705.1 Vibrio sp. 10N.261.45.E2
GATCGCTTTAGGCAAAAATTCACGCCTTATCCTGACTCACAGGCTGCTCCCATCGTTCACCAAAGCGTTCTAAATGATCGGCAAGCCGTTTCGAAGCCTCTTGGCGCTTGCTTCTTCCGCTTAACTCTTTTGAGCGGTCAAGCATGGCGTTGTGCTTGTCACCCAGAAGCACATTGACGGATGTCCCATTTTTCTTTGTCATCATCGACCTTATAACTTTCTAATCACTGAACACTGGCAACATATTTTTATCGCTGCTTAGTGAATCTGTGCTAATTATCATTCCACATAAAAGAACAACATGGAACGAGTATAAATATACTCAAGCTAAATAAGTCATTGTTTTACATCAAAAAAATAATTTATTTATTTTCAAATAACCTAATTTTCACAACAAGAATGCTATCAACAAATTTTATCGATAAATAGGCCGAAACAATGACTCCGAACGAGTCAGATAGAATCAGAATCAAAAAAAAGGAGTCCGATAAAATCGGACTCCTTTAAAATGTGTTGTGCATCACAGGGTATGTGTATCTTTTAGTTGACTTTAATCTGGCTTAGTGTGTTTATTTTTTCAGGGTGATAAATGATGTAATCACTTTCAATTGTAAACAACACCTTTTTAAGGTCTGACTTAAAACCCATATTATCTACAATTTTATAAAAGATGATCTCTCTACCTTTAAAAACATTCTTTTCTAATTCGACTAAACTTACCTTTCTGTTTTTGTTCCCATCAAGATATTCAAAAATTGAGCAATTAAGTGAACCCTCACGGAAAGAAGCTATAATGAAAAAGTCATCAATGATTAGTTTTCTTCCTGAAAAAATGATGCGGTGTACTTCTTTTTTAAGATCAGCTTTAGAATGCTCTGATTGCATTTCAAACACAATTAGAACAATTCCTACCGACAACATCACGCTTGAAGCAAGGAAAAACTCAAGCACTCAGAATCATACTCTTAACTTCCATTACCAATTTATCAATTCCTTTTTTAGCGTCCACTAAATTAGTGGCAAGCATGTAAGCAGGAGTTGTGACGACTTTGTTTTTTACGTCAATAACGACCTCATCAACTTTAGCGCATATATGCTTACCGCCAAGTGATTCAATACAAGAAACTGTATCTTTGTCATTACCGATTGTTGTTTCCACATCATTATAAATCAGCGGCAAAAGAGCTGGAGCAATACACATGTAACCACACACCCTGTTCTCTTCTTTAAAATCAGAGCAGACAGACATAAAGTCAGGAGCAACACTCAGTTCTTGACCTTTGAACGCCAAATCAGAAAAATTCTTTGCAACACCAAAGCCCCCAACGACCAATAGCGCGGAAAAATCATCCGCTTTGCATTCAGCTAGAGACTGAATGTTTCCTCGAACAATTCTTGAGGCTTCTATCATTATATTTCTGCTTTCGGGCATCTCTTCACCTGTAACGTGATTAATTACATGGTGTTGATTTCGATTAGGCGCAAAGCATTGATATTCCAACCCTGATTCTTCAAGAGCAAGTAATGTCAATACTGCTTCGTTGATTTCAGCACCATCGAAGACCCCGTTACCAGAAAGTAAAACTGCAACTTTTTTCATTAAATTCCCCTTTGTTTTTTAAATTTATCAATTAATCTTAAAGTGGTTTCATTTTGATATTCTTCCATTATATCAGTCACATATCTTATCTTTTTATCAACTGTATAATTATCATCAAAACTTACATTAAACACATCTGTTAAAAAGTCATCAAAATCAAAATTATCTTGATACCAGCTACCAAGATGCGTTATCGGAGAGTTCAAACTGTTCATGTCTCGTATGTACGCGCGTGTTCTGTGCTTCAACATATTAGTTATTCGTATTTTCACTCGTTCTTTATTCGATATATTATCGTCATTTAAAATAGAACGGAGTTCTTGTAATTTTCCTCTAGAGTGATACCAGACAACTGACCTGACATATGAAACTGTCATCTCTGGAGATAAGCGGTCATAAACTATGTTGGAAGTTTGATTAGCTGATATTTTAGAATAATTGTACCAACCTGAAATTCCTACAACACCATACAAAACCAATAGACTGAGCTTGATCCAATACTTCAATTAACACCCCCGTAAAAAACATATAATAATCATTATTTTTTATACAGGAAAGGTGATTTTACAAATGGAAAGAGCATCTCATTTAGGTTTGCGCTGGATGCTATACGCTTGCGTGTAGATTCAGTGTGAAGCCGACAAGCGCAGCGCGTCAGTATTTTTTGATGTTGCGATTAACTACCGCGCTTCGCTTGCTAGACCGAAATCCAAGCCTCGAACGCTCCGCTTACTCGACTCGAATTTCCGGCCGTGGATTGCGCGGTAGTTTTCTATTCAAGAACATTAAATATAATTATATATATTAGTTATATTAGGGGTTCGATAATCTGATTATTATCAACAACTTAAAGCGCGAACTAAGGTCATCTATACA
>NZ_MCZZ01000108.1:3293-25942 GCF_002875705.1 Vibrio sp. 10N.261.45.E2
CATCTATACAATGAACTAAGTCAACTGAATTTAAGTAAGGTTATTTTTTTTATTGACCTCATTTGCGGAGTGTGCGAGTATCTTCCACTCAGGTAAGATGAGGGGGAATGAAATGTGAGAGGGAGCTTAATTTTGCGTAAAACGCTTTACCACAGAAACGATATTAGACCAGCCTTGATGGGTATGGGGTTATCATCAAGAAGAGTTTTGTACTTGTTTTTGGCCTCTCTTCCAAGAAAATTTAATAATATAACTAGAAAGCCGGAGATCCTTTTTGATAGCTCTATGGAGTTTGATTTATCAATTGAAGAGTATGCAAATGCGTGTAATGTTGACCATCCAACGGCTTACAGGCAATTGAAAGAAGCTGTATATGATTTGATGGGGTTTGTTTTGACACCAAGCTTTAAATTAACCAAGGATATTGATCCTAGTTTACCCAAAGATTGGGTTGAGCCATTTAATGTGGCGACTGATGGTACCGGTTATTCAAAAGGAGAAGGTTTTATTAGGGTTAGGTTTCACGAAAAAATGAGGCCTCTGATTTCTGACTTAACAAAAGGATTTACTGGTCAGTATCTGGAAAGTGCAGTTGCCATACCTGAGTCTAATGCCAGCAAATTATATCTTCTCTTGAGAGAATGGATAAGCGCAAACCGTTATGTATCTGAAAAGGAAGTTAGTTTTGCGAAGTTAAGAGAAGATCTTGGTATTGAAGAAATAAAAACGTATGAGCTGTTTAATGATTTTAATAAGCAGTTCTTTAAAAGGTCTGCAAAAAAAATCATCGAAAAAACCGAATTTTCAGAAATTACGATGGTTATATCTGAGCGCAAGGTTAGAAAGGCACACAAAGTTAAAATTAGCTGGAAGTTTGATAGTAAAGCATTGGCGGAGAAGGAATCAGAAAATAAAGAGTTTATTGAAAACGTTGATAAAATGAAGAATTAACAATCGCTACTAGATGAGTCTTCGACCTCTCACCTAGCAGCTAACCCAAAACCTACATACTTAGGAAATTGAGCTATGAAAAATAGTACCTTTCGCGTGCCTCTTTGTCACGTTACATACGAACTGCTTGTTCAGTTTGTACACATTTCTTCAAATCTTACCTATAGGCAACGACAAGCCCTCCTTTTAGGAGGGCTTTAGTATGAGTGCCATTTTCTGCGAAATAGGCTATCACAAAGCCAGAGAGTGCTTCCCTGAATTGTCTGAAAGACAATTCCAATGCCTTATGCTTTATTCGCTAGGGGTCTCCTACAGCGATATAGGAATCAAGATGGAATGTAATTACCAATCTGTTCAGAATACGATGTCGAGAATGTTAGCTAAATTCTCTGTTGGGTCTGTTCCCGAATTGAGAATGGTGTTCTTTTTAAGGGTGATGATGCGCTAAGGCGTTACCCCTGCGGTTTCGCTTTTTGTCGATAACCTAAATGACAACGAACAAAGATCGTTGTCATTTGAGATTCCTGTCACAAAATCCTGTGCGAGAAATCAAGGCTTCGCTCGTTTATTTCATCAGTCAGGCCAGAGTTGGTGTTTTAGCCAAGTTTTCTAACAGATGTCAAAAAGTGTCGTATTTGTGTCTGTTTAGAGTTGAATTGATGTTTTAAGCTGCTTGGTTTGGTGTTATGTTATAGTATTATGGGTGTTTAATTGTATTTAAGGTAACAGTATGAAGCTATTTATTGATAATGGTTCAACCTCAACTAAGTCAGCATATTTTTTTGAGGGGGAGTTGATTTTAAAGAAGGCACACAATCGATGTGAGTTCGGCATCGGGTACGGTGAAGATGATCAAGACACATTCATAACACAAGAAGGTGAGCAGTTTACGTTTTTCAATACAGCAAAAACAGCACCGACAAATAACATTCAATATCAAACATCGAACCATTGCCTATCTGCTATTCATTTTGCAATTCACGATCTTGAATTGGAACATGATGAATTTGATATATTCACTACACTGCCAGTCTCTATGTACTTTAAAAATGGGCGTAAAGATGTGGAGCAAATTG
This sequence comes from Vibrio sp. 10N.261.45.E2, assembly GCF_002875705.1. Classification (GTDB taxonomy): domain Bacteria; phylum Pseudomonadota; class Gammaproteobacteria; order Enterobacterales; family Vibrionaceae; genus Vibrio. Next base: position 5,321 of record NZ_MCZZ01000108.1, read on the forward strand.
AATTAGTTAAACAAAAGTTCATGCAAAAAGTTGAGAGAGAAGATGGTAAATCAGTGAACGTTAAAAGTGTAACTGTTCTGCCCGAAGGCTTACCAGCAGCTAGACCTTTTGTTGTGGGTAAAGTTGAAGATGATGAGCTTACTTTAGTTGCTGATTTGGGCGGAACAACGCTTGATTTGTGTCTGTTGGAAGGAGAAGCGACAAAAATAGTTAAAGCTGATACGTCAAATATTGGAATGTTTGATGCGTTTTCAAATGTACGCGATTCTTTGGGCAACAAGAATTTAAGTGATTCAGTGGTGTTTAAATTGCTTGAAACAGGCACGGCTAGGCGTGGGAACATGACTGTTGATAGGGAGGCTGTGACAAAAGACGTTATTAACAAGGCAGTGAATGCGATCTCCACTTTTTTGGGTGATAGAGAAAAAGAAGTGTCTAAAATTATTGTACTAGGTGGCTCGTGCGACCTGTTGTTTAAGGCTTTAAAAGTTAAAGGGTTTGATGTTCAAATGTGTAAATCAAAAGAGTTCGCATTAGTTGAGTCGATCGCAAAAATGGTGAGTGACAATGATAAATAAAGTTCAAGTTTATCTAACAAAAGAACAAAAGTTATTAAGTGCCCTTGAAGCTTCCAAGCTGTCTGCCAGTAAAGAGATTATACGTTTAGCTAAAATTGGGTATCAGTTGATGGAGAAAGACCCTAAAGAGGGGGCTTATCTTCTATATATGTTTGACCAAAACAATGAGAACAATGATCATCTTTCCGAAAAAAAAGAAGAACAGAATATTGCATCGAAGGCTCCAAAAACGGGGTTTGATTCGCTTTTGGATTGATTACTTAATTGCGCGTAAAGCCTCGCCCGATGAGGGCGGGGATCCAATCAATTAAGCCCTACAAACCATGTGAGATCTCGCCCTGACATCGGGCATGACCCCAAGCGGTCGGGCTTTACACGATAAGCAGCCAGTCACCAAAATCAAAGATTTTGACTGGCTCTGCTTCCTGCTTCAATCCCTCATGCACTCCGCTTCGCTACGCCTCGTCGTCCCTCCTCGTTGCCTTTCACCATCTGAACTCAAGTGTGAGTAATGACCTTGATTTCACTAGCAGTCTTATTTGCCCCTGACTCGCATCACAACGCTTTCTGCTCTTCCTTCTAGATATCTCATCACAGAACCTGCTTTACAAGGGTATATGAACGCTACGCGCCCTTGTAAAGCAGAACCATGCAATGAGCTAAAGAAGTCAGGCGACAAGCGAAGTGATACTCAAACAACAAGGGACAAAAGCCATGCTATCGAATCAATCTCAAACTCACACTAATGTTCAAATTGCGACCAACGTATCGACGTTGGACTCTCAGGCAACTGCACAAAATGATATCTCTAAAAAAGACCAACAACTCGCAAAACGCTATCTTAAAAATTTGGAAATTAATTTCACAAACGTGTTACATGACGGGGATGATCCTCATGGCTTTTTTTGGGATGCTGGTATCTGTGATATTGTCAGAAATACCTCTTTGGAAATGGGAGATATGGGCGGCTATTGGGATTGTGAGCATCATTTAGCCGTCTCTGGCACTTCAAACTCACTCTTGATTGACGCTATCAACGAACTGCTCAAATTACACAACGTTGATATAAACTCCACAGCGTTAAACTTTCCCGTCGAAGCTATCCTCACGAAAGCTGATAAAGGGCACTCTGGTACATGGAAAGAGCTAGAAGGTCTATTTTACTATCCTGATTGCAATAACTTTAAAGGGGATGCTTTAAAAATTCGCATCCAGCTTATGAATATTTTTGTTATGAAGTGTCGTTACTGGTTTGAGATTGTCTGGTAACTCATCAGAACTAGAGTTTCTCTTAATCTAAATTTTGAAGTAAAATGAATGCAACTATAAAAGGTATCAATACTATGTCTGAATCTAGCAAAGTTACACTCAGTGTTGAAGAGCTGATCAACCTAACCGCTCATGCTGCCACTCAAGAGCAGTTAAACGATACGCGTAAAGAACTTGACCAAAAAATTGAAACGGTTCGCCATGAAATCCAAGAGGTTCGTAATGATCTCACAGATAAGATTGACTCCATTAAAAACCTCATTATTGGAACTGCTTTTACTATGATCGCCACCGTTGCCGCTGGCGCCTTTTATCTCGGCAGCCACTTACCGTCATAAGACCAAGAATATTATTTAAATACCGCTCTAGAGCGGTATTTTTTTATCTATAATTCCCTGAGCATGACCGCAAGCGGTCGGGCTTTTCGCTGCGCTCGTGTCGATAATTTGGCTTGCTCATATCGAGCAAGCTCGATGCAATCCTAAATTCCTGTCACACAATCCCTCATGCACTCCGCTTCGCTACGCCTCGTCGTCCCTCCTCGTTGCCTTTCACAATGTGAACTCAAGTGTGAGTAATGACCTTGATTTCACTAGCAGTCTTATTTGCCCCTGACTCGCATCACAACGCTTTCTGCTCTTCCTTCTAGATATCTCATCACAGAACCTGCTTTACAAGGGTATATAAACGCTACGCGCCCTTGTAAAGCAGAACCATGCGATGAGCTAAAGAAGTCAGGCGACAAGCGAAGTGATACTCAAACAACAAGGGACAAAAGCCATGCTATCGAATCAATCTCAAACTCACACTAATGTTCAAATTGCGACCAACGTATCGACGTTGGACTCTCTGGCAACTGCACAAAATGATTCCTCTAAGAGCCATTCTTTCTTTTGTAAATAAGGTAAAACATTATGAAATATCTCTCACACTATATTCAAGACAAACAAACTCAGGCTTTTAATGAGGCGGGAGCGTTCTTTGCTTTTTCTAATCAACAGTTCGCTGATGAAAAAAAAGAGGGCGTAAAATATGCATCTCTAGGTATGGGGTTAATTTGTCCTGTCGATAACGCCAAGCAATTAATGACCCGTTTAGATTCTATTGCTCAAGAGGGGATCGCCGAAGACATCAAAGAGAACGGCAAGGCAGCTATCATCCGACGTGAATTATTTAATCACGAATGTTTCTACACCAATGAAATTTGTGATTGCGTGGAAAAGCTCGAAGACTACGGAATTACTTACGACGAGATTTATACCGTGTTTAATCATGTTCTTAAAACGGAAGACGTTTATTAATCTAGGAAAGTAAAGCGCCTTGATATTTGCTGTATCAAATATCAAGGCATATTCAATTTAAATCACATTGGAGTTTCATTAAATGAACATTCTGAATATTACACAAGATATTGAAGAAAAAAAAGAAAAATCCTACTTTTGTACGGCTGTACCGTTTTCACTTGGTAAGGTGGTGTATACGCAAGGCATCCAACATCTATTGGATGAAAAATTAGGGGTTAACTTGTCTATTTATTTACAGCGCCACCTGAGCGGGGATTGGGGTAACGTTTGTATTGAAGATAAGATCACCAATGACGAATCAACCCAAACGGGCGAACGGATTATATCAAGTTATACGATTTCTAAACAATCCGTCTGGATTATTACAGAACGTGATCGTAGTGTGACCACGATTTTATTATCCAGCGAATATTAATCATTAAACATAAAAAATCGATTCTACAACTCGAATTGTTATGTATCACCAAAGGGCGGTTTTGGATTTAAATTTGAACAAAATTAATCGCTCTTTTAAGTGAATCTATTTCACGATAAAAAGTTCAACAAAGCCACTTGCACCTTATTGGTGCAAGTGGCTTTTTCCTTTCTAGCGACAATCCCACAAGACCAGCCTACAGACACCACACTAAAAAAGCGCTTCAAACGTCAGCGACTCGCAGACCAATAGAACCTAAAGACCCAAAAACCAAGATGAGCAATGTCGAGGCTTTCTGAGGTCGATGGTCATCTTTAAAGAATTGCACACCCCACGGTACATTGCGAAGCAATGTATATGGTTGTCTGTTAAAAACATAAAATATTTAATATCAATAACTTATGTTTCGATTTGTATTTTTATACTTTTATTTCAAATTTTCAAAAAGTATTAATATTAGCCGACAAAATCAAAATTCAACTAGAATATTATCGAAATCTAAAGATATTTACCCTTTTACAGGAAAGGGATTGTGATGATTTTGAATGCGATTTGAATTAATCGAATTTCAAAGGTGTTCATGCCTTTTGTATCAATGGTTGTGGTGTTTTTCTTGATTTCTTGGTATTCTCTTTTAAATGCAGTTAATTTCAATTTGAATATACTTTAAAGGTGGCTTATGGCGCGTTCTTATCCTCTTCAATCCAAATTAAAGGGGCAGTTAGAAGTTGATTTTAAGATTTTCAGAGACAGGGGATCTTTAAGCGACGCAGAGGCAACTCGACAACTTCTCGAATTTGCATTACGTATAAAGCTGAACGACAACGAAGACGAAAGACCCACAAACCGCGAACTGCTGGAGGAGATTTACCGTACCGTTCGATCGAATGTTGCAGTGTCCGATCTCACCCACAGTCAAACATTCAACCCCGAATCTATGTATAAGCACTTAGCTGATTCTAAAGCTTTAAGAAAACAAGTTAAGGCAGACGTTAATGACGGAACTGACGACTATCTTTCTGGGAAAAATAAAGAGTAGCTAGGCTACTCTTTATTTTGTCTTTATGGGAAGAGGGAGGGGTTATCTTTCTCGCTCTCTTTCTATTTCCCTATCTATTACTTTATTTTCCAATTCTCTATATTCATTATCTTCAATAGAACGGTCAGAGGATAACTCAAATTGCTTTGCGTCAATTAAATCCAAATCCCGACTTTCTTTTTCTTGTTGTAATTGTTTTTTAATGTCATTTACCTCATCTTTTAAGTCATAAGTGTTATCGACTTTTATTTCTTGCTCAGGGTGGTCTTTTTTCATTTCTTTTTGTAGGGTGTTGATTGTCTGCTCAATGTCGTTGTCAGAAACGTAGATTATTTCTCTATCCGCCAGTGAGTTTGTTATTTTTTCTACGTTGTCAGGCGTTAAATGGGTGTTGTCTTTACTAAGAGATATGATGACTTTTTGTTTTATTGTATCTTCTGGTATGTTTTGGATATCATTTTTATGGTTTACGTTAATAATATCAAATTGAGATTGAGTGTTATCTCGAATGACAAAGCTGTTCTCTATCGATGTACTGATGATGGTGATCTGACTATTTTCACCACTATTAAATAATGTCATGTTCTTTGATTTTGTTCCCAAGACTCTAGGGTTAACTTTAAGGCCGTCATCTTTATTTGAGTGTCCATCTAAATACGTCACTTCAATGGCTTTCGTTTCATTGTATTTATTGTGAATGTTAGTAATGAGAGCCGGATGGAAGCATTTGTCCTCAGAAGAATAGACTCTTGGGTGATATTTAACATGGTTACTTTCTATGTTACTGACACCTAAGTTGGATAGGTATTGTTCGGCGAGCGTGCCTTTAATTGAACGTCCTTGAGCGTGATATTCTTTTGCTCTTTGTTCAAATTGTGCGATGTGTTTCGGTGTTGAGTTGAGCAATGAATCATGGTTGCTGGTCGCGACCAAATCATGCTTCTCAGGGGCATTGAGTAGATCATGAGCATGGGTCATTGCATCTTTGTAACTCAGGTTTTTTTGTGCCATAAGTAGATTGATTAACGACCCTTTTTCGCCTGTTGTGTAGTTTTTAAAATAGCCTCTGTATTCGCCCGTTAGCGATACTTTGGTTGCCGTCTTTCCGTCTCCAAAAGTGAGGTAGTCGATGTTAGACTTGGTCAGGTTCGGTTGTCCTAACAACTGTATTGCGAGGCTTTCTGTGTACTCAGGAAGCTTCTTGTTTATGTGATTTTGGAATCGTTTATAGTCAAAATCTCCGTTCAGATCTTGGTAGCGAACATCTTCTTGAGGCAGGGCTTTGTCGTTAAAATATGTCGTAGGTTTTATCGGCGTTTGGGCGAGCGTCTCAATCGCACTCTCTTTCGTACTTAGGTTGGATAGCCAGCTTTTCATCATGCGATTGGGGTTATCGGTATAGAGACGAATATGGTGACTTGCTCTCGATAAATCGATGTATGCACGGCGAAGGTTAGTTAATGCCCCTTTCCCTTTAATTGCCGTAATGACGTTCTCATAGGTCGCCCCTTGAGCCATGTCGGCAGTTCGTGTGTAACCATAGTCCCAATGGCTGTCTTGCATCTTATTAGGGTCGATTTGAAAGTGTTTCCCATCTTTCGATTGTGCGGTGATAAGCTCAGGCGTGGCACTGGTGACTTGGTATTCTGTGTTCGCCTTAATGCCTTTTGATTTATCCGTCAGGCGTGTCACGATTTTATCGCCACTTGATAACGGCTTTTGATCCAAGCTGAACAATGTCGTGAACGTATTGTCTCGATCTTGTGGAAAAAAGCCGCGTTCTTTTTGGTTTTCCAGTGATTGAAGGGTGACAATGTTATTCTCCGCGTCTACTTTTACTATTTGGCTGTACTCACCGTGTTTTGTGCTTATCAGTAGCCCTTCTTTATAAGGCATCATGGTGCCCAACTCTTCCCTTGAGGCGTTGACGCTACGTAAACGTGGAGCGCTGATGTTTTCCTTACCTAGCTCTTTTTTCTCGATCAACCCTTCTCTAATGTATTGGGTAATATCGTCCCTCTCAAGGTTTGTGTAAGCAATCACGAGGGTGTTATCGCGCGTCTCAGGCGTCCGTGACAAGAAGTCTTGAGCAACGGCGTACGGGAGTTTCTCGGTCGCTTGTTGCTGCGCGGCTATTTTATCTTTGCTATCTTCATCGAGCGTTGAAATGACATGCTGAGTTTGGCCTTGAGTGTCCGGCGCCTGTTTTTCGAGTTGTGATAGGCTGCTTCGCGGTTGTTTATCGAGGATGTTGTGAACTCCTGTCTTTAGGGGTTCATTTTTCTGACGCACTATATCTAACATGTACGCTGTATCTAAGACGCCTTGCTTCATCGCCAGTTCGAAGGGCTTCCCCGCACTGAGTGAGAGTAATTGCTCTTTGTCACCCAATAATACCGCCTTGGATTGGCTTTTGATCACTAAGTCGGTGAACTCTTTCGCTTGACGATTACTGACCATCGAGCTTTCATCGAGGAAGAAAAGCGTGTTGTCATAATCGCTTGGTTGCGTCTGCTTGCTTCTCAATCCTGTCAATAAACTTTCCAGCGTTTGGGCTTCTACCCCTTTCTCTTTTAATTCAGATACCGCCGCGTGAGTGGGTGCGAGTCCAACTATGTTGCCTGGTTTGTTCTTTCCGACTTCTGAGGCCGAGTGAATCAATTCTATATTGGATTCGAGCATGGTGGATTTGCCCGTACCGGCCAGCCCTTGCACCGCCACAAACGCATCTTTGGTGGTGGAGATTAATGTGATACTGTCACGCTGTCCTTGCGTGGTTCTCGATTGAGTGTCTAGATAGCGCTCTACTTGCTTGTTAGTGGCAAAGGCGCGGCGTTTGCCTTTGCCCTCTTCAATGTTGGCGAGTATGTCTTTTTCTGTTTTCAATGCGGCTTGCGTCGTCCAGCGGGTGCCATCACTGTATGACGCAGAAAGTATGTCTTTGTTTTGTGTGAGGGTGTCTTCTATTTGCGTTTTTGTGATTGGCGCATTCGCTTCTTCAAGTGAGTAGCGTACCGCCTCAATGACCAACTCTTTTTGTGTAAAAGCCGCCTCTCTTTCTGAAAGGTGGTTGAGTGCAAACGAGACGGCTTTTTCTTGTACTGTGGCGTTTTGTTCTTGAGACAGGGCATGGATAGCCAGCTGTACGTCTTTTTTAATCAACGCTTCACTGAGGTTTGATAATTGATGATCGTTGACAGATGTGTGAAGTACCCGTTGTGTGGCAGAGGGTTTTATGTCGGACTTATCGAGTGATTTCTGCGCTTTATCGGCATCGTCTGTATAGACGTCGATAAACTGGCTTTTCGCTGAAAGCTCATTAAGCAGTTCTTTTGAAAGCGCAAAGGACTTACTCGCGATTAGCGTATGCGCTTTATCAGCAATGTGATGAGAGGTGTTCACATAATCATAAGCGATAGGCGCTTGGTGGAGCTTGTCGAGACGTACCGATTGCTTATTTCCTTCGTCATCGACAAGGGTTAGCGCGTTACTTTTTATTTCGCTTACTTGGACATGTTGATGGGCGTCCAACCCTGATTCGTAATGCTTACCCGTGGTTTTGATGCGTTCGCCCTGATGGATAGACAGCGTCTCATTTTTGAATATTTGTACTTTCATGGCTTGAAACGCTTTTGATGCTGGTTCAAGTTCAATGACCTGTCCGTCCTTGTTGAGGACGGTGAGTGTATTCTTTTCTTGATCGAGACTTTGAATGACGAGTTCTTGTGGCTTGCGGTCTACCCAGTGTTTTAAAATCATGCCGGTTTGATAGTGTTGCACGAGTTCTTTCTGAGGTTGGCTCAGAAAGACGGGCTTTTGTACGGCGATGGTCACCCCTGAGCGTGCCAGTTGTCCCTCATTTTGCAATTGCTGACGGATCGCTTTAGTGAGAGAGACTTGCTCACGTGTCGAGGTCGTCAGTACTTGAGTGCTGTTTTTTTCGGGTGAAGATACATAGGCATTGACGAGTTTTGTCTGGTCGGTTTCATGCACTCTCACGATATTGTCGTGCTCTTTCGCATTGGTGTAATTATGGCTTGCCACATCCCCCTTTGAGTACAACGCGATAGCGTTATTAGCCTTATACCCTTGACGTTTTGACGTTGAGTTTAAAAAAACAACTTTGGTGTGGTTGCTCTTCGCAAGCTCCGTGAGTGCGATCAATTCCTTCGCATTCATCTTATTGGCATTATCGACAATCAACACATCACGGTTGGTCATGTGTGGGCCGTTATGAAGTAACCCTTGAACGGTAGTGCGCCTTTCTTCAGTAAATAGCTGTTTCACCCAAGCGGCGACCGTGTAAGCTTCTCTGCGGGTGTGCTTTTGGGCGTCATGTTGTTCTTTGCTGTTTTGAGAGACCAGGTGAACCCGTTTCCCGCTGTGGCTGCCAAGGTTTAATAAGTTCTTGGTGATTTGCTCAGAGTTACCGAACACATTCACCACTTGGAACTGTTTGGTGGACTGATAAATGTCGGTGAGTTTTTTCTGCTGCGCTGTGGGTGCATCCAGCTTTTGTAACACGCTGGTTTTTATATCAGTACGCATGTGATGAACGTTGCCCTTTGTTACCGTCATCAACTGCTTTTCGGTTTGGATCATTTCTTGGGAGGTATATAGCCCCTTTTGCGGTAAAGGGATGAGCTTTTCGTCTTTTATCCATTGCTCTGCAAGGGCTTTTAATTCAATGGCATTCGCTTGTATGCCCCCTTTACTGAACTCGCTACTGGCTTTTTCTATGAGGGTTTCTAGTCGTAATGCGGTGCTGGTTTGTCCTAGGTGACTGACCGCGCGGGTCAACGCCTCCTTGGCAATGACCGACGGGGATTGTTGATGGACCGATGATGTTTTTAACGCGTTTTCAACCAACTTGTCAGGGTCAAACCCCTCCTCTATCGTGGCTTCTCGCCACTGCGTGGTTAATGAGGATTCGCTCTGATATTGCTTGTCTTGACGCGTATCGAGCGCGGCGGCATCTTTGGCCGCTTGTGATTGCGTACCCCACTCTTGCGCCTTCTCATCAATTTGGTGTTTACGCGTTGAAAAGAGATGAATCAGTTGTTCAGGAACGCCTTTGATTTCGAATTGATTGTTCCCTACGCCTTTTGTTTGAAAATCGAGATCCTGAGTGTTGGTGGCTAAGTGACTTTGATAAAGGGCGGTATAGTATTTTTGGAAGTGGTAAATTCTTTCGCCCGTCCCATTGATGACCCCGTCTTTTTGCTTTGAGCATGATCCTAGAGTGCGAAGAGCATTGTCTTGGTCTCTGGTTAGGTTAGCGGTGATAGCGTGGGAGTGGAGCTGCATATCATTTGCGCGACTGGTTTTATGTTGTACGACCCCAAATAACAGACTCTCTGTGTTTGTGTAAGTGCGTATCCCTTTTTTGTCTATCGATAGAATTTGCGCCACATCTTTTTCCAACTCAGAGAGCGCATATTTGACCGCGTTATTGTGCGCGTCAATCAGTCGAGTATCCCCTCCGACGAGCGCTAAGATACTGACGGATTTTGGGGCAGAAAAGGTTAAATCAAATCCTGCTTTGTGATTCTCTCGACGTCCTTTCACTGTTTCGCCATTGAGCGTGCCTGAGAGTACCGACTCCAACGTTTCTTGGTCTACCGACTTGCCGGCGAGTCCTGCACTTTCAGCGAGCTTACCCCACCAAAACGTATTGTCCTGCGCGCCTGCTTCCTTGAGGTAGTAATTGTCATTTGATTGGGTTGGGTGATGTTCAACTTGCACCCCCTCATCGATGTTCTTTTCTTTTTCTTCATTGAGGTAATAGGCGGCGGCATCTTTGGCGGATTTTATCGGGCTAATAGACATCATGTGAGGGCACTCTTTCAATGATTACCCTCTTAATCATTAAATTAAAAGGGTGATAGGTTACTGGAGGGATTTCTAGATTGTGTTTACCAAATTTGCCACCATCTTTTCCGGTTCGGCTTTTTAAGGTCTTTTGGCACGGTAATTTCGTTATTACCCAAGTCTTTAATCATCTCTTCTATCATGAATTCAAACGCTGACATTGATATTTGATTAAGTGTTTCTATGGCTTGGTTTACCGAAGCGTCTATGGACTCCATATTTAAACCGTGGATCAGCGCTTCTTCTCTACACCATTGGTCTAACTTAAAAGCATTTAAAGAGTGTACTGGCCTGTAATGGTTACTTTGGTCGAACCAATAGTAGATGGCAGGATAGTCCCTTTGGGGTAATGATTGCACTCCATCAAATTCTCCAATGTATTCTGGGGCTAATTGGTTTTCTTTAACTATTCGATTGTGTAATAGTGGGTATAAGTTAATGTCTTGCATAATGTATCCAATCATTGGTTTTCACATAACGGCAGCGTTGTATTTAATCAGAGCTCTTTCTTGTTATCCCCTGCCCTTTTTCATTGAGCTAATCGCCGTCGTAGAGCCTTTCTGGCGCTTCTTCGATTTCTTGCGTGGCGGCTTCTTCGACTTCTCTTGTCAGGTTGTTCTGAGTCTGTTTTGAGGCGAGTTTTTCTTGCATTTGTTTCTCTAGCGCTTGAACCGTCTCACTTTGACGCGCCGCTTTCATGTTATCTACCTCTTGTCGGATCTCCCCTGTCTCCTCATCAAAGTTCATACCTTGCGCTTTGATGAGTGCGGCGGTTTCTTCTTTGTCGAGAAAAGCGGCCGGCGCAATGACTTCATGAAAGACCGTGGCGTCATACGCTTTTTGCATGGCGTCGGATAGCGTCATGTCCCGCTTAGAGAACGGCGGGTTTTTATCTTTGATGCGGTCAAATTTCAGGTCAAGGCGCGTGATGTACTGGCAAGCAGGGACACGTAAGTAGCACTGTAAATCATCAAGCCCTAATATTTCAGAGGCGGTCACGACTCGTCTTGTGATGGTTTGATGCCCTATCGAGATACCGTCTCGCAGTGAGTTTGCGCCATAAGAAATATTTTCTTTCGATACATCGACTTCTTGCTCGCCTAAATCTTTTGAGGAAACTTCGGCCATTTGGTCGGACGGAGAACGAAAAAAGAAACGGCTGTTGAGTAAATCAAATATCACATTGGCAGAATTGGTGCCGTAGGTATTTAAAAGCTGCGCGTAGGATTGGATACCGATGAGGTAACACCCACCAAACTTACGCACTTCGGAAATAATGCCGCTTAATTCGGGCAGTTTATGCAGGCTCGGCATTTCATCCATAATGACCCAGATTCGACGGTTCGGATTTTCTTCTAGCCCTAGAATGGCGTTGGAGGCTATCGCAAGCCACATCGAAATCAGCGGTCTGAGTGAGGTGTGTTGCTGCGCGTTACTGGAGATAAACAACATGCCTCTTTGCTTATCGTCTTGAACCCACTCGGTGATCGAGAATGGCTTTCTTAATGCTTCGGGTCTGCTCTCATCCTCTAACCCATCTAAAAAGCGCAAACTCTTAATGTATGTCGCCAATACGGACTTGATTGAAATAGCGGTCTTCTCAATTTTATTTGAGACGAGTGAAGAGGCTTCCGTACCCTGTAAATAGGAGCCTAATCGTTCAAGCTCTGACGTTAACAGTAAGTTGAGTAACCGAACTGTCGTGCACTCTTCTCCGTCTCGACTCATGCGAAACGCCGTTGACGATAAAATAGTACGAGCGGAATCGACCCAGAAGGGATCACCATCGCCATGTTGAGGAATTAACGCGGCGGCCATGTTTTCAAAATCAGGGGCTTCTTTTGCATCACACCAGATATTCCAGTTGGCACAACGGGTATCAAACGGGTTCAAGATAATATCTTGCTTAGGGTCATAAAATTTACTGACAAAGGTACAACCTTTGTCGTACACAATGGCTTTGTCCCCTCGCTCACGTATCCAATGCAGCATTTTACGGATGAGTACCGATTTACCCGCGCCCGTCGTGCCGTCAACCAGAATGTGTTGTACTTCAAAATCCTGCTTAAAAAGGCGTTGGTTATCGAGTTTGAATTTCGAAATACTACCGTCCCCTAAGCCTCGTTTTTTCTTCCACTTTGCCGCGACTTTGAGTGTCTTTGTGATCACTTCCGGCTCGGCCAATCTAAAACCACGGATATGATTGTCTTCGGTTTGTTCTTCTCCTCGTTTATTGAACATTCGTAGAATCAACCATGACAACAAACCTACAGAAGCCAATGCGCCTAAAAAAGCAATTTGTGCGGTGAATAAAAAGGTAGACCAGTCTTTGAACAGCATGGCGTTGTTTCTGAAATTGACGAGCGTATTTTGATAGGTCACTCCCTGGTAAGTCATGGTCGATAGCGTGGACGGTTTACTGAACAAAAACTCACTCAGGGCATAGAATTTTGCGTAATAAAAGGCATTAAGCACAGTATCGGTACTGGTGGCTGCCCACGCGAACAAAAATGTCAATATCACGATGAGGGCAAGGGCGACCTTGACTATCCAACCTTGCACTTGAAAAAACATGCGTAAGTTGTGAAAGATGATTTGACCGCCACGGGTCGTCTGTTTCGTTGAGGCCATGCTCGGTCTCCTTTGAGGAATTATGAATATTCAGATTTTGGGGAGATAAGCCAACCTCGGATACGCTGCCCACCCCAAATCAACTTGTTATATATTTTTTGCGTTTGGTATCGCTGGCAATCAAAGCGCCTTAACTCTCGATCGGTTAAGACTTCAAAAACTACCGACTCTTGAGCTTCTTGATTGAGTGTTGATGCAGGGTGCTTTCTCATGTCAAATCTCCTTTAATGCCTGTAACTCTTTTTGATATTGATAGTCCGCAAGTTGCTGGCGCGTCCTGCGGTGCTCAACCTTCGCTGCCTCGGCTTTTTTTGGCGTCGGTCTGAGTTTCATTATCTCGGCAACTGCTGCTTTAATTTCGCCGTTATCCATTTAATTTCCCTCTACAAAAGCGACTTATCACCCGAAACGGTGGATAACTTAAATTTCGGTTGAACCTATCCATTGTTCACCCAGCCAAGCCTCTGCACCACAAACGTTCCATTGAGGCGGAAAAAAGTCGGACAGCTTCACGAGTGTGTCGTGTGTCCAGCCTGAACTTGGGGCATTGTAAGTGCGTAAGCTTTGCCCTTCATCGCTAATTATCATCAGCTTCTTGTGTTGGTTAGGCGTGAGGATGTCAGGCTCGCTCCCCTGTCTGTCAGTAATGAATTTAATAGTATGTCCCTCAAGGTTATTGTACTTACCCAAAAAACACTCATGGTAAGGCAGTCCCTCTACATATGCTGCGTGACCATCGGTCGCTTCTTTAATGGTTTTCATGCACCCTATGAACTGATTTATACGACATTTATGTTGCCTGATTGATTGAGCATCAACGTTTGTACATATTTGATGTGTGATTGATAACGCCTCTTCCATTCTTTCTCGGATAGGCAGCGTGTCATTGTTAGGATCATCAAGCCAATCCCCTATCAATCCATTAAGGTGCAATGCGGTTAACTTTTGAATCTCAACGTATGGCCAGTACCACTTCTCTTTCTTTTCCATACCAATCATTTCAATCCCCTTCAGATTCAAAATGTGGGGTTGTGTTTGAAAGCTGAACTCCCACTCCAAGCAAGCCAATAACCAAGAACGTATAGAGTCCATTCTCAAAAACATTGGGCGCATTTATAAAAATCAGTTCGAGTGCATTCCCTAATGTGAATGTTGATAATTGGGATTGAGGTAATAAAGTAATGCGATAGATCAATTCAAGACCGCACCAGAACAGCATGATGCGGGCAGCCAACTTAAAAGTGTCGATAAAAGATAGACACATACGGCAAAAGTTATTTATTTGAAACCTTTGAAAGTTTGTGAGTTTTTTCATATTTATTTCCTTAAAAATGCGAGACCGCATCGGTCTCTTTCGCGGTGTAAAACGGCGTTAAATCGTAACGGGTCGTTTTTAAATACTCTTTGTCAGAGAGCATCACAAAAAAGTAATCGTCTTGACGGTGCATCCAGTCCATGACCCATGCGTTGGTGGTATCACGCACAACACGCCAATATCCCCAATGGTCGTACCCGTATTGTCGTGCAGTCTTTCGATATTTTTGATTTAAGTAGCGCGTCATTTTAACGGACTCTGAATTCCCCCCAGTATCTGGTGAATCGATTTCAATCAGCATAAACTTCACCACGCCCTTGTCATCCGTGCGGATCTCAAAAGACTTTACGCCGTCTTCGGTGATGTCTACCGTATAAGCGTTGACCCCTTTGATGGGGGTCAGCGGTGGACAGCCAAATTCATCATCGCAAATCATCCCTTGGCTGAACTCTCTGTGCGTAATCGCCTTCACTTGATGTTGCTGACGCACTTCATCAAGCGTGGTTTTATTAATTCGAATATCAAACGCTTTTGGCTCAGCGTGCACTGTATTTATCACTCCCAAGAGTGCCAGTAATACCCATTTCATCGGCTTATCCTTTTCGCTAAATATGCAGTCAATATTATATCAAAAATAGCTGATCTTATATACAGCTATTAATCAAAATGATGCTTCACACTGCCCCATTTTTCATCCATAAATTGTTCGGCTTTTGATTGCCTTGGTGACGGGTTGTCCACATTATTGAGATTGCTTGGCGCTTGCGCGGCGCTGGCCTGTTTCAACTCTTCATTTTGGCTTTCTATGCTGGTATTGGCTTGATATTCCATTTGATTTTTTTCATGGGGATTGTAATCAGGCATTCCCATGTCATAACCCGCTACCCCAACCTTGAGATTATTAACTTCATCGGTCACAGCAACCGCCAATTCACCGCGTTGCTCAACAAAGTCCACCTTGTCTTGACCGGCTTGATGGACGTTGTTTAACGTTTGTCCTTTCAATTCGTCAACTTGCGAATCGGTGATAGTATTCAACTTGTCATTAATGCTTTTCTCCGCAAGCGTTTCGACGAACTCATGAGCAAGCTGAATTCTCTGTCGTGATGTACTTTGATCATTACCAGTCAACAAGGTCGAAATGTCCATGCCACCGCGCTTGTCTGGATTGTCATCCAACCAGTTCTGGAACTGCATAGACATATCAGAGTTCACACTCGCTCCCGTTGTTTGCGCCTGCGTTAAGGCCAACGTCGCGGCTTTTTCTTGGTTAATGGCCGCATTCAAGGTCTTACCCGCACTCGTAAGGGAGCTAAACGTATCATTCACATTGTTACTTTCCTGTGTACTGGTACTGCTCGAATCACTGGTGTTTTGCGCCACGGACGCGGTTCTTGCCAGTTCAAGCCCTTGATTAAAGGTTTGTTGGTCTGTCATTGAGTGAGTGGTGGTCGATGAGTCGGTTTCTGTGTTACTGCCACTGATGCTGCCCTCCACACCGGCTGATGCGCCATTGCCTGCAACAGAGAATCCAACCGACGCGCCACCTTTAGCGAGCACTTGCCATGCGGCTGCGTCAGAAACATTGTGTGCTTTGGCGTAGTTTTCTGTGGCCTGCATCATTTGACTTAATCCGTCACGCATCGAGCTTTGCTCGCCAGTATTGGTTGAGTTGCCATAGCCACTTTGCTGCGCCGTCGAGTCCAGATATTGACGCGTTTCATTGTAAGCACTCGATGAGGCTTGTCTGAAATCCGCTGAGGCGGTATTCACAGCACGCTCAGCTTGCTGCGCTGACGAACTGAGGGTATTGCTCAAATCCTCTCTCATGCTGATGCTGTCAATGAGGTTTGAACGGCTTGGCTGCGTGTTGTAGACATGATTACCGGCGGCGGTTGTCGTATCCATCGCGCCATTGGATAGCTGCTTGGTTGCCATACTGTGCGCGTCCATGTAATTGGTATCATGCTTGTTCGCATTGGTGTTGTTGTAACTGTGTTGGTCTTCGGTGGTGTTACCTAAAGACAAGTTACCCGTCGCAATTTCGCGTGACACCTGACCACCCACCGAATTCACCATGCCCGCAAACTGCATGGAAGCGCTCGACATGATCGACGCCCCGCCTTTAATTAAGAACGGTGTGATGATAGGCGTTAACATCATGAGCCACCCTGCTATCGCACTCATTTCAAGGTTGGTTTTATGGAGTTCATTTAAGTTGTAGTACGTCACTCCCTGTCCGTTGGTGATGCTTTTCATCATGCTGCCACCAAACGCGTTACTGATGAAGTTAATGAACGTGAACACGATTGGCCACGCGGCAATATAAACGTAACCATAAAGGGTGTTAGTCAGCACCTTAAAGGTCATGTTGGGTAACATCGCAATCGCCACCACAATAGGCGACGCACACATGATGAGTAGCAAGAGTACCGTTTGCAGCATCGGGATACGCTTTTGGGCCCACAATCCCGTGGAAGCCATGAAAGCATTCGACTGGATTTGAGTTTGCGCGGCCATCAATCGTATCGCAGTGGCATCTGCCCCTACCGCATTACTGGCATCAATCAATCCCGTGTGTGTCGCGTTGGTGATCATGGCTTGCATGATGGTGTCTTTGGCATTTTTTGATACATCAATCAAAGCGTGGGTTGCGTTTTCTTGCGCGGTACTGTACAGAGCGCTTTGTAAGGCACTGTCGCTGCCACTCGCACCGAGCAATCGCTTTAACCAATTATGATGCTTGGCTTCTTCTGCTTGGAATCCGCGAGTGATAACCGGTAAGGCTTCTTTACACGTTGGGTATTCCCCACTTTCTGCGGGGTAGCTCGATGCGTTATACGGATCAAAAATTCGTCTCAAGGGGGACGGAGAGTGCGCCTTGAGAAACCCCAACATGTCGCTTGAACTGAACAGTGCTTTGTAGGTGTACTTCTTGTTGATGGTGATGTCTTGCCTAATACAGTTGGTCAAATATTGTTGCCACAAGTGTTGCAATTGCGGATCTTGAATTTTGGCCGTGAGGTTTTTTCTCACGAGTGTAGACCCAAACAACATCCCTGTTTTACTGTACTGCGCGTCATCGTTGGTGTGAAAAATACCGTCTATGGCCTTAGTGATGCCGTACATGTACGTGGTAGTTAAGTAAGCGGGAAACGATAAGATGATCGGGACATTAGAGACCGTTGCCACCCGCATGGGGTTACTCGAATCAATAATTTGAACGTCTTGCTTGGTGTTAATCAACAGCGTTGGCACAAGAAGCGTGACCGCGCACCACCCCACAATCGCTTTAGGTGAATGCGTAGTCATGAACGAAAACACTGTAAGCGGGATGCTTATCATCGCCACGGTACTGATGATACTGGTCATCGAGGCACTATTAATGAACATGGCCACTGCATTCAATACTTGCCTAGCCACTTCGCCCCCTGAAAATAGATGCACTTCTACCATAATGATTTTTCCTTTATTCCCAGCCGCGAGCGAGGCTGTCCATTGAGTCTTGAATACGTTTTTCAGCGCGTTTTCGTTGGTCGATAAGCTGATTCAGCATGACCAGCCTTTCTAAGGCTTGCTGCGGCGCTTTATTGAGGTACGCTTGCATCGCTTCTATTGAGCGCTGGATGTTCTCTGCGTCTTTGCTTTCCCCTGATTCTTGTAAGCCGGTTTGCGCCATTCGCAATAAATCAGAAAGGTATTGAGACAAGAGTTTGGCCGTCATGATTTGGGCGTAGTCATGCACGTAATTGTCGATGGATTCATTAGACTCCATGACATTAGAGAGCATTTTTAAAACGGGCATCGGCGTGATTTCCAAGAACGAACGTTCTTTGGCGTTCAGCTTCGCGTCCCCTTGATAGGCGTGAGCTATCGCGGTCAGCATGGTTTTCACTTGCTGATAAAAGGCTTTGTTCGGTGACACTGTGATGTTGGACTTCGTGACGTTTAAACATTTCGCTTGCGTGTCACATCGATACACCGGCACGACTTTCCCGCCCTTGAGCAGCGCTTCTATCCCCTGTTCGTTTTCAATGAACAGGGACGGAATGATGCGTTTTTTACCTGCCGCGTCATAAACCACGGTGCCTGAAAGTGACATCACCAACTCCGCCAGTTCTTTATCGCTTGAGAGGAACGTATTTTTTTGGATGTACTTCCACGCCACGTTGATGTTGACGGGCAACGCCTCAAATTCAGGATCGTTGGCTGCACTGGCTATCGCGGCGTTTGAGCCGGAGCCTGAACAGCGTTTTTTGGCGTCAGCGGTATCTGCACCGGCTTTGACAGCGGCGCGAATACACGCCATTTCTTTACCCGCCGCTTGAGCAAGATCGGTTAATCCCGTGGCATCAACCAACGATTGCGCCGCTTCACACGAGTTCAGACTCATGCTGTTAAATTTATTCGCCCATTCTTGCATTTCAGCCTGAATGGAAGCCAATTGCGGGGTCAGCGTTTGAATGCCGAGCTTGAGCGCAATGGGCGCTGCATTACGGCCTACGTTTTTTAAAAACTGTTTAAATTCCGCTGCGTTAATGAATGAGAAACCGCCCCCAAACACATCAATGCCCCCACAGCCTGCCGACACCGACGGCAACGTGATTTGTCCTGGTTCAAGATTGGAGACCGGACTTTTTAGACTCAGCCCGCCAGCACTAAAATAATTGGCACTTTGGCTTTTATACGCGCTTGGACTCGTCACATTGGTGGCGTACCCTAAACTGTCAAAGTAGCCTCCCAACTTATCGTCTACGCTGGCCGCAACCTGAAAAGGCAAGATTAAGGCAAAGGTCGTCGCCAGCGTCAGCGGCAACCACCGTTGTGATGGAATCATAACGCGTTTTATCATTGTTCATTTCCTAGTGGTTGAAGGCGCAAAAGCGTTTGTTGCCACAATGCTGTTAACTGCGCGTACGTCACCGCGCCAGAGGCAATACCTTGAATTCGAGTGGGGTCTTCTCGATGCTGCGCCAGTAATGCAGGAACACGAATGTTCCCTTGAAACCAACGCGATTTATCAAGGTGAGAGAGCAATTCAGGGTGCGGGTAATCAGGCAGTCCAATGCCGGTTGTCGATATTGCCCTAATCTGAACGTTATTCTCCTTCGCCCACGCATTAATGACCGGCGCTGTTCGGTGGCAATACGCGCACCAATCCGCGAAGACAAAGACCAAATCCCACTCATTACTTGAATGTTCGGTTTTCACCGTGGAGGACGGTATCGATGAGAGACCTTTCACCATCACTTGCTGAAATGTTTCTTTGGCTGTTGCCCCGTGCGCCATGACACTGAGCAAAGCCAACATTAAGATGAACAGTTTATGGATCGGTTTCATTACGGCGCTTCCTTGTAACCACTTTCAACAAAATGAATTTGACGCTTCACGTCATCCATACTTTTAATGCCATAGCTCACGGCGACTTGACTCTTTTGGGTTGGGTTGACGAGGATTAAAGCCGGTGTCACCGTCACGTCGAGCTTGCCATTATTCTTTCTTACTCTCTCAAGCTCAGGAAGCGCACTCCCATCCATGCTGATCCCCAAAAGGGATAAACCGTACTCAGCCGCAAAGGTTTTCACTTGCTTTGCGTACTCCTTGAGATACACATCATTATGGTTAAACACGAAAAAAAGTCCCGCCCCTTCACTTGCCAACTGGACGAGTGTTGCATCGAGCACCGCGTCTTTTCTTTCAAAAAACTGGCGCTTAGCCCGCTCGCCTGTCGGATGCTGTGCGTTGTAATCCAACTCAGGGTATTTGAGTTGTACCTGTTTCCATGCCGCCTCCAACTTTTCCGACCGCTCCCAAGACTCATCAATCAGGCGTTGCAGTCGGTACACATTATCAACACTAGGGTTCATCACCGCTGCGGCTTTTGCCTCTAAAAACGCGGCTTGCCAATCCGCCAATTGTTCTGTAGCGGTCGTGGGCTTAGTGGCAAGCTTTGGCTGAGACGTCACCGTTTTTACACGACGCTCTGGTTCTTCCACCGCCACTTCTTTTTCTTCTTCATACCATTGCCAGCCTCGCCCCGTGTCTTGCGCGAACGTAGGGAAACTCAATGTCAACGTGATAATTAAACAAACGATCTGAATCTTCACTTCGCCTCCTTATGGATGGTTTTCAAAGGTGGCCGGATCAAAATCTTCAAATTTTGATTTGAGCGCGTCCGTGTTAGTGTTTTGGAACAATAA
>NZ_MCZZ01000109.1:0-139264 GCF_002875705.1 Vibrio sp. 10N.261.45.E2
GTTTTACTTGACCACTACAACTAAGGTCATTGAGACAAAACCAGTCTTAAAAACAAAAAATTTAAAACACCACACCAACTGTGATACTTGCTACAAACTATTCAATATCGATTATCTAAGCCAAAAGACAACTTGTAGACTACTCATTGCTGAACCACTCTTTATGAAAGGTATGGATGTTCTCTCCGTAATAATTAGAGAAAATGACAAGGAATTCGAATGATTAAAATGCTGGTGTGTGACTTTGACGGTACGCTTGATGGGGGATCATCTCAGGGCGTTAACCAGTTGTTTGACTACCTCACAGAACAACCCGATATCCGCTTTATCATCGCAACAGGAAGAACATTACCTTCGATTAGAATGGGGCTGGCATCGGATAACTACCCGAAACCACATAGCATTATCAGTGATGTGGGTACGAAAATTCATCATGTACATTCCCAAAAGCCAGACCATATTTGGCATAACCAATTGGAAGCTTCTTGGAACAAATCACAGATAGAAGCGGCTCTCGCACCGCTTGACTTTATGGGTGAACGCTTTGAAAACCATCAAGGTGATTACAAGATTACTTTTGAAGGGAAGTTGTCTGAGCCTCAACATGAATTGATCGAATCAAGATTGGAGTCGCGCGGATTGGATGTACACCTTACCTATTCCCACGATTGGTATTTGGACATCACACCAAAAGGCGTCAATAAAGCTACTGCGATTCATCACCTGCTCAAGCAGCATGATTTAAGCGTTGAAGAGGTGTGTGTCGCGGGCGATTCTGCGAACGACACATCCATGCTAACGATAGAAGGGGTAAATTCAATACTAGTCGCTAACCACTACCCTGAAGTGGCTCACCTTTCCGACAGAGACAATGTATATACCAGCACAGCAACGCACGCTGAGGGTGTGTTAGAGGGGCTCAAATACTGGCAAAGGCGAGCGTCGAATATCCGATAAACACCAGTTCGCCATTTACATCAGATTCGAATCAAGCAGGCTTCCGGCTCTACTTCCAGCCTGGGAGCCAATTTTGATTATCAGTAAGTTCTCGCCAATTGATGTCTTCTTCTCGTTTAGTCATTACTGCCTCTATCATGCAGCGCACGACCTCCCCTTCATCAAATTCGACTTCTGTGACCATGAAGTGCTTTTCTTTCTTCACAGGGCTGACGGCTGTCCATTTACTACGAAATAACTTCTTTGGGTTGATCCGATTCATGGGCTTCTCTCTTGCTTTGACGTTGTTGATTATCATGAGTTGTCTACTCGACACAAAGTAATAGTCTTTCCATCGCAAAAAGGATCATAAAAAAAGCCAGCGGTTAGACTGGCTTCGTTCGATTAGCTATTTCTCGTTAAAGATTAGCCATTTTTAGGTGGATCAAATGCCGTTAGCTCTAATACTGGACCTGTGTATTTTTCAATTTTCACAAGCGCAGAGTTCGCAGCACAACCATTTGCCAAACGAGAGGTCGGAATATCCAACGTAAGTACGTTACAGCCACCGTTTTTACATAGACCTGTCTCTTTATCTAAATCAGGCCAACCGCCTTCATGGATACATACAGCGCCCTGCTTGATGCCATCCGTCACTAATGCACCAACAAGTACTTGTCCGCGATCGTTGTATGCGCGAACAAGATCACCCGTTTTGATGCCACGTGCTTTCGCGTCTTCTACGTTAATTGAGATAGGCTCACGGTTACCAATCGCATACTCTTCGCGGATCTTCGCATAGTTGAACTGGCTGTGTAGACGGTGAGCGGCGTGCGCTGTCATCAGTTGCAGTTCATCACTTTTCGCTTTACCGAAGAACTCAGTAGGCTCAATCCATGTTGGGTGAGCTGGGCAATCTGCAAGCTTGTAGCCTTCGATGGTTTTAGAGAAGATCTCAATCTTACCACTTGGCGTACCTAGCGGATTCATCACTGGATCCTTACGGAAGTCAGCATGACGAACAAATTGAGCCGCCTTCTTGTTGTACTTCATTTCGATAAGCTGGTTATCATCCCAGAACTTACCAAATTTAGGCATACGAACACGAGCAGATTTACCTGCTTTTTGTGCCGCATCGTAAAAGCCTTTCAACCATGCCATTTCGTCTTTGCCTTCGGTGAAGACATCACGGCCACCCGCTTTGATCATCTCAGACATGTCTGCAAATACATCGAAGTCATTACGCGCTTCACCTTGAGGTTCAACCGCTTTCTTCATTGGCACTAGGTGTTGGTTACTGTAGTCACCCGTCATCGTCATATCATTACGTTCAAACGATGTAGTAATTGGCAGAACAATATCCGCGTGCTTAGCAGCAGCTGTCCAGTAGATCTCAGAAATAACCACTAGCTCAGGTTTTTGCCACGCTTTGATCAGGCGGTTGGTATCTTGGTGATGAGTAAAGTTACCACCGCCCGCCCACCAAATCATTTTCAGGTCAGGGAATGTCAGTTCATGGCCGTTATGCATGTATTTCTTGCCTGGATTTTCCAATGCTTCTGTAATACGAGCAACAGGGAAGCTATTCACCGCGCCCGAAACTGCCCAGTCATTACCAGCAGAAGAACCGCCGCCGATTGAAGCTGAAATCGCTGGCAGTACACCCGCATCACGAGTTGGGTTACCACCATTAGAGTAGTGATAAGACAGACCAAAACCACCACCAGGCAAGCCGATTTGACCTAGCATTGCCGCTAGCGTTACTACCATCCAGTGACGTTGCTCACCGTATTGTTGGCGTTGAATACCCCAACCCGCCATCAGCATAGTGCGGTTTTGGCTAAAGATATCAGCTAGTAATTCAAGCTGTTTCGCAGGAACGCCGGTAATCGCTTCAGCCCAAGCTGGTGTCTTCTCAACACCGTCCTCTTTACCCATTAGGTACGCTTCAAATTTATCGTAGCCTGTCGTGTATTTGTTTAGGAACTCGACATCGTGCTTACCCTTTTTAACTAAAGAGTGCGCGATACCCATCATCATGGCGACGTCGGTCATTGGGCGCGGTGCAATCCACTGAACTGCGTCACCAAAGAAGTCGATAGTTTCAGAGCGCATTGGGTCGATAGCGATGATTGTCTTGCCAGACTTCTTAAGTTTGTGAAAGAACTCTAGGCCTGAACAGTCGGTTGAACTCCATGCAATCTTAAGCGTGTTCATTGGGTTCATACCCCACAACACAACAACGTCTGAGCTCTCTAGCACCACAGGGTGAGTGGTTTGCTGTTCATAAACTTCGATAGATCCCATTACGTGCGGCATGATCACTTGAGCAGCACCAGTTGAGTAGTCACCTAAGTGACCTGAGTAACCACCAGCCAAGCTCATGTAACGTTGTAGTAGCGTTTGTGCTTTGTGCAATACACCACTTGAACGCCAACCGTAAGAACCCGCGAATACAGATTCAGGGCCACTCTCTTTACGGATACGCATGTGTTGTTCGTGGATCAGCTTATAAGCTTCATCCCAAGACACTCGAACGTATTCATCTGCGCCACGAGTTCCTGTTGGATCGGATGGGTTATCTAAGAAGCCTTTACGTACCATTGGGTATTTTATACGAGCTTTGGTATGAACCTGATCAGGACCTGTCGTTTGTAAACTATTTGGCACTGTTTGTGCGAGAGCATTCGTCGTTGAAACTAGCTTGCCATCTTTCACTTCACATAACATTGGCCCCATACGACCTGCTGTTAATATACCTTTACCACGCTTATTCGCAGCCGATGCTGTCATTGGTGTCAATGATGTGAATGCCAGCGCACCAGCAGCCATGCTTGTTCCTTTGAGGAATCCGCGACGAGTAATATCTGTCATAATTATTTCCCTTTTGTTTCTTAGTGGCCAGCCACATCTTTTGCGTGGTTCTGGAAGTATTTAGTAAGAAGTTCTAAATCTTGGTCTGAAATGTCAGTTCTTTCGCCCATGCCTTTCGCAACGGGACCCCAAGCATTAACGGTGAAGTGGTTCGCGCCAATTTTTGCGTGGCATGTCGAGCAGTAAACGTTGTCGAGTTCTTCAGCGTAATCCCAGATTGGCTCGAGTGAATCCAGTACAGGCGCATCAACGTTCGCGGTTAGCACCGCCGTTCGCCATTCATTGCCGTACGCATCCGTTTTAAAATCACCAACTTCAAGGCTCTGTTGCCCTTGGTCTGTCAGCATCGCAACGATTGAGCGTTGACCTTCGCCGTAGTAAAGCACCTGTTCTGCACCCTTCATTTGGTAAGCATGCAACTCGATTTTGCGCTCAGTACCTTCAACACTTTTCACATCTAGGCGTGCCGTTGGATTGATAGTGCCAAGGTCACCAATACTGATGGTTTCTGCTGAGTAAACGACTTTCGCATTCGGGTCTGTTTTCTCAGTGAATGCCATCAAGTTGTCGAAAGCTTCGCTGTCCATTTCTGGCTCAGGAGCAAAATGAGCAACACCTTTGTGGCAGTCGATACAAGTCTGATTATTCTCTTGCCCGTATTCATGCATTTTCGCCGCATCTTCAGATTGCTCGTAGCTATCCATCGCGTCGAAAGTATGGCAAGAACGACAAGTAGCAGAATCACTTTCACGCAGTTGAGCCCAAACGGTTTCGGCCATCGCCATACGGTGCTCTTCGTATTTGTCTTCGGTATCAATTTTGCCAGTCACAAACTCGTGATAAATGTCTTTAGATGCACGAATCTTGGTGATTACGTAGTCAATTGGATCGGAAGGAATATGACAGTCAGAACACTCAGCTCGAATGCCTTTTGCATTGCTGAAGTGGATTGAACCTTCATATTCTTCATACGGAATTTGCATAGTGTGGCAAGAAGTACAGAACTCAGTACTCGATGTGTAGTGCATAACGGCTGCAGTACCGCCCAGCGTTAGCCAGCCGATACCTATACCAACAGCAGCAATAAGAGCGATATATCGTTTTTTAATAGACATATTTAGAAATCATCTTCAACAATTAGTAACAATTGCGATCAGAATAATACTTTAGGGTTAGCCACTATTGATTCACGTCATAAATTGTCTTTATTGATAATAAAGAAAGCGAGCAATGAGACCTAAATACAAATCACTTATAACCATGACTTCGCAACCATTCTGTTTATATTCACAAAACAAATAAGGTCGCTTTAATTTATAAAATTCATCTAAAAATAACGGCGTACTTCCCCATTAAAAAACGCACTAGAATCAAGATCAGGAGTAGCGAGCACATATACAATGTTTGCAAATTTACGGTACTGAAATAAAAATGAACCAGACAGAATTCCAGCAAAAAATAGCGAGTTTCACCTCGATTGAACAAGCGCTTGATTACTTCGAAATTGGGTTTGATAGCAAGTTCATCGAGCAAAACAGAATAGAGCTTGTGAAACGCTTTAATGGTTATCTGATCCTGTCAAAACCCGATGATTGGTTCTCTGGAAGAAGAGCGCTGAAAAACGCTTATTGTAAGGTTCAACGCAGCAAGTTAGATCGCCACACTCGTTCGGCCTGTCGTGGGTGTACCACTTGCCAGCGCCGATAGTTAGAAAGTTGGTTGTTCAAAAATAGAGAACTAAAAAGTAGATAGTTGAAATAACATCTCATTACGATTTAGTTAGTGGTTTGCTCGAAAAAAAGTGTGCTAGTCTTACGACAACTCAACCACGAGATAAAAACTACAATGAAAATTTTCAGCAATTTCGAAAGCGGCAACATTCACGTCGTTTCAGCAGATTCACCACAAAACATTCAACTGACTATCCCTGCAGACAACCAAACTGAAATCTCTCAGTGGTTCCATTTCCGTTTAGAGAGTGAAGCGCAACAAGCACACCACTTTGAAATCGGTCAACTGGCAACATCGGCTTATCCTGAAGGCTGGAAAGATTACGATGTGGTTGCATCGTACGACCGTGAAGAGTGGTTCCGTATCCCATCTCAGTTCGATGGCGACACACTAAGCTTCGACATTATTCCAGAGCACGATTCAATGTACTTCGCGTACTTCGCACCTTACTCGTACGATCGTCACCAAGATCTTCTGCACAGCGCGCAAACACACCCGGCTTGTAAGCTTGAAACACTGGGCCACACGCTAGACAACAACGACATCACTTTGCTAACCATTGGTGAGCCAAGTGAAGAGAAGAAAAACATCTGGGTTATTGGTCGCCAACACCCTGGCGAGACTATGGCTGAATGGTTGATCGAAGGTCTACTTCAACGCCTGCTTGATGAAACAGACACGGTAGGTCGTTCACTGCTAGACAGCGTTGTGTTCCGCGTTGTTCCTAACATGAACCCAGATGGTAGCATCCGCGGTCACTTACGTACTAACGCGATTGGCGTTAACCTGAACCGTGAATGGCAATCGCCTTCTATGGAACGTAGCCCAGAAGTATTCCTTGTTCGTGAGCGCATGCTAGAAACGGGCGTAGACCTGTGTTTAGACATTCACGGCGACGAAGCGATTCCATATAACTTTGTGGCAGGTAGCGAAGGCACGCCTTCATACAACGAGCGCATTACTAAACTAGAGAATCACTTCAAGCAAGCACTACTGACGATCACGCCAGAGTTCCAAGATGAGTTTGGCTACGATAAAGACGAGCCGGGCAAAGCTAACATGACGGTTGGCACAAACTGGATTGGTGAGCAGTTTAAGTGTTTAGCTTACACCGTCGAGATGCCATTTAAAGATCACATCAGCCACGCTGACGAACTTTACGGTTGGTCGCCAGAGCGCAGTATAGCGTTTGGTCATGACATGCTAGCCGCAGTTTGGGCAACTGTAGACGAGCTATAGGGTCACTAAGCTCTTTAGTTTGCCTCTGTATCTAGTTAGATATAACAAAGCCCAGCACTTGTGAAGTGCTGGGCTTTTTAATGTTTGCTCAGAATTAACGATTCAGATATCTAATTTTAGACGCTTTTAAGCCACTCTCAGGCTTGCAAAAAATACCGGGTATCTTTGCCTAATATGCCTTTGTTCAGACACCATATCTTTGAAACTTGGGCCTTGTGATAACTGAACGATCACTTCATCGCCCTCTTGTCTCAATACTGCACCACTAATGTCGATACTGTTGTTGTCATGCAACCTCAAGGTGCCAGCCATTGAAAAGCCACGATAAACCGGAATGATATTACGCATCATCAGGCGTACACCTTTTTCAGAAACTTCGCTGACATGAAAAAGCTCATCCTTAATTCGCATCACCGGACGTGCCTTTTGAGGGTACTTTAAGCGGTAATATTTGCGTTTTTGGGTGAATGAATCTTCACGCATTAGTGACTCCCTGTCTCTATTATTCGGTCAAGCAATAGACTTTAGCTTCAATTGGTTTTAAATAAACACATTCACCAAATTGATAGCTGATTATTATATCGACTTTCAGAGCTAATGCTTTAGAGATTTATACAGAGAAACAGGAATTGCTCAGCATTCAGTAAAAAATGAGAACTAAGTCGGAAATGATATCTGAGACGGCAATAAAACCTGAACCGATAGCCAAACACCCAATTCTTCGTGTGGTTACCCTAAAGCTGAAACAACGCCAACTGAATGCTGAAGCCCACAAATAGAATTCCACAAACAATGTTCATCATTTGCGAGGTACGCTTTTGAACCAACAAGCGCTTAAACGTATCCGCCATTAAGATCACAACCAAGAACCACATCGAAACAACCATCGCCTGAATTCCACCAAGCATGAGACTGTCTGTCACAATCGCATCTGTTGAAACAAATTGAGGAAATATAGAAAGATAAAACAGGACGATTTTAGGATTCAGTAGATTTGTGAGGAGCCCTTTGAAAAATTGGCTATAAAGCTTACTTTCCGATGCACTGACCACAGAAATTACGCCCTCTTGAGCGCGCAGTGCTGCACGGAAATGATTGTATCCAAGCCAGACAAGATACAAAACCCCTGCCCACTTTAGCCCTTCAAAAGCCATTGGAGTGTTCGACAGTAACAAACTTATGCCGTTGGCCGAGATAAAGGCATGAAAAAAGAAACCACATGACACGCCCAACACGTTCACAAATGCGAACAGCTTTCTTTGAGTTAAGGCCGTGCTTAATACCAACAAAGCATTAGGGCCCGGTATAATGGCAATAAAAAACACGATAACAATAAACAGCCAGATACTGTCCCAACTCATTTCGATCTCATTTCATGAACATTTTTAGGACGGACATTGTACGTCCATTCGATAGCATTACAATATGCTAAACGCTTAATTAACTCGCATAGAGATCGTCACAAAATAACGCGTATAATGAACGTGTTTATCGTGTAACGTACAAAACTGATTCTCTAACATTTACAGCCCTGTTAGACTCCACCTCCCTTTTGATACTTGGTTCATTTATGTCATTTGATAACCTAACCCTTAATGCTAAAACCGTCTCCGCGCTCCCATCTCAATTCAATAAGCCGACAGAGATACAACAAGCAGTAATCCCTACAATTATTACGGGGAAAGATGTGCTTGCATTAGCTCAAACGGGTAGCGGTAAAACATTGGCCTTCGGCTTACCACTGCTGAACAACATCAATCATGATGTAAATGAACTGCAAGCACTGATCATAATCCCAACGCGTGAACTCGCATCTCAAGTGACGAAATCTTTAGAGCCTATCGCGACAGCGCTCGATATCAAACTCGTAACTTTAACGGGCGGCGTGAATACCGATGATCAACAGCAACGATTATCCATTAAGCCGCAATTAGCCATCGCTACACCAGGCCGCCTACTCGCGTTAATCAAAAGCGGTGAACTGGATGTAACTCAGTGTCAGTCATTGGTTCTTGATGAAGCCGATCGCCTGATCGACATGGGATTTTGGCCAGATATTCAAGCGATTACCGCTGCACTGCCAGCGAAACGACAATCACTACTATTCTCAGCAACACTTCCGTCGGAATTGGTAGGTCAAGCTGAAGAGCTTCTTTCAAATCCAGTTAAAGTCACGACACACCAAGAAAACAGCGTGGTCGCGACTATTGAAGAAACTCTGTACTTAGTGAACAAAGGCAGTAAAGCTCAAGCGCTCATCGCCCTACTCAATCAACACACATGGCCGCAAGTGTTGGTATTTATTGGCGCAAAAGACAATGCCGATGCATTAACCAAGCGATTGAATAAAGCCAAAATCAGTGTGAGTGCGTTACATGGAAATAAGAGCCAAGAAGAACGAGATCAGGCATTAGAAAGTTTCAAAAGTGGCGAGACTCGCGTGCTTATCGCGACAGACGTTATGGCTCGAGGTATCCATATTGATCAGTTACCTATCGTGATTAACTTCGAATTGCCATCTCACGCAGCAACTTACGTACACCGCGTTGGTCGTACAGCAAGAGCAGGAAGCACTGGCTGCGCGATCTCTCTGGTTAGCCACAGTGAAACTGACTATCTCAACGCGATTCGCACTCTGACCAATAAGCCGTTAGCACTGCTACCATTAGAAGGTTTTCCTGTTACAGACAAACCTGCATCTGAAGCAACAGCTCGCAAGCGTCCACCTAAAGACAAAATGGCGAATCGAAGAACAGCCAAAAAGAAGAGCATTAAGCAATTTAAAAGCAAATCAAATAGCTCAAAGTAACCAGAAATAGCTCTAAGCAACCAGAAATAGAATAATTAGCTCAGTTTATACTGGGCTTTTTTATATGCAACAAAACAGAAATTAGCACCCAAAAACTCCCCTAACGTTGCCAACTTAAATGACACTTTTGTGAATTATGATGCCAACGTATTGATTCTTGGTTGCTCAAAAAAAATACTCTTAAATCACGTTGACGCCCCTATATCTGGCAACTAGATTTTTCTATTAGTGTCTACAACAGGAGGTCATTGAAATGAAACGTGCTAGCTCTACATATCGATTACAACTGATTAAAGAAGTGGCAACCCGCCGAGATCGTCAACATTCCAATGACCCGATGGCAAACTACATACAAACCCTAATAGATAACAAAGATGATTGTGATACTTCGGTTGAACGCAACCATAGATTCAGTGGCAGTCATTTCGATGAACACATAGGTGGTTGGGTAAGCGACCACTGGGGTAATAAGTAGGAAAACGAGAATAATCCAACCAGCATAGTCGCTGTAGAATTTGTCTCCGCATTAACCTATCATCTGCAACAAATCCCTACCCTAGAGTAAGCAGAAAGTGTCTGAGTTAAAAAGAGAAAAAGAAGTGATGGTTGCCTTCCAAGTGATACCTCGCGTTAAAGAAGGCAACAACTTCGAAGTGGTTGATAAAGCCATTGAAGTTGTGAAAGCTGCCGATGTGACTTTCCAAGTCGGTGCAATGGAAACCACGATGAAAGGCGAACTCACCCAATTACTCGATATTGTTAAAAAAGCAGAACAAGCTTGCTACGATGCAGGGGCAATAGAAGTGATCACAAACATCAAGATTCACAGCAAAACCACCGAGGCAGACGATACGTTTTGCACATACCATCGTGGTGTAACGAAAGCGAATCACATGTTTGTTTAGTAAGGTTTTAGTTTCTGAAAACTGAGCTTGAAGAAAGGCTCTGAAGAACCGGTAGTGTTATTGAAAAGGCATGTCTGAAAGGTGAGAGAGGATTTCCAGTCGTTCTTCTTCTGACATGGAGTGCCAATCACGCGGCGCTTCTTCAGGGTCATCTTTAGCCCCGATCGGTTTTCGGTCCAAAGCTTTGACTGGCTCTTTTTTAAGTTTTACGTTCTTTTTATTCATACCGACACCACTCCTTCGGGTACAAAGGTACCTACTTTAATATTACACCCCAACCATTATGTAAAGTAATAGTTACTCCGGAGTTAAATAAAATATTAATACTTGCTCTTTAGCTAAAAAGATCTCTTTGGGGGCTTGCATTTCCCTCTTCTTCAACCGGCTGACCAACCAAGTTTTTTTGCTTCATTATTTTTCTTCTATAGCGCTGACGACACAGCTTTATGACGTGCAATTGTTCTGACGGCGTCATAGATATCCAATTAAAGCGCTCTTCTCTTTTGCGCATACAACCATTGCAATAGCCTTTGTCATCGCTTGAACAAACCCCAACGCAAGGGCTTGGAACTTGGAAAAACTCTAACTGCTCCACTGTGCCTCCTTACACATCCAAAATTACGCTTACTATCTCAAAAATAAGCGATTAATTTGTCGCCTAGCTCATGAAATCCATACTAAACTATGACCTTATACTGACACATATAGTGTTTTGTAAACTATACTTTGAACCCATCAAGTTACTCTTATTCGGTAACTTCGTTCTTTCCTTTGGAGCCTTATAATATGAAGTTTAGTTCAAAAAAATTACTAGCAGTAGCCGCTTTACCTATGATGCTAGCAGCATGCACAACAACAGGTGACAACGCTATGCAAGTAACACCAACCGATCTACAGCACCATAATTGGGAACTTGCGCAAATTGATGGCAAGGACATTGCGAAAAGCGAAGATCAAGCAGCTCCTCGTCTAGCGATCGGCGAAAAGATGACTGCAAACGGCATGGCTGGTTGTAACAACTTCTTCGGCCAAGGCGAGCTGAAAGACGGTCAATTCCGTATCAAGCAAATGGGCATGACAATGAAAATGTGTCAAGGCTCCGCGATGGAAATCGAACAATCG
Source organism: Vibrio sp. 10N.261.45.E2 (assembly GCF_002875705.1). Classification (GTDB taxonomy): domain Bacteria; phylum Pseudomonadota; class Gammaproteobacteria; order Enterobacterales; family Vibrionaceae; genus Vibrio. Next base: position 11,617 of record NZ_MCZZ01000109.1, read on the forward strand.
GTTTCTGCTACTCTGAGCGAGTGGAGCGACGTAACTCTAACAAACGATACGCTAGTACTGAAAAACGATGTACACACGCTAACGTACACAATTCGTGACTGGGTAAACTAATCCGTCATCGAACCAAACACTGATTAAAGGAGCCTAAGGCTCCTTTTTTATTGTCGACTTGCCCTCACTATTTCTTCAAAATTGACACTCATCACCGACTTTTAGCACCAACCTCCAATAAACCTCAAAAATCTCTCATTTAGATGCAATAAATTCACCTGTTAAGCGGTCTGTTGCTAGGATGGCAAAAGCCTAGAGTCTGTTGAGTTTGTGAGATAATTGAATATCGAACAAAACTCAACCGCGAACTCCCTGCATCTTCTCAAGTAATTGATTGAATTTACTGTTGAATTAGAAATTATTTCAGAAACAGATAGAATAACTATTAGGGAGTTCGAAAATACAATGCTCTTGCCCGTTCACTACCAAATGGAAAAGTTTATGAACAAGATAGTAAGTACGTTAGGAATCATGGCAACCGTTGCATACAGCGCAACCATTTATGCTGATGAAGCAACATCCACCGACAGTTGGAACCAAATAGAACAGCAGGCAGAGGGAGAAACTGTCTACTTTCATGCTTGGGGCGGAAGCCAAGAGATCAATCGTTACCTACAGTGGGCAGGCAAGAAATTACAAAGCGACTACGGTGTCACGTTAAAGCATGTGAAAGTAACCGATATTGCAGAAACCACTACTCGACTACTCGCTGAAAAAGCGGCTGGAAAGAACAGCGAAGGCAGCGTCGATATCGTTTGGATCAATGGCGAGAACTTTCGTTCGATGAAAGACAACGCGCTATTGTTTGGGCCGTTTACAGAATCACTTCCAAATTGGCAGTATGTCGATAAGTCTATGCCAATTGATGTCGATTTCTCGGAGCCGACAGAAGGCTTAGAAGCACCGTGGGGTGTTGGACAACTTGTGTTCATTCACGACCAAGAGACACTGCACAATCCACCACAATCGTTTTCAGAGATGTTGAGCTACGCTCAAGCTTTCCCGAACCGCTTAAGCTACCCTCGCCCACCTGAATTTCATGGTACGAGCTTCATTAAGTCTCTACTGATTGAACTAACAGACAATAACCCTTCGCTGGCCCAGCCAGTTTCAGAAGACAACTTCCAAGAAGTGACGGCACCACTTTGGGCTTACTTAGATAAATTCCATAAAGTGGCATGGCGCGGTGGTAAACAATTCCCAGCAGGCACATCGGAAAGCATCCAACTTCTGGATGACGGACAGCTCGATCTCGCGATTACGTTCAATCCAAACTCTGTTTATTCAGCACAAGCAAGTGGTCGCCTAGCCGAAACCACCAAGGCTTATGCTCTAGAAAGTGGCGCTTTATCTAACATTCACTTCCTTGCTATTCCTTGGAATGCCAATGCAACCGCAGGGGCTCAAGTGACCATTAACTTCTTACTGAGCCCAGAAGCACAGTCTCGCAAAGGTGACCTCAATGTTTGGGGCGATCCTTCGGTACTAAGCAGCAAGTACCTCACTGGCAGCGCTAAAAACACCCAGCAATTTAAATCAATTGATGAACCACACCCTAGCTGGCAAAACGCGCTCGAAAAAGAGTGGCTTAAGCGATACGGTAACTAAGCTTGATGCTACGCGCTCTATATTTTGTTGTCATAGCGGTGTGCATTATCCCAACCATTCCTGGGGTAGCGGGAGTCGTGGCTTCGTCACTGAGTTTCATCCCGCCCCTAGGTTTAGAGGAGCCGACACTCAACGGTTTTAGCCAAGTCTTTCAATGGGAAGGGGCTTTGCACTCTATTGGCTTAAGCCTAGGTTCAGCGGTTGCAAGCAGCTATATTGCCTGCTTCCTGACCTTTTGTATTCTTCAAGCCTCTTGGGGAAACCAATTTTGGAGAAAGATTGAGTTAACGCTATCACCGATGCTTGCCATTCCACATGTGGCTTTCGCTATCGGCTTTGCTTTTCTGTTTAGCCCAACGGGGCTTGGCGCAAGAGCCATACATCACTTGCTCGGCGAATCGGCTACGAGCTCTGAATTGGCTTTGTTGGTTAAAGATCCATATGCATTCGGCTTGATCATCATGCTGGCACTCAAAGAAGTACCCTTCTTATTGCTGATGAGCATTTCGATACTGCAGCAAATTGATGTAGAGCGTATCATTAAGGTCAGTGCATCTCTGGGTTATAGCCGTGATCAGATCTGGTGGAAATGTATTTTCCCACAATGGTTTACTAAGCTTCGCTTCCCAATGTTGGCCGTGCTCGCTTACAGTGTCTCGGTTGTCGATATTGCTCTGATCATTGGCCCAACCAACCCGCCGACCTTTGCCGTTTTAGTATGGCAATGGTTCAACGATCCTGACCTTAATTTACTCCCGCGAGCTGCTGCTGGTGCCATCGTTTTGTTTGGCTTAGCTTCATTGATCATCGCCTTGGCGCGCTTAGTTGAATGGGCAATTCTTAAGTACTTTCGAACTTGGCAGTATTCAGGCAGAACAGGCGCAAACCTTCCGGGGAAAACCGTGTTTACTGTGCTTGCTGCGTTGTCACTGCTTATCATTCCATTGATGGTGATTTGGAGTGTTGCCCAACGTTGGCGTTTCCCAGACCTGCTCCCTAGCCGATATAGCACGCGTTTCTGGGAGTTTGAGTGGGATGGCATCATCAGTACCGTCGGACAAAGTTTGTGGATTGGCTTGATTGCCGCTTCAGTCGCTTTGTTGCTTGCGCTGGTTGCTCACGAATACAGAATCAAATACAAGTGGCAAGTTCCGGGCTTCATTATCGCTATTCCAATGTTGATACCACAGCTCTCTGTGCTGTTTGGTATGCAAGTTACGACCCTCTACATTGGCAGCAGTGCCTATGAGTTCTGGGTGATTTGGGCGCATGTTTTCTTTGCTTTCCCGTTTGTATATTTGTCTTTGGATGGCCCGTGGAAAAGCTTCAATGATGGTTTGATTAAAGCATCGCTTAGCCTTGGTAAGTCGCCATTTCAGAGTTGGTATTCAATCAAACTGCCAATCCTACTTCCTGCTATTGCTTTTGCTTGGGCGGTCGGGATCAGTGTGAGCTTGGCTCAGTACCTACCGACATTGATGCTCGGCGCAGGACGCATAAGCACAATCACCACAGAAGCCGTTGCGCTAACGAGTGGTTTCGACCGCAGAGTGACCGCTATTTACACCATTTGGCAGGCCTTATTGCCTCTATTCTTTTTCTCTTTAGCGATATTAGTCAGCCGACTTCAGCTCAGATATCGCCGTCTTACTTTCAAAGGTTTCCTAAGTAATGAGTCTGTACCTCAACGACCTCGCCATCCGTAAAACCGATGGGGATTCGCTGTTCTCAGCGCTAAACGTAACATTAAAATCTGGCCAAATACTGGCTTTGATGGGGCCGAGTGGTTGCGGAAAGTCGACCTTATTGGATGCGATTGCTGGTCACCTAAGTGAAGAGTTTTCATATTCGGGCACCGTTGTGTTGAACGATATTCCGCTGGACGACCTACCTTCACATCAACGCGAAGTCGGTATTTTGTTTCAAGATGACTTACTGTTCCCTCATCTCAAAGTATGGGAAAACTTGGCATTCTCATTACCTAACTCAGTTAAAGGCTCTGCTCGTCAACAACAAGCAATGGCTGCGCTAAAAGACATAGAGCTAACTCACTTGGCAGAGTCTTTCCCGGATCAAATATCTGGTGGTCAACGTGCGAGAATAAGCCTAACTCGTATGTTATTAGCTAAACCGAAACTCGCCCTACTCGACGAACCGTTCAGTAAGCTAGACCAAGAGTTAAGAGCACAATTTCGTGATTGGGTGTTCGAACAACTGACCAAAGCAAATATCCCAACATTAATGGTCACGCATGACGAAGCCGATGTACCTCAAGGGGCAGAAGTCCTATCTTGGCCATGGAGAAATAACAATGTTGGATAAGTACTCCATCAAGGTCATTAAATGGCCATTAAATCAGTCGGCTAAGTTACTTAACCAATTTGGTATCACGGCGAACCAAACCACCCTATTTGGATTTTTAGTCGGCTGTTTAGCGTTCCCGGCGTTAGCATTTCAACAATATGAGTGGGCGTTAGGCTTTATTGTATTCAACCGAGTATGTGACGGACTTGATGGCGCTTTGGCTCGAATCCAAGGCATTAGTGATGCGGGTGGCTTCCTCGATATCAGCCTAGATTTCCTTTTCTACTCGCTGATTCCTTTTGGCTTTGTGATTGCCAATCCTGAACACAACGCCATTGCCGGTGCATTTTTGATCTTCTCTTTTATCGGCACAGGCAGCAGCTTTTTAGCGTTTGCAGTAATGGCAGGCAAACGAGGTATCGAGAATCCCGTTTATAAACATAAGTCTCTTTATTATATGTCTGGGCTAACCGAGGGTACGGAAACCATCGCCTGTTTCATCGCTTTCTGCATTTGGCCTCAGCACTTTGCGGTTATCGCGTACACCTTTGGTGCGGCTTGTTGGCTAACTACGTTCATGCGTATTTATTTTGGTTTTCAGACTCTTAAGAATCAAACCAGCTGATCTATGGCTCTCTATTCATTTAAACAAAAACGCCGCTCGAAATGAGCGGCGTTTTGCTATCTGATGTTCGAGCTATCTTAAACGTCAGCAGAGTCGTTGATCTTAAATCTCAACACTTTCAAACTTGAATCAAGGTCAACATCGACAAACTCTGGCGGGTTGTCTAGACGTTCAATAAACTCAACGTTTGGCGCTTCTTCTGCCATCGTCTCAATCAAGAAATTTGGTGATACAGCCGGTGAGTTCACACACGCAATCACTTCACCACCTTCAGTTAGAAGCTCTGGCAAACGGCGTAAGATCTTTTTGTAATCTTTGGTTAAAGCAAAGCTGCCTTTTTGGAATGACGGCGGATCAATGATAACTAACTCGTAAGGGCCGCCCTTCTTGATTTTTCCCCACGACTTAAAGATATCGTAACCAAGGAAATTAACCGAACGCATATCGTGGTCATTCAGTCGGTGGTTATCGCGGCCTTTATTCAATGAACCACGAGACATATCCACGTTCATACATTGGCGAGCACCACCAGCGATAGCCGCTACAGAGAAACCGCAAGTGTATGCGAACAAGTTAAGTACATTCTTACCCTTGGCATTATCTTGTACCCACTGACGGCCATTACGCATGTCTAGGAACAAACCAAAGTTCTGATTACGGCCAATGTCGAGTTGATACTTAAGGCCGTGCTCAACCACGACTGGAGAGTCGTTCAGTTCGCCCCATAGAACCTCAGAAGGCGCACCATCGGCATAACGGTGTTGCAAAACAATGCTTGTGCCCTGCTTTGCTTGCCAGATGTCTTTATTGGTAAGATCAACCAATCCAGCGTTGAGAGATGACAAGAACTCATCGTCTACTTCTTTGAATACGTTAACCAGTAGCTGTCCATCAACCCAATCACATGTCAGTTGCTCTAGACCTGGCCAAAACTTACCACGACCGTGAAAGATACGACGCAGTTCATTCGGTACTTCATTAAGTTGCTGTTCAATATGACTAAAAAACAGAGGTAAAGCTGATGCTTCCATTATTTCACTCACTTAGTGTTTAGCTTTGGCCAAGTTAATGACCAAGGTTCAAGCCAACTGTCCAAACCGTTAGAGACGGTTTCCTGATGCCACTTCTCACCCAAAGAGTTTAAGCTTCTTGGATCGCAGACATATTCGTAGGCTTGTGATTGATAGGTAAATCGAATCGCGAAAGCATGCAGATAACCTCTGTCAGCCTCACTCGATGGATTATAAATAGGGTCACCAACAATGGCTGAACCGATCGACTTCATCGCGACACGGATCTGGTGAGTTCGCCCCGTATAGGGTTTACATAAAAGTAGACGCTCACCGGGTTCAGCTGTTGCTGATAAAAATTGGGTAATCGCTGGGTTTTCTTTGCTAGTCAGTAGTTTCCAACTAGAGCGTCGTGAGCGCTCCATATCTCCAGAAATCAAACCCTGCTTTTTCTTTGGCTTCTTAGAGCCAATCGCAAGGTAGTATTTCTCTACTTCACGCTTTGCAAAGAGCTTTGAAAGCTCGCTCGCCGCCGCCGCATTTTTTGCCAGCAGCAGAATGCCAGAGGTCATTTTATCAAGTCGATGAACGAGATACAGCTTAGGCTCATTGATTGCCTTAGAAACTTCTTGAAGCAACATGGTATCACCATCGTCTTTGTGGACGCTGACACCAGGGTGCTTATTGATAAGTAAAAAATCAGAGTGGTTCAGAAGAATATCGAACATGTAAAGGCTAGCTCCATTGTAGAACGTGGAGTATACCGTGTCTGAACCCAGATTCCAGCTACGAAAAAGCCCAACTAACTCAATTAACATTGAATCATTGGGCTTCTCTTTATTTGTCCGCTTTAGGTAATCGGTTTTTAGTTCCGATTGAATACGGACTGAGCACTAAGCAAGTTTGAACTTACCAACTAGTGCTTCTAACTCAGCAACCTTAGCATTCAAACCTGATGTGTTTTGAGAGCTACGAGTTGCTAGCTGCAGAGATTGCTCAGAGATATCGCTAATCGCAGTAATATCCGCAGCAATTTCTTTGGTCACAGCCGTCTGTTCTTCAGCCGCAGTCGCAATAGAGTTGACCATGCTTTGTACATTGCCCGCACCGCTCACAATCGCTTCGAGTGCTGAAACTGCACCAGAGCTTTGCTCGACACCAATCTCAACTAAGCGACAGTTGTCTTGAGTGTAAGTCACTGCTTCTTGAGTGCCCGACTGAATCGATTGAATAATGCCAGACACTTCTTGTGTTGCTTTAGTCGTTCTCTCTGCGAGCGCTCGCACTTCATCGGCTACAACCGCGAAACCTCGTCCGAATTCGCCCGCACGTGCCGCTTCAATTGCAGCGTTGAGAGCCAACAGGTTAGTCTGCTCTGCAATGTCTTCGATTACCTTGATGACGCTACCGATCTGCTCACCATGAGAACCCAGTGTATTCATTTGTAGCGACATGTCGCTCATTTGAGTCGACACTTGCTGAATACTCGCCACCATTTCAACAATCACATTGCGGCCATCTTCTGCAGAGGTTTCAGAGCGGCGTGCTTCTTCGTAAGTAGAAGTGCCTTGCTGTGCCACTTCTGAAATGGTCAAGCTAAGCTCTTCAGCGGCCGTCGCAATTAAGTTAGCTTTGTCAGCTTGAGCTGAAGCACCAGAAACAATGTCTTGGCTGATAGAAGATAGCTCACCGGTTACAGATTGAACTTGGTGAGTTACAGACGAGATTGAACCTAATAGGTCTACTAGCGATTTCTGCATCTGGTTAATCGATTTTGCTAGATCAGCCAGTTCATCACCAGAGTCATCAACAATATCGCCCGCCGTTAGGTCGCCATTTGCTACACGTCGCGCAACTTGTTCGACACGGGTAAGGCGGTTAGTGATTGAGCTAGACAATACAAATGCAATCACACAGCCAAAGACAATCGCAATAGCAGACAACACCATGATGGTACGTTCGATGGTGGTAAACGACTCGGTTAATACAAGCAGCGATTGCTCTGTATCAGCACGCTCACTTGCCGATGCTTGGTCTAATAAGTTCTCAATCGGGATGAGGTTACTCTCATACAAAGAGCGTAACTGTTGAATATTGGCGAGTAGCTCAGATTCAACATTAATCTTAGGCACAAGCTTCGATTCAAACTCTTGAGTGAAACGCCCCATCAGCTCTTCAATTCGCTGAATACGGCGATGGTCTTCAGAGCCTCTGCTCTCCAAACGCTTCGCTTGTTCAATTGCTTGGGCAAACTCGTTCTTATTGGTTCTATAGTCGTTCAGCGCGTTATCAACCTGGAGAATCGCGCCAAGTGCATCTCTGTAGACATCCCCAGCTTCATCTATCAGTACAAGATAGGTAACAGTACCCGGCACATCATCCATTCTGATCTCATCAGCACTTTTATGAGCGCCAATAACTTCTATCCATACAATACTGACTAACGTGACAAGCACCGCCAATATCGAGCCAAAACCGGCATACAGTTTCTTTCTCACTGACAATTTCACACAACACCTACCTAAATAAAATACGACTTAGAAACCTTTAACATTCAATATATCGGCTTGCGCACGGATAACTTGAGTGAATAGGCAGGATTTATTTTTCGCCAATAATTAAGTTTTACACATAAAAAAACGGGAGCCTTAAGCTCCCGTTTCTTAACTTATCGTAACTCGCGATTGTAGCTTCTAAGAACTTTGGTTTCTAAAAACTATAGCTTCTTAGAGATAAGCGCAGAGCCAGCAATAATACCAATACCTAGTAGCATGATTGCACCTTTACCGCTGTCAAAGCCAGAAGAGATGCCCATGAACGCTACGATAGCGATAGCTACTGGGATGATGTACTTAACAAGTGTGTACCATAGACCGAATAGTGGGAAAGATACTTCACCGTCGTTAGTGATTTCTTTCTCTAGGTCAGCACGGTTTAGTCTCCAACCCGCGAAGATACATACCAACATACCGCCAACCGCTAGGAAGATCTTATCCGTTAGTAGGTCGAAGATATCGAATGCACCAGTACCGAACAGTGTAGGACCGAAGCCACCTAGTGATAGAGAAGCGAAGATACATAGAATCGCCATTACTACACTTGCAGACAATACTGCAGTCACACGCTTCATGCCTCTTTCGTCGATTAGGTAAGAAACCACAACTTCAAGCAGAGATACTGAAGAAGTTAGTGCCGCAACACTTAGACCAACGAAGAACATTAGAGCGAATAGAAGACCAACTACGCCGCCCATCTCAGCGAATAGCTGAGGAACAACAACGAATACTAGACCAGGACCCGCTGCAGGCTCCATACCGAATGCGAACATTGCAGGGAACATTGCAACACCAGCTAGGATAGCAACACCTGTATCCATTGCCGTAACCATAGCCGTAGTTTGAACTAGGTTCTCTTTCTTCTTAAGGTAAGAACCGTATGTCAGCATACAACCCATACCAAGAGATAGAGAGAAGAATGCTTGACCTAGTGCAGCTAGAATTACACCGCTGTCTACTTTAGAGAAGTCAGGGCTGAATAGGAATTCTAGACCAGCCATCGCGCCCGGAAGCATGATGCCTTTGATTGATACCACGATAAGGATAATGAAAAGAAGTGGCATCAGGATCTTACCCGCTTTCTCAATACCGCCAGAAATACCCTTCATAACGATTACAACGTTAAGTAGTAGGTATAGTCCCATCCACATAAGTGGTTGAACTGGGTTTGAGATAAAGCCACCAAAGCTGTCACCAATTGCTTCAGGTGCGTCTAGTAGACCACCAGCAATTTTACCGATGTATGCGATAGACCAACCACCGACTACAGGGTAGAAACCCATGATTAGCAGGCCACTTACTACGCCGATTACACCAGCGAACGTCCAGCGACGGTCAGTTGATTTAAATGCACCTACTGCTGATCTCTGCGTATGACGGCCAATCGCAAATTCAGTCAGCATTACACTGAAACCGATGAAAATTACAAAAAACAGGTAAATTGCAACGAATGCACCACCGCCACTTTCGCCTGCTGTGTAAGGGAATTTCCAAATGTTACCTAGACCAACAGCAGAACCTGCTGCAGCCATTACGAATCCTAACTTCGAACCCCAGGTATCGCGGGGTGTTGTGGTTGTATTACTCGTAGCCACGTGTACTCCAAACTTTTGTGTTATGTGATGTTGTGTTTTGCTTTGGGTGGCGTCTTTAAAAGATAAGGTGTATAAAAAAATTTACACACCTAAAAGATTTGATTGACGCTCGTTATATAGCAAGTAAACCAGTTTAAGATTAAAATTGGAAGTCCGAACCGTACATATTTCGTTACCAATGTAAATTTTTATGGTTAAATGCCGCCTTTTCATACAAAACAATCGTTTTCGTCTTAAGTTTACCAAAACTTAACAACTATAACCTGTTTACAGCTTTTGCTCTATTTTGTAAATAGTTGAGTCCTTAAATTCCCATATCCACAAAATAGCATTACTATCTAAGTATCTCTTTTTTCGAGTATTCAATGTGGAAAAGGTCTACCATTTTTTAACTTTAGCTTCTGTCGCTTTATACTGGGTTCTTGTAGCCGGTGTGACTTTTCGTGTCGTATTAAAACGACGCTCTGTCAGCGTTTCTCTCGCGTGGTTGATGGTTATCTACATTATCCCAATTGTAGGTGTGGCGTGTTACTTCCTTTTCGGAGAGCTAAACCTAGGTAGAAAGAGGGCTGAGCGCGCACATCGCATGTTTACCCCGTTTGGTGATTGGTTCCGAAAACTTGATGATTGCCAGCTCCACCTGCCGGGAAAAGTCGGCTCCCCTATCCACAAGATTGATGAGCTTTGTAACAATCGGATGGGCATTCCTGCACTCAGCGGAAACACTCTTTCACTGCAAGCTTCTCCCAAAGAGATCTTACACGCAATTATCGAAGATATAGAAAACGCTCAAACCAGTATCAAGATGGTTTTCTATATTTGGCATCCAGGTGGCTTAGCGGATTCGGTGGCTTCCGCACTCATTCGCGCTGCGAAACGTGGTGTGGATGTTAAGGTCTTGCTTGACTCTGCAGGTAGCCCACGATTTTTCAAAAGCCACTGGCTTTCAATGATGAAAGACGCCGGTGTGCAAGTTGTGCAAGCATTAGAGGTTAGCCCTTGGCGTATTTTCTTACGCCGTCTAGACCTGAGACAGCACCGTAAGATAATCGTGATTGATGAAACCATTGCCTATACCGGTTCAATGAACATGGTTGACCCTGCTCACTTCAAACAAAGTTCAGGTGTGGGTCAGTGGATTGACGTAATGGTTCGCGTAACAGGCCCTACGGTTAATGTGCTGTCGGCCATTCATGGTTGGGATTGGGAAGTGGAAACAGGCGAACGAATCCTTCCTGATTTGCCAGAATGTCCGGTTGAAGAAGTAATGACGCATCACCCTGTTCAGGTAGTGCCATCAGGCCCGGGCATGCCGGAATATTTGATCTTACAGGTTCTAACCATTGCGATTAATCAGGCAAACCATTCTGTTCGTATCACAACACCCTATTTTGTACCGAGTGCCGATTTATTAGAAACACTCAAAATGACCGCGCAACGAGGTGTCAATGTAGAACTGATCATCCCTCACAATAACGATTCATTGATGGTTAAGTGGGCTTCGCGCGCTTTCTATACCGAGTTACTTGAGGCCGGCGTTAAGATCTACGAGTTTTACGGTGGCCTTCTTCATACTAAGTCGGTTGTTATTGATGAGGAGTTTTGTTTGATCGGAACGGTCAATATCGACATGCGCAGCCTATGGCTCAACTTTGAAGTGACACTAGCTGTAGATGACGTACACTTCACTCAACAACTCTCTGAGCTGCAACAATCGTACATTGAATCATCTCACCCAGTCGTATTGGAACAATGGGAACAGAGAAACTTGCGAAATCGCTTCTTCGAAAGGCTGTTCTATCTGTTCAACCCACTGCTGTAATCCAATCTATGGATTCACTGCGACCCATCACTCGCTGGTTATCTGATTTTTAACCTTTCACGATAAACGACGTGAAAGGTTAAAAAGACAAAGAAAAACATAAAAACCCCCGCTTCACTCTTGCTTTGAAGGCTATTGGCATGTTTTAAATAGGACATAACCGATTGATAAGGAATTCACAGCATGTCCGAAAACAAAACCACTAAGCTGATCACTGCAGGTCGTGATAAGAAGTGGACCAATGGTGTCGTTAACCCACCAGTACAGCGCGCTTCAACTGTCGTGTTCAACTCAGTAGAAGAAAAGCGCAAAGCTACGATTAATCGCGCTAATAAGACGCTTTTTTACGGACGTCGTGGAACCAACACTCATTTCGCTTTCCAAGATGCTATGGTTGAAGTGGAAGGCGGCGCTGGCTGTGCGCTCTACCCTTGTGGCACGGCAGCTATTTCTAATGCCATCCTCTCTTTTGTAGAATCAGGCGACCATATTCTGATGGTTGATACCTGCTACGAGCCGACACGTGATTTCTGTGACACGATCATGAAAAAGATGGGTGTCGAAACAACTTACTACGAACCAACCATTGGTGAAGGTATCCAAGACCTCATCAAGCCGAACACTAAGGTTCTATTTACCGAGTCTCCGGGTTCAGTAACAATGGAAGTTCAAGACGTTCCAACGCTTGCACGTATTGCTCATGAACATGACATCATCGTTATGTTAGATAACACTTGGGCAGCTGGAGTTAACTTCTCACCGTTCGATTTTGGTGTTGATATCTCTATCCAAGCAGCAACTAAATACATAGTAGGTCACTCAGATGTAATGCTAGGTACCGCTGTTGCCAACGAAAAATGTTGGGACCAACTGCGTGAACAGAGTTACTTGATGGGACAATGTGTTTCGCCAGATGATGCTTACCTTGGACTTCGTGGTATCCGCACGCTTGACGTTCGCCTGCGCCAACACGCTGAGAGCAGCTTGAAAGTCGCAAAGTGGTTAGAAACTCGCCCTGAGGTTGACCATGTTCGCCACCCTGCTCTTGAGTCTTGTCCTGGCCACGAATTCTTTAAACGAGACTTTACTGGCGGTAATGGCTTGTTCTCTTTCGTGCTGAAGAACTCAAATACAAAAGCCACCACAGCGCTGCTTGATGGTATGACGCACTTTAGTATGGGTTACTCATGGGGCGGCTTTGAGAGCTTGATTCTAGCGAATGAACCGAACAGTTTTGACAGCCTAAGAACAGTAGCGAACCCTAACTTCGAAGGTACCTTGATTCGCGTTCATATCGGCTTAGAAGACGTTGATGATTTGATTGCAGACCTAGAAGCTGGATTAGAACGTTACAACGCTCTGGTGTAATCTAAAGGCTAGATCCAATAAGCAAAAAGGCAGGATTTTCCTGCCTTTTTCAAATTAGCGTATTAGACACATAGCTTTAAAAAAGTTACTGAACGTTAAAACACGCCCAATTAAATATTTCAGTTCGATGTTCATTGAACATATACAAAGACTTATCCTTCACTGCAATCGTGTAGTCAATCGTCACCCCTTTATACTCACTATATTCCTGATTAATAACAGGGTCATGAAAAGGCGTTGCCGTTCTCACATCCAGAATACTCATCGACAGATTGTTTCCATCAAGCCCGTAGTAGCCTGAATAAAGATTTTCCATCATACTTTCCTTGCCGTTTTGCTCAGTAATTGTCACAAACTCCCTAATATTAAAAGTATGATCAGATTGAAAAGTAAGGCTTATGCGTTCATACAATGCTTTATATGGTTGGAATGCCTGAGATAAAAAATCAGTTTTGATCGTTTTACAGTGCCATCGAGTGCCAGCCAAGACGTTTTGTTCTAACAAGAAGCTCGCAGCGGTGATTGCACAAACAATAAGTAAGCCAATTAATCGCAAAAGTAGCTCCTCTTTGCCATATGAGCTGCAAATGAATCAAAAGACGTCTCTACATTAAAAATAGAAGCACCATAATTCAAAGCTTCACCGTTTTTCTTTTGAACCAACATATATAGCGCATCATTTTCAGGCTGATCGACTGACGGATAGATACGGACAAACACATCCACATTACAGTGACTAGGCATCACATCCGTAAGCTTTTGAGTGATAGCAGGCAGGGAATAGGATTCATGGTGCGCAATATGGAAAAAATAGTGATTGGTATTATCTGTATAACTGTCGCGATATTCGCCTTTATCAATAAAATAAGGCTGTGGCGTATAATAGGTTTGGAAAAGGTTGAACGCCGTTACAACGACACAAATCAATGCAACTAAATAGCCAGCTTTAACAAGGGGTGCATTGCTTTTAGAGTTTGAAGTCTCTATTTCAGTTAACTTTTGATCTTGGTTGGGAGGTGTCTTGAGTTCTGAATCAGTTGCAGCAAACACTTCTTGACCGGCAGGCGGAGAGCTTGATTTGGATAACTCAGTAGTCACTTGAGAAGTTTCAGTTTTGCTAGGCTCTATCGACTCATCAATTTCAAGTGAATAACCCGTTTTGCTGACTGTGCGAATGGTCGCACAGCCACAAGTAACGCGTGACAGCGTTTTTCGAATCTTAGATATCACGTTAGTGAGCGCTTGCTCTGAGACAATCACATTGCCCCAACACCTATCAAATATCAGACCTCGTTCAATGCACTCACCAGCATTCTCTAGCAAGAGCAGGAACACCTTACCCTCTAACGGCGCGATAGTTTCTACGTGGCCATCTTCACGCACAAACTGCCTAAGCAAGGGATCATAACGAGCATCACAAATTTGGTAGCTTTGTTGTTTCACTATCGTCTTCTAGGTTTAAATTCGGTCGCATATGATATTGAATAGTTTATAAATGACCAGTAAATTCTCCAATATTAACGCAATTATTTTTCGACGATAAATAACACTTTTATTTGTACGGACAACCTACAGTATGGTCATTAACCATGCCTGTCGCTTGCATAAACGCGTAACAGATTGTTTCCCCTACAAACTTAAAGCCTCTCTTCTTCAAAAACTTACTCATCGCTTTAGATTGCTCTGTAGAAGCAGGAACTTGAGACATCTCAGTCCATTGGTTCACGATTACTTCGTTATCGACAAATTGCCATAAGGCATTTGAAAGAGAGCCGAATTCTTTCTGTAACTCAAGCGTTGCTCGCGCATTGTTGTATACCGAAGCGATTTTGCCTTTGTGCTTAACCACATCGAAATTTTCAATGATGTGTGGCACGTTGTCTTGATTGAGGGCTGCTAGCTTATTTAGATCGTAATTATCAAAAGCGGCACAATAACCTTCACGCTTTTTGAGAATAGTAATCCAGCTCAGGCCGGCTTGAGCGCCTTCCAAAGTTATGAACTCAAACAAAACTTGGTCATCATAAACAGGGACGCCCCACTCTGCGTCGTGGTATTCCCTTTCAAGTTCATGTTTCAGTGCCCATGCGCAGGTTCTATCCGATGCATTTACTTCCATTTTTGAATTCTCTTTTATCAATCGGTATATAAAAATAATGCCCCATTTAGGGGCATTATTTCAAAGGTTAATTAGCGTTAAGCTACTTCAATTTTATGGAATAGACGATATAGAACAGGTACTACGATTAGCGTCAGTACAGTCGCAAAGCCCAAACCAAACATGATGGTTACCGCCATCGGCTTGAAGAAGATATCGGGTAACAGAGGGATCATACCAAGAATAGTTGTGATCGCCGCCATACATACCGGACGAACACGACTTAATGCCGCATCAACAACCGCCACATATGGATCTTTACCTGATTTCATTTCAATCTCAATTTGATCAAGCAGTACGATACCGTTTTTCAGTAGCATCCCAGATAGACTCAAGAAACCCAACAGCGCCATAAAACCAAATGGTGTGTTCAAGGCTAATAAACCTGTCGTCACCCCTATCAACGCCAGTGGCACCGTTAACCAAACAATCAGAGGCTCCTTCACCGAGTTAAACAAGAACACCGTGATTAAGAACATGAACAAGTAACCTAGAGGCATAGTTGTGAACAGTGACGCCTGCGCATCTGCCGACGACTCATATTCGCCCCCCCACTCGAGTGAGTAACCCGGTGGCATCTCAATCGCTTCAATTTGTGGTTGTAAGCGTTTCTGTAGAGTTGAGGCTGTCTCTTCACCCAATAGATCAGGATCCGCCATTACCGTCAGCATACGCTTACGGTTTTTACGGATGATCAGTGGATCTTCCCATTCTAACTCGTAACCTAAAGTCACTTGTTGCAGTGGGATGTATTCACTTAATGCAGGGCTCCAGATCTTCATGCCTTCGATGTTACGAATATCGACACGTTCATCTTCAGGTAAACGAGCTACTATCGGCATCAACGTTGTACCATCACGATACACACCAATCGACTTACCAGAGAAGGACATTGCCAAGAAATCATCAACATCAGATTTAGTAATACCATATCGACGTGCTTGGCTTTCGTTGAACTGAGGCTCTAGCACCTTAGTTCTTTCACGCCAATCGTGACGAATATTGAAAGCACCATCATCAGCACGCATGATATCCATAACTTGAGATGCGATTGAACGTAAAACCGTTGGATCAGAACCCACAATTCGCGCTTCAATTTTCGCACCGCCACCCGGACCTAATTCGATCTGTTTAAGCTTGTAATCAATCTCTGGGAACTGACTACCCACATGCTCACGGAAACGTAGCATTAGCCCTTGGAGCACCTCATAGCTTTTCACACGAACTGTTATTTCGCCGTAAGCGCTATAACTTTTCTCCGGTGAATAAGTCAGCATGAAACGTTGTAGACCTTTACCCGCTGTTGTCGTGATATGTTCAACTTCATCCTGCTCTGCTAACCAACCTTCCAGCACTTTAAGCTTGGTATTGGTCGCTCGAATATCCGTGCCTTCTGGCATCCATACATCCACTTGGAACATAGGTGTTGTTGAAGAAGGGAAAAAGGCTTGTTTAACAAAACCAAAGCCATACACACTCGCGCCTAATCCAATAACCAGAACAAACATGGTTAACCACGCACGCTTCATACAGAACTCAAGGAAGTTTTTGTAGATCACAAAAACCATCCCATTGTACGGGTCTTTACCTTCATTACCCGGATCGACCTTCTGACCTTTAAAGAACATATCGGCAAAGAACGGCGTGAGCGAGATGGCAGTAAACCAACTCAGCATCAAGGAGATCAGGAGCACTGTGAACAAGGTGCCACAATATTCACCTGTTGAGTCTTCAGATAAACCGATTGGAGCAAATGCGGTCACCGCAATAACGGTAGCCCCCAACAGCGGCCATTTGGTTTGAGTGACGATATCGGTAGCGGCCTGCATCCGGGTTCGCCCCTTCTGCGTGCCGATCAATATCCCTTCCACTACCACAATGGCGTTATCCACCAGCATCCCCAAGGCGATAACCAATGCACCTAGTGAAATACGTTGGAGGTCGATCTTGAAATACTGCATGAAAATGAAGGTACCGAAAACGGTCAACAACAGTATCAAGCCAATCAACAGACCCGAGCGCAATCCCATGAAGAACAGTAACACCACGATTACGATTGCAACCGCCTGCCCTAAACTCACCACAAAACCACTTACCGACTTATCTACCTCTTTGGGTTGGTTATATACCTCAGAGATGTCGATGCCAACTGGCTGCTGGTATTTCAGCTCAGCAAGTCGTCGATCAAAGGCTTCACCCACAGCAACCACGTTTACGCCTTGCGCAAAAGAGACACCAAGGTTGAGCGCGAGTTTACCGTTATAACCGATGATGTTACTCGGAACTTCGACATAGCCACGAGTCACGTCAGCGACATCTTTCAAATAGATGAGGCCTTGAGCACCCCCTTCTGTCAGAATCAAATCACCGAGTTGTTCAACATTCTGGAACTCACCCGTTGGATGGATTCGAATGTATTCATCGCCAATTCTTACTGCACCAGCGCTTGATACAATGTTTTGAGTCGACAATAGATTAAATACGGTGCTTGGAGAGATACCGAGTGAACTTATCCGTTTCATCGAAATTTCAATGAATACTTGCTCTTGCTGTTGCCCCGAAACAGAAACTTTACTGACCCCATCGACCAACTCCAGCTCTCGCCTTAGATAATCAATGTAATCCAGCAGCTCTTTGTAGCTGTAGCCATCCCCCGTCACCGCCAACAAAATACCGTAAACGTCACCAAAGTCATCAATGACTTGTGGATCATTAACGCCAGGTGGCAATTCAACCTTGAGATCATTTACTTTTCGGCGAAGTTCATCCCAGATTTGTGGAAGATCATCTGGGCCATAATTGTTCTTCATCGTTACCGTTACCTGAGACAAGCCACGGCTAGAGATAGAGTTCACTTCGTCCACATAGGTAAGTTGTTGAATTGCTTTCTCTAATGGATAGGTCACTTCCTCTTCCACCTGTTGAGGCGTTGCCCCCGGGTATGAAGTCACGACCATTGCGTCTTTGATGGTAAAGGCAGGATCCTCTAAACGTCCCAAACCGAAGAAAGCAGAGACACCACCAATAAGAAAGATCAAAGATAGCATCCAGCTGATGACTTTGTTACGTATAAAGTAAGCAGCAACACCTGTGATCTGATCATCACCCTGTTGGTCGTCATTTTGGGGCTTGTTATTCACTTCACTCATTGTTCGTCTCCTGAGACAATACATCCACTGTCATCCCATCTCGCAATCGCGATACGCCTGCAACAACGACATGCTGCCCCATTTCTAGTCCTTTCATGATCTGCAATGTTTTCTGATTTGCTTTTCCTAACACGACTTGTTGCTTCGAGACGGTATTGTCATCATTAAGCACCCACACATAAGAGTTCTGGCGCGTTAAAGCATCACCATCAGCATTAAATACAGCTTCAATTGGAATAAGCACGCCGGCTTTTAGATCTAAGCCAATATCTCGCCCATTTGAGGTCACCTCAACTGCCATACCGTCCAGAATCAAGTCATCTTCAGGCATAGGCAGAGCAAGCGTCACAGTGAACGTGCCCGTACTTGGGTCTGGTTCGGTGGTGAACTCTTTAATACCTGCCGTGTATTCATTACCACTTGGCACTCTGACCGAGGCCTCAACGTTCGATAGCAGCTGCTCACTTGGTTGGTTCACATAGATTTGGTCTGGCAACTGAATAACGACTTCAACATCTTCAACGCTGTGAATATTCACTATTTGCTGGCCTACCTGAATATTTTCATATTGGTCGACACTGACACGAGAAATAATCCCATCAACAGGCGCACGAAGCTTAGTGAACGATAAGCGCAGTTTCGCCAACTCCAACTCCGAATAAGCAATCTGGCGTTCAGCGGCAATTTCATCAAACTGCGACTTAGCCAATAAACCTTTTTTCACTAGCGGGCTAGAACGTCTGTATTGACTGTTGATTACCGTGTAACGTGCCTGGGCATTGTCTACGTCCAATTGATAATCGGTTGGGTCAAGCTCGGCAATGACGTCCCCTTTAGAAACACGTTCACCTTCCTTCACATCCAACTTAAAGATTTCACCAGCGACTCGAAAACTGAGGTGAGCTTTCTCAGCAGCATTTGCAACCGCTGGAAAATAGAGTTTGTCGCTAAAATCGATGACTGAAATCTCAATAACTTTAACCAAGGGTGTGTTGTTCACCTCTACAGCTTGCTTATCTTCACAAGCCGTAAGTAAGGCCAAACATGACAGGCCAGCGGCCACTTTAAGTGTTTTCATGTTATAGCCCCCTTTCCTTGATCCACTCGCGAACTTTAATGCCCGACTCAAGACCATTGACGCCGGAGGTGACAATACGATCGCCATCGTTTAGTCCAGAGACAATATGACGTTTTTCATCAATAACGATGGCAACCTTTTCAACAATACCGTCGTTATTCACACGCCACACCGAGACATCGTCCCCGTCGGTCATCATTGCTGAAGTTGGAATTTTGGTAGCAGCCGCTAACGATGAAACTAAATTTACCGTGCCAGACATACCCGGCAAAATGCCCACGTCGGTTGGTCTTTCCATTACCATAGTAACTTTGTACGAACCTGTTTTCGGATCGGCTTCGGTATCGACTTCTTGGAAGGTTAAAACATAAGAGTTTTCAGGAAACGCATCAAAAACCATGGTTGCATCTGTCTCGAACCCTGAAGAAAAGCGCGTAATAAGTTGGTCGGGTAATAAGAAGACGACTTTAAGAATTTGATTGGTTTGAATATTCATCACGCCTTGCTTGGCGGCAATGTATTCATGATTTTCAGCCGGAATAATGGAGATGGTTCCATCGTAAGGCGCAATTAAAGTGGTGTAGCGAAGGTTAGCTTTGGCTTGATTAAGCATCGCTTTGGCAGAATTGTGATTGGCTTTCGCTTGATCGAAATCTTGCTCTGATACGACTCGGTCTTTTCGCAGCTTAATCGAACGTTGGTATTGAACATCAGCAAGCTTAAAGTTGGCTCTTGCTTGCTTCTCTAACAATTGATATTCGTCAGGATTAAGCGTTGCAAGCCCTTCCCCTTTGCTGACCTTTTGACCCGATGTCACATCGATAGTCTGAAGTAATCCTGGAACACGAAATGCAAGAACCGCTTTGTCACCCGCTTCAGTGGTGGCAGGAAAGCTACGTTCAAAGGCGTTATTACCGACGGAAACGGTGAAGAGTTTGGCGGGTCTAGAATCAGGTTCAGGTACGGGAGGAAGCTCCTTACCACACCCAGACAACCCAGCTAAGGCTGCCAATAGGACAACGGAGGCTCTATACATTGGTGATCATCCATATCTATAAATATTTTTATAACATAGATTAATCACATGTAACTTACCAGTTATCGTAAGATTTATTTAGACAAAATTATTAAAAAAAATAACGGCTTGGAATAAATTATCCTAAACCGTTATCTATTGTTTTTGACGTTTTAGCACTACATGTTCTTAAATGCGCGGTCGACTTTGAAAGTGTCCGAGGTTACATAAGCTTCCATGTTGCGGACACTGGTCTCTAACTTCTGGAAATCGCCCTCTAAAGTGCCCAGTAACGACTCTGCCGTTTGCCCTTTTTCCCAAGGTTTTTGCTTGAGCGTGTGCTCTTGTTTGGCTTTCATCTCATCGACATAGTGAGCTGGCTGTTTTTCAAGCATAAATGTCAAAGCTAAATACGCTAATAACACCAGAAAGCTACCACCAAGCAATGCTGCAGAGATAACTAAGATGCGAACCAACCACACTTCAAGGCCGAAGTAGTTCGCTAAACCTGCACATACGCCAGACAACTTTCCGTTAATCGTATCGCGATACAGTTCTCTACTCATAGTTTCGTCTCCAGCTAGGCGACTCCGCATCCAGTATTTTTTCTAGCGTTTTTACTCGCTCTTGCATGGATTCGGCTTGCGCAGAAAGCTTATGCAGACGTTGAAGATCCGTTTCTGAAAGACCATTGCTGGATTTCTTCTTGCTGCGGTAATGTAAGAATAACCATAGAGGTGCAACGAAGATTAAAAAGACAATCAGTGGACCTGCAATTAGAAATGTTGACATAGACAACTCCTAAATTATTTATCTCGGTTTTCAACTTGTTGCTTCAATTTCGCTAGCTCTTTTTCAATTTCATCTTGAGCTTGTAGTTCTGCAAACTCTTGGTCTAAAGATTTTGCGTTACCTGTTTTAGCGTAAACGTCCGCTTCAGCTTCTAATTCGTCCACTTTACGCGAGAATTGCTCAAACTTCGCCATTGCTTCGTTGGTTTTGCTTGAATGCAGGTGTTTTTGAACATCACGACGATTGCTTGCTGCGTTATTACGAATCATCAAAGCTTGTTGCTTGGCACGAGTTTCTGCAATTTTGGTTTCAAGCTTGCCAATCTCACTGGTTAGCTTTTCGATGGTTTCATGGACCAACGTTTGCTCGGTGTGCAAGCTCTTGATGATGTCTTCCAATTTTTGCTTTTCGATTAGCGCTGCTCTCGCCAGATCTTCGCGTTGTTTAGTCAGTGCTAGTGTCGCCTTGTTTTGCCAATCTAGAATCTGTGTTTCGATTGCTTCAACTTTGCGTGCTAGCTCTTTCTTGTCTGCAATTGCTTTTGCTGAGTTAGTGCGAACCTCAACCAGCGTGTCTTCCATTTCTTGGATAATCAGGCGAATCATCTTTTCAGGATCTTCAGCCTTATCTAATAGTGCACTGATGTTTGAATTTACAATGTCTGCAAAGCGAGAAAAAATACCCATGAGGAACTCCTTAATTACAATGATGGCAAATGCGTTTCAAATCGTTGTCGACTCGTCACCACTTGCTCACTAATCTACATTTGTTGTTAAACCTACCATAAGTAATCCAAGTAGCGTGCCAACTTTTTAGACATTCATTATCAATCACTTACAATAAAATGGTGATTAAGCCGAACCGTGCTATGATGAATTTAGCCAAGTATTGGTATTTTTCACCACTAAAACCTTATATGACCTACACCAGCGCTCAGCTCACACAAGGACCCGTTATGCAGCAGAATCTTATTGGTGAATCACCTAGCTTTCTCTCTGTTTTGGACAAAGTTTCTCAACTGGCTCCAATTGAAAGGCCCATTCTGATCATTGGCGAGCGTGGTACGGGTAAAGAACTGATTGCACAAAGGCTGCACTATCTTTCAAGACGCTGGGATCAGCCTTTGATTTCGCTGAACTGTTCAACCCTCAGTGAAGGTTTGATTGATTCAGAATTGTTTGGTCATGAGTCAGGCTCTTTCACAGGTTCGAAAGGTCGTCATCAAGGTCGCTTTGAAAGAGCGGAAGGAGGCACGCTGTTTCTGGATGAGCTTGCTACGACTCCCCTTGCCGTTCAAGAAAAGCTATTGCGCGTTATTGAATACGGGCAATATGAGCGCGTCGGCGGTCAAAAAGCGCTAAATGCCAATGTAAGACTGGTGTGTGCCACCAATGCCGACTTACCAGAGATGGCATTAAAGGGTGAATTCAGAGCCGATTTATTGGATAGACTGGCGTTTGATGTAATTACTATTCCTCCGTTACGCGAACGGAAAGAAGACATCATGCTGTTGGCAGAATACTACGCTATTAAGATGTGCCGTGAATTAGAATTGGAGTTATTTGTTGGCTTTGCTCCCTCTGCTGTTGAGTCGCTATTGGATTATGCGTGGCCAGGGAATGTTCGAGAGCTGAAAAACGTGATAGAGCGAGCCATCTACCAGCACGGTAAAGACCCATATCCTATTGAATCTTTGGTATTTAACCCATTCAAGCCCGCATGGAAAACAGAGCAAGATTCCTCGCCAGAAACTGGCAATGAGCCGTCTAACAGCCATACTTCATCTGAGAGCTCGTTTTCTTTGCCACTTGATTACAAAGCATGGCAAGAACAACAAGACATCAAGCTACTCAATCAAGCCCTAAAACAGAGTAAGTACAACCAGAAACAAGCAGCAGAATTACTTGGGTTAACCTACAACCAATTACGTGGAATGGTGAGGAAGTACGCGATTGTCGGACAAGCTAACGATAAATAGCTGTCCACACTTGATTATTATTTGGAGCCGAATAAATAAAATGTTAAATTGTCCGGATCTTGAGGCTCCTCTAACGCCTCGTTTCGAAAAGTATTTCTTTTTATGAAAGCACTAATAAGACTATCACTGAGCATCTGCACGCTGAGCTTTCTAGCTGGATGTGGTGAGAGTGTGAATCACGAGCAAATCCGTGAAAAAGGCTTCATTTATTGCGGCCAAGGTAATCCTAGTACCTTCAACCCACAGTTGGTTGATAGTGGTATTACCGCAGAATCGCTGAGCCCTCAAATCTTCGATACACTGCTCACTCTTGATCCGATGACTTACCGACCAAAGCAGAACTTGGCGACAAGTTGGTCTGTTGATAAATCAGGTACAGAGTACACGTTCAAACTGCGCCCAAATGTTGCGTTCCAAACTACAGACTGGTTCACCCCCACTCGTAGTATGAATGCACAAGACGTGGTGTTTAGCTTTGAACGTGTCATTGATAGTTCAAACCCATTTCATTATGTAGGCGGTGGTCTATACCCATGGTTTGCCGGAATTGACTTCAAAAACCTGATCGTCGATATCACTGCTGTTGACGACCTAACGGTGAAATTCCAATTAAGTCGCCCAGACAATTCATTTCTCAATAATATCGCCACCAGCTATGCGGTCATTCATTCTAAAGAATATGCCAATAAGCTAATTGCTGCGGACGAGAAAAATCAAATCGATTCCAACCCGGTCGGCACTGGTCCTTTCTACTTAGACGAATACCAGATCAATGATCTAGTTCGCTTGAAAAAGAACAAGCATTACTGGAGAGGTGACGTACAAATGGACCAAGTTGTGTTTGATACTTCACAACGTGGGACAGGCACACTTGCTAAGCTTCTCCGCAGTGAGTGTGACGTGTTGAACTCACCTATTTCTAGTCAGATACCGATTATTCAAGCTCATGAAGAGTTGATGATTTCTGCCACGCCTGCGGTCAATGTCTCTTTCATCGCGCTAAATACCGAGCATCCGGCACTGCGTGACTCTAGAGTGCGTAAAGCGCTTAACTTAGCCATCAACCGCCAAAACATACTCGATTCTGTGTACTACGGTACAGGGACGAAAGCCTATACATTGCTTCCTCCTACTTCTTGGGCTCACCAAGAGGACAGCGTTCAAGTTCGTTATGATCGAAACTATGCGATTGCGCTGCTCAAAGAAGCAGGTGTTGAACCCGGGTTAGAGCTTTCAATGTGGGTACCATTAGAGCCTCGCGCATACAACCCAAGCCCAAGAAAAACAGCAGAACTTATCCAAGCAAACTTGGCGGATATTGGTATTGAATTGAAACTCTATACCGATGACCGATTTGACCGTACACAGTTATCCTCGATTTCCTCAACAGACCTGTTGCTTACAGGTTGGATAGGCAATACCGGTGACCCAGATAACTTCTTACGCCCGCTTCTCTCATGCAGTTCAGAACGCGCAGGATTAAACGTTTCGATGTGGTGTAATTCAGACTTTGATTTCCTTCTCGATTTAGCACTAGAGATCAATCAACAAAGGCATCGCGTGAATTTGTATCGTCAAGCCCAAAACATTCTCAACGAAGAAGTACCAGTGATCCCTCTGGCTCATGGCGTGCAATTTCGCGTACACGATCGTTCGCTAACGGGCTTTAAACAGAGCCCTTTCAATGCCCAACCTTTTGATCAAGTCAGAAGAGAGGTGCAGTGATGTTTTGGTATACATTAAGACGTATAAACTTATTCGTTATTACCTTAGCGATTTTGACGCTAGTTGGCTTTTCTCTGCTGCGCCTCGACCAAACCTCACCTTGGGCAATTCAAGATTTTTGGCCAGGTTGGTTAAGCTACCTCACTGAATTATCAACGCTCAACTTTGGTTTAAGTAAGCACGGCGTGCCTATTATCGATGAGCTTGTGATCGTTTTCCCGGCGACATTAGAGCTTTGCTTTTTCGCATTTGTATTAGCACTTTTGATTGGTATCCCTTTCGGCACCATTGCGGGTATGAGACAGGGTAAATTTGTTGATACCACCATATCGTTTACCTCAATGGCGGGTTACTCTGCGCCGATTTTCTGGGTCGCACTACTGATGATCATGGTGTTCTCATTACACTTTGAGATGTTCCCAGTTGGCGGTCGATACGATCTGCTATACGAGATTGAACATGTAAGTGGCTTTGCAATGATTGATGCCTTCTTTGCGAAAGGCCGCTACCGAGCACATGCACTGCAAAGTGTTATCGAGCATATGGCGTTACCTTGTCTTGTTTTAGCGCTGGCTCCAACAACTCAGGTCATCCGATTGATGAGAGCGTCAGTGGCTGAAGTGATGACTCAAAACTACATCCGTGCCGCACGAATTAAAGGTCTTTCTACGCGAGAGATCATCACGCAGCATGTGCTAAGAAACGCGATCCCTCCGATTATTCCTAAGGTCGGTGTTCAACTATCGAGTATGTTAACGCTTGCAATTATTACTGAGTCGATCTTTAACTGGCCGGGCATTGGCCGCTGGTTGTTGGATGCCTTGTCGAATCAAGACTACGTTTCTATTCAAGCAGGCGTGATTGTCGTGGCAACCTTAGTTTTGACCGCAAACATTCTGTCCGATCTACTGGGCGCTATGATCAATCCACTGGTAAGGAAGGAATGGTATGCTAACAAATAACGTCTACCAAGAAGAACAAATTCCAACCCAGTTCGAGCGTTTTTGGCGAAGCTTCCGTAGCAATAATCTGGCGATGTTTGGCCTGTGGTGTTTGGTTCTTATTATTCTGGTTACTGTCACTTCACCGTGGTTAGCTCCGCATGATGCACAAGAACAAACGGGTCACCTTCTAACCCCTCCCTCTTGGGACCCAGCGGGTACGGTTGAATACTTTCTTGGTACTGATGACTTAGGCCGAGACATTCTTTCTCGTCTGATAATCGGCTCTCAACTTACCTTCGGCGCTGCGGTGGTGATTACCTTTATCGCAGCGGTCATTGGTTGTTTGATTGGTGTACTTGCCGGGATGACTCGTGGATTGCTATCAAGCACGCTAAACCACCTGCTTGATACGGTCATGTCGATTCCATCTCTTCTGTTGGCGATTATCTTCGTGGCATTCCTAGGCTTTGGGGAGTTTAATATCTTGCTTGCCCTATGTTTAGCACTGATTCCGCGCTTTATACGCTCGGTGTACATCGCCGTGCATGCAGAGGTTGAGAAGGACTATATTCTGGCCTCTCGCCTTGATGGTGCGAACGATTTTTACCTGCTTTGGAACTCAATTCTTCCAAACATCCTCACTGTGGTCGCACTTGAAGTTACGCTGGCATTGTCAGTCGCAATTCTTGATATCACCGCCTTGGGTTTCCTAGGGCTTGGCGCTCAAGCACCAAGTACTGAATGGGGCTC
This sequence comes from Vibrio sp. 10N.261.45.E2, assembly GCF_002875705.1. Lineage (GTDB taxonomy): Bacteria > Pseudomonadota > Gammaproteobacteria > Enterobacterales > Vibrionaceae > Vibrio. The sequence goes on from NZ_MCZZ01000109.1 coordinate 38,144, forward strand.
AATCTTGGGAGACTCGGTCGAGTTGATTTACCTTGCGCCATGGACAGTTACCCTACCCGGCTTAGCCATTATGTTTACAGTGATCGTGATTAACCTCGTCGGTGAAGGTGTTCGCCAAGCGCTAAATGCAGGAATCGAATAATGCCGTTACTTGATATTCGACATCTAACCATTGAGATTGAGACCCCTCAAGGGATGGTTAAAGCCGTAGATCGAATGAGTATTACCCTCAACGAAGGGGAAATTCGTGGCTTAGTAGGTGAATCTGGCTCAGGTAAGAGCTTGGTCGCGAAGGCAATCGTCGGAGTCTGTAAAGAAAACTGGAAGGTTTCTGCAGACCGAATGCGCTTAGGTAATATCGACCTACTGCAACTGACGCCTAAAGAAAGACGCCGAGTGATCGCCCGCGATATCGCAATGATTTTCCAAGAACCATCAACGTGTCTTGACCCTTCTGAAAAAGTAGGCAACCAGCTAATTGAAGCGATCCCTTCTCATGCATTTGAAGGTCGTTGGTGGCAACGATTTAAATGGCGTAAGAAGCAGGCGATCGCGTTGTTGCACAAAGTAGGCATCAAAGACCACTCTCGCCTAATGGACAGTTACTCTTATGAGCTGACCGATGGTGAGTGTCAAAAAGTGATGATCGCAATGGCCATCGCAGCCAAGCCAAAAGTCTTGATTGCCGATGAACCAACCAACGACTTAGATCCTATCACTCAGTCTCAGATCTTGCGTTTATTGAGCCGAATGAATCAGATCAATAACACGACCATCATTCTGATAGGCCATGATTTAACGACCATCACTCAATGGGCGACTCGCATTACTGTGATGTACTGTGGTCAGTCTGTAGAATCTGCGGATACGCAAAAACTGCTGGATGCACCCAAGCACCCGTATACCGTTGCTCTGCTAAAAGCGATGCCGGACTTTAACGACTGGATTCCCCACAAAGAGAAGCTTCAATCTTTGCCAGGATCAATTCCACCACTGCAGCATCTTCCTATTGGTTGTCGATTAGGGCCTCGCTGCCCATACGCACAAAGGCAGTGTGTCGAGATCCCACATACTAAACGTATCAAAAACCATAAGTTTAACTGTCACTTCCCTCTGAATATGGAGAAGAAAAAGAAATCATGAGTGCATTATTAGAAGTCAGTGATTTGTCTAAAGACTTTACGACTCGCTCTGGTCTTTTCCGTAAAAAGATTCACCAAGCAGTGAAGCCGGTCAGTTTCTCTCTTGAAGCAGGTCAGACGATTGGTTTTATCGGTCAAAATGGTTCTGGGAAATCGACATTAGCAAGAATGCTCGCAGGCATGGTTGAACCGACTTCGGGCGAGATCCGCGTGAATGGCGAAAAGTTGGAGCACAAAGACTACTCGACTCGTTGTAAGCTGATTCGCATGATCTTCCAAGATCCGAATACGTCGCTAAATCCACGTATTCAGATCGGTCGTATTCTTGAGGGTCCATTAAAGCGAAACACCAACATGCCACCCGAGGCTCGTATGCATCGTGTGAAAGACACACTGTTACGCGTGGGGCTTCTACCAGAACATGCTTACTTCTACCCTCAGATGCTTGCTGCAGGCCAGAAACAGAGGGTTTGTTTGGCTCGAGCCTTGATACTTCAGCCATCCATCATTGTCGCTGATGAAGCGTTGAATGGTTTGGATATGGCAATGCGCTCGCAAATCATTAACTTGTTCTTAGAGCTGCAAGAAGAGATGGGCGTGTCGTTCGTTTATGTATCTCAACACCTTGGTATTGTTAAACACATTACCGACAAGATCATTGTTATGCACGAAGGTAATGTGGTTGAGAGTGGGGAAACAGATCAAGTGTTGACCAATCCAACCCACCAAATCACCCAAAGATTGGTTGAGAGCCATTTCTCCAAAGCGCCGAACCACTAATCTGAAATAACGCAGATCCAACAGAGGGGAAAAAGTATGTTACGAACAGCTTCAATGCTTCCCCTCTTGTTGGCACTATTTTCCTTTAACGTTTCAAGCACACCGCTCACCTGGCTAGATAGAAGCTTCGTCGAAACTGCCTTTTACAACGTCGCGCTTCAACACGAATACTCCCAAGGCAACAAACCGCTCGCCAAATGGAAACAACCAATCAAGATTTGGATCGAGCATCGAGTGGGTGACGAGGAACTGCATCAAGAACTCACAGAACTTCATATCCAACATTTAGCCGAAGTTACCCAACACCCCATAACAATCGTCAGTAAAGAGTCCGAAGCGAACGTAAAATGGATATACACAAGGCAAAGTCAGTGGATATCTGAGGCGAAATCTGTGCTCAAACTCAAATCAACTCAGCATTTAAATAACGCTATCTGCACAGCAAGTTATCGAACCAATTCTAAAGGTGAGATTGTTTACGCTGGAATTGTAATTCCCGTTGATCAGGCAAGGTCACGAGGCAAGCTAGTCGCATGTATCGTAGAAGAGATCACACAAGTTCTAGGCCTGCCGAATGATTCAGATAAAGCCTACCCTTCTATTTTCAATGATCACACGCCAGAAGACTTATTATCCCCCTTAGATGTGGTGCTACTGCAACTACTGTATGAACCCGAATTGAAAGCTGGAATGGCAAAATCTGAAGTAAAACCTATCGTTCGGAAGATACTCAAGAGGTACAGCAAAACAGGTGTGCTTCAACAAGCTTCTAAAGCCGCACAACAAGCGCCGTTGTATCAGTTGATTGGGTATTGAAGAAAATACGTTGAAACAGCTTAGTTGGGATAATTGAATGATAGCGCTGCCTAAGAAAGGCAACGCTGACTTACGATGTCACTGTATAACGAAAGAACTAGCGCTTAGCAGCCTGCTTTTTCAATTCGAAGTCGAACTCATCCGGGAACAAAATAACGCCTTCTTCTTGTTCGTTTGGGAATACCACAACAGCAAGCTCGTCGTCTTCTAGACCGTTCGTCCAGCGACTGTGCCATTTGTTTAATGAGATAGACTCAGCCTTACACTCAGACCAATCGCCCGTTGCCCATGATTCTGCGAACTCTTGATTTGGCCATACTGGAACACAGTCTTCATCTTCCGTATTCAGCATCACACAACCGTGTTCATCGGTTAAGATCCATACTTCACGGTTTGCTACGATTTCTTTCACACAGTATTTCAGGCGTTGCTCACCCGTATACTTATTGATTTCAGCGATTTTTTTATCGTCTAGCTGTGTAGTCATCTTAATTTCCTACTTTAGTCAGTAACTTTGTTCTTAAAGCTATTCTATGCCGAGTGCTTTTAACTTCAAACATTATCGATGAAGAAAAAAATCTACTTCAAAGAAAAACGCCTGCTAAATAAGCAGGCGTTTATTATTTAAGTGACTTGATTAAACAAGCTCACCTTGTAGCCAAGGCCAGCCTTGCTTCTTACGGCTTAGTGTATTTTCCATCATCAATACGCCGTCTTTCTCGTGCTTAACCAATTTCTCAGCCCACTCACCTTTGTAAAGAAGGCGAGTTTGCGCAGTAGTGATGTCAGTTAGCATTACCGCAGCAAATGCTAGACCGTCTTTCTCACAACGCTCTTCAAGATCAGCTTCTAAAGCTTCGATCATGCCGTCTACTTGCTCAAGAGTCGCAAGTTCAACTTGACCAACAACAACATCACGACCGTTGAATGGGTAGCCTTTAAGGTCTTTTTCTACTAGCTGTGCAGCAGATAGGCCTTCGATGTTTGTTTTAGCAATTAGAAGTGCTTTGATAAATGCATCAACGTCTTCTACGCCAGCAATTTCAGCAAGCTCAGCAACGGCGTCTTTGTCTTTTTGAGTACATGTTGGAGAAGCGAAACCAACTGTGTCTGAAAGAATTGCAGACATCATTAGTTTAGCGATTTGTTGAGAGATAGCGTGACCTTCAATCTTGAACATGTTGAAAAGTACAGTGTTTGTACAACCAACAGGCCAGATCCAAGCTTCCATTGGGTTTACTGTCATCACGTCGCCTAGACGGTGGTGATCAACAATACCTACGATCTCTGCTTCAGCAACATCATCTGGTGCTTGTGCTAGATCTGAGTAGTCTACTAGCCAGATTTTCTCACCAGCAACAGAAGTACGAAGTTCTGGCATTTCAGCACCAGCAACTTCAAGAATATGTTGAGTTTCGCGGTTGATCTCGCCTTGGCGAATTGGTGTCGCTTCCTCGCCACGAGCTTTAAGAAGCTCAGTTGCAACTAACGCACTACAAATACTGTCACTATCAGGGTTTTTGTGACCAACAACTAAAATCATGTTTCTTCCTATTACACTAACAATTACGACTCTACCTTTAGAGCCTCTCTTTATTAGCCATACTTTACCTCATTTTTTTAGATTGGTCATGTTTCGTGGGTTTAGCCAATAGTAACAATAGGTAAAAAAACAACAAATGCAATTGATAATTATTATCATTCGTATATATTTATCTTAAGCCACTAATTTTGAGTAACACCTATGGATCGATTAATCTCTTTTTTGCCAAGCAGTAGCGCTGCGAAAACAACTCAGTTCTCACTCTCTTTTAAGCGACTGCTATTACCTATCTCACTTGCAGCTTTGGTTGCTGCGCCTGCTACGCGAGAGCTTACGGTTACGACCTTGTCAGACGCATTCTGGGCCGTGTCTTGTTATGTCGCTTTAACCTTAGCGGTCTATCACTGGCTCAGCCTGTACATCAATAAAGACAACGTGTTCAGCAAACTTGTTCACCAATCTCGTTCTAACCAAGTCGTATTTGCAGCCCTGATGGGCGCACTTCCAGGTTGTGGTGGGGCCATCGTTGTCACTACACAATTCATCTCAGGTAAGCTCGGATTTGGCGCGGTTGTTGCGGTGCTCGTCTCAACCATGGGCGATGCTGCCTTCTTACTCATTGCAAGCGAACCTAAAACAGGTTTAGCCATGATGGCGATGGGCGTGATTGTGGGTACGGCATCAGGTCGGATTATTAACTTGTTTCACGCAGACGATTTCTTACGCCCAAAACAAGTAGAGGATAACGAACCTGTTAGAAGCTGTTCATCGCAATCACAAGACAAAGAGGCGGTTTCTAAAAAAGCGATCAATCTACAAGGCTACTTGTGGTCGGTGTTGATTGTTCCGGGTGCGGCGGTTGCTCTACTCGGCTCTTTTCAAGTCGATGTAAACGAGCTGCTGTCATTACCTGAGATGTCGATGGAATGGATTGGTGCTATCTTGTTGATTAGCTCAATGTTTTTATGGGGACTAACCCGAGAGATTAAAGACTATAAATCAGCAGTTAGTGAGGATGAGAAATGTCTAGGCTCACACCCACTACAGAAAACAGCTCAAGATACTAACTTCGTAACTGCATGGGTTGTGGTTGCCTTTCTCTTCTTTGAATTTGGCGCTGTGATAGCAAATGTTGATTTTGCGGCGCTATTCTCAAGCTGGGGCATTATGCTCCCCTTGGCTGGTGTCCTGATGGGTTTGTTACCGGGCTGTGGACCACAACTGTTGGTCACGAGCCTTTACCTTTCAGGTGCGCTTCCACTTTCGGCTCAGGTTGGTAATGCGATTTCAAATGATGGTGACGCGCTTTTCCCTGCGATTGCAATGGCACCAAAAGCAGCGCTTGTCGCAACCTTATACTCAAGTGTACCCGCTTTGATTTGTGCTTATGGATATTGGTTTATGTTCGAGATTTAAATCTCACAACTCGATAGGTCTCTATTAGGTCGCTACTTTATATCGACCTTTTTGCTTTCTGATACTTTGTCACGCTGATCAGTACTTGCTACCGTTCTTATTTGTACTCACATTCTAACCCCTCTCCCGCTATCAATACGCTTCCAGACGCTCTACATATGTGGTTTACCATAAATATGAAGACTGATAACTAAAATACAAAAAGCCCCTGTAAGAGTACTTACAGGGGCTTTAATTCAAGCTCTAATCTTTGCTTTTAAGCGAGATGCTTAAGAAACTTCGATTGGACCACCGAATGAAGTTACTGGAGGCAGTTTGCCTTGGAACTTCTCGAAGTCTACCAAACATGTGTTTGCTGACGTCGCTTGAGCTAGTTCAGAAGTACCGATGTCTTGTGTCAGTGTGTTTGGATCGCCGTATGTATCTAGCGCGCCTACTTTCTCGTTGATCGGACCGTACCAAGCACCTTCTTCGATACGTACAACACCAGGAGCGTAGCTATCCATTAGAACAGCACCTGCTAGTAGTTGACCACGGTCGTTGAACACACGTACTACGTCACCGTCTTTGATGCCTTTCTTCTTAGCATCAGCTGGGTTGATGTAGATTGGCTCACGGCCTTGTACCGCGTAAGTCGCACGCCACTCTTCAGATTCACACATCTGAGAGTGAAGACGCTTGTCTGGGTGACAAGATTGTAGCCAGTACGGGTGTTTGTCAGAGCCTGGACCACCGTGTGAACGTTCAGATTTCTCGAACCACATTGGGTGTTCTTGACAGTGCTCGTAGCCCATGTTGCCAACAGTACGGCTTGTGATTTCGATGAAACCAGAAGGCGTACCTAGTGCATTGATCTCTGGATCTTCACGGAATGAAGCGTGACGAGTCCAAGGCTTACCTTTACCGAAGTCTAGGAAACCTTTCTCCCAGAACTCAGCGAACTCAGGCATTTCGAAGCTACCTTCGTTTGCAGCACGACACTCTTCGTACAGAGATTTAACCCACTGCATTTCGTCCATACCACGCGTGTAATCGTCGTAACGACCCCAACGCTTAGTTAGACTAGACATGATCTCGAAGTCAGTCTTAGACTGGAACAGAGGATCCACTAGTTTGTGCATCGCGATCAAACCACGGCCTGAATATGCGCCGTAGCCATCAATATCGTTACGTTCCCACTGAGTACATGCTGGAAGCACGATATCAGAGTGACGACAAGTTGCAGTCCAAGCAAAATCAACAGCGACTACAGTTTGTAGGCTCTTGAATGCTTTACGCATCTTGTTGCGATCTTGGTGGTGGTGCCACGGGTTGTTACCACTGAATACCATCATCTTGATATCAGGTAGTGTTACCGTTGAACCGTTCGCTTTGATCTTCTTACCAGGCTCTAGCAAGCTATCAACCCAACGAGCAACTGGGATTACGCGGCTGTAACCGTTGTAATCTGTGTTCGTGTACTTAGGTGATTGACCTTGATCGATGTTCAGCGGGAAAGAGCCCGGAGCAGCGAAGCCAGTTGAAGATACACCGATACCAGAGTAGTGGTGACCGTAAGAGATACCACCGCCAGGTAGACCAATTTGGCCAACCATTGCTGCGATAACTGCACACATCCAGTACGGTTGCTCACCGTGTTGTTGACGTTGGATACTCCAACCCACAAGGATCTGTGTACGACCGTTAACCAGCATCTTAGCGAAGTCACGGATAGAGTCCGCGCTCGCACCACAGATAGCTGAAGCCCACTCAGGTGTCTTCTCAACTTTATCTTTCGTTTCACCTTGAACGTACTTGATAAAGTCTTCAAAACCTAGACAGTAAGTTTCGATGAACTTCTTGTCGTATAGGTCTTCGTTGTAAAGAACGTGAGCAACACCTAGCATGAACGCCACATCAGTTTGTGGGTTGATGTACATTTGCTCGTTTTCTAGGTAACGGCCTGTTTTGTTTTTAACAGGGTCAACAGAAACAACGTTGATCTCTTTCTTAGCAACTTTTTCTTTCAGCTGTTCTAAGTATGCGAATGACTCGTGAGTCTCACATGTCCAACCTACTTGAAGGTTCTTAACTGGATCGTTACCCCAAAGAACAATGTTGTCACTGTTTTCTAGGATAAGTTCCCAAGATGTACCTTGTGCGTAAACTTCAGTAGAACCTAGTACGTAAGGCATGATCGTTTGACCAGCACCTGTCGAGTAGTCACCGATTTTCTTCACAGAGTAACCGTGAAGCGCCATTGCACGTTGCATGTGGTTCGTACAGCTGTGGAACTGACCTGTTTGTCTCCAACCAGTTTGACCTGTGTGAAGCGCCCATGGACCGTAATCTTTCTGTACGCGCTCTAGTTCGCGGTAAACAAGGTCTAGTGCCTCATCCCAAGTCACACGAATAAAGCGGTTGTTACCACGCGTGTCTGCGCTGTACTTGTGCTTCTTCAACCAATCTAAGCGAACCATTGGGTAACGCACACGTGATGGGCTGTAGATAATACCTTTGATACCTTTCAGCATCTCTGTTGGGTGCTGATCGATTTCTAGAGGTTTAATTTCTTGTACTTTACCCGCGTAAACGCGAGCTCGGAATGCACCCCAGTGAGAACCAGAGACTTTCCACGCACCGTCTGTTTCTGCAGCAGACGCTGATGCCGACGCCAATAAGCTTGGACCGATAACCGATGCCGCACTTGTAGTAGCGACACCTTTCAGAAAACTTCTTCTTGTAATTGCCATTGTGTTACTCCAATTGACGTCTTATTAGTGATGGCCTTCAGAAAAATCTGATGAGTGCTTCTGTAGATACTTAAGAACAAGTGCTTCTGTATCTGTATCGAAGTTAACGAATGCAATCATACCATCTAGCATACCTACCCAACCGTTAGCACTGAAGTGAGCTTCATCTGGCTGCGAGTGACACGTTGAACAGTTAGATTGGTACGCTTGACCAGCTGCGTTCCAGATTGGATCGAAGTTATCAACCATAGACTCTTTCTTCATCCAAAGTGCTAGGTTAACTTCTTCCCATGGAAGACCAGTTAGCTCATCTTCTTTCTTTTCACCAACAGTGATTACGTCGCTTTGAGATACTTCTTTAGTCAAGATTGCTGTCGAGATGTTCATACCGAAGTCTTCTTGGATTACACGTCCGAAGCCTTTCGCTTTACGCCAACCGTCGATTTGAATCTTGATCATGTCGCCTTTTTCGTCGATAACCGCAACTTTACTTGCAGGGCTTAGTAGACCCGCTTCAACGGTTGCAGTTTCATCCGTGTACATTGGTAGATGACGAATAGAGATCACGTCTGAACCATTTGCGTAAGATGTGCTGCTTGCTACATTTTCTAGCTCGCCAACAATACCGCTCGCTGATGCCATATCTAATGGAAGGTTGTGAGCAATACCTTTGTGACAGTCGACACAGCTTTGATCACGCTCTGCCGCGTTCTTCATCTGGATACGCGCTGTTGGGCGCATGTTTTCGAAATCCATTGAATCGTAGTTGTGGCAGTTTTTACACTCTAGAGATTTGTTCGAAGAGAAACGATCCCATTCGTGTTTAGCCAGTTCAATACGACGAGCTTCGAATTTCTCAGGTGTATCTAGGTCACCAAATACTTGAGCGAATACTTCTTTAGATGCTTGCATCTTACGAGCGATTTTTGCTGTCCATTCATGTGGAACGTGACAGTCAGGACAAGTAGCACGTACACCAGAAGTGTTTTTCCAGTGAACCGTTTCTTGTAGTTCTACGTATACGTTGTCACGCATGGTGTGACAGCTTACACAGAATTCTTCTGTATTTGTGTGCTCTAGAGCTGTGTTAAAACCGCCCCAGAAAATAACACCGGCGATAAAGCCACCCATAGTTAGTACACCAAGACTGATGTGTACCGCTGGGCGAGTCATTGTGCGCCATAATTTAACTAAAAATGATTTCATGTTTAGCTCTCTTAAATATTGATTTTAAAAAATGTTGTTACTAGAGGGCATTACATGCCGCCGTGAGCACCAGGAGGTCCGAATACAAACACTTGCAGTGCCCAAACTAGGAAGCCGTAACCGCCTACAAAAGCCACACTTAATATTGGAAAGAGAACCACCGCAATGAAGAGGAAAGACTTCCACTCCAACGAGCGTTTTTCGCCAGTTTCAATTTTATTAACATCACTCATACATTTTGCCTATTTTGTATTTAGTAATTTCGAGTAACCCATTCTATGGGGCTAAAGTTCTTAAGTATCTAACAACAAATTTTAGACCATACACAAAGTAGGGTTCAATCAAATCTCCCGTTATAACCCTTGCTAATCAATACTTTTTTGAGGTCATCCAAACTTGTTTTTAGTTAAACAAAGTTATTAAAAAGTATTAACAAATGTGAAGAATTAAGTATATTTCACAATTGTTAAATTCCAACACCTACACAACCATATTGTAACTAATTTTAACGTTTTACCTACTAAGTAGTAGCCAAAAAAGCCTCAAACAACCAATATTTTGTGGTTTGTTTGTTAAATTATTGAATGTTTTTTGAAGCAACAGTTGAGAAGCTGAAATGCATCATTTGGCACTTTCAGATATGATGGGGACCTACTGAAAAGGAAGCATTATGCAAGACGTTATTGATATATCTTGGTGGCAGTTATTGTTCTTCAGCTCACTACTCTTGCTACCCATTACTATCAACCACAAGCTAAAACTCGGCCTTGGCAAAGAGGCTTCGATCAGCATAATTCGTATGGTAATTCAGCTATTCCTGGTTGGTCTTTACCTAGAATACTTGTTCACCTTGAATAGTTTGTGGGTCAATTTGCTGTGGTTATTTGCGATGATTATCGTCGGCGCAAGCTCGATCGTTGAAAAATCTAAGCTCCCAAGAAACCTACTTTTGGCTCCTGTGGCCGTTAGCCTTGCGGTAACTTGTGTACCTATTGTCTTGTTCATTTGCTTTTTCATCATTAAACCAACACCGGTTTTTAACGCGCAGTACCTTATCCCAATTGCAGGAATGCTACTGGGTAATAGCTTAAGCAGTAATATTGTGGCATTGCAGAATTTGTTTGGCGCTTTTGAAACGCAGAAATCAGAATATGAAGCGGCAATCGCATTAGGCGCGTCTCCAACCTATGCTGCTGCGCCTTTTGTGCGTAATGCGATACAGAAAGCGATGTCACCAATAATGGCTTCTATGGCAACCACCGGCTTAGTCACGCTACCGGGAATGATGACGGGGCAGATCTTAGGTGGTGCTTCGCCGATGATCGCGATTAAGTATCAACTGATGATCATGCTGGCTATTTTCGTGATGATGAGCTGTTCTTTAGCACTTGCACTTCACCTTTCACTAAAGACTTCTCTGACCAAAGAAGGACGAGTTCTTGCTCAAATACAGCCTGCGAAATAGCCTCCCTACTCCGCTTAGATCTGGTTACTCACTGAATTTGAGACAGGTTATCCACAGAAACTGTGGATAACCAAATCAATATCGATCCTTTTTTGTCCATTTAGACCCAAGGAAAGATCATTGCCTTTGATCTTTGGGTGATTTCAAAGACATATACACACATGATGATCAGCGCAGTTGAGTGTTCAAATGATCATTCGAGCGATGAAGACGAGGGTTTTCCACAAATAAAAAACGGCCTGCAATGCAGACCGTCTTGTAAATGTCATAAGTCAGTTCAGTGTTTCCAATGAACTTTAGCTCATCTCGTCAACTGAGTTAGTTAGGTACGCCAACTTTGTTGATAGAGCCACCTTGATTAGTCACGCAGATAGATCAACCAGTACCACATGCCAACAAAGATACCGCCGCCAATGATGTTTCCGATGGTAACGGGCAGCAAATTGTTCATTAAAAAGTCAACCATGTTCAGATCAACATAGTCCGCAGGGTTAGCGCCTGTCATTGTCCAGAATTCAGCTGGAGCAAATGTTTTGATGCCGATAGCTAAAGGGACTTGAAACATATTCGCAATACAGTGCTCGAAACCAGCCGATACGAACATCGCAACAGGTAAAATCATTACAGCGATTTTGTCGGTTAGTGTACGTCCACTAAACGTCATCCATACCGCGATACAAACCAATACATTACACATGATACCGAGCGCGATAGCTTGGATAAAATCATGGTGCATCTTGTGTTGGGAAATCGCCATTGCATTCAAGCCTACTTGCCCGTGGTCAAACATGTACTGTTTGGTCAGTAACATACAAGCCACCAGCAGCAACGCGCCGATCAAGTTACCTACATAAACCGTAGCCCAGTTCTTGACGAGCGTGCGCCAAGTAATTTTGCCACTTGCACGAGCAACCAGAGTAAGCACCGAACTGGTAAATAGCTCACCACCGGTAACAACAACGAGAATTAAGCCCAAGCTAAATGCAAGGCCACCTAATAAGCGAGTAATACCCCAAGGCAAATCACCAGCACCGGTCGTTACGATGGTGTAGAACACAAACGCAATACCGATATGTATGCCAGCGGAAATCGCCAAGAGAAAAGATTTGATTGGATCTTTGGTTGCTTTACCTACGCCAATATCTGCAGCGCGCTCAGCCATTTGTGGCGGTAATAATGAGTCAAATTGGTTTAGATTCATGATGATTTACATTTTGAAACATGTCGTCGGGAGCGCGATAATCCTCTCTTTCATTTCTGAATTCAAGAGCTATTTTAGGCTCAAAATGCCTCTCACAGCCTTGTTGAAAGCAAATAGTCCGAGTTATTCCAAATTCATACGACTTTAGTAGTAAAAAGAAAACTCTGCTGAATGATTAGTTATCAGCATAGAAAATAACACACCTATAAATATCAACAAGTTACGTTAAAACCGAAGGAATGCCGTACACTATAAAGTGTCCATTAAGCGCTTTTATTTGTAGATTTTGATATAGATCAAGAGAACGCAAAAAAGCGCCCTTAGGCGCTTTTAACTCAATCACAAATAAAGAAATTAGTGATGCTAAACCGAAGGTTCAATCACTTCTTCTGATGATAGTTCTAGAGCCGGGTTCTCTAGATTTGTTTCAATACTCGGCGGGATCGCATCAGAATCACTTTCGTTGGCAACTTTACCACCTAAGCTTTTCAAACTATCGACTAATTCTTCTAAGCTTTTGATGTGAGCATCACTCTTGGTAATCTGCTCACCTAGCAACTCACTGTGTTTAGTTGCTTCCGACAATTGCTGTGCTTGTTTCTGGTTTTCAGACTCCAACTGAGCCAACTGCTCAGTCAAAGTTTCAATCTCTGACTTTAATAGCCCTGTCATATCGGAGCTTTTTAACGCTTTCACACTCGCCACAATCTTCTGCGATTGCTGACGTAGCCCAACATCACGGTAGTCTTCATCATTGACGACTTGTGAAATGCTCAAGAGCTGATTCTCAGCATTCAAAACCGATTGTTCGAATTGGTCACCTTTAACGCTGGCGAGAACTTTGACTTCATGAGCGACACTGCGCACGTGGTTCAATTCGAATTCTGCAGCATGGACCGCGTCTTCAATGATCGACTTTTCGCGAGGGCTAGCTTTCACTTGGCTTTCGGCCAACGCAATTTGAGATGCTGCCTTAGCAAAGGTCAATGGAGCAACGTCATCGAAATCTTCATCTTCCAAGAACTCTAATTCGTTCTTCAAAGGTTCGATGTATTTCTTATGCGCCACTTTAACTTCTAGCAAACGGGCGTTATTAAGAAATTCCACCTGCGGTTCTTGTGCGTCTTCAAGCTCATTGACCAATACATACTCAAACAGCTCGCTGTATTCTGAATACAAACGTTTATAGCTCGAGGTAAACATGGTATCTGCGCCTAGGAACTTCAGGTAATCCATTTGAACAATCGAATCAGCGAGTACTCGGTCAGCCTTCTTCTTTAGCACTAAAATCGAGTCATAGTTTGATTTGATCAATGCGATTTTTTCATCAAATGCTTCAGCGTAAGTTAGGCTTGAAAAAATGGAGTAACTCTTGGTTATCCGAGTTTCGTCTTTCAGTAAGTCCGCATAAATACTTTCAGCATCACCCCATGCATCTAATAGTTCATTGTAATTCTCTGGTGCATAGAGAGATAATTGGGTGTGATCTGCAAGCTTAACCTCCCATTCGGAGTAAACACTTTGGACAGACTGAAATGAACGGACCTCAATTGTAGATTCATTATTGTTGTTTGTGGTTTGGTTCGCGTCTGCCTGCTCTGAAGGTGTGCTTTGACAACCTGAGATAGCAAATAGCATACTGATCGTTAATGCTACTTTGTTCGCTCTCACTTATGCATATCCTTTTTTATACAATATTCGCTCAATGCAAATTATTTCTAGTCACAATATATTACAACCACTTAGCAATAAACATCATTGATGATTTAAGTGGGCGCAAATCACCCAATATAACCAAAATAAACTCGTCACTCGATGATTAATCAATCAATTTGGTATCACTTATCAATTCTCTTTATTTGCTATTGCCTGAGCCGAGAATGCGCACTAAGGTGAAGGTAGAGAACGTTATGAATATATAGGTTAATTATGAAGTACAACGCTGAACATATTGCTGATTTAAACCTCCTTCTTCAATTTGATGTAAGTAGTGCTGCTACTGGAATTAAAGTTCATCAAGAGGCTGCTCAAGAAACTCAGGACGCTGTTAAGCGCCTGTTCGAAAAAAACCTTTGTACTCAGCCAGACGGCGGTTATCTAACAGATGAAGGTATCGAGATGGCAGAGCGCGCAGATAAACTACTCCGCGTACTAAAATAAATCTCCATTGTTCTAGTAAAAACTCCACTCGTTTCGGCCGTGGAGTTTTTTCATTTTTGGGCAAAGGTTTGTTAGGCTTATACCAATCCATAGCTTGCAGTTGTGAGGAACAGATGGCTTCTATATTTATTGTCGGTGCAGGATGGGTAGGTGCACCTTTATCTGAACATTTAGAAAAACATGGTAACCGAGTGGTGGTCACGAAAACGACCCAAGCAGGAGCAGACGCGATTGCTAGCGAGCGAATTCCATGTGAAGTGTTTAGTTTTGATTCGTCAGAGCCCGAACAGACTATCGGGCAACTCTATTCCCTGTTACTCGAAAACAACACCGAGATTGTGGTTGGCAGCTTTCCTCCTGGATTTCGAAAAGGAGCGGGACAAGAGTATGCCGAATACTGGCAGCAACTGACCAAAGCATGTCAAAAGGCCAACATTAAAAAGCTCATCATGATCAGTTCAACCACGGTATACCCAACCAAGCCGGGCGTACTAAATGAGCTGGATGCATCACTCCCCCTTGCAACCTCAGATAACGATCACGCGTCTTCATTTTCTGATAACGCGCGAATCATGTTGCAAGCTGAACAGTCGGTGATGGAGTCCGGTATCGACTACACCGTTCTTCGCTTTAGTGGGTTAATTGGCCCAAGTCGTCACCCATCACGCTTCGCAAGCAAGTTAAAACAAGTCAGCACTCAAGCTCCAGCCAACATGCTGCACCTTGATGACGCGATTGGCGCTGTCGACTTCGCTATCAGTCAGCTGCACAACGAAGTGGTTAACGTGACGACGCCAAATACGGTCAGTAAAGCGGAGTTTTATGCCGCAGCACTGAAAAGCGCCAACAGCAGCGAGCCTCTACCCGCCGTTGTTGACACCCCAGACAAGTTGATCTCTTCGCAGAAAATTCTCGACTTAGGTTATTCATTTAAATTCGAATCCACACTGGACGCACTTCATGACTGAACAATCTATTGCTAAGAAAGCTACCAATATAAAACTGCATCGCTCAGTCGACACCCTTTGGAACTTTATGTCTATGGGGCACGAGGTTACACCTTCCGACTGTATCTTTGTGTTGTGCAGCAACGATACTCGCGTCGCAGAATATGCAGCCGAGCTTTATCACCAAAAGATCGCACCTTACATCGTTTTTTCTGGTGGTGTGGGACGCTTTACCGAAGGAAGCTTTGAGCGCTCAGAAGCCGAAACATTCGCTTCTATTGCGCGAGATTGTGGTGTGCCTGACTCTGACATTATCATAGAGAAGCAAGCAACAAACACTGGGGAAAATGTACGATTCACTCACGAATTACTGACAGGGCAAGGGTTATCTCCGAAGAGGCTGACCTTAGTTCAGAAGCCCTTCATGGAAAAACGCACCTACGCCACTTTCAGTAAACAGTGGCCTGAAGCAGCAACAGAAATCACCGTGACGTCAAAATGGCAAGATTGGGTCGATTACTTTAATGAAGAGTTGCCGTTAGACATGGTATTAGGCGCATTAGTTGCGGATTTCGAGCGAATCAAATCCTACCCAGCAAAAGGCTTTCAGATCGAGATGTCGATTCCAGAGGAAGTTGATCACGCCTACTTAGAGATCAAGAAGCTTGGCTTTGAATAGATAGCAACAACCCATTGAAAAACAAAATCGGTGGCATTGAGCCACCGTTTCTTTTATTGCTTAGCGTTTAAGTTATAGCTGAAACATTGAGAAGCGTTTATTTTCCTAACGCTTCTTTGTAGTGCAAACGACAAACAGAAACGTATTTATCGTTACCACCAATAGCCACTTGGTCACCTTCGGCAATCGCCACACCGTGCTCGTCGGTACGAATTACCATGTTCGCTTTACGACCGCAGTGACAAATCGTTTTAAGCTCAACCAGTTTATCTGCCCAAGATAGTAAGTAGCGGCTACCTTCAAATAGTTCACCCAAGAAGTCGGTACGTAGGCCGTAACACAACACAGGGATGTGTAGCTTATCAACCACTTCTGTTAATTGGTAAACCTGCTCCTTCGAAAGAAACTGGCACTCATCGATCAAAACACAATGGCGCTTTTCTTCCTCATTGAGCTTTTTAATTGCATCAAACATGTTGGTGTCATTTTTAAAAAGTTGAGCTTCAGATTGCAGACCAATTCGTGAGCTCACTTTACCGATACCATATCGGTCGTCCAACGCAGCCGTAAAGATCACTGGCGTCATGCCACGCTCTTGGTAGTTGAATGAAGATTGAAGAAGCGTTGTTGATTTACCCGCATTCATTGCCGAGTAATAAAAATACATCTGAGCCACAGAAATATTCCTGTTAATTAAAAGTTTAATATAGAAAAGGTGAAAATAGAGAATTTGTGCCAGAAAAAAGGGCTGAAAATCAGCCCTTTTTATAAGATTTACTTACGACGCCAAGTCGTGCCTTCTGGACCATCTTCCAGAATGATGCCCAGCTCGTTTAGCTTGTCACGTGCAAGGTCGGCGTTTGCCCAATCCTTTGAAGCACGAGAGTCGTTACGCAGTTTGATCAACGCTTCGATTTCAGCCACTTCGTCATCGTTACCTGCCGCATCACCTTGAAGGAAAGCTTCTGGCTCTTGATGAAGAATACCGATGATGTCTGCTAGTTCACGCATCAATGCACCAAGTCCGCTTGCTTTTTCGATGCTTTCAGGTTTGATACGGTTGATTTCACGCGCCATTTCAAACAGTACTGAATAAGCTTCAGGCGTGTTGAAGTCATCGTTCATCGCTGTAGAGAATCGAGTCACGTACTCTTCGCCACCAGCAGGAGCAGCAGTTAAGTCTAGGCCACGAAGTGACGTGTATAGACGCTCTAGTGATGCACGAGCTTGGTTTAGGTTGTCTTCGCTGTAGTTCAGCTGGCTACGGTAGTGACCAGACATTAGGAAGTAACGCACCGTTTCAGCATCGTAATGTGCTAGCACGTCACGGATAGTGAAGAAGTTACCTAGCGACTTAGACATCTTCTCTTTGTCTACCATCACCATACCACTGTGCATCCAAGTATTTACATATTGAGTACCGTGCGCGCAGCAAGACTGTGCGATTTCATTCTCGTGGTGTGGGAACTGTAGATCTGAACCACCACCGTGGATATCGAAGTGGTTACCAAGAATAGACGAGTTCATCGCTGAACATTCGATGTGCCAACCTGGACGACCTGGACCCCATGGTGATTCCCATGTCGGTTCACCTGGCTTAGACATCTTCCATAGAACGAAGTCTAATGGGCTGCGTTTTGCAGATTCAACATCAACGCGAGCACCGGCTTGAAGCTGGTCAAGGTCTTGCTTAGAAAGCTTGCCGTATTCGTCGAATTTCTTTACTTCAAACATCACGTCACCGTTGCTTGCTACGTATGCAAAGCCACGTTCAATCAGCTTTTCAACAAGTTCGATAATTTCAGTGATGAACTCCGTAGCACGAGGCTCAACGTCTGGACGCTTCATGTTCAACGCATCGAAGTCTGCGTGCATGTCACCGATTAGGCGTTCAGTCAGAGAGTCGCAAGACTCGCCATTTTCGTTGGCACGCTTAATGATTTTGTCGTCGATGTCTGTGATATTACGTACAAACGTTAGGTCGTAACCTAAGTAACGTAAGTAACGAGTCACAACGTCGAAAGAAACGAACGTACGGCCATGACCAATATGACAGAGATCGTATATGGTTACCCCACAGACATACATGCCGACTTTGCCAGCTGTAATTGGTTTGAATTCCTCTTTCTGTCTTGTGAGCGTGTTATATATCTTCAGCATGATCTCTATCTATTTTATGGATTAATCAAAAATAAGCTCGCAGT
This sequence comes from Vibrio sp. 10N.261.45.E2, assembly GCF_002875705.1. GTDB lineage: Bacteria > Pseudomonadota > Gammaproteobacteria > Enterobacterales > Vibrionaceae > Vibrio. The sequence continues at coordinate 56,435 of NZ_MCZZ01000109.1, forward strand.
ATAACAAGTCATACCTTAATAGGTAATCCCCAAAAGCAGGAATTACCTCAAACACCCGAGTAAGTTAATGATTTGGTGATTTGAAAGTCCGCCAACATGCGCTAGAATTCGAACTTCATATTAAAAAGACAGTAAGGTAACAATCATGATCATCCTTCACACAAATTTTGGTGACATCAAAGTTCAACTTAACGAAGAAAAAGCACCAGAAACAAGCGCAAACTTTCTACAGTATTGCCGTGACGGTTTCTACGACAACACACTATTCCACCGTGTTATCGATGGTTTCATGATTCAAGGCGGCGGCATGACTTCTGGCCTTAAAGAAAAAGCGACTCGTGCAACGATCAAGAACGAAGCAAACAACGGTCTTGCGAACAAAGTTGGTACGCTAGCAATGGCTCGTACTATGGAACCGCATTCAGCGAGCTCTCAGTTCTTCATCAACGTTAACGACAACTCTTTCCTAAACTTCCGTAGCGAGAGCCTAGACGGTTGGGGCTACTGTGTATTCGCAGAAGTTGTTGAAGGCATGGACATCGTAAACAAGATTAAAGGTGTTAGCACTGGTTCTATGGGTATGCACCAAGATGTACCTCTAGAAGAAGTGATCATCACTGGTACTACAATCGAAGCTTAATTACTTGCTTGCTTTCGATTAGTATTAATAATTGATGAGCCGATAAAATCAGGATATAGGGAGCGAATCGCTCCCTTTTTTTAGACCTATGAAAACATATTTTATATCAGACCTACATCTTGCTCCGTCACGACAAGACATTACAGACTGCTTCTTAACCTTTATGAAGAAGGAAGCTGTCGAAGCAGATGCACTTTACGTGTTAGGCGATCTTTTTGAATTCTGGATTGGCGACGACGATAAAAGTGACTTTGCGACATCTATCCGCCAAGCGTTTATCGACTTGGTAAAAAGCGGTGTACCGTGTTACTTCACACAAGGTAATCGTGACTTTTTGGTCGGTAAAAGATTTGCTAAGCAGACTGGCGTTCAACTTTTAGACGAAGTGACAACTATCGATATCTACGGTCAAAAAGCGGTGGTGTTGCATGGTGATACGTTGTGTACTGAAGATGTAAAGTATCTCGCCTTCCGAGAAAAAGTTCATCAGCCATGGTTACAATGGGTCTTCAACCGAATTCCATTTTTCATCAAGAAGAAAATTGTCTCGAAGGTTCAATCTGACATAAAAGATGACAAGCAAACCAAATCTCTCGACATCATGGATGTGACACAACAAGAAGTCGAAGATGTGATGGAACGGAACAATGTGAACCTGATGATCCACGGCCACACTCACCGTCCCGACATCCACACGTTCACTGCCAATAATTGCAGTAAAACCCGTATCGTACTTGGCGATTGGTATACTCAAGGCTCAGTTTTGGTGTTCACTCCGCAAAGTTTTGAACTACAGAATCGAGAGTTTAGCAATAGCTTTTAACATCACTCTTAAACTTTCACTTTGATTATTATTGTCGGTCAGACTTTCTTTGAAAGTGTATGGTAATTTCTAGTGAATTAGCTATTATCTCTCTACCAGAAATAAACCGAACACAGTACCAAGTTGAAATATTCATACGTAGCGCGTCAACCAATACTCGACACAGGCAAGAAAACCATAGGTTACGAGTTGCTATTCAGGGATGGTCCTAAGAACACTTTCCCTGAAGTAGAGCCGGAGCTCGCTACTAGCCGTTTGCTTTCCGACCACTTCTTATCGACCCACTATAATACGTTGGGTGATAAGCTTGGGTTCGTGAACTTCCCATATGCAAGCCTAATCAACTTAGTCCCTACTCTGTTCCCCAAAGAAAGCCTCGTTGTAGAGGTTCTTGAAGACTGCGAACCAACAGACGAATTACTTGAAGCAATCAAAGCTATCTTTGACGCGGGTTATACCATCGCGTTAGACGACTTTGTACCAAGTAAAGCTTGGAAGCGCTTCTTACCCTACATTTCGATTATCAAGTTTGATATCCGTTTGACCCCCATTGTCAAAGCAGCGATGTTTATGAACTCTCTCAAAGGGTTAGATATCAAGTTTCTTGCTGAAAAAGTAGAAACATACGAAGAATACCAAGAAGCAAAAAAAGCAGGCTTCACCTACTTTCAAGGTTATTTCTTTAGCAAACCAGAGATGATCCAAACGCGTGCACTTAATCCTGCATTTCTGACAACTGTTCAGCTGTTAAAAGAGATAGCACACGACCCTATCGACTTTGGTGAAGTAGAGCGCTTAATCACACTTGATGTCACCATGTCGTATAAGCTACTCACCTATGTAAACTCGGCAGGCGGTTCACCAACAACGATCCGTTCATTCCGCCAAGCGCTTATTTACCTTGGTGAACAAAAGCTGCGTAAATTCGTTTCACTGGTGGCTATCGCCTCTGCGAAAGAAGATAAGCCGGATTCACTCTATGGTTTAGCGGTAATACGTGCGCGCCAGTGTGAGCTCTTGGTCGAGAAGATGAATGTTAAGGTGGAGCCAGGACAAGCCTTTTTAACCGGTATGTTCTCTCTATTGGATTCACTCTTTGACCAACCATTAAAACAAGTACTTGATTCAGTGCCAATCGATGTGGAGATCAAGCAAGCTCTAATTCAACGTAAAGGTGTGTTAGGTGCGGTATTAGCAATGGTCGTTGCTTATGAACAAGCTCGTTGGGATGAAGCGACTCGTATACGCCAGCTTCTCAAACTGAGTGAAGCTCAACTTGGTCAGGCTTATGATGAAGCGACCACTTGGGCTCAAGAGCTATTGTCTCCAGCCCTGAAATAGTGAACTTCGCACTATCACTAAAATCACTTCTATAGAAACTACGCTTTGGTGAGCGATTGTTTCTTGGTAAACTCCATCGCATTCATTTATGGCCTCTTAATAGAGGCCATTTTTACAGGATCTGACTATGTCTTTATGCCCATGCGGTAGCAACAATACTTACCAACAGTGCTGTGAATCAGCGCACCTTAACCACAGTGCAGTTGAAACGCCTGAACAATTAATGCGCTCTCGTTATTCAGCGCACGTGTTGGGTTTGGTTGACTATGTTGTTGCAACTTACCACCCAATCTGCAATGCAGAAGCACAAAGAGAAGGTATTGCTGAATCTATCGGAAGTGATTGGGCAGGCCTAGAAGTCATTGATACAGCGGCAGGCTCGCACCAAGACGAAGGTTTTGTTGAGTTTAAAGCGTACTTCAATGAAGACGGTTCACAGTACTGCATGCAAGAGCGCTCGCGCTTTATACGTGAGGAGGGTCTTTGGTACTACATTGATGGCACCTTCCCTGAGCAAGAAGAAGCGCCACACCCAGAGGTCGATCCTCGCCTAAATCAAACCGTAGAAAGCTTCAAGATCGGACGTAATGACCCATGTATTTGTGGCAGCGGAAAGAAGTATAAGAAGTGCTGCGGGTAACTCGTGCATTTGGGAAGTCAGATTAAGGGAATAGATTCCTGATGTCGCTAAGGCTCCTCGGAATGACGAAGAATTAGAGGTTAGAGGTTAGAAAAGTAACACAGGGACTCAGAAATCTTGATACTTTGAGACACTGAAAACTAAAAAGCCTCGTAAACATACTTGTTTTCGGGGCTTTATCTATCTTTTGCGTAGTTCGATAAACCTAAAGAGAGCTTACTTATGGCGCTCTTTTAATTTGTTTACCACATCGTTCATCGATAAGCCTTGGTCTTGAAGAAGAACCATCAAGTGGTAAATCAAATCTGCAGATTCACACACTAGCTCCACCTTATCGCCCGACGTCGCCGCAAGCGCGACTTCAACGCCTTCTTCGCCCACTTTTTGCGAAATACGCTTGGTGCCACGGGCATATAGACTGGCAGTATAAGAAGACTCAGGGTCTGCGTCCTTGCGGGCAGCCAGTAGCTGCTCAAGCTGATGAAGCCACACCATCTGAGACTCTTCTTGCTTGTCTCCATCCCAACATGTTGTTGTACCTGTGTGGCACGTTGGGCCAATGGGATTAACCTTAACCAGCAAGGTGTCGTTGTCACAGTCCAAGGCAATATTTTGTAGCTGTAATACGTTGCCTGACGTTTCACCTTTCGTCCAAAGGCGCTCTTTGGTGCGAGAGAAAAACGTCACATTGCCTGTTTCAGCGGTTTTCTCAAGTGCTGCAGGGTTCATGTATCCCATCATTAACACTTGGCTCGATTGGTAATCTTGAACGATAGCTGGCACTAAACCGTCTACTTTTTCCCAGTTAATACGCTCTGACAATGCGCCTACTTCTGTTCTTGATAAGCTTGCGGTTTCAAAGCTCATAGTCGCACCTCTACATCTTGTTGTTTTAAATACTGTTTAAGCTCACCAATATTGATGACTTGCTTGTGGAATACCGAAGCTGCTAGCGCTCCGTCCACGTTGGTCTTTTTATAGGCTTCAGCAAAGTGCTCCATTGCACCAGCGCCACCCGAAGCAATCAACGGCACGTTACACACTTCACGGACCATGTTGAGTTGCTCGATATCGTAGCCGTTACGTACGCCATCTTGGTTCATCATGTTTAACACAATCTCACCTGCGCCACGTTTTTGTACTTCTTGCACCCAATCTTTGGTTTCCCATTTGGTTGCTTTGGTACGCGCTTCGTCGCCTGTGAATTGGTAAACCTGATATTTACCTGTTTCTTTATCGAAGTATGAATCGATACCAACAACGATACACTGCACGCCGAACTTATCAGCAAGGTCAGTGATCAACTGTGGATTAGCCAACGCAGGCGAGTTGATGGATACTTTATCCGCACCAAACTCAAGAATGCGCGCAGCATCTTCCGCTGATTTGATACCACCAGCGACACAGAAAGGAATATCAATCACTTCTGCTACACGTTTTACCCAGCTCTTGTCGACTACACGACCATCGCTTGATGCCGTGATATCGTAAAATACTAATTCATCAGCACCCTCTTCCGCATAGCGTTGTGCTAGCGGAACGATGTCACCGATAATTTCGTGGTTACGGAACTGAACGCCCTTAACCACTTGTCCATCACGGACATCCAAACAAGGGATTATTCGCTTTGCCAACATGCAAATGCCTCCTCTGCGGTAAACTTGCCGTCAAGTAGCGCACGACCCACAATCACGCCCGCAACACCGCTGCCTTTAAGCGCTTCGATATCCACAAGGCTGCCAATGCCGCCAGATGATTGGAATTGCACTTGTGGGTACTGCTTACAAAGATCTACATAAAGCTCTACGTTTGATCCTTCTAGCGTGCCATCACGTGAAATATCAGTACACAGAACGTGTTTAAGACCAACCGTTAGATAGTCTTCAATTAGCGCTTCAATGGTCACGCCTGAATCTTCTTGCCAACCTGAAATCGCCACTTTACGTGTGCCGCTTTCGTCGATGTTGATGTCCAAAGCAAGAACGATTTTTTCAGCCCCGTATTTTTCCATCCAACCTTTAACCAACTCAGGCTGCTTAACTGCTGTAGAACCCACCACAACGCGCTGTGCGCCCGCTTCTAGCAGATCAACGACGTCTTGTTCGTTACGCACGCCACCACCAATCTGGATGTTCGCAGGCGTGCTAGCCAGTAGCTTAGCAATCAAGTCTAACTGACGAGCCGTTGTGTCTTTTGCGCCAGTTAGGTCAACAAGGTGCAGCCAACCAGCGCCTGCTTGGTGATACAAATTAAACTGCTCTGCTGGGTCTACTTTGTATTCTGTTACTTGCCCGTAATCACCTTGGAATAAGCGAACTACTTGGCCTTCAATTAAATCTAATGCGGGAATAATCATTTACATTCCTTATATGGCAACGTTAGCCGCTGCCTAATCCTTATTACAATTCCAAGAAGTTCTGAATCAGCTTAGAGCCAGCTTTCGAAGAACGCTCTGGGTGGAACTGAACACCATAATAATTGCCACTTTGAACCGCCGCAGTGAACGGATTACCGTAATCACATTGTGCGATTGTGTAGTCACCCACTGGCATTGCAAAGCTATGAACAAAGTAGAAGTATTCTCCTTCTTCAATGTCTTTAAACAGAGGGTGATTAGGTGTTGCCGTTACAGTGTTCCAACCCATGTGTGGTAATGGCAAGTCGCCCGTATCAAGTAAGCGAACTTCACCATCACACAAACCTAGACATTCAACTAACTCATCAGCCTTTTGGCCTTTCTCTTGAGACAGTTTGCCTAACAGCTGCATACCTAGACAGATACCAAGCAGAGGCTTCTCTACTTGCTTCACAAGGGTAACAAGGTCACGCTCTTGTAGGTTCTTCATTGCCTCACTTGCTGTACCTACACCAGGTAGGAACAACTTGTCGGCAGCAAGAACAACTTCTGGTTCTTTTGAAATTTCAACTGCGTAGCCCAAACGTTCAATCGCAAACTTCACTGAAGAAACGTTGGCACAACCAGTATCAATAATGACGACTTTTTGATCTTTCATTGTTTTTTCCTTGCTAACGTTAGCCTTACAGGACGCCTTTGCTACTTGGTAACTCGTTACCTTCAACTTTGATTGCTTGGCGAAGAGTGCGACCAAACGCTTTGAACAGGCTCTCAATGATGTGGTGATCATTATTACCATCAGAAGAAAGGTGCAGCGTACAAGCCAATGTATCGGTCAGAGAACGGAAGAAGTGAACCACCATCTCTGTTGAAAGATCACCCACTTGTTCACGGCTGAACTTAGCATCGAATTTCAGGTATGGGCGACCAGAAAGGTCTAGCGCACACTGAGCCAAACACTCATCCATAGGTAAACTGAAACCAAAGCGCCCAATGCCACGTTTGTCGCCTAGCGCATCTTTCAGAGCTTGGCCTAACGCAAGTGCTGTATCTTCTACTGTGTGGTGATCATCAATGTGCAAATCACCCTTCACAGTCAAGTTCATTTGGAAACCGCCGTGTGTTGCGATTTGATCAAGCATGTGGTCGAAGAAACCCATGCCAGTATCGATCTTGTTACCACCGGTTTCATCAAGGTTTACCGCCACCTTAATGTCGGTTTCCTTAGTCGTACGAACCACTTCAGCAACGCGAGCGTTAACCGTCAGATCTTTAACGATTTGTGGCCAGTTCAATGTGCCTTCAGTTTCCGCATCCGGCCCGTATTGAATACCACGGATAGCCATGTTCTCTGCAAGTTGAAGATCCGTCATTCGGTCGCCAATCACAACCGAGTGTTGGAAGTCGACTTTGCCGCCTTGTAGATACTCTTTAACCATACCCAGTTTTGGCTTACGGCAAGAGCAGTTGTCTTCGTCAAAGTGAGGGCAAATAAGCACGTCATCAAACTTAACGCCTTGAGATTCGAAGAACTCCATCATCATGTTGTGTGGCGCATCGAAATCTTCTTGTGGGTAGCTATCGGTACCTAGGCCATCTTGGTTAGTGACCATCACTAAGCGATAGCCAGCATCTTGTAATGCAAGCAGGCTAGGAATCACTAACGGTTCGAATTTTAGCTTGTCTAAACGGTCTACTTGAAAGTCAACTGGCGGCTCAACAATTAAGGTGCCGTCGCGGTCTATAAAAAGTATTTTCTGTTGTTTACTCACTTGAACTTCCTTTTAATTTTAAATCTGGTGGCCTAGCTAAAATCAAACGCTAACCCAAAATATTGGTTTCACTTGCCAGCTGGTGATGAATCAACTCAAACTGGCAAATGCTATTGCTGGTAAGCCTTTCGTTACTGATAGAAGTTACGAATGAATCCAAGTGTCTTTTCGCACTCTTCGCGGTTACCAATACTAATACGAACACAATCTTCGATTGGAGAATTACGCAAGATAATGCCCGTATCCCAAGCCGCTTTAAATAAATCGTCACCGTTCGGGAATTTAACCAGTAGGTAGTTCCCCCAACCGTCATATACCGTCACCTGAGGCATGCCCATTAAACCGGCTTGCAAATACGCTCGGTTAGCACTTAAATCCAGAACTTGGAACTTAGCTCGTGCGAGTCCTTGCTCTGAAAGCGCTTGAACGGCAATGTCAGCCACTGGGATTGGCACAGGGTAAGGCGCAATCACTTTCAACAGTACATCGATAAGCTCTTTGTTCGCCAACGTAAAACCACAACGCAAACCTGCTAGCGCAAAGGCTTTCGACAAGGTGCGCAGAATCGCTAGGTTTGGATACTGCTCAAGCAAGTCAACGGTTGAAGCTTCTGGGCAGAAATCGATATACGCTTCATCCATCACCACAATCGCTTTGTCTTGTGTCATTTCAAGCAACTTGATGATGTCTTTACGATCAACCAAATTACCGGTTGGGTTATTTGGGCTACAAACAAACACCACTTTCACGTTGTCGAGTTGTGCTTCAATCGCAGGAAGATCCAATTGCCATTCGGAAGTCAGAGGTACGACTTTACGCTCAACACCGATCGTCTCTGCACTGATTGCGTACATACCGTAAGTGGGTGGGCAGTAAAGAATAGCGTCTTCGTTCGGCTCACAAAAAGCACGAATCAATAACTCGATGCCTTCGTCAGCACCACGAGTCGTCAGTGTTTGATCTGATTTCACACCTGCGTATTGTGCGTAAGCGTCAATCAACTCTTTAGGCTGACATTCGCTGTAGCGATTGAGACGAGACAGGTTTAGGTTGTACTCGTTATCAAACGGAGATTCGTTGGCGTTTAGCCAAACATCACCAGTCCCGCCAATGCGTCTTGCAGACAAATAAGGTGTGAGAGCCTGAACTTGTTTTCTTGCTAACTTTTCCATGCCCTGCCCTTACTTAGCTTGGTTTAATTTTTCAACTCGGATAGTCACAGCACGTTTGTGTGCATCCAAGCCTTCGGCTTCCGCCATTGTTACTACAGTTGGAGCTAGGCTTTTTAAGCCATCGGCTGTTAGCTCTTGTACTGTCATTCGCTTAGAGAAATCAGCCAAACCTAAACTTGAATAAGTCTTGGTATAACCGTAAGTCGGAAGAACGTGGTTTGTACCAGATGCATAGTCACCTGCCGATTCTGGAGACCAGTCGCCAAGGAAGATTGAACCAGCATTATCAAGCAATGGCAGCAATTCACGTGGGTTCTTGGTTTGAACGATCAAGTGCTCTGGACCGTAGAAATTCGAAATCGCAATCGCTTGAGTGATCGATTCAGCAATGATGATTAAGCTTGAAGCCAATGCTTGCTGAGCGATGTTCGCACGAGATAACTCTTTCAGTTGCTTCTGAACGGCTTCTGTTACTTGGTCTGCAACCACGGGCGATGGTGTAACCAGTACAACCTGAGAATCAGGGCCGTGCTCCGCTTGGCTTAACAAGTCCGCTGCAATAAAGTCTGCATCTGCCGTTTCATCAGCAATCACCAACACTTCAGATGGGCCAGCAGGCATATCAATCGCCGCGCCGCAGAAATCGTTGCTTACTTGGCGCTTAGCTTCGGTTACATAGGCATTACCCGGGCCGAAGATCTTATCGACTTTAGCCACGCTCTCGGTACCGTAAGCCATTGCAGCCACGGCTTGGCCACCACCGACGTTATACACCTCGTCGATCTTACAAAGCTTAGCGACATACAAGATTTCATCCGCGATTGGCGGAGGTGAACAAAGCACTACCTTACGGCAACCTGCGATTTGAGCAGGAACACCTAACATAAGAACCGTTGACGGTAGTGGCGCACTGCCACCTGGAATATAAAGACCAACAGTATTGATCGCGCGAGTCACTTGCTCACACACAACGCCCGGCTGTGTCTCAACTTTGATAGGTTGAGGCTTTTGAGCTTCGTGAAACTTAGCAATGTTGCTATAAGCTTGCTCAAGCGCTTGCTTCATTTCTGGTGTTAGACGAGCACATGCCTCTTCGATTTCATTTGAACTGACTCGAATAGATTCTGGAGTCACACCATCAAACTTTGCCGTCAGCTCTTTAAGCGCGGCATCGCCTTCATTTCGTACTTTTGCAATAACATCAGAAACAGTCGCTGTGATGTTTGCACCTTCAGTAATAGCTGGACGCTCTAATACCGAGTCTTGCTGTGATTCACTTAAAGCTTGCCAAACAACGGTTCTCATCGTCACTACCCCATCATTTTTTCGATTGGTAATACTAGAATCGAGCTTGCACCCAACTCTTTCAGCTGCTCCATTGTTTCCCAGAACAAGTTCTCTGTACTTACTAGGTGAACAGCAACTTTATCTTTGTCTGTTGATAGTGGAAGAACCGTTGGATCTTCAGCACCAGGCAGTAGCGCTTTGATTTGCTCTAGCTGAGATGTTGGCGCGTGAAGCATGATGTACTTCGACTCTTTCGCTTGCTGAACACCCTGCATACGAGTCAGTAGTTTTTCAATCAATGCGGTTTTGTCTGCGTCGAACTCACCAACACGTTGAATCAGTGTTGCTTTCGATTGGAAGATAGCTTCTGCTTCTTTTAGGCCGTTTGCTTCTAGCGTTGCACCTGTAGAAACTAAATCTGCGATAGCGTCTGCTAGGCCTGCGCGAGGAGCAACTTCAACCGAGCCTGTTAGCATACAAGTGCTGAATTCAACACCCTGCTCATCCATGTAGGCTTTCAGTAGTTGTGGGTAAGTTGTCGCGATGCGTTTGCCCGCTAAGTCTTGTGGGCCGTTGTATTCTTCATCTTTGTTGATAGCGATAGAAAGACGGCAACCACCGAAGTCTAGACGGCGTAGTGTGCGAAACTCTGATGGTTCTTTTAGAGCAACACGGTCTAGGCGAACTTCTTCCAGTTCATTCTCACCGATAAAACCAAGGTCAACCACACCATCCATGATAAGACCTGGGATGTCATCATCACGAACTAATAACAAGTCGATTGGCATATTTAGTGAATGAACAACTAGGCGCTCACCCATGATGTTAAATTTAACACCACATTTTTTAAGTAGGTCTTGGCACTCTTTACTTAAGCGACCTTTCTTTTGAATTGCGATTCTTAGGCGTTGTGTCTGCATTGCTGTATCCCTGTGCAAATGTTTGAATTTATTGATTATTTAAAAGCGCTAAAACTAAAAAACCCTCGGAAGACTTTGTCATCCCGAGGGTTTAAATCTAAATTCTTTGACTTAACCTCCGGGAGAATTCTTGCTCCCGGGTATACGTAAATCTCCCCGAAAGACTAGATAGGGTGATGATGGTGATGAATGTTCATTACTAATTTACGCATACTTATAAGCTCTTCAGTTGTTTGCTTTCTTGTCTCCACACTAACTAAGCTGGGATCCTTTTTCAACCATTTATTCGAACTTTTTTCACGAAACTTAAAATTAAATTAACAAGCACAAAAAAGGGAGGCCAACGCCTCCCTGATAGTTTACTGATTAACTTTCGGTTTTAGCTTTTGCACGTCGCCATTTTACAGCGAGAGAAATAAGCCAATGCAAAACAAACAGCCACAAACGTTAGAGACGCTGCGCCAAATGCGATGCCAATTGAAGATGTCATACCTAGGGTAATGAAACCAATGCACGATACGAACGCCACAGACAACGCGTAAGGAAGCTGAGTCGATACGTGGTCAATGTGGTTACAACGAGCACCTGTAGAAGACAGAATCGTTGTGTCTGAGATTGGAGAACAGTGGTCACCAAATACAGCACCCGCTAGAACCGCACTTAGCATCGGCAAAATTAGCGCGATGTCAGATGCAGCAGCCATGTCACCCGCGATAGGTAGCATAATACCGAACGTACCCCAAGATGTACCTGTCGAGAACGCCATAACGCCAGCAAGAAGGAACAAAATAACGGGTAGCCAGTGGTAATCAATGCTGCCTGTTACTAAAGACGATAGGTAAGAACCTGTTTTCATGTCGCCGATTACAGAACCGATAGTCCAAGCGAACACAAGAATCAGGATAGCGCCAAACATAGAGCTTGCGCCAATCCACATCGTTCTTGCGATGTCTGCCATAGACAGCTTCTGCTTAAATACCGTCGCTAGTGCAACTAGTAGGCCAATGATGCCACCGTAAACAAGAGACTTACCTACATCTGTGTTTTCAAACGCACCTAGAAGGTTAAATGCTTCACCATCAGCAGCAAGCGCTTGGCCCCCTGTGTAAAGCATTGCAGCAACTGTTGCTACGATTAGCGATACGATTGGCATAACTAGATCAGAAACAGAACCATTTTCGCTCTCTTCGATGTCTAGCTCTTCATTTAGATCGTGCGCTTGCTTTTGATCGTTGTCGCCTTCAAAGCCACGACCTTGAGATGCTTCAATCTCATGCTCACGCATTTTACCAACATCTAGGCCGAACCATGCCACAGCAAACACCATTAGTAGTGCGAACACAGCGTAGAAGTTCATTGGGATAAGACGAACGTAAGCACCCAGTGCAGAATACTCTGTCACACCGTGTGTCACTAAGATGCCGCCAATGATAGTGATGATGTAAGCACCCCAGCTAGAAGCAGGCATAATCACACACATAGGAGCAGCCGTTGAATCTAGGATATAAGCAAGCTTAGCGCGAGATACGTAGAAACGGTCTGTTACAGGGCGAGAGATAGCACCAACCGCTAGGCTGTTAAAGTAGTCATCAACAAAGATGAATACACCTAAGAAAGCAGCAAGTAGTTTTGAACCACGTTTGCTCTTAACGCGAGACTGTGCCCATTCAGCAAATGCACGAGTACCACCAGACAGCGTTAGTAGTGCAGTAGTCATTCCAAGAATGATTAGGAATGCAATGATGCTCATGTTCCAAGTGTTAATGCCGCCATCTTCGATGAAAACACCAGATGCTTTAGTAAACACGTAACTCGCTGCATTAACTACAGAGTAGTCAGCAAGTAGAATCGCACCCATGATGATACCGACACCCAAAGAAACCAATACACGGCGGGTAACAATAGCAAGACTTAAAGCCACAAGAGGCGGAAGCAAAGATAAAGGTGATGTTGCAAAATCTATTAAATTCATGATCTTCAAAAACCAGTTTTTTATTTGGCTAGAGATCTACTGCAGACAAACTTGATACGACTGACCAAGCTCATGTTGAACTAAGCGAAAGGGAAGTGAACACTTCACCCAACCCTACAGTAGCGCTCCATAGTTTAAAATTAAGACTATGGCAGTGTTGTACCTATTGAGCACAACCCCAGCAAATTGCTTAGATATACAATTTACTTCGGCAATTACACCTTTCATTCCCGTTCATTGGCATCACCCCAACGGAAGTTACTTTTTATAATTGCACCTCTACGTGCGATAACATTATTAACCGTGTAAACCAGAGTTTAACAACAAATTAACCAAAGCCTCGCATCAGGTAGCCGCAATTGTACTCATCAAGAGCAACAATGCAACATATCATTCCGAGAAAACGTAGCTTTTTGTTAATGAACTAATCAGTAGAAGAATAGTCCACATAAGTTAACTACTCCACCAGTCACATATCCGTTTTTAAGATAATTTTAATAATTATTATAAATTCGATAGAAATAGAGCTGTGAATTTTCAACCATTCATCTCACTTTTATATTTAAATATGTAATAGAAGAAATACTATTTGTTTTATTCCTAGGCTCTGTTTATTATTAGGAGGATTATTTAGTTTACCTTGATGGAAAATATCATGTCTGAATTAACAAAAACTCTATTAAATATCCGCAGCCTTCGTGCGTTCTCACGTGAATTAACTCTTGAGCAACTTGAAGAAGCACTAGACAAGCTGACCATTGTTGTACAAGAGCGTCAAGAGTCTGAAGCTGAAGAACGTGCTGCTAAAGCTGAGCAAGAAGCGAAACTTTCTGCTATTGCTGAACAAATTGCAAAAGACGGAATTGATGTTGCCGATCTTATTGCTGCACTTTCTGGTGAAGCAAAATCTAAAACAACAAAAGCTAAACGCGCTCCTCGCCCAGCGAAATACAAATACGTAGACGCAAACGGCGACGAGAAGACTTGGACAGGTCAAGGCCGTACGCCTTCAGCTATCCAAGAACAGCTAGATGCTGGTAAATCTCTAGAAGAGTTTGCTATCTAAACATTTAGTTTACTTGGCGAGTAATCAATTACACGCTAAGCAATAGAATTAATATTTAAGTCGACCAAAGTATTATTTACGACTTCAATATATTCAGAAACAAAAAAGGCTCCTTTCGGAGCCTTTTTTATATTTATACCATCAGTATTAGAAACAAGCTAAAACTGACAGTACTACTGATTAAAGAAAGTCGCTTATCTTTCCCAGTACGCTTCTTCTAGGCTATCTTCTCTTTCAGGAAGGCCGCGAGATAAACGTGGAGAGTGTTGAACTAACACTTCATAGCTAGCACGGTTTGAATATTTACAAACTTGTGAGAATGAAGAATACGTCAAGAATGAATGCTGGTGCTTACTTGAATTTGGCACGTTTTCTTTGTGGTACTTATTAGCAGCCATATCATGTAATAAAGCTGATAACGCAGCATCACCTGCACCATTGGTGTTTTTGATCTTTTCTGGACCACCCATGTATGGCGCAATGTGCGAGTACACTTTAGTTGGGTTTTCACATAACTCTTTATGGGCAGGACGACTAAATTCAAAACGGTTGAATTCAGCAATTGAACCTGGAAGTAAAGGCAGTGACGTTTCACGCTTAGCTGCATCTTCCGTGTAGCCAGCCATGAATAGGCCAACAGGGCCGGCTGTACATAGAACAAGGTCTACCCACTCTAGTGCTTTATCTGATGCAGCAAGAGGATCGCTTTCACCCGTTAATGCTTCAGCTTCGTCTTCATTCATTGCAACAACCGTTACGTGTTGCTCTAAGAAGTCTTTCCAGAATTCTGGATCGTCTTGAATAACGAATTTAGTACCAAGGGTTAAAACAACGGGTACGTCGTATTTCTTCGCGTATTCGATCGCTTTCATTGTTGCTTCTGGCATAGGATCGCCAGGCTTACAACGAACTAAATAAGCCGTTAATACTAAAGCAGAAGCACTTTTGAAGATTTTTTCAGGAATGCTTTCTGGTTTTAATTGGTTCATTTGTCCTTCGCTAATTGCGAAAGTACGTTCACCATCTTCTGTAATTAATGCAAAGCAGCGACCAATTGCGCCATCTACCCCTTGTAAATGGTTCAGATCCATTCTGCTTGATGTATTACATAAATAGCGGTAACCGTAGCTACCAATCTTAATATCTTGGCTCATTACACCTAACAGTGTTGAACGGTCATCAGCCAGTACTGAATAGTTGTGTAATGTGTTACCAATTGTGCCACCAGCGTATTCATTGGTAATCAGGCACTGATCTTTTAATTCTTGATATAAAGATTCAGCGGCTTCATCACCAATAACCAGTGAATGTCCCTTGCTCAAACCATACTTCTCAATAAGATCAGTACTCACCTTAGCTTCAATATCCACCAAAGTTTGGTCGATACCGATAATATGAGTGCGTGACATTCTTTTGCTGCTTTGAGCTTGGCTCACTAAAGGATCACGAGCGTGAACCGGAAAGTAGTGCTTTGATTTACGTTGTCCAGGGAATTTCATAGGGCTAGTCTAAGTCAAGGGGAAATAGGTGGCGGATTCTACCGCGCTATATTTAACGCGGCAATCTCTCAAACTATAGCAAACGTTTGCTAAAGGTTTTTTTTATTCGCCTTCCATAAAGCTTAAATCAGGCAGCATGCCTAAATGCTCGGCGTAACGTTTTTGATTAAACTCCGCGCCGTTTTTCATCACGTCAAATACTTCAATTGCCAATGCACATGCCATCGCTGCAATGGCCTCTTCGCGAGGAGTACCTGTCATCATTAAACGCATTAGCGTCTCTTTCACTTTCACTGGTTCGCCATCTTCAAGCTGGTTCTCGATGATCTCAATCAGTTCTTCTTCTTGCATAAATTCATTTTGTTCAGACATTTTTTTATCTCAGGTCTTGGATTTCGAGCGACTATGCCACATATACTTCTGACATCCTAGCGACTCACCTCGCTCTCATGCGATTATCTAACAAAGTCAGCGCACTATTTGTGCAAATGAAACTGTGATTCCGGTCTCGGATCTGTCACGGCGTTTCTCTTTCTGTTAGAATCTGCGACCAAGTAATAGTAACGGTGTTTAGACATGTCAGATATCAGCTCTGGAAACAGCGAAAAGAAAGTAATTGTCGGTATGTCCGGCGGTGTAGATTCGTCAGTATCGGCGTATCTTCTTCAGCAACAAGGCTATCAGGTAGAAGGCCTTTTCATGAAAAACTGGGAAGAAGACGATAACGAAGAATACTGCACGGCAGCTGAAGATCTTGCTGATGCTCAAGCGGTATGTGACAAACTAGGTATCCACCTTCACACCATTAACTTTGCTGCAGAATACTGGGACAACGTATTTGAATACTTCCTTGAAGAATACAAAGCAGGCCGTACGCCTAACCCAGATATCCTTTGTAACAAAGAAATCAAATTCAAAGCATTCTTAGAGTTTGCTGATGAAGTACTAGACGCGGACTACATCGCGATGGGTCACTACGTTCGTCGTACTTTCCCAACTCAAGAAGAGCTAGATGCTGGCGTTAAACCAGAAATGCTACGTGGCCTAGACAGCAACAAAGACCAGAGCTATTTCCTATACACGTTAAGCTCAGATCAAGTAGCACGCAGCCTATTCCCTGTTGGCGAACTAGAGAAGCCTGAAGTTCGACGCATTGCTGAAGAGCAAGACTTGATCACAGCGAAGAAAAAAGACTCTACAGGTATCTGCTTTATTGGTGAGCGTAAATTCACTGAGTTCCTAGGCAAATACCTACCAGCACAACCGGGTAACATCGAGACGCCAGAAGGCCAAGTGATTGGTCAACACCAAGGCTTGATGTACCACACACTAGGTCAACGTAAAGGCCTACATATCGGCGGCACCAAAGGCGGCGGCGGTAATGAAGAACCATGGTTTGTTGGTGAAAAAGACCTTAAGCGTAATGTACTTATCGCAGTACAAGGTAAAGACCACCCTCTTCTGAAATCAGAAGGTTTGATCGCTTCTCAACTTCATTGGGTAAATCGCACACCAATTACTGAAGTTATGACATGCACGGTAAAAACACGTTACCGTCAAACAGATATTCCTTGTACAATCATCCCAATTGATGATGAGAACATTAAGGTTATTTTTGATGACCCACAAATCGCTGTGACCCCAGGTCAATCTGCAGTGTTCTACCAAGGCGAAGTATGTCTTGGTGGTGGTATCATCGAAAAGCGCATCTAATCAATCAAACGACAAACGATAGAAGACAACTAGGAGTTACTACGTGGCTAATACACTTTATGACCGTACTATTGCTTTCGCCGGAATTTGCCAAGCTGTGGCTTTGGTTCAACAAGTAGCGAAAGACGGCCATTGTGATAAAGATGCCTTCGAAGCTTCACTCAGTGCCATTTTAAATACCAATCCATCGAATACCGTGGGCGTATTTGGACGTGAAGCGAACCTAAAGCTTGGCCTTGAGTGCTTAGTAAAAGGTATCGATAGTACTCCAGCAGGTAGCGATATCACGCGTTACATCATCAGCTTGATGGCGCTTGAGCGTAAGCTATCTTCTCGCAACGACTCTATGTCTCAGCTTGGCGACCGCATTCAAACTGCAGAACGCCAAACTGAACACTTTGATCTGTTTGACGAGCAAATGATCAGCAACCTTGCAAGTATCTACCTTGATGTCGTCAGCCCTATCGGCCCACGCATTCAGGTTTCTGGTACACCGTCTGTACTTCAACAGACATCGAGCCAACATAAGGTTCGCGCACTGCTTCTATCGGGAATTCGAAGCGCTGTGCTATGGCGTCAAGTTGGCGGCAAACGTCGCCACCTTATCTTCGGCCGTAAGAAGATGATCGAGCAGGCTCAAATCCTACTAGCTCGAATGTAATTTATTAGCTCGCGCCTTGTCGCGAGCTTGTTTTTTGTATCAACACAACTCTCACGCAAACGATTGCGCAATATGCGTGACAATTGAGATTGTTACTGGTATAAACCTCTCAAAATTTAGAAAACTCAATTCAGGAGAACACCATGGAACTGTCAGCATTGACTGCTGTTTCACCAGTAGACGGCCGTTACGGAAGTAAGACTATTGCATTGCGCAGCATCTTTAGTGAGTTTGGACTACTAAAGTACCGCTCTATCGTTGAAATTCGTTGGTTACAAAAGCTTGCAGCAACTGATGCAATCAAAGAAGTACCAGCGTTCAGTGCAGAAGCTAACCAGTTTCTTGATGAACTAGCCGCTAACTTCAGCGAAGAAGACGCTCTGCGTATCAAAGAGATTGAGCGCACAACAAACCACGACGTAAAAGCGGTTGAGTACTTCTTGAAAGAGAAAGTTGCTGGCGTTCCTGAGCTTCACGCAGTTAACGAATTCATTCACTTTGCATGTACTTCTGAAGACATCAACAACACATCTCACGCGCTTATGCTTAAAGAAGCTCGTGATACAGTGATTCTTCCAGAAATTCGTAACGTAATCGATGCTATCAAAGCACTTGCGAACGAATACCGTGATATTCCTCTTCTTTCTCGTACACACGGTCAGCCAGCTTCTCCTTCTACTATGGGTAAAGAAATGGCTAACGTTGCGTACCGTATGGAACGTCAATACAAGCAAATCGAAAGCGTTGAAATCCTAGCGAAAATCAACGGCGCTGTAGGTAACTACAACGCTCACCTTTCTGCATACCCTGAAGTTGAATGGCACCAATTCTCTGAAGAGTTCATCACTGAATCTCTTGGCGTAACTTGGAACCCTTACACAACTCAAATCGAACCTCACGATTACATCGCTGAGCTATTTGATGCAGTTGCACGTTTCAACACAATCCTTCTAGACTTCGACCGTGACGTATGGGGCTACATCGCTCTTGGTCACTTCAAGCAGAAGACTATTGCTGGCGAAATCGGTTCTTCTACAATGCCGCATAAAGTTAACCCAATTGACTTCGAAAACTCTGAAGGCAACCTTGGTCTAGCTAACGCAGTATTTAGCCACCTTGCACAAAAACTTCCAGTTTCTCGCTGGCAACGTGACCTAACTGACTCTACGGTTCTTCGTAACCTAGGTGTTGGTGTTGGCTACGCAATCATTGCATACACTTCAACTCTGAAAGGCATTAGCAAGCTAGAAGTTAACCGTGAAGCGCTACTTGCTGAGCTAGACAAGAACTGGGAAGTTCTAGCTGAACCAGTACAAACAGTAATGCGTCGTTACGGCATCGAGAAGCCATACGAGAAGCTTAAAGAGCTAACTCGTGGTAAGCGTGTAGATGGCGAAGGCATGCGTGCATTCATCGACGGTCTAGAAATCCCTGAAGACGAGAAAATTCGCCTAAAAGAGATGACTCCAGCGAACTACATCGGTCAAGCAATTGAGCTAACTGACAAGCTGTAAGATTCGAATTTCGAATCTCAGAATAGACTAAGGCTTCCCATGTGGAAGCCTTTTTATTGCGTAGAACAAAGGTCCCGAACGATACTCCAAGCAAAGCAACAGCAATGATTCAAATCTGACTTCTCCTACTCTCCTCCCCCATTCAGATACTGCAAATCACATTAGAAAAACATCCTTGAACGCTAAGATCAAAAAAGGCCGCCCGAAGGAAGCCTTTAGAATACATATTGCCGCTTAACGACAGCAGCTTATGCTAGATATTACATGTTACGTAGAGAAGCAATACGCTTATCTAGCGGTGGGTGGCTCATTAGTAGTTCAGTAAGAGATTTCTTACCGTTAATGCCAAACGCCATCATAGAACCTTCTAGTTGTGGCTCGTGGCTCACTTTTAGACGCTCTAGCGCTGCAATCATCTTCTCTTTACCTACCAAGTGCGCAGCACCTGCATCGGCATGGAATTCACGATGACGGCTGTACCACATCGTAATGAAGCTTGCCAAGAAACCAAACACCAACTCCAGCACCATAGACACACCGAAGTACACCATCATGTTGCTGCCACCTTCTTCCTCATTGTCATTCGACGCAACAATGTTGGCGATAAAACGAGATAGGAAGATAACGAACGTGTTCACAACACCCTGCATTAGAGTCATGGTCACCATGTCACCATTCGCGATGTGGCTAACTTCGTGAGCTAATACCGCTTCAGCTTCGTCACGCGTCATACTGTGCAGAAGACCCGTTGATACTGCGACCAATGAATCATCACGCTTAGCGCCCGTTGCAAATGCGTTGATGTCTGGCGAATCGTAGATCGCCACTGTTGGCATACCAATACCAACTTGTTGAGCTTGACGGCTTACCGTTTCCATCAACCAATGTTCTGTTTCGTTACGTGGGCTTTCAATGACCATGCCGCCTACTGAACGTAGCGCCATTTTCTTTGACATCATTAATGAAATGAATGAGCCGCCAAAACCAAATACCGCAGCCATCACCAATAAGCCTGAGAGGCTACCGGGTTGCATACCTGTGACTGCGTATACAATATTAAGAACAACACTTAGTACCAATACAACCGCTAGGTTGGTTGCAAGGAACAACATTACTCGCTTCATTACTTATCTCCGCATGAAAGCTGTTTTTATAAAACTTATTGTTATGGACAAGGCAGACAGCAATAGATTCCAACCTTGAAGACTTATACTTACTTATACATATAGTCTTAGATTAAGAAAACAAGGTTAAGCATTAAATTGCAACATTTGATTACGAGACCATATCCGAATTAAGCCTATCCTATTAGACCTAAGTCGTATGGTGTCGAAATAACAATCCGTTTACAGTGACATCAGATGATTTATGGGCTGGTCCATGTACAAAAAGGGAAGAATCATGGTTGAAGGTACTAACACTCAAATGGCTATCGATTTACTGTGCTGTCACCTAGGGATTACTGAAGAAGAAGCGAAAAAGCAGATCGGAACCCTAACACCGCAAACGGCACAGACAAAAATGACTGAAACACAGCAAGCACTAATGGGACTGACAAAAGAACATTGATCCTGAGCTTGTTAGATTAAAAGGCTAATTATTTATAAACTAATGGCCAATGGCTTAACATAGCAAAAGGGCTGCAATCGCAGCCCTTTTCTTGTTTAACGCATAACTTGAAACTTAAAGATCAAGCAATGGCTGTACATTAATGTACTTACCAATGTTCTTAGACTTGGCTTTCGGCACGTAAGGGATTTCTCCTAGCTTTGGTGCACCTAGCTTATCTTCAAGCATCGCAATAATATCTGCATAGTGCTCAGTACCTGGATTGATACGGTTTGCTACCCAACCTACTAGGTTTAGACCATCTGCTCGGATCGCTTCTGCCGTTAATAGAGCGTGGCTCAAACAACCCAGCTTAATACCCACTGTCAGCACAACCGGAAGTTGTTCTTTCTTAACCCAACTAGACAGGTATTCGTCGTCAGAAACAGGGACACGCCAACCACCAGCGCCTTCCACTAATACGATATCAGAGTTTTGCTTATGCTCTTCTAACTTCGCTGATAACACCGCTTCATCAATCACAACACCGTCGTGCTTTGCCGCGATATGAGGTGATGACGGTAGCAACAGTGCGTACGGGTTTACGTTCTCGTAAGCAATATCTTGTGTCGCGGCTTCTTGAAGATGCAGAGCATCGCTATTACGTAAACCTTCAGGGTATTTCTCACACCCTGCAGCAACTGGTTTGTAACCAATTGTCGATAAATCTTGTGCAGCCAAAGCTTGAAGAATCGCTTTTGAAACCACAGTTTTTCCCACTTCGGTATCCGTACCTGCAATAAATAATGCATCAATCATAATTGAATAACCCCTAAACAAACTTGATATGTTGCTGGCAAGAAACCTTGATGGTTTTTAAACTCTCGATATTCCCGTTCAACAAGCTGCAGCATGCGTCGACTTGTCAAACCTTGTGAGCGACCACTTACGTGATTAGCGCCGATGCCTTTAAGGTCGCGCATCAGTTCAAACGCAGTGTCGTACCAAACGGTGATGGTGGGCAAGTCTAGTTGATGAACCTTACAGCTAGATTGCGCTAACGCAATTTTTACCTGATTGATTGTAATAAAATGGTTAACGTGTTGATGTGCGTCAATTTTGGACCATGACTTTTTCAACTCAAACAGTGACCCATCAAGCAAAGTTGAGAAAATAACACGCCCACCAACCGCCGTAACACGCTTCATCTCTCTCAAAGGCAACGACAAATCATCACACCATTGCAACGCAAGGCTAGAAAATACAACATCAAAACTTCCATTTTCAAATGGCAATTGTTCGGCATCGGCTTGTTGATATAAAGAGACTGCTGAGCCGCAACGTTGCTTGGACTTCTCAAGCATTCCAATCGAGAGATCCGCACATGTGACGTTAGCGCCACGTTTGACTAACTGCTCAGAAAAGTAGCCGGTCCCACAGCCCAAATCGAGAACCTTTAGACCAAATAGATCGCTCGGCAGCTTATCTAGTAACCGGTGGCCAACATCACGCTGAAACTCGGCGTGTTTATCATAGGTGGTTGCCGCTTTACCAAAAGCTTCGGCAATTGCACTTTTGTCTTGGCCTACGTAATGATGCACTACTGCTTCTTGTGACATTTACTGAGCCTCTTTCCTTAATGCTAAGCTGGATTCAATCGCTTGTTGCAGCGAACTGGTTAACTGAAGAACCTGATTTTGAGTGTGATTAGCGGTTAACGTCACTCGTAAGCGAGCGGTCCCAACAGGCACGGTTGGTGGTCTTATCGCTGTAACCCATAGCTGATTACGCTTCAACTCTTCTGCAATAGATAACGCAGCTTGTGCTTCACCTACTACAAATGGCTTAATTGGTGTTTGGGTATCAACAAAACCTTTTATCCCGTTCATTTGCTCTGCATAGAGAGCGCCTAAATCGGTTAGTTTCTCACGTCGCCACTCTTGAGTTTGAATCATCTGGCATGCATGAGACAAAGCCACTGCCTGCGAGGGTGGCATTGCTGTTGAATACACATGATGACGAGCAAACTGAGTTAAGTAGTCGCCTACCTCTGCTGAACACAAAACCGCAGCACCAGATAGGCCAAATGCTTTACCAAAGGTCACCACCAAGATATCAGGCGTTATTTGCGCGGCACTGCAGCTCCCTGCCCCTTTATCACCCAATACACCAATACCGTGGGCATCATCAACGGCGAGCCAACTGTCGTATTGATTGGTCAAGTTAGATATTTGATTGAGGGGCGCTTGGTCGCCATCCATGCTGAACACGCCTTCCGTCACGACCAGTGACTGTGGGGAGCGACTTAATAGCGACTCGAGATGTGGCGTGTCGTTATGCTTAAAGCGTTTCATGGTTGCAGGTGAATGCATCCCAGCTTCCATTAAAGAGGCATGGTTAAGTTTGTCTTGCAACAAAGAGTCATCTTTTTCGAGCAGAGAAAACAACAAGGCTTGATTAGCACTGAAACCAGAGCTAAAGAGAATGGCACGTTCGAAGCCAAGCCATTCACACAGCTGAACCTCTAAATTTCGGTGGGCAGGGCTAAAGCCCGTAACCAATGGCGATGCTGCACTTCCGGCGCCATATTGGGAAAGCCCTGTTTGCCATGCATCGACCAATTCAGGATCGTTCGCCAAGCCTAAGTAATCATTGCTCGAAAAGTTGATGAAGTTAGAACCTTCGCTAGTGAGCAAAGGACCATTGCTGTTTTCAAGTACCTTGAGTTGGCGAGTTAACCCTTGCTCGCGACGATGAGCAAGGGCACTTTTGATTCGAGATTTAAACAGTGGCATCGTAGAACATGTCATCTTTCGTAGGGCGAGCCGCGACGCGCTCCACCACTTGATCTAACAGTTCGTTTTCTTGAATTTCGTCAGGCTTTTGAGCCACTTGTTGGCTGTTGATCCCCAACTTTTTGAATAGCTGCATGTCTGTGTCTTCGTCAGGGTTTGGCGTAGTCAGTAGCTTACAACCGTAAAAGATAGAGTTTGCACCCGCCATGAAACACATCGCTTGCATCTGTTCGTTCATGTTCTCGCG
This sequence comes from Vibrio sp. 10N.261.45.E2, assembly GCF_002875705.1. Taxonomy (GTDB): domain Bacteria; phylum Pseudomonadota; class Gammaproteobacteria; order Enterobacterales; family Vibrionaceae; genus Vibrio. Next base: position 80,401 of record NZ_MCZZ01000109.1, read on the forward strand.
ACCTGCAGATAAACGAACTGCAGATTTAGGCATCATGATACGAGCAATCGCAATCAATTTAATGAAATCAAAAGACTCAACATCATCAACATTTTCCATTGGTGTGCCTTTCACTTTCACAAGCATGTTGATTGGCACACTTTCAGGATGGACAGGAAGGTTCGCTAGCTCTACAAGTAGGCCTGCACGGTCATTGGTGCTTTCGCCCATACCTATGATGCCACCAGAACAGATCTTCATTCCTGCATCACGTACATGAGATAAGGTATCTAAACGATCTTGGTAAGTACGAGTGGTAATGATGCTGCCGTAGAATTCAGGTGACGTATCAAGGTTGTGGTTGTAGTAGTCCAAGCCTGCGTCTGCTAATTCACCCGCTTGATCTGGCGTTAACATGCCCAGTGTCATACAAGTTTCTAAGCCCATACCTTTCACACCTTTGATCATGTCAGTCAGGTGAGGCATGTCACGCTCTTTCGGGTTTTTCCATGCTGCGCCCATGCAGAAACGAGTTGAGCCCGCATTCTTGGCTTTTTGCGCCGCATCCAAAACACGCTCGACTTCCATTAAGCGTTCTTTGTCGACATCCGTTCGGTAGTGAGCACTTTGAGGGCAGTACTTGCAATCTTCAGGGCAAGCACCTGTCTTTATCGATAAAAGCGTACTCACCTGCACGTGGTTGTGCTCTTGGTACTGTCTATGAACGACTTGAGCTTCAAACATTAAATCCATAAACGGTTTTTCAAGCAGCGCTGTTACTTCAGCAACTGTCCAGTCATGACGAACTTCCACGTGTCGATCCTTTTTTTTATTTTTTTGATGTTACAACTCTGCGTCTAGAGTTTGCATTTATGCTTGGCTAGTCTACCGACAAGCTTTAGACTGTCAACACATTGATAATATCAAAAGTTTACATCTGGTTATTTTTTAATCACACCAAGAATGGAAGTTACTATGGATCTCGCCTTTGATCGCCAGCATATCTGGCATCCCTACACATCAACGTTAACACCTCTGACCTGCTATCCAGTCACCAACGCAGACGGTGTTTACCTAGAATTAGAAGGCAGAAAACGAATTATTGATGGTATGTCATCTTGGTGGTCAACCATCCACGGCTACAATCACCCTGAGCTAAATGCTGCAGCTCACAGTCAAATCGATAAAGTTTCACACGTTATGTTTGGCGGTATCACCCACCAGCCTGCTATCGATTTGTGTAAAAAGCTTTTGAATCTCGCGCCAGATAATCTCGAACATGTATTTTTGGCCGATTCAGGGTCAGTAGCCGTAGAGGTTAGCCTCAAGATGGCTCTTCAATACTGGCATGCCAAAGGGCAACCTCGTTCGAAGTTCCTCACGCTCAGAGATGGCTACCACGGTGATACCTTTGCTGCGATGTCGGTTACCGACCCTGATAACTCGATGCACAGCCTCTATAAAGGTTTTCTGCCGGAACACATTTTCGCTGATTCACCAAAAACTGGCTTTTGGGATAAGTGGGACGCCAAAGACATTGATAGCTTTCGCGAAAAGTTGACCGCACACCATGAAGAAATCGCTGCCGTTATTCTAGAGCCAATTGTTCAAGGCGCTGGCGGTATGCGCATCTACCACCCTGAGTTCCTAAAACAGGTTCGATTACTGTGTGATGAATTCAACGTATTGCTGATATTGGATGAGATTGCGACCGGATTTGGCCGCACAGGGAAATTGTTCGCCTGTGAGCATGCCGATGTTCAACCGGATATTTTATGCGTAGGCAAGGCTTTAACTGGCGGCTATATGACACTGTCAGCAACACTTGCCAGTAAAGAAGTCGCAGACACAGTATGTGGCGGTGAAGCGGGCTGCTTTATGCACGGACCAACCTTCATGGGGAACCCATTGGCTTGCGCAGTCGGTGCGGCAAGCTTGTCGATCATAGAGCGAGGCGATTGGCAAAATCAGACTCAACAGATCGGACAGCTCTTCTCTGAATTACTGCCACCTTTACGAGAGCATGATCTTGTAAAAGACGTACGCTGGCTAGGTGCGATTGGCGTTGTTGAAACGCACACACCTATCGATATGGAAACCATTCAAGCTCATTTTGTTGAGCAAGGTGTTTGGATTCGTCCGTTCGGAAGGTTAATTTATATGATGCCTCCGTTTATTAGCGAACCACAACATATTGAGCAATTGGTCGCTGCTATCGACACTGCATTACAAAATGCTCATTGCTTTAAATAGTCATTAAATAATGCGCTTATTGTTCTGAACAAGAGCGATGATTATTTCTATATATCTTCAATAATAAATCACTTAATTAAGCTTAAAGGCCTTACATAAAAGTAAGGCCATTACTGTTTTGAAGGTAACCGTCAGTTTAACGTAATTGGCTATCTTTACTTGCTCGACGGTTAAACAATGAATGTCGATGTGCGTCATGCTCTAATATTGACTGACATTCGATACACAAACGAACGCCTTTGATCGCAAGACGTCTTTGTTCTGGTATCTCATCACCGCATTCATCACAATAAAGTAAGCTCTCACCACCTCGAAGGTTTCCTCTTACACGAGAGATCTCATCATCAATGGTATTTTGTATTTGCTGGCTGACACTATCGTCTCCAGCCCATCCTACGGCCATAAGCCCTCCTCTGTACATAAACGAGAAAATCTTTACCTACCGCGGTAAGAGGACATTATAGCCAAATTACAATTAAGTAATAATATACAAAAATAATAAAACACTATTACTTTTTGGTAATAATATTTAGGTAAAAGTAGTCAAAGAACACACCAATATATTTTTCAGATAATAAAAAACCCAGCCAATAAGCTGGGTTTTCAATAATTTATGAACTCACTAAATCGTCGAACGATTAACCGATGTGCGTTACGCCGCCCATGTATGGTTGAAGTACTGCTGGGATAGCAATGCGGCCGTCAGCTTCTTGGTTATTCTCAAGAATCGCAACCATAGTACGACCAACAGCAAGACCAGAACCGTTTAGTGTGTGTACAAGCTCAGGTTTCTTCTCGCCTTTACGACGGAAACGAGCTTGCATACGACGCGCTTGGAAATCCCACATGTTTGAGCAAGAAGAAATCTCACGGTAAGTCTCTTGTGCTGGAACCCATACTTCTAAGTCGTAAGTTTTCGCAGAACCGAAGCCCATGTCACCCGTACATAGAATCACTTTACGGTAAGGAAGCTCTAGAAGTTGAAGTACTTTCTCAGCGTGACCAGTTAGCTCTTCAAGCGCTGCCATTGAGTCTTCTGGTTTAGTGATTTGTACTAATTCAACTTTGTCGAATTGGTGCATACGGATAAGACCACGAGTGTCACGACCGTAAGAACCCGCTTCAGAACGGAAACATGGCGTGTGAGCTGTCATCTTAAGTGGCAGTTCAGCTTCATCAGTAATAGTGTCACGAACCATGTTCGTTACCGGTACTTCTGCAGTAGGGATAAGCGATAGCGTCTTAAGAGGTACGTCACTTACTTGCTCAGTTAGTGGGCTTGTGTGGAACAAGTCTTCACCGAACTTAGGAAGTTGACCAGTACCGTAAAGGCTATCGTGGTTCACTAGGTACGGTACGTACATTTCTGTGTAGCCGTGCTCATCAGTGTGAAGATCCAGCATGAACTGAGCAATTGCACGGTGTAGACGTGCAAATTTACCTTTCATCACGATGAAACGAGAACCAGAGATTTTAACTGCGCTAGCAAAATCAAGACCGCCAGACATTTCGCCAAGATCTACATGATCTTTCACTTCAAAGTCGTAAGTCTTAGGTTGACCCCAACGAGAAACTTCTACGTTGTCGTCTTCATCTTTACCATCTGGCACTTCTGCATCAGGTAGGTTAGGAATAGACATTGTGATCGTTTCTAGCTCAGATTGAAGATCAGCCAATGCTACTTTAGCTTGGTCTAGTTCTGCGCCTAAGTTGCCTACTTCTGCAAGGATACGCTCAGCTTCTTCATGGTCGCCTTTTGCTTTCGCTTGACCAATGGACTTCGATCGAGAGTTACGTAACGCTTGTAGCTCTTCAGTTTTCATCTGAAGGGACTTACGTTTTTCTTCAAGTTCACGAATTGTCTCTACATCAAGGGTGAAGCCTCGACGTGCTAATTTTGCCGCTGTTTCATCCAGCTCAGCTCGAAGTAATTTAGAATCCAGCATTGCTAATCCTATGCTTTAGTTATTTGAATATTCAGTAGTTTGCTACTGAATCACTGCTAAACCCCTAAAACTGGTGCTATTTCGACCAATTTATAACGATTTAATTGAAATTTTATGACTAGGTAACGATATCCAAAAAAGACTACTTTTCATAGCGTTTTTGTGGGCTTTTTGCGTCCAAATCCGCCAGATAATCTAGCTTCTCGCCAATTTTGGTTTCTAAGCCTCGTTTTGTTGGGAAATAGTATTGCTTCTCTCCCATTTCAGGTGGCAGATATTTTTCGCCAGCCGCGTAGGCACCAGGTTCGTCATGAGCATAACGGTATTCTTGCCCGTAGCCCATGTCCTTCATCAAAGTTGTTGGTGCATTTCGTAAATGATGAGGCACTTCATATTCCGGTAGGTTGTGTGCGTCCGTTAAGGCTTGCTTCCAAGCGGTATAAACGGCATTACTCTTTGGTGCACACGCGAGATAGACTACCGCCTGTGCAATCGCACGCTCACCTTCCGCAGGGCCAATACGCGTAAAGCAATCCCAAGCCGACATCGCAACCTGCATAGCACGAGGATCAGCATTACCAATATCTTCAGAAGCAATCGCCAGTAAGCGTCTAACGATATACAGAGGGTCGCAACCCGCCGCGATCATTCTTGCCGACCAATACAACGCGGCATCAGGGTTTGAACCACGAATCGATTTATGAACGGCAGATATTAGGTCGTACCAAATATCGCCCTTGTTATCAAAGCGAGCGACTTTTTCACCAGCGACCTCAGCCAACAACTGCAAGGTGATCGCTTTCTCGCCTTTATCGTTGTCTTCTGCCATGTCATACAGCAACTCAAGATAGTTGAGCGACATACGTGCATCACCGTTCACTAGCTCAGCTAAACGATCCAAAACGTTGTCAGCAAAGTCGGCTGGCACATCACCTAATCCGCGCTGCTTGTCTTCAACCGCTTGGCGAATAACAAGGGAGATGTCGTCAGTATTTAGAGAAGTTAGCTTGTAGACACGCGCACGTGACAACAAAGCGTTGTTCAATTCAAAAGAAGGATTTTCTGTGGTCGCGCCAATAAAGGTGACCGTGCCATCTTCAATATGAGGTAGAAAGGCATCTTGCTGACTTTTGTTGAAGCGATGGACCTCATCCACAAACAGGATTGTTCTGCGCCCTGCTTGTTTGTTTTCTCGCGCTTTCTCAATGGCGATACGAATGTCTTTCACACCCGATGTTACCGCTGATACGCGCTCAACTTCAGCATTGGCATAGTTTGCTGCCACTTCTGCGAGTGTCGTTTTACCGGTGCCCGGAGGCCCCCATAGAATCATGGAGTGGATATGGCCCGCTTCCAATGCTCTGCGAAGGGGTTTCCCTGGGCCCAATATATGCTGCTGACCGATGTACTGTTCGACAGTTTCAGGTCTCATACGAGCAGCAAGGGGACGAAAATCTTCGTCCCCTGCAAAATCTAAGCTGTAATTACTCAATTGCAATCTCTTGATTCGTTGATGGCATTAATGCCTATCGACGTACTACCAAACGATCTGCTTGTTTAGATCAGTTTCTTTGGTCGTCGACCTCGACACCTTCCGGCGCCACAAAAGTAAAGCGGTCTGCTGCTGGTTTACCTAAGTCAACATTGCTAAAGGTAAACTCACCTTTTTGGCCATCTTGTTCAATCACATTAAAGCCCTGAACAATGCCCTTTTCAGTGATATTAATCTGGAAGTCACCCTGATTTGAATCGACCGCGGTTGGCGTTAGCGTAAATTGATTACCTGTTTGCGCCACATTGTAGTTATCCCAATCGCTTTCTTGGTTGCGTGTAAGCAAAACAAAAGGTGTTTGTGATGTCGCTTGCTCTTGCCAATAAATGCTTACTTGCTCGATGAAGGGGCTGTAGTACCACAAGCTTTGGCCATCAGATACCAACAAGTTTTCATCAGGGAAAGTGGTTTCCCAACGGAATAAGCTTGGGCGTGCAATCTCTACCGTGCCCTCGCCTTCCATGACAACATCGCCATCAGGGCTGGTCACGACTTGTTTAAAGTCAGCACTAAAGCCTGCGTTCAATGCCAAACGGCTACTCAACTCTTCTTTCGGAGAAGCAAACACTGAGAAGCTCATAAATAAAAGTGCGAATACTTTTTTCATCAATAATCCTGTTAGAACATAAGTCGGTCATATTTTCGATTTGACCGACTTAATGGGTATGAGTTCCTAGTGGAACTAATCTTTTGGTGGCGCTGGTGCCAAGACTTCTCGGTTACCGTTATGGCCTGGAGCACTCACAATACCTTGAGCTTCAAGTTGCTCGACAATACGTGCAGCACGGTTGTAGCCAATCTTGAATCGACGCTGTACGCCTGAAACTGAACCACGACGTGAATGAACAACGTGTTCTACCACTTGATCAAACAGAGGATCGACCTCTTCATCACCTTCCATCTTCTCACCCGGAAGCAAGGTTTCTGGGGTTTGTTCGCCGTTAGTGATCTCATCAATATAGTTTGGCTTACCACGCGCTTTCCAGTTATTCACAACTGCGTGTACATCATCATCAGATGCAAAGGCACCGTGAACACGAGTTGTATGACTAGAGCCCGGTGGCAAGTAAAGCATATCACCCATGCCCAATAGTGATTCCGCACCACCTTGGTCAAGGATAGTTCTTGAATCCGTTTTGGTTGATACCGTAAAGGCCACACGGGTTGGAATGTTCGCTTTGATAAGGCCGGTAATAACATCCACCGAAGGACGTTGCGTCGCTAGGATCAAGTGAACACCCGCCGCACGTGCTTTTTGTGCCAAACGTGCGATCAGTTCTTCAACCTTCTTACCGACCACCATGATTAGGTCGGCAAACTCATCAACGATAACCACAATGTAAGGCAGCTTCTCAAGCAATGGTGCTTCAGGGTCCATGCTGTCGCCCGGCTTCCACAGTGGATCGTGAATTGGGTGACCCGCTTCCGCAGCCATCTTAAGCTTATCGTTGTAACCTTTAATGTTACGAACGCCTAACGCTGACATCAGCTTATAACGGCGTTCCATCTCGCCAACACACCAACGAAGGGCGTTCGACGCATCTTTCATGTCGGTTACCACTTCAGACAATAGATGAGGGATGCCTTCGTAAACCGATAACTCAAGCATTTTCGGGTCGATCATGATGAATCGAACATCTTCCGGTGATGCTTTGTAAAGCATACTCAGAATCATTACGTTCACACCTACCGACTTACCAGAACCGGTTGTACCAGCAACCAGAACGTGAGGCATTTTCGATAGATCAGCAATGACCGCTTCACCTGCGATGTCTTGTCCTAGAACCACTGTCGTCGGCGATTTCGCTTCTTGGAACTGAGGGCTAGCAACCACATCTGAGAAGAATACCGTTTGACGACTCATGTTCGGCAGCTCTAAGCCAACATAAGGTTTACCCGGAATCACCTCTACAACACGTACAGCCAATGCAGAGAGCGAACGAGCCAAGTCCATAGAAAGGCCAGAAATACGGCTCACTTTCACGCCTGGAGCAAGATCCAGCTCGAATCGAGTGATTACTGGACCTGGGAAAATATCAACCACATCTGCCTTGATCTTATAGTCCGCTAGCTTAGATTCAACAAGGCGAGCAATCGCTTCTAGTGCATCACGGTCAATAAAGGTTTCACGCTTTTCAGGGTGGAATAACAATTCAAGCGTTGGTAATGGCTCAGCAGGTTTCGGTAAATTAACATCTTGTTGAACCAAGAACGGGTTCTGCGCCGCTGCCATATTCGCTTGTGCTTCAGAAACAATGCTTTGGAATGCGGCGACATCCTGATCTTGATGCGAAGGTTCTTCTTCCGTTACTTCTTCCCAAGGAAGATCAACAGCTGGTTCTTGGCTTTGTGCTGTTGGCTGTTCAGGCTCTGAATGTTCTTCTTGATAAGAGAAAGGTTCAAATTGCTCATCCGCTAATTCTGCATCAGCTTGCTCGGTTTCAGTCTGCTGAGCGAAAACCTGTTCGTCAGTCTGTTCTTCCGTTACATCAAATGGTGAAGCTTGTGCAGAGAAATCGTCTTCCACAGTTGCTTCTGGCTCACCCATTGGTGAAGCGTATAGAGATTCTGGCTGAACATCTTCAACATCGACTTCATTCGTTACTTCTGGCGAGCTATTGTTCTCTGGTTCTGTACTTTCAAGAGCCGTATCAGTAGAGGTAACGTCTTGTTGCTCATTCTGCATGTATTGCTGATACGCGATTTGAGATTCATGCGCATCAACCTGCTCTTGCTCCGCAAGGTCACCTTCATACATAGCGGCGTTTTCTAGCTGCTCTATCGTTGCATTCAACTGCTTCGAACGCTCAATACCTTCTTCTAATGGTTCTTCTGGCGCTTGGTAAACAGGCGCTGCAGGGATCGGTTGCTCTGGCTCAATTACAGCTTGAGGCTGAACCCGATGTTCCTCCTGAACAGAAACATTTTGCTTCGCAGGAGCTTCTTGTTTCGCAGGAGCATCGACTGGCATGTGAATATTGTAATGACGCTTCGGCGATGCAGCATTATCTAACGCATTTGTAGCCACGCTTGAAGAATCATTAGTCGCGGAAAAGCTCATCACCGGATCGAGTGGATCATGCTCTCTTGATTCTTTGTTATCTTCTAGAGCAGGAGCATCACGGTAAGTTGACTCTTGATGACGATCTTCGATTAAATCACGGTCTGCTGATTCTCTTAACTGAGGCTCAAGTAACTCTTGCTCTTGGCCACGAGCCTTATTAACAGCAGATGTGAAGAATTTGATGGCACATTCACCCAACCATTCCACAATGCTTAACCAAGAAATACCGGTTAATAGAGTAAAGCCAGCACCCCATAAGAAAAGAAGGACTAACGTACTACCAAGAACATTCAACGTCGGAAGTGCAAGGCTTGTTAAGACGTCGCCCACTACGCCACCTGATGAAAAGTACCAGATGTCGTCAAAGTTGATATCCGCTAGACCACAGCTAGTAAGGATTAGGATCGTCAGGCCGAGTAAGCGAGTGCCCCACAGCATGAAGTCGATCTGCTCGTCTTCATTACGCTTGCGGAATAATACCCACGCAGCAACCGTCACTAAGATAGGCAAAGGGTAAGCCAAAGAACCAAATACGAAGAAAAGCGTATCCGCCAACCAAGCACCTAGGTAGCCACCCGCATTTTGAATGTCACCACCCCACGCCGTTTGCGACCATGATGGGTCTGCAGGACTAAAAGTTAATAACGCAACGGCAAGTAGAATAGAGAAGAGAACACCGAGAATCAGACTGCACTCTTTGAGACGTTGAGAACCACTCAAACGAGGAGACTGAGGCTCTTCACTCGTTTTAATGATTGTTTCTACTTTATTACTGCTCTGCTTGAACATAAACCAACTTAATAATTAAACGGGATAAAAACATCTCGAGCGGCAAAAGCCGCTCTTTTCAATGAAACTACTGTTGATTTAACCATATCAAACAGAAAAACCCAATTCCAGAAAGCAAGAAAGCGGAACAAATGTCCGCTTTCTTTCATTTCACCAATTGTGACTAACGAGTTTTAATCACAAGTTGATTGGTTTTTTTCACTTCTTCCATTACTACGTAAGTTCGAGTGTCGTTTACGCCTGGTAGACGAAGTAACGTATCACCCAGTAGCTTACGGTAAGCACCCATATCAGATACACGTGTTTTTAGAAGATAGTCAAAATCACCCGACACTAAATGACACTCTTGGATGTCATCCAGTTTCTGCACAGCGGTGTTGAATTGTTCGAACACATCTGGCGCACCACGGTTCAATGTAATTTCAACAAACACTAAAAGTGAAGCATCAAGATACTGTGGGTTCAGCAACGCTGTGTACCCAGTAATGTAACCTTGACGTTCTAAACGACGAACACGTTCAAGACATGGAGTCGGAGAAAGTCCTACTCGTTTTGAGAGTTCAACGTTTGAGATACGACCGTCTTTTTGCAACTCATTAAGAATGTTGCGGTCAATACGATCTAGTTCCTTGGACGGCTTCTTATAATTGTCTGCCATTTTTTATTCCACCTTATTACTTCCTTGCAAAAAAATATACTACAACTTTTTAATATTCAGTATCAAATTTTATCTGAACCTATCTATACTAGATATTAATTCGACAGAATTACCCTACACATAGATAAAACAACCAAAATAAAATGAGGAGTCAGGATGATCATTGGCGTACCTAAGGAAATCAAGAACCACGAATACCGCGTTGGTATGACCCCAGCTAGCGTGAGAGAACTAATCTCACACGGCCACCAAGTTTTTGTAGAAACCAATGCCGGTACTGGTATCGGTTTTTCAGACGATGATTACATCGCTGTAGGCGCATCCATTCTTCCTACTGCTGCTGACGTTTTCGCGAAAGCAGAGATGATTGTAAAGGTTAAAGAACCTCAAGCTGTCGAGCGAGCTATGCTTCGCGAAGGGCAAATATTATTTACCTATTTACACCTTGCACCAGATTTTCCACAAACTGAAGAGCTTATCAAGAGCAAAGCTGTCTGCGTAGCCTATGAGACTGTAACAGATAATATGGGTCGCTTGCCACTATTAGCACCAATGTCTGAAGTAGCTGGTCGTATGTCTATTCAAGCAGGTGCACAAACATTAGAGAAATCTAACGGTGGTTGTGGTCTTCTTCTTGGTGGCGTTCCAGGCGTTGAGCCAGCAAAAGTTGTTGTTGTTGGCGGCGGTGTTGTAGGTGCTAACGCAGCACGTATGGCTGTTGGTCTTCGCGCAGATGTGACCATTCTTGACCGTAACGTAGATACGCTTCGTCGTCTTGATGAAGAATTCCAAGGCCGCGCAAAAGTGGTTTATTCTACTGAAGACGCTATTGAGAAGCATGTTCTAGAAGCAGACCTAGTAATCGGTGCAGTACTGATCCCAGGCGCAGCAGCGCCTAAACTGGTTACAAAAGAGCACATCGCTAAGATGAAGCCAGGTTCAGCGGTTGTTGACGTTGCTATCGACCAAGGTGGTTGTTTCGAAACTTCTCACGCGACAACTCACGCAGACCCAACTTACATTGTTGATGACGTAGTTCACTACTGTGTTGCTAACATGCCAGGTGCTGTTGCCCGTACTTCAACTTACGCACTTAACAATGCAACACTTCCTTACATTGTTAAGCTAGCAAACAAAGGCTACCGCGAAGCACTTCTATCAGATAAAGGCTTCCTAGAAGGTCTAAACGTAATCCACGGTAAAGTAACTTGTAAAGAAGTTGCAGAAAGCTTTGACCTAGAATACGTAGATCCAGCAGAAGCTATCGCAATGTTTAACTAATGATGTAATGGCTAACTGAACGCAATAACCTTCTCGTTGAGCGTTCAGTTAACTCATGCACATTAAACAAAAAGCCAGAACGACATTATGTCGCGCTGGCTTTTTTTGTATTTATAACTTTTACTTTGCATTCAGAGTTTAGATCGTAAAAACACGTAACAATGCTGTTTACCGTTAGCGCTAGATCTTAACCCCATGAATCAATAGATTTCTTGGCGTAATACTGCGCTCGCAGAACTCTTCAATTGAAGCTTCATAACCTTGTTCTTGCAGGTAGAGTGCACGATCCAAAGCTAGCCATATCTCTAATGGGCGCCTGAAAACTTGTTGAACCAAACTCAGCTTTTCCATTTCGCAGAAAAGTGATTCGCCTTGAACAAGATAAGAATCAAAATCGATATCTGAACCCAGCGATAGTTCTTTCACTTCAGATGCCCAGCGGCAGAATGATTCAAATCCCTCAGCTAACTCTGATTTTTTGATACTCGGAACAGGTATGTACTCGTCGATTCCCTTTTCAGTCTTAAGCAGTTGGCTAAAGCCCAAACGGTAGCTCATCTCTAGTTGACGATGTCTCTTTACTCTTTCACCACCCGTAACGGTTTCTTGCAGCGGGATTCGCAAATCACTCTTGCTCAATGTTAAAGCCGAAGCCTTTGCCAGTTGTGACATCGGTTGGTAGTATTCGTCTCTAATCAAGTGATAGCAACAAGGAGAGATGGTTACTGCAGGTAGCCCATGTGAGACAGACTTTTTAACCAACTCGACATGAAGGTCACCACAGGCATGCAGTGCTACCGCATGTTGGTCTGAGTTAAATACATTATCGGCATCGTCTGAAAACGCGTCACCTTGAACAAAGCTCATCTCTAACTTAAGGTCATCTGCAATCTTTTGTCCGCTTTCGCATAACGATTGCTGCCATTCAAAACTAGTAACTTTTTGATCAGATTGCTGAGATAGAATTCGACCAAGAAAACCTTTGCCAGAACACCACTCGAGCCACTCTTTGCCTTGATGGTGCTCAAGTGCAGCCTCGCCCATCGCGACAATTTGGTTCAGTTTTCGACCAGGAATACCATCAGCAGTACCTCGAGGAAGCTCTAAGCCAACCAAAGCTGTGTTCTCGAACTGGATATTTTGAGCTGCGGTATCTAATTCAGGAAAGAAACGAGTCAGCTCCTCGGCCAAAAGCTGAGGCTGCTCTTTTAAAATTTGAATGCTCTCATTACTTAAGCTTTCTAACCAATCAACGAGCGGACGATTAACCTCTTTCCATGGCTGTTGTTGAGTTTGGCATAGATGAAAAGGTTCGGAACGCCAATAAATCTGGTGCTCTAGCAAAAATGAATCGAGTATTTTAAATCGTGAATGCATGCTTCCCCCTATGAAGCGTGGATTGTAGGGGTAAGACGCCGAAATGGAAAGGTTCGATGGAGAGACTTATACGAAAGCCAAAAGATCGAAAGAAAAACGGCCTGTAAATACAGGCCGAATAAGAATTTAAATTTACACAATGAGATTAACGAACTGGCAGTTCGATATCTTTGAACATCTCTTCGATCTCTTCATTCGATTTCAAAGAAATAGCTTGCTCAACCACAGGGCGAGTTAAGTGCGGTGCAAAACGTTCCATAAAGTCAAACATGTAAGAACGTAGGAAGGTGCCTTTTCTAAAGCCAATGCTTGTGGTGCTCGCACCAAATAGATGGCTTGCATCAATCGCAACCAAATCAGTATCTTGCTCGTGATCAATCGCCATACTTGCGATGACACCAACGCCAATTCCCATACGAACATAAGTTTTGATTACGTCTGCATCCGTTGCGGTAAACACAACGCGCGGTGTTAGACCAACTTTATTGAACGCAGTATCAAGCTCAGAACGACCAGTGAAACCAAATACGTAAGTCACTAAAGAATAAGCAGCAAGATCTTCTATCGTAACATTACGCTTCTGTGCCAGAGGGTGATCTTTAGTCACAACAATCGAGCGGTTCCAGTGGTAACAAGGCAGCATGATCGCATCTTGATAAAGGTGTAGTGCTTCCGTGGCAATCGCAAAATTCGCAGTTCCCTTAGCGACAGCTTCTGACATTTGGCTTGGTGTGCCTTGGTGCATGTGAAGCGATACTTTTGGATAGCGCGCCGTAAAACCTTTAATCACGTCAGGCAGTGCATAACGAGCTTGAGTATGAGTCGTTGAGATGTTCAATGTACCCATCTCTGGATGAGTGTGCTCACCTGCTACCGCTTTAATACTCTCAACGCGTGCCAAAATCTCTTGAGAGATACGAATGATATCCTCACCAGCTTGGGTAACCTGCGTTAGATGCTTGCCGCTACGCTCAAAAATCTGAATGCCCAGTTCGTCTTCAAGTAATCTAACTTGCTTACTAATGCCAGGCTGAGATGTGTATAAACTCTCTGCTGTAGCTGAAACATTTAGGTTATGGTTTACAACCTCAACAATGTACTTCAGTTGCTGTAACTTCATATCTAACCTCGTAATCCTTTACTCATTTCTGTGCTAACTTATTTGCAAAGAGAGCGTTATAGTCTCATGTAATATAATTAATAGTTATAACGCTTCAAACACAAAAATGACAGAAAAATTGAGCTTTTCTAGCTTAACAAACAAAAATATCACTAACGCTTTGCAACCCAACCCTCATTCTCATACATTAGTTGGTAAGTTTTGATTGCTGATTTCGCTCAACAAGAGATAATCAGAAATTGCAATTTACGAGTGCCGATACACCATGGAATCGTGTATCCTCTCTGGTTAGCTCAAGAAAACAAAAGCAGACATAAATATATGAATAACCCTGGTTTAATTATTGCCTTAGTAGCGATTCTTTTGGTGTTGGTATTAGGTTACAACATCATGCTTCAATATAAAGTTAAGGTAGAAACTGCGAAGAAACAGGAAGCTTCTCGCTATTTAACCATAATTGATGGAACCGAAGAGCTGATTGGTAACGCACACCATATGCCGTTTAGCCAAGACCTTCTTGTATGCTTAAATAACCGAATTCTTGATGCATTGGAAAACATGTATCAACTCGATCCTAAAAATAAGCAGCTCGCTCAACGTATCGAAAGCGTGAAGCAGCAAATCACTCAGCTTAAAGAGAACTATCAAGGTGGCGAGAGCACCGCTTTCCGTGTTCCAAGCAGTGATAAACAAGCGATCATGATGCTTAAGCTAGTCAAACGCCTTCGCGATACGGTTCGTAATGAACACAACAAAGGTCGTTTTGAAACCCAAGCTTATGTGGTTGAGAATGCTCGTCTTGAGACAATTCAAATTCGCATTAACATCGAGAACGTTATTAAGCGTGCAAACGACTCAATATCTCGCGGCCAACCAGGCACAGCAATTCAGTTACTGCGTAAAGGCATTGATGCGTTAGCTACCAAAAACGACTCATACTCTAATCAAGCAAAAGAGAAGCTTCAGCAGATGCTTAACGATCTTGATCAGAAGCGCCAAGATAAAAACGCGCAAGATTTGCAACAGATGGAATCTAAAGAGCGTGACGACGATATGGATGCCCTATTCGGTCAGAAAAAGAAATGGTAATCGTCTAACCCCAACAAGAAGTGGCCGCCTTATTTACTTAAATAGGCGGCCTTTTTTGTACCTAGTTAATTTCCTTTCTCCATATAGGGAGATCTCTTGGGCTGTGATAAAATCCTCACATTATCAACAAACTTTCCCTGACCATGTATCAAGAATTACTCGATCCAATCCACTCTTTTCTTAAAGCTGAAACGCCAGATTCATGGATAGATGAAGCTAAAAAACCCGAAAATCTTCACATCATTCTACGCGATCACATGCTTTGTGAGCTTAAAGCGGCTCAAAGTGCTCTGTTCCTGATCCGTAAGTACGCTGTTGATAAAGAAAGCGCAAAGCAACTGAATGAATGGATTTTGCCATACGAGCAATTTGCTTACCGTCGTATCGGAGATTTAGAGTCACTTCGTGGCAAGAGCAATGTATCAAAGCAAATTACAGCGAAAGAAGGCTGCAATTACGGCGCGGATCTGATCGATAAGATGGTATTACTGATCAAAGAAGAACTGCATCACTTCTATCAAGTAATGGAGTTGATGGAGAAGAAAGGCGTGACTTACCAGCCAATTGAAGCGGGTCGTTACGCGAAAGGTTTGATCAAACAAGTTAAAACTTATGAGCCTGATGCTCTGGTTGATAAGCTTATCATCGGTGCGTTTATTGAAGCTCGCTCTTGTGAACGCTTCGCTAAATTAGCTCCTTTCTTGGAAGAAGACATGGAGAAGTTTTACGTGTCTCTGCTTCGCTCAGAAGCGCGTCACTATCAAGATTACCTCGAGCTAGCAGAGCAGATCGCAGGGAAAGACATCTCTGAGCGCATTGCTCACTTTGCTCAAGTAGAAGCTGACCTTATTACTTCAGAAGACAGTGACTTTAAATTCCATAGTGGTGCGCCAGTTTAAATTAAACCAATCTAACCCAAACGAGTTCTGTTTCTCGAAAACAAACAAGAAGGCCAGCAATTTGCTGGCCTTCTTTATTCGTATCGCTAGCTATAAGAGAAACTTAAGCTAGAGTACCGTTAATCTCAGCAAGAACCGCTGCAGGGTCTATAGCTTGAGTAATTGGACGACCGATAACTAGGTAGTCAGAACCTGATTCAATAGCTTTAGAAGGCGTCATGATGCGCTTTTGATCACCAACATCAGCACCCACAGGGCGAATACCCGGAGTCACTAGTTTGAACTCTTGACCAAGTGCACCTTTCAACAATGAAGCCTCTTGCGCTGAACATACAACACCGTCTAGACCAGAGTTTTTAGTAAGAGAAGCCAAGCGCATTACTTGCTGTTGTGGTTCTAGGTCTAAACCAATACCTGCTAGATCAGACTGTTCCATACTGGTTAGTACTGTCACACCGATAAGCAACGGACGGTCTTTACCATAAGGTTCTAAGATTTCGCGAGAAGCCGTCATCATGCGCTCACCACCACTTGCGTGCACGTTCACCATCCAAACACCTAGCTCAGCGGCAGCACGTACTGCTTTAGAGCATGTATTAGGGATATCGTGGAATTTTAGGTCTAAGAATACTGAGAAACCACGTTTATGTAATTCACGAACAAACTCAGGACCAAACAAGGTAAACATCTCTTTGCCAACCTTTAAGCGGCAAGATGCAGGGTCAATACGATCAACAAAGGCTAACGCATCCGCTTGGTTGTCATAATCCAAGGCTACAATGATTTTTTGGTCGTTCATTTCATCTCCTAACGCAGTTAACTTTCTAAAAATTGTTCTATCACCTAAACAGATGATAAATAACAGTCATAAAAATGCAGCCCGAAAGCTGCAATTAATAATTTGGTCTTAAAATGACCACAAATCTATTCACCATCAAGCCCACGAATAGGCTTGATCGTCCCCCACCCTTTACATGATGGGCAGTGCCAATACATTGAGTGTGTTGAGAAGCCACACTGGCGGCAACGGTAATGCGGCTTAACCTTTAGCTGTTCACCAACCATAGATTGAAGTGTGGTTAAGCTGTCTTTTGCTCTACCTTCTTCTGCTTCCGCTAGGTGGTAATCGATTAATCGATAAAAACCTTTCATGGTTGGGTTTTTAACAAGTTGCTTCGTCAGCAGTTCTTGAGCAGAGCCTACATCTTCATGGTGAGCAACCAATTGCGCCAGCATCAGTTCGGCAGATACACCGGCTTTCTTCTGAATACACGCTTTGAGGAATTCAACCAATTGAGCTTCTTGTCCCAGCTTTTGGTAACACTCAGCAAGGGTTGGCAACACTTCACTAATGAAGTCGATGTCTTGTTCTAGCACCGACTCAAGACAGTCGATGGTCTTTTGGTAATCTTCGTTCGCTAAATGAAACTTACCTAAAGCAATGCTAGCACGAACACATTTAGGGTCTTCAGAAAGCGCCTTCTTAAAGTGTTGAAGCGCTTTAGAACGATTGCCATCGGCTTGTTCTTGCATCGCAAGCTCGCACCAAAAATGCGCTACTGTGGCACGCATCTTCATCTTTTTCTTGCCGAGCTTAACTAAGATATTTCCATAATGGATTGCCTTATTCCACTCACGGGTCTGCTGATAAATAGCAACTAACTGTTGCAGAGCACCCTCTTTATGGTCGGGTTCTTCTACAAGCTGCTCAAAGATTTTTTCGGCGCGGTCAAGAAAGCCAGAGACCATATAGTCTTTAGCCAATTGTTGCAGTGCGAGGTTTTTCTGATCGAGGGTAAGTCCCGAACGAGAGATGAGGTTTTGGTGGATACGAATAGCGCGGTCTACTTCACCTCTTGAGCGAAACAAATTGCCCAAAGCCAAGTGAGTATCAATGGTTTCATTGTCGACTTGAAGTAGTTCAATGAAGTGATCAACCGCTTTGTCAGATTGATCTGACAGTAATAGGTTCAAACCCGTCACGTATTGACGGGAGATCTGGTGTGATTGCTTTTGTTTTTCTTGCTGAGCATTACGATTACCCATATACCAACCATAAGCGGCTGCGATGGGCAAAAGTAAGAACAGTAACTCTAACATCAAATATAGCCTTTAAGCTTTAGTATCAGCAGCGACCTGCTTTGATTGCTTATTGAGTTGTTTCTTCAAGCGATGAATTTTAAGCTGAGACCGCATGTGCATATTACCAAAGACTAACCAAGCAAGAGCGAAGCCTGAAACGAACACAACACCTAATAAACTTGATAGGTGGAAGTCACCTTGCGCTAGCAGATAGTTGAAATTCACAGTAGTTTGGTTTTGAGAGCCTAAAGCCAGTGCAATTAGGAAAAGTGCGATAACGGCGACTATTTTTATAATTTTCATAGTTCATCACTCATTGGTTGGTTAGCTGTACGATTATGCAGGAAAATTACTAATCAGACCACCATATTATGGTCATAAAAAAGCGGCATACATTATAGTATGCCGCTTTTCTTAATTCCGATAAGTAGACTACATTCCTGAGTTTACTCGTTCACGCAGCTCTTTTCCTGGTTTGAAGTGAGGAACGTATTTACCTTCCAACTCTACCTTGTCACCAGTCTTTGGGTTACGTCCAACACGAGGCTCACGATAATGCAGAGAAAAGCTGCCAAAACCGCGAATTTCGATTCGATCACCACTTTCTAGTGTTGAAGCCATATGCTCTAAAATGTCTTTTACAGCGTCTTCAATTTCTTTTGCAGAAAGATGCGTTTGCTCAGCGCACAGTCTTTCAATCAATTCAGACTTAGTCATAGTTACCCTCGTTGGTTTTCTTTTTAGAAATTATAGACCTATCGGAAAAATAAGCAAAAAAAAAGGAGCCTTACGGCTCCTTTCTTAGCGAAAAATTAAATTATTCGCCTTTAGCAGCTTTGAATGCGTCTGCCATTGCGTTACCGAACGCGCCTTCTTCAGACTTGTTCAGTGAAGCCATTGCTTCTTGCTCATCAGCTTCATCTTTAGCTTTGATAGATAGGTTGATTACGCGGTTCTTACGGTCTACACCAGTGAACTTCGCTTCAACGCTGTCGCCAACGCTTAGGATTAGAGATGCATCTTCGATACGGTCGCGAGAAACTTCAGAAGCGCGGATGTAACCTTCAACGCCTTCGATTAGCTCGATAGTAGCGCCTTTCGCGTCAACTGCAGTAACAGTACCGTTTACAAGAACACCTTTCTTGTTGTCAGCAACGTATGCGTTGAACGGGTCGTTTTCCATTTGCTTAACGCCAAGAGAAATACGCTCACGCTCTGCATCTACTGCTAGAACAACAGCAGAGATTTCGTCGCCTTTCTTGTATTCACGTACAGCTTCTTCGCCTGCAGCGTTCCAAGAAATGTCAGATAGGTGTACTAGACCGTCGATACCGCCTTCTAGACCGATGAAGATACCAAAGTCAGTGATAGACTTGATCTTACCAGTAACTTTGTCGCCCTTAGCTTGCATTTCTGCAAATGACTGCCATGGGTTAGCTTTACACTGTTTCAGACCTAGAGAGATACGACGACGTTCTTCGTCGATATCAAGAACCATAACCTCAACTTCGTCGCCAACATTAACAACTTTAGAAGGGTGGATATTCTTGTTAGTCCAATCCATTTCAGAAACGTGTACTAGACCTTCAACGCCTTCTTCGATTTCAACGAAGCAGCCGTAGTCAGTTAGGTTTGTAACACGACCAGAAAGCTTGTGACCTTCTGGGTAACGCTTAGCGATTGCTACCCATGGATCTTCGCCTAGTTGCTTAAGACCTAGTGAAACACGAGTGCGCTCACGATCGAACTTAAGAACTTTAACTAGGATTTCGTCACCAACGTTAACGATCTCTGATGGGTGCTTAACGCGCTTCCAAGCCATATCTGTGATATGTAGAAGACCGTCAACACCGCCAAGGTCAACGAATGCACCGTAGTCAGTAAGGTTCTTAACGATACCTTTAACTTCAGTACCTTCTTGTAGAGTTTCAAGAAGTTCGTCACGCTCAACACTGTTTTCAGATTCGATAACAGCACGACGAGAAACAACAACGTTGTTACGCTTCTGGTCTAGCTTGATTACTTTGAACTCTAGCTCTTTGTTTTCTAGGTGAGCAGTGTCACGGATAGGACGTACGTCTACTAGAGAACCTGGAAGGAAAGCACGGATACCGTTAAGTTCAACAGTGAAACCGCCTTTAACTTTACCGTTGATGATACCAACAACAGTTTCAGCTTCTTCGCAAGCTTTCTCAAGTACGATCCAAGCTTCGTGACGCTTAGCTTTCTCACGAGAAAGTTGAGTTTCACCGAAACCATCTTCAACAGCGTCTAGAGCTACGTCTACTTCAGCACCAACTTCAACTTCAAGTTCGCCAGCAGCGTTCTTGAATTGTTCAGCAGGGATAGCAGATTCAGACTTAAGACCAGCGTCTACAAGAACGAAACCGTTCTCGATAGCTACTACAGTACCTTTAACGATGCTGCCTTGTTGGAATTCAGTTTCGTTTAGAAACTCTTCAAAGAGTTGAGCAAAAGATTCAGTCATTATTTAATCTTCAATAATTAAACGTCCATGGGTATCCTACCGCATGGGGTTGATAAATTCGCCGGTCATCATCCTTGCGACCAACGTTCGTACTAGCTCGGCGAAATTACCCAGCCAGTTTCGATTCAATATAGTGTAGTGCTTTTTCTACTACCTGCTCAATGTTCATTGAGGTGGAATCAAGCACTAGAGCATCCTCTGCAGGGCGAAGTGGCGCCACTGGGCGATTACGATCTCGGTCGTCTCGCTCTTGGATCTCGCTCAAAAGGTCGTCAAATTTAACATCTAACCCCTTCTGTTGCAACTGTTTAAGGCGGCGGCTCGCACGCTCTTCAGCACTTGCATCTAAAAATATTTTCGCTTCAGCTTCAGGAAACACAACTGTTCCCATGTCACGGCCATCGGCAACCAAACCTGGTGCAGCGCTAAATGCGCGTTGACGACGAAGCAGTGCTTCGCGAACGCGAGGTAAAGCAGCCACTTTTGAAGCCGCCATGCCCGTCTCTTCTTTACGAAGCTCGCCAGACACGTCTTCACCTTCTAGGATAACCTTAACTAAGTCGCCTTCAGCAATAAACTGCACGTCTAAGTGTGTAGCAAGCGGTACTAAAGCATCTTCTGATTCAGTATCCACACCATGGTGAATTGCCGCTAAAGCCAATACGCGATAGATCGCGCCCGAGTCTAGAAGATGAAAGCCTAGCTTATCTGCTAGCAACATACACAGGGTACCTTTACCTGCACCACTTGGTCCATCAACCGTAATCACTGGGCTTTGAGAAGGCATCTTTTACTCCACGTTTTGTCGTAAGTTTTATTCTGTACTAGCAATTCGCCACTACTTTATAGGCGGCATATTATAGAGAAAAATTGGAAGTCGAGCGAGGTAAATCTCAGATAATTCCGTGTTGATGATGCATCAAGCAATGCAACAGACTCAATATCCGTTTGCTTAGGTCAACGAGATACGCGCGTACTTTTCGATAGATAGAAAAAAGCCTCGCAATAAGCGAGGCTCCTGATTTCGTCTTTTGTGAGCAAAGAACAAGTAGTTCAAAGAGGTTTAGCCAATAATAGCTCGAACCGCTTCTAGATCTTCAGGCGTATCAACCCCTGCAGCAGGCGCTTCGGCAGCAACGTCTACATGGATTTTTTCACCGTACCAAAGTACGCGAAGTTGCTCCAGGCACTCGATACGCTCTAGGGTACTTGGTTGCCAGTTAATATATGTATTGATGAAACCAGCTCGGTAAGCATAGATACCAATATGACGAAGCAAAGGAGATTCCGCAGACGTACCATTGTTCGCGTAAGCATCGCGATCCCATGGGATGGTCGCACGGCTAAAGTACAGCGCATACCCGTCTTTATCTGTCACTACTTTTACTGCATTAGGGTTAAACACTTCATCAGCATGAGTGATCTCGACACCTAGCGTTGCCATCGGCGCAGTACTATTTGCTAGGTTATTCGCCACCTGATTAATGATTGCAGGTGGGATAAGCGGCTCGTCCCCTTGTACGTTCACAATAATGTGGTCATCAGGGATATTCATAACTTCAATCACTTCAGCTAGGCGTTCAGTGCCCGACTCATGATTCGGTGATGTCATACATACGGTCGCGCCAAATGCTTTAGCCGCTTTTTCAACTCGAGCGTCGTCGGTTGCGATAATAACTTTATCGGCACCCGCTTTCATTGACTGTTCGTATACCCACTGAATCATCGGCTTTCCGCCAATATCAGCCAAAGGCTTACCTGGCAAACGGCTCGATTGGTATCTTGCTGGTATAACAACCGTGTAAGACATTACTTGCCCTCGTCCATTGAAAGAGTGCGAGCTTCAGGTTCAAGAAGAACAGGAATACCCTCTTTAATTGGGTAAGCAAGGCGATCAATTTTACAAACAAGCTCTTGCTTATCCTTGTCAAAAGTTAGTTTACCTTTACAAACAGGGCAAGCAACGATCTCAAGTAGACGGTGATCCATAGTATTCCATAACCTCTTTTATTCTTTCTAAAATTTGCTGTTGCGAATCTTCATCAAACTGCGCAGAAACTGGAAGATACCACCAGTTGTCTTGAGCATATTCTTCGCATTTTACAGCGTCTTTTTCTGTCATAATAAGATTCATGCCTTTCTTAGCTAGGGCATGAAGTTCATCTTTATCAAAATCTTGATGGTCGGCGAAACCCTGAGTAAAAACTACATCACCATCAAGATCTTCCAATGTCTTAAAAAAGCGTGGTGGGTGACCAATACCGGCAAAAGCCACCAGCTTCTGCAATTCAGCTACCGATGCTTTCTGACCTGTCTTCAGGTTAACCGCTTGGCTTGGAAGCAAAGACATAGAGAACTCTCGCCCTTGCACTTTACCGCCATTGTTAACCAAAAAGTCGACCTCATCCAAGCGAGATACAGGCTCTCTCAATGGGCCTAAAGGAATCATACTCTCGCTGCCAAAGCGTCTTGCACCATCAATAACCGCAAATTCAACATCGCGTTCAAGCGCGTAATGTTGAAGGCCATCGTCAGTGATAATCACATCAACGCCTTCGCTCAGCAATGCTTTTACTGCATTAGCTCGAACAGGATCCACCGCTACAGGTGCTCCTGTTCGCTTGCGGATCAAACGAGGTTCATCACCCGAATGCTCTGCTGGCGTATTTTCATCCAGCACTAATGGATAGCTTGGTGCTTTTGCACCGTATCCACGAGACACGACTCCAGGTTTAAAGCCGTGAGTCTGAAGCATCTCCACCAACCAAATCACAACCGGTGTTTTGCCATTTCCGCCAGCGGTAATATTGCCAACTACAATTACGGGTAAAGGCGGGCGGTAGGTCTCTTTCTTGCCTGATAGATAAGCGTCACGACGTTGACTACTGATCATTTTGAACAGCAAACTCAGTGGCCACAATAGCGGCCAAAGAAGATATTTCAACGGGTGATTGTTAAACCAAATTTTTTCGATCACAACAAGACCTAATCTTATCCGCTGAACTGAATTCGGTGTAATTGTGCATAGGCGCCATCATGTGCGATTAGCTCAGCATGTGCTCCTCTTTCTACAATATGACCATCATCAACCACCAAAATCTCATCAGCTTGCTCGATGGTAGAGAGTCGGTGTGCGATAACCAATACTGTTTTATCTTTTTGCAGCTCTTCTAACGCAGATTGAATCGCTCTCTCTGACTCTGTATCCAGTGCAGACGTTGCCTCATCAAGAATCAACACCGGTGCATCTCTCAATAGCGCTCGTGCAATCGCAATACGCTGCCTTTGGCCGCCAGAAAGGCTCGCGCCATTTTCACCCACAACCGTATCAATGCCATTTTCCATACCATCGATAAATTCACTCGCATGAGCAAGCTTAGCTGCGTGTTCAATCTGTTCACGTGAATACTGTTCTTCTGCTGCGTAGGCGATGTTGTTCGCCACCGTATCGTTAAACAGGTGCACATTTTGAGAAACGAGAGCAAAGTGTTCGCGTAAATTTCTCAATTCATAATCGCGAATGTCGTGGCCATCAAGCTCGATTGAACCTGAGTCTACGTCATAAAAACGAGTAAATAGATTGGCAATAGTACTCTTACCCGAGCCAGATCGACCAACAAGTGCGACAGTTTTACCTTTCGGTATATTGAAACTGACCTTATCGAGAGCTGGCTTCTCTGCACCTTCGTAAGTAAACGTCACATCTTTTACCGCAACATCACCACTTACTGTTTCAGGTTTTAATGTACCTTTGTTTTGCTCAGTGTCTAAGTCTATCAAGCCAAACAGTGTCGTACTTGCAGCCATACCACGTTGGAATTCAGAGGTAACGTTGGTCAGTGACTTTAGAGGACGCATTAAACCGAACATCGCAGAGAAGACCACGGTAAACGTACCAGCAGTGAGCTCAGCTTTAATTGAGTCGACACTAGCAAGAAATAGAACAACAACAATCGCCACAGATGCGATCATCTGAATAATCGGGTTAGCGGCCGCTTGAGCTGTAACTAGCTTCATGCTTTGTTGGCGCATTTGGTTACTAACTTTATCAAAGCGGTGTTTCTCTACATCTTGGCCACCGTAAGTTAGAACGACTTTATGCCCTTTCAGCATTTGTTCAGCTGAAGACGCAACATGCCCCATGCTGGTTTGCATATTTTTAGAGATCTTTCTGAATCGCTTCGATACGATGCTGATCGCCCAAGCAACTAGTGGAGCAACAGCAAACAACACCAAAGACAACTGCCAACTGTTCCAGAACATCAGCGTCAACAAGCCAATAATACTCGCACCTTCACGGACAATACTGACCAACGCTTTACTGGTTGCAGCAGAAACTTGCTCTGAATCGTAAGTAATTCTAGATAGCAATGCGCCTGTCTGTTCTTTATCGAAGAAAGAAACAGGCATATGCATGAAATGGCTGAAAATCTTACGTCGAATTTCCATCACGACATTGCCTGAGACCCAACTCAAACAATAGGTTGAGACAAAACCACTGACACCACGAACGAACATCATGGCAAAGATAATAAGTGGAAGTGTACGTAAAAAGTCAGATTCAGCATTACCAAAGCCTTCATCAAGTAACGGCTTTAGTAAGGAAATCATATAGGTATCAGAAACGGCATTAATAATAAGCGCAATTACCGCAACACCTAGGCCGGCCTTATATAGTCGAATATAAGTCCAAAGTCTTTTAAATGTGACCCAGGTAGTTTCATCTGTTTGTGTTGACATAGAATCGCTTAATTTTCTCACAATAATTTATCTATTCTACTCCCTTACGGAGCATCTGCCTATACCACTGCCCGCCTTGTTGTTCTCTAATCGCATGATATTGCCAACCTTCTTCGCTAAGAGTGATGGTTATTTGTCCGCTTTCGCCAGTATCAAGCCAAGTACTCCCCGCATCTTGATAGCGTTCAACAACAGACTCACTCGGCATACCCCACTGATTGCCTTTAGCAAGAGAAGCTATCGCCAGCTGAGGTGACACGGCCTCAATAAACGGCTTAATCGATGACGAATCACTGCCATGATGCGGTACCAACATGACATCACTCCGTAGCTGTTCACCATCACGAGCAAGTAACCACTCACTTACCAATTCTATATCTCCAGTGAGCAACATTGAAAAATCTGTACTTGGATCTGAAATCTTGACCACACATGAATGTGGGTTATACGCTCTCTTCACTTGCTTGGGAGGCCACAATACTTCGAAAACAATATCTTGCCAGCTCCAATTCTCTCCAATAATACATGCTTGAAGTTTAGACTGAGATTGGGGCTGTTGATTTCTGTTCTGACTGGTTCTTATCCACTTAGGATCGTAGCTCTCAAGTAATACTGGATAGCCACCAGCATGGTCAGAATCAAAATGACTCACAATCACGCCTTCTAATTCATGAATCCCCCTCTGGTTCAAAGTAGGAATCAACAAGGATTCGACAACCGAGCCTCCTGGCCATGCGTTGCCAAGATCATAAATAACGATCTGACTGTTCTTTTCCAACACCAAAGACAACCCATGCCCAACATCCAAGATATCGATAGTTAGTTTGTCTTGCTGAGGTTTGCCGAACTCCCACCATAGTACGAACACGACAATTACCAATATCGATACTGTTTTCTTGAAATATCGACTAACAAAGCTCAAAAACAAGATAAGGAATACAGATAACGCAATCGTCTGATTATCAACTTGGATCCAAAATCGTTCAGAGAAAGGAAGACTAAATACGAGAGGCTCGAGCGATAAATCTACTAACTTCCACAGCTGGCTTACTAAACTATTTTCTAGCTCTATTAAACTAACCACACCAGACACTGATTCCGATATTAAGCTAATAAACATTGCCAGAAACAACAACGAGATCGTCACCACCGATACCCAAGGCAAAAGGAGTAAATTGTAGAAAACAGAGACCAAACTGATTCCTTTGAAAAATAGCATCGAGAAAGGCGCGATCAGGAATGTCAACATCAGTTGAATCTTAATCAGTTTGAGGGCATGGTCGAAAAATGTAGAGGTTGAAGCTGAACGCTGAGTATTTAACGCGATATAAAGGACGGCGCCCAATGCACCAAATGACAACCAAAAACTGCTCGACAAGGCTGAAAACGGCCAAATAAGTAGAACGACGCATAGACTTAAAGCGACATACCGAAGCAAGTTAACATTCTGCCCACGCCATAAGAAATAACTGGCGAGAACGCACATGACTAAAGCTCTCAAGGTTGGCAGAGTGAATCCAGCAAACCAACTATAGAAATACGCCAAGCCGAGCCCGAACATCGTAGGAAACCAAAGAAATGAAGGGGAAAGTAATCTGCAGATCTTGCCAACCTGATAGCCAATACCAAAGGCAATTCCGATATGGAGCCCAGAGATAGCCATCAAATGAATCAAGCCACTACTTTTAAGTAAGTCCCATCGCTGAGGGGGAATAAGGTCTCGATATCCAAAGCTCAAAGCGACAATGAGGTCTTGATTTGCTAACAAGCTTAACCTTTCAAGGCTGGTTTCAAACCATCGGGAGCGCAAGTTGGTGCTTGAGTGAATTCGATATTGGGTATCTGGCCTATAAGTTGCATTGGCAACCACACCAGTACTAAACAAGTACTTTTCTTGATCAAAGCCGGCTTCATTGAGTTTGCCCCACACAGGCTTTATGGACACCGATAAATAGACATCATCCCCAAGCGTTAACTTAAAAGGAGTAAACAAACGCAATTTTATCAATTGAGGAAAGATTAATTTTTCGCCGCCAATTGATCTGGCTACTATTACGCTTTCAAAACCGTGGCTATTTTCACTAAAAAGGCTAACAACCGACGCATTTATGGTAGTATTCTGCCCTGATTGGAATAAGCGACTCGTTTGTATTTCAATCGCATTCCCTAGGCAGATAACGAGTAACAATGCTGTTACTGAACCTCTTGCACTCCGGAAAACGCTATACTTTGTTGATGCTAGCAATAACAACAGCATCAATGGTGCCCAAACCCAATGCGGCATCACAGGCCAGAAGCTGGCAGACACAACTGTCGCAGCAAATGAAATCAAGAACCAAGTGTTAAACAAGAGAGTAGCTTCCTCCTATGCCAAGAAAGTTTATCAAACGATTTATGCCTGACCATGATCTAATCAAGCGTCAGAAAGCATTGAAAGTTTTTGGCAATGTTTTGTACAACCCCAACTTATGGTGCCTTAATCGTCGCTCTGCGGCCGGCGCGTTTGCTGTTGGGTTATTCATGGCGTTTGTCCCTCTACCAAGTCAAATGATTATGTCTGCCGGCCTTGCTGTTGCATGTGGCGTTAACCTGCCTTTGGCTGTCGCACTTGTTTGGATCAGTAACCCGGTTACCATGCCTGTTCTGTTCTACTTTGCTTATAAGGTCGGCGCGTTTGTTATGCATGTGCCACCTCAAGCCTTTCATTTCGAATTGTCTTGGGACTTCATCTTGGCGCAAATGAGCACCATCGGGCCTCCGTTCTTGTTGGGTTGTCTGATTTGTGGTGTGGTTTCAGCAATGATTGGCTACTTTGGTATTCGCGGCTTATGGCGTTACTCAGTAGTAAGAAGCTGGAAGAAGCGACAAGCAAGGCACTGAATATCATTCCTTGTTACTCAATCTAACCTTGTATGCGCTTCACTTAAAACGCGCACAAGTTAAAATCAGATGAACCACTTACCTCTGCAAGATTGGCATGTAACAAAAGTCGTAAAGAGCACGAATTGAATTCAATAAAAAAGGATCCCTGATGGGGTCCTTTTTTGTATCTGCTGAAAAACTGATTGTTTGTTATTTAGAACTGAGCACTGAGGCTGGGTTTAATTTCGCCGCTCGTGATGCAGGGTACCATGTCGCGAATAGGCTCAGCACAATTGCAGTACCAGAAACGACAACAACATCCGTCATATCAAGTTGTGATGGCAAGAAGTCAACAAAGTAGATATCACCCGATAAGAACTGATGGTCGACCAACTTTTCAAGCCCTTTAATAAGTGTGGTGAGATTCAGCGCCACCAAGACACCTATCGCACTCCCTATCAAGCTACCTAACACGCCAGAGAATACGCCTTGCCAAACAAAGATGCGTTTCACAAGACCGTCTGATGCACCCATGGTTCTTAAAATCGCAATCTCTGATGCTCTGTCTTTCACTGCCATCATTAAGGTCGAGACGATATTGAAACAAGCGACGCCAATAACCAACACCATAACTAAGTACATGATGGTACGAACCAGTTGGATATCTCGATACAAGAAGCCAAATTTTTGTTGCCAGCTACGCAGGTAGACATACACATCGAGCTGATTACCCACTTCACGCACTATAGAGTTTGCGTTCAACACATCGGTCACTTTTAAAGAAACCCCTGTCACCGCCTCGCCTAGATTTGCGTAAACTTGCGCATCACCAATCGGGATTAGAGCCAAGCTGTGGTCTATCTGACCATTAAGCGTTAGCAGGCCGACGACTTTAACTCGAACACGTTTTGGCGCCTGAACTTTCACAGAGCCATTCACCGTTGGAATCATCAAAGTCAGATAATCACCGACTTTCGCCCCCAGCACATTCGCTACGCCAGAGCCCAAGATAATTTGCTGTTGCCCGGCCTTAAACTCACTCCAAGCTTGCTTATCAATAAAACTCGATAGGCTTGATACCTGCTGTTCAAGTTGTGGGTCAACACCGCGAACTTCGATCGCTTTGAGCTCTTTGCCCTTTTCAGCAAGCGCAGTGATTTTTACATAGGGTGCCGCAGCAACGACTTTATCGTGCTTAACCGACTCCTCAATCACGTGTTCCCACCGAGTCACAGGTTCATTCACGCCTTCAAACTCACCGTGAGGAATAACAGAAAGCACTCGTGACTGAAGCTCTCGCTCAAAGCCATTCATCGCGGATAAGCCAATAATGATTACCGCGACACCAACAGCGATACCAATCGTTGAAGACAAAGAGATGAACGACACCATCTTGTCTCGCTGTTTAGCACGGCTAAAGCGACCGCCTATCAATAGAGATAAAGAAGAAAACACTTAGCTCTCCTCTTTTTCTACGTTGACCAGCAAACCATCTTTCATGTGAAGTTGGCGGTCCATCTTGCCAGCAAGTTCACCATCATGAGTAACAACTAAAAAGGCAGTATCGTACTCGCGGTTAAGCTCTCGCATTAAGTCATAAATAGACAAGGCTGTGTTGTGATCTAGGTTACCAGTGGGTTCATCCGCCAGTACTAAAGCAGGTTTATTAACCAATGCTCGAGCAATAGCCACACGCTGTCGCTCACCACCAGAAAGCTCTGAAGGTCTGTGATCAACACGGTGGCTTAGCCCCACTTTATCAAGTAGGAGCTGTGCTTCTTGTTTTGCTTTCGCTGGCTTTTCACCACCAATCAACAGAGGCATTGCCACATTTTCTAACGCTGAAAAATCCGAAAGAAGGTGATGGAATTGATAAACAAAACCAAGATGCTGGTTGCGAAGCTTCGCCTGCTTATTCGAACTCAAAGATGCTAAGTCCTGACCAAGAAAGCTCACACTGCCCGCAGAAGCATCATCTAATGCGCCAAGGATATGTAGTAAGGTACTTTTGCCCGAGCCAGACGTACCAATAATAGAGACTAGCTCCCCTTTCTCGACCTCAAAGCTAACTCCTTTGAGGACTTCGGTATCCAACGAGCCTTCACGGTATGTTTTACGGATATCATTACATTGAAGAAAATTACTCATAACGAAGGGCCTCAGCAGGTTTCACAGACGATGCACGATAAGAAGGGAATACTGTGGCAATCAGGCTAAGTGCAATAGCCAGAACCACAACA
Source organism: Vibrio sp. 10N.261.45.E2 (assembly GCF_002875705.1). Classification (GTDB taxonomy): domain Bacteria; phylum Pseudomonadota; class Gammaproteobacteria; order Enterobacterales; family Vibrionaceae; genus Vibrio. The sequence goes on from NZ_MCZZ01000109.1 coordinate 110,820, forward strand.
ACGACGATTTGAATTGGGTTAATCAGAATTGGCAACTGTCCACCAAACGAGAATAGAGCAACGCCCATCGCCTCTAAAATAGTATTAAGGTTCATCGCTAGGGCAACGCCTAACACGCCACCGGAGAGCGCACCAATCACACCACTACTTGCGCCTTGAACCATAAAGATGCCCATCACTTGACCATCGGTCATACCTTGGGTTTTAAGAATCGCCACCTCAGACTGCTTCTCCATCACCACCATAATAAGTGCAGAGATAATATTGAAAGCAGCAACACCGATGATCAGCCCAAGCATTAAGCCCATCATATTTTTTTCCATACGAACGGCTTGGAATAACTCACCTCGTTGATCCCGCCAATCACTCCACAACCAACCTTCAGGTAATGGCTGATTCGATAACTCTGCGACTTCAAATGGGTCTTCAAAAAACAGTCTCCAGCCTGAAATAGTGTCTGCTTTATAGCGCATCAAACGCCCGGCATCTTTAATATCTGTCACCATCAGTTGAGCATCGATATCAGAGCCCGTATTGAAAATACCAGCAACGGTGAAATTTCGTTGGCTTGGAATACGACCTAACGGCGTGTATTGACTCGCGCTAGTTACCATCAAGCGAACTTTGTCACCCATTGAGACCTTCAAATTTCTCGCCAAGGTATGACCAAGAAATAACTGATACTGACCCGCTTTAAGTGAAGACAATCTGCCTGCAATTAAGTGGTTTTGCAAAGGGTCGTCTGAATTGGGTTCAATACCGATTAACAGACCCGCAGATAACTGAGCAGGACTCTGAATCACCGCCTCACTTCGAACAATCGGTTCAACGTGGCCATTAAGCGACATTTGCTCTGCAAAACTCGGCGCTTGAGCAGAAAGAGAGGTAGTACCTCCTTGCTCATAAACGACTGCTTGAGGAAGAACACCAAGAATTCGGTCTTTTAACTGCGCTTCGAATCCATTCATTACCGATAAAACAGTAACCAAAGACAGCACACCAATGGTGATCCCTGCCGTTGACATATAAGAAACAAAACGGCTAAAGCGATCACCTGAACGACCTTTCAAATAGCGTAGGCCAACAAACAACGAAATAGGATGAAACATACTTTGAACCATCTAAAGGGGATGCGGGTTAATGTAACGGGTATTGCTGTTACTGTGTAGGGGTTAATTGAAAATATAGAGTGAATTAACTCAATTAGTTAGGCTTGAAAAACAGAACCTTGTCAAATAGCCAAATTTCAAACAACTATTTGAGACTTTCAATTAACTGACCTTGATTACTGCGGCCACATAGCGATAATCAATAGATCACTTCAAGGAACTAACGCATGACCGAACAAGAGTTTTTCACCGTTCACCACAGCCTTACTGCTAATATTGAGCCAATGGACAGCGGCTTCACTTTACCTTCTCAAATTCAATTCGAATCTGAGATCCCAGCACCATTTGTGGTGGCAAGTGAATTTAGCCAATTGGATCTGTTAGCTGACAGCGCTCGTGCTGAACTGAAAAACAGCGACTTGAAGAATGTCACCAGTTTATTGGATGCACAAAACTCAAAATTAAACCTCTTGTTGAGCTTCATGCTATCGCAACAAGATGATGAGAAATTTCGTACTCACACCTACTCCTTTGGTGCGAGTCAGTTTTCATGCTTTTCAAAAGCAGACATAGAACTGGGTCGCTTGGTAAAAGCCAAACTTTTCCTAGAGCACCCTGCTGCGGCCATTTATTGCTACGCAGAAGTATTTGCGAGTGAAGCGAAAGACTCAGGTTTCGAAATCAAATTTAAATATGCTCATCTTCGCGATACCGACCAAGACCTGCTCATTAAAGCGGCACTTCATCAACAACAGAAACTCTTGCGTCAACGCTCTCTAGACCGAGATAACAAGTAAATTAACATGACCAAAAAATCCATATTTACACTACCTAAACTTAAAGGTGCCGGTGACAAAAAACACATTGGTAACCTAGTCGGTTCGTCTCTCGCTCTTGCCATTGCCAAACTCGCAGAGCAACATAACAGCCATACTGTATTAGCTGTTCCGGACCCACAAGTTGCACTTAAGCTTCAATCTGAAATTGGTCAGTTTACTGCACATGAAGTCGCACTGTTCCCAGATTGGGAAACGCTGCCATACGATAGCTTCTCGCCGCACCAAGAGATCATCTCAGATCGTATCGCTCGCCTTTACGCACTGCCAACATTAAAAGACGGCATCACGATCGTTCCGATCAGCACATTATTGCAACGCCAGTCACCGCGAGACTTTTTGCTACAGCACACGTTAATGGTGAAAACGGGCGATCTCTACTCGCTTGAGAAACTGCGCTTACAGCTTAAAAAATCTGGCTATCGTTACGTTGATCAAGTGTTTGGCCCGGGCGAATACGCAAGCCGTGGTTCTATTCTTGACCTATTCCCTATGGGAAGCAAAGATCCATATCGGATCGATTTTTTCGATGACGAGATCGACACCATCCGTACTTTCGATCCTGAAAACCAGCGTTCTATTGAAGACATATCTGAGATTCGACTGCTGCCTGCTCATGAGTTCCCAACCTCGGAAAGTGCTATTGAAGATTTCCGCATTCGTTGGCGCCAACAGTTTGATGCACGTCGTGAACCAGAATCGGTTTATATGCAGGTATCTAAAGGCACATGGCCTGCTGGTATTGAATACTGGCAGCCACTGTTCTTCGATCATACAGAAACCTTGTTTGATTACGTTGCCGATGAAGCGCAAATTCTCGTTTTAGGTGATGTTGAAACCGCGGTTGATGCTTTCCTTGCAGACGTCGCCCATCGATACGAACAGCGTGGTGTTGATCCGTTACGACCACTGCTCACACCTGAACAACTTTGGTTGAGGAAAGACGAGCTGTTCGCTCACTTCAAACAGAAGCCACAGGTCAACCTAAGTCTTGATTGTATTGAAGAGAAAGCAGGCCGCACTAACTTGCCTGTTGTGTCACTGCCTGACCTCAGTGTTCAACATCAGAATAAAGAGCCACTCGCAAACCTAAGAAAGTTCACTGAAGCCTTCGACGGTAAAGTCGTCTTTTCAGTTGAATCAGAAGGTCGTCGTGAAGCGCTGAGTGAATTACTTCGAGGCATCAAAGTTCGTCCAAGCGAAATTGAAAACCTTGATGCAGCGATTAAAGGCCAAGACAAGTTCAGCCTGATCCTTGGCTCAGCTGAACATGGCTTTATCCACGAAGAACAAGACATCGCCCTTATCTGTGAAAGCAACCTGTTGGGTGATCGCGTTGTCCAGCGCCGTAAGAAAGATAAAAAAAGCGTTAATAGTGACACGGTCATCCGTCACCTTGCGGAGCTGAAACCGGGTCAGCCTGTCGTTCACATTGACCATGGTATTGGGCGCTACATCGGCCTGCAAACCCTAGAAGCCGGTGGTATGAAAACCGAATACGTAACGCTTGAATATCAAAACGATGCCAAGCTTTACGTACCAGTTGCTTCTTTAAACTTAATCGGGCGTTACTCTGGCGGCGCTGAAGATTCTGCACCACTTCATAAACTCGGTGGTGAAGCGTGGCAGAAAGCTCGTAAACGCGCCGCAGAGAAAGTACGTGACGTTGCAGCCGAACTGCTTGATGTTTACGCCAAACGCGAACTTAAGCCAGGCTACAAGTTTGTGCTCGATCGAGGTCAATACGCGACTTTCAAATCGGGCTTCCCGTTTGAAGAAACCGATGACCAAGCGATGGCTATCAATGCGGTTATGTCTGACATGTGCCAAGCAAAAGCCATGGATCGCTTAGTATGTGGTGATGTTGGCTTTGGTAAAACAGAAGTGGCAATGCGCGCTGCATTTGTATGTACCGACAACAGCAAACAAGTGGCCGTGTTAGTACCAACTACCCTACTTGCTCAGCAACACTTCGAAAACTTCCGAGACCGTTTCGCCAATCTGCCGATTCGTGTTGAGGTTCTATCTCGATTTAAGTCAGCTAAAGAGCAAAAACTGATCATGCAAGATGTCGCCGACGGTAAGGTTGATATCCTGGTCGGCACTCACAAGCTGCTTTCTAGTGATATTAAGTTCAAAGACCTTGGCTTATTGGTTGTCGATGAAGAACACCGCTTTGGTGTACGTCAGAAAGAGAAAGTGAAAGCGATGCGTGCCGATGTTGATATCCTTACGTTAACCGCAACACCGATTCCAAGAACGCTGAACATGGCGATGAGCGGCATGCGTGACCTTTCGATCATCGCAACACCACCCGCACGACGCTTGGCAATTAAAACCTTCGTTCGCGAAAGTGACGATGCAGTCGTAAGAGAAGCGGTACTGCGTGAAATTATGCGTGGTGGTCAGGTTTACTTCCTACACAACCAAGTCGACACGATTGAAAAGACAGCTGAGTCACTACAGAAGCTGATTCCAGAAGCTCGCGTTACCGTGGCTCATGGTCAGATGAGAGAGCGCGAACTCGAACGCATCATGAATGATTTCTACCACCAGCGCTTTAACCTGCTGGTGTGTACAACCATTATCGAGACCGGTATCGATGTTCCGACAGCCAATACCATCTTAATGGACAGAGCCGATAACCTTGGTTTAGCGCAGCTGCACCAATTACGTGGTCGTGTGGGTCGTTCTCACCACCAAGCTTATGCTTACTTGTTAACGCCCCCCCCAAAAGCAATGACCAAAGACGCGATCAAGCGATTGGATGCCATTGCTTCGCTCGAAGATTTGGGCGCAGGCTTTACTCTAGCAACCCATGACTTAGAGATTCGTGGTGCCGGTGAGCTGTTGGGTGATGAACAGAGTGGTCAAATCCAGTCGGTTGGTTTCACCTTGTACATGGAGATGCTTGAACAAGCGGTTGAAGCATTGAAAGAAGGTCGAGAGCCATCGCTTGATGATCTATTGCGCGAGCAAACTGAGATTGAGATGCGTATACCAGCACTATTGCCAGACGACTATATCCCAGACATCAACACACGTTTATCAACATACAAGCGTATAGCGAGTGTAAGCGACACCGATGAGTTGGCTGAGCTTAAAGTTGAGCTGATTGATCGCTTCGGCCCCCTTCCTGATGCAACCAAGAACTTATTGTCAGTTTCTGAGCTTAAGTTAGCGGCAGCAAACATCAAAGCGAAGAAAATTGAAGCTCATGATAAGGGAGGGTTTATCGAATTCTACCCGGATGCTGACATAAACCCGAACTACCTTGTTAAACTGTTGCAATCTCAACCGCAAAAGTTTTCAATGGAAGGACCTACAAAGTTCAAGTTTACGATACCATTGGTCGACAGACGGAAACGAATTCAATTTGTTAGTGATTTATTGGGCGAATTCAGACAGAACTTGCTGCCTTCAGCATAAAACCCAATCCACTTGCACCTATAAATTATCCAGCCGGTTGTTCGGCTGGAAGACGGAGTAAAAATGAAAAGACTGATCCCACTGCTACTATTGTTCGTCTCACTGCCAAGTTTGGCACAGAGACAATTTGATATAGAAGTGATCATTTTTAAGCGCGCTGTTGATGCAGAGAAGGTGAACGAGTCTTGGCCAAACACACAGCCTAAGATTTCACTTGAGCGCGTTGGTTCATTTCAAGACACCCAATACCGAGCAAAGAAAGGCGTTCAAATGCTTCCTTACTCGGAATACAAGTTAACGCCTCAGAAAGACAAGCTACGTAAACACGCTGGCTTTGAAGTCCTGATGCATACCGCTTGGCGTCAAGGCGACCAGGGTAAGAGCTCTGCGCCTGTTTTCCATATCCAAGCAGGTAAAGATTTCTCTAAGCAGTTTAATGCCGATGGTTCTGAAAAAGGCACAGTCACTGCAGGCAGTGCTGATGGGTTCCAAGAAGAGACCATTGATAAGCCACTGTACGAATTAGACGGCAAGCTGCAAATCTACGTTCAGCACTACCTATACGCTGAGACGACATTGGACTTAAAAGCACCAAGCGTTCGTGAAGTGACTCTACAGGAACAACAAATCGAGCTTGATTCACCAGTCAGTGGTGCAGAAAGCAACGTTCAAGTGGGCAACCTAACTGAGATTTCTCCGACGGTTGAAGTCGAAGAGTTCCTTAAGAGCTACCGCATGGACCAAAAACGTCGTATGCGCAGTACTGAAACTCACTACCTTGACCACCCACTTCTTGGCATGGTGATTCAAGTTCGTCGCGTCGCTCAATAAAATGATGTAACAACTGAGTTAGTTACTCTGCTAGCACTCAAGCTATACTGATAGCAATCCATTCGAAACGCCCTCCTTTGTGAGGGCGTTTTATTAAGTTCAGGCGATATTCGCCCGGTACTTATAAATCTAATTGGTACGTCCTATGAGCCCTGACTTCCAGATCAACACTCAAAATCTCAGCCTGAAAATCATTGAGGCTACCGACGCTCAAGAGTTTTCACAGTTGGTAAAATCTTCCCCTAGCTTGCTACCTTGGGTCGACTGGTGTCATAACGAGTTTTCTATCGTCGAAGCCGAAAAGTTTATTCTGGCGACTCGCTTAAACTGGGTGAAAGCCGATGCGTTTGGTTTTGGCATCTTTGAGCGTAAAAGCGATAAGTTGGTCGGTATGGTTGCCATCAATGAGCTTTACCACACCTTCAACATGGCGAGTTTAGGGTATTGGGTCGGTGATGAATTTCAAAGGAGAGGAATCGCCAAAGAAGCGATGCTCGCCCTATTCGAATTCTGCTTCGCGCAACTCAAGTTAACGCGTTTGGAGATTGTTTGCGATACCGAGAACCTACCAAGTCAAAAACTGATAGAGAAGTGTGGCGCGGAGCGAGAAACCATTGCCAAGAATCGATTTCTGTTTAACGGTAAGCCCAAAGATGGCGTGGTTTATTCTGTACTGCCTCCTACCTCTTAGTAACCAGTGATAACATCTAAGCGGCACGATCAAAAAAGAGCTCCGAAGAGCTCTTTTTTATTATCAGCGTAATGCCCTTATCAGGCTTGGCTAATTAGTGAAGCTTTAGGTTTGGACGAAGTACACGGTTAATACGGCCAACTAACATCATCAGCGATGTTTTGATTAAGCCATGAAGTGCCATCTGGTGCATGCGGTACAAAGAGATGTAAACCACACGCGCAATACGACCTTCAACCATCATCGAACCTTTAGTCAGGTTACCCATCAAGCTACCTACTGTAGAGAAACGGCTTAATGAAACTAGCGAGCCTTTATCTTTGTAGATGTAATCTTTCAGGTCACGACCGTTCAACTTAGCAATGATGTTGCTGAATGCACAGCTCGCCATTTGGTGAGCAGCTTGTGCACGTGGTGGAACAAATGAACCATCTGCTTGTGTACATTGTGCCAAGTCACCGATAGCGAAAATATTGTCATCAAGCGTAGTTTGTAGCGTGTTCTTCACAACCAACTGGTTGATACGGTTCGTCTCAAGACCACCAATATCTTTCATGAAATCAGGCGCTTTGATACCTGCAGCCCATACCATGATTTGAGCTGGAATCTTGTCGCCATCTTTAGTTGTTAGGCCGTCAGCATCAGCTTGAGTCACCATAGTATTAGTACGAACGTTCACACCAAGCTTCGTTAACTCAGAGTGTGCTGCGCTCGAAATACGAGGAGGCAGAGCCGGAAGAATACGCTCACCTGCTTCCACAAGGTTCACATTCAGCTTGCTTGAATCTAGATCGCCGAAACCGTAGGTACGAAGCTCTTTAACTGCATTGTGTAGCTCTGCAGATAGCTCAACACCTGTTGCACCAGCACCAACAATAGCGATGTCTACCGTGCCTTGGCCGTTCTTAGCGTGTAGCTTCAAGAACTGGTTGTTCATTTCTGTACGGAAACGGTGCGCTTGCTCTGGGCTATCAAGGAAAATACAGTTGTCACGAACGCCTGGAGTGTTGAAGTCGTTTGACGTTGAACCCAGCGCCATCACAAGAATATCGTATTCAAGTTCGCGACTTGGCATCAATAACTCACCGTGCTCATCTTTCAGTTCGCTCAGTGCAATCACTTTACGCTCACGATCGATGTCGTTCAGGCTACCCATTTGGAAATCAAAGTAATGGTTTTTTGCATGCGCGCGATAGCTCAATGCATCAACACCTTCATCGAGTGAGCCAGTTGCTACTTCATGAAGTAATGGTTTCCATAGGTGGCTTGCTTTACGGTCTACCAGCGTAATCTGGGCACGTTTCTTACGACCTAAAGTGCGGCCTAGCTTAGTTGCTAGCTCTAAACCACCAGCACCGCCGCCTACTACGATAATTTTTGTCACAATGACAATCCTCTACAAAATGAATAAATGGGGTTCAGCTCGATTACTCCAGCCGATAAATTCTATGTTTCTACCCGGCCTTGTTGATAAGGCTGTGACATATTGGATAACCGCGAAAAAGATAACGACAGCTCACCGAGTAGTTAGAGGGATTACAAACAACAAATGCTTGGTTTGTTGCTTTGCTCACGTGGATAAAAAGGTGACTACCTGAGAGGTAGAACACAAATTATGGGCAAGTTTTTTCACTCGCTCTCAATTTTTTTTGATATTTATCAAAATATTTTGCTTGGGAACATTATATATAGCAAAAAGATGACCGCAACAAAAAAATCCTTACCCGTAATGAGGATTCGAATCGAATGAGTTAACGTTTGCGCAAACTTCTCTATAAATACGCAAACTCACCGACAAAACTTCGATAACCGTTTTATGAAACACGAACTCTGGATTCAGATGTAAAAAAGCAGCACTCCATTGAGTGCTGCTTTTATAAAATGGCTAAAATAATTTAAGCGTTTTTAAATGCTTTCATTGCCTGAAGATGTTGAGAGATCTTTTTGAATTTATGACTCTCTTTCTCGTCCCAGATTACGTCGTAGTAATCTTCTAGCGCAGCGGCTGTTTTGCTATTGTCGTGAATTTCATCTTCACGAGAAAGCACCACTAAACAGCGACCTTTGTTTTTCATACGGTACTGAGCAACACATTTGGTTGCGATGTCTTCGTACTCTTCTGGGCGGTCAATTCGACCTACCATGTTGTTCTCTGGCTGCAGGTTTGGATTGAAAATGACCTGCTTAATACCGCACAAGAAACCAATGCGCTCAGACCAAAAACCACCTAAGCCTACACCACAGATAATTGGGTGTGGATCATCGGATTGCTCTATCACTTTATGCACTTCTTTTAATAAATGCTGCATATCGTGTTTTGGATGCAAAGTACTGTAGTTGATGAAACGAACGTCATCATCAATGAATTGCAACTGCAGTATTTTTTCGTGATTGCCCGGGCTTGTTGAGTCGAAGCCATGTAGATAGATAATCATTGTACCTCCCCCGTTGAATATTGGTACGTTTTGATCAATCTAACACGAAAAACAAGGTTTTAAAGGTAACAGTAGAGAAATTATATTTTTCACTTCCTAAACGTGATCCTAGCTACATAAAGTGTGACTCAGAGCCTCCGCTTCACGCAGATAACTTTCATCGCCCCAAAGCTGATGAGCAAGCAAATACCACAACATCGCCATCATCTGGCTTCTTGGTAACCATGCTTCTACGCCATCGAGCCACGGCTGAACATCATGGATGCCTCTCAGCTGACAGTACTTCTCAACCGCTTCCGAGACTGGTACTCCGGCAACTGCAATGGTCAGGGTTAAATCGAGCCGAGGGTCTGCTAGCGCTGCATATTCCCAATCAATAATCTTAATGCCATCACTGCTTCTTACTAGGTTATAGCCACCTAAGTCAAAATGGCACAAAGACAGGTCAACACTGGTAATGCTCGGGGCCACGCGCCACTCTTGATAAATCTTAGTGCAGGCTTCGGTCTTATAAACCGCATCAAGCTGCAGCCAATAATGGTCAACTCGCGCCGTGAAACTGAATGGTTGCAGTGGCAATCGCGCAGTATTGACCAGATGCACAGAGAGCAGAGTTTTCAACAAATCATCAAGTTCTAGATCGTCGTATAGTGCCTCACCCGCAATCCACTCAACCAATAATCCTTGTTCATTCACTACTATTGGTCTTGGCCCTATGCCGAGACGCTCAATTGCAGATAGCACCTGGAACTCTTCATGACGAGAAATGAAGAACGCTTTGGTAATCGGTGTGATTGGCCGCCAAACATACGCAGTGCCATCAACATCAACGAGCTTCCAGCATCGATTGGTCAAACCGCCTGTTAATGTCTGCGCTCTAACTGGAGGCTCAGAAAAGTAACCATCAAGCGAACTCAAACTGATATCAAGAAGCTTAGCCTCAGACCAAGAAAAAATTGCCATTGCTCATTCCCTATAAACGTCTTCATTTCCCTACAAAAAAGACACTGACCAAAAGCCAGTGTCTCTTCATAAACAGCACATCATGCACTGCATTGGCGCGTAACCAAGCTATGCGCTGCCAAGACTAGACGCTGTCAAAACTGGCTGCGTTTAGTTGGCAAGTAAGCGAAATTAAAGGCCTAACAGGCTCTTAGATTGTTGCTTACGGATTTCAGTCTCGTCTGCCCATTCAATCAAGCCAGACTCAAGGTCCATTAGACGCATCGTCATTTTGTAGTATACGTCTTCGTCGCTGCCCGCTTTCTTAACGATGCTTGATAGGTTGCCGTACAGCATGTACTGAGCACCAACCATTTTACCGAATTGAATCGCTGAACTTTGGTTTACAAGCTCATCGTTGTTTTGGAAGTTCAGTTGATCACGAACAGACTCTACGCGGTCCATATCAACAAAACGGAACTTACCTGAGTTCAGCATCTTAGTACTGATCGTGTCAGTGATTGACTCAGTATCAATGTGCTCACTTGTTTTGTTCTTGATTCGCTCTACAAACACGATTGGACGCTGTTCACGAGTAATGTAAGACACAGAACCAGACGCCATCATGCTATCGACCATTTCACCCGCAATCGTTTGAAGGTCAGTTGAACCGAAATCGATTGTCGTGGTTTCTACTGCTTGTGCATCACCGTAGCTTACCTTGTTTGAACAACCGCCTAAAATAACCGCTAAACCTAGTAGCGCAATGACACTCTTTTTCATTTTGTTTCCTCAACTTATCATTGAGCGGGGTTACCCACACTCTTAAATTTTTGTCTTTTCGAATCATTCGATCCGCTTTATTTAACTTACTGCTCTCGGAACTGAACTCTGAATTGAGTTGCTTTCGGGTTTACCGACACTTCCGATAACGAAATACTTTCAAAGCCACGAACAATCGCTTGCTTCCAAGGGCCTTGCTTTAGGTTGACCTCAAGCCCGGCATCGTCGTACCAGTAAAAACGATAAAGGATATGTTGATCACCTTTATAGTTACTGTTTAAACGAACGATTCCTCGTGTATGACCATCGACTAGGTCGGTACGGATATCTTCAACCTGTAAGCGGCTGCCCAATACCTTGTCACCAAAGAAAACGTTCTGAGTCAGACTATCGACCCTTACGCCAGCTGTATTATCAGCACAACCAGCCAGAGCCATAACCGCTGCTAAGCTCACTAACCACTTTTTCATTACAGCCTCCCTAGCTGTTTATGCCACATTGTTGCGTTGTTTCCTTGTCGAGAAATCCACACCAAAGTGGTCTGCCCTTCTCGAATATCAAAGTCGTACGTTTTAGCGCCCGCTTCCAACGTATATTGACCGCTGTTTGCTACAAACGTGCTGCTCTTAATCTCTGCTGGTAATGATTGCCAGCTGCGTGTGTCCGGTTGCTCTGTCAGTGTATTCCATACATTGAACAGGATATTACCGACATCATCGCCTTTAGTTGCTTCTTTACGAATACGGTCTTTTGCGACTACACGTAATGCTTGGCGGATAACAATGCTCGTCATACGCTCAGATAAATCGTTCTGCGCCATCGCATTTACATCAGTGATCAAGTGCTCTTGTAGCGGTTGCCCACTGATTCGCAACGGAGAAAAGCGCTCTACGTTTTGGCTTGGGTAATATGGCAGCGCAAGAGAGTATATTGCCCCCTGATCGCGACTGTCATAAACAGGTAAATCTAGTCGCCAACTGTCCATTGCTTGTACAGCGCTCTGTTCTTGAAGAACAATCACTCGCCCTTCACCTGTATTAAGTTTAGAAGACTGCTTGTAACGTTTTTCTAGTGTCGCTAAATCTTGTCGCATCCCTAAACGAGCAGCGGTTGCCATCGTTCTATCGATGATTTCTTGGTTGTCTGGCATGACAGCCAAAGCACGACGATAGTCTACGTATGCGCTGTTTAAATCATTTGAAGCTTCATAAAGCAAACCAGACAAGAACATCAGATACGCATTTTGCACTGACTGCAGCTTTTTACCCGCATCAGGGTAGTTGGCAAGGATGCTACCCACATTGGCAGACAAACCCTGCTTCTTCGCATCGTTGGCAGCCCTGTCTAACTCAGCTTCACGTTGCTTCTTTGCTTGTTCTTGAACTTGATTGGCGCGACGCATTTCGATCACCGCACCTTCTAAATCATTTTTCTTGAGGTAATTTAAACCGAGATACAGATGAAGAAAGCCCAATTCATAATCGGCTGGCACATACTCGGTAATATTGTCATTCACAGCCAACGCACCGACACTGGTTGCACTGTCTGAAATGGAAATCACAGCTTTTCGTTGCTGCTCAGTAACCGCCTGATCAGCCACTTCAAACGAAGCCTTACTCTCTGGGTATTTTTGATCCAGCAGATTAATCCTGCCTCTTTCAAAGTTATCAAGGATGTCGCCTGCCGCATAATCTGGTAGCTCTTGTTGAGCCTCTGAATAATCTCCAGATTTAACGGCTTGGTAGATCGCTTTGTTTTGCGCGCTGTAATGGCTGAACAGGCTTCCTGCAGACATACTCGCACAACCTACGGTCAACGCCGATAACAGGGCAATGGAAGCGAATCTAAACTGTTGCTTCACTTATCGTCTCCGTGCATATTTAAAATGCCAACTTTATTAAGGTCCGCTGACCTTTTGCGATTAAATTTTGTTCGAAAGTTCAACAGCCCCTAGTCTCATTATCAAAACGAAACGTGCTGTAAAAAGGATCTCAAGCCCGTCGAAACCCTACTGTTTTAGGCTCTGCCTAGGCAATGCCGAAATTCAGACAACAGATAGAACTTAAAGTTGGCATACAAACTACAAATTTTCCAACTGGCTACTTGTGTTAACCCGCTAATGAGCTTATTCACACGAGCTCAGTAGCTTTCATTAACTCGTTAGCTCATTAATAGCGGACCAAGTGGACGGCCACCAACCAAGTGCATGTGAATATGATAAACCTCTTGGCCACCGTGAGAGTTGCAGTTCACGATAAGACGATAGCCATCTTCTGCGATGCCTTCTTCTTTTGCTAACTTGCGAGCAACGGTAAACATGCGCCCCATCATCGCTTCATCTTCCACTTCAACATCGTTGGTTGTTGGAATCAGCTTATTTGGGATAATTAAGATATGGCTTGGCGCACGCGGGTTAATATCTCGAAATGCGGTTACTAAATCGTCTTGGTATAGTAGATCTGCTGGGATTTCTTTATTGATGATCTTACTAAAAATGGTTTCTTCAGCCATGTTTCTCTCCGATAAAACATTTATTTTTTAATGCTTTGAGTATGCGCTATGCCGCATCAAACCACAATAAATCTGCTTTAAAGCATAATAAAAAACACCGTTCAAATCAAAGAAAACGAGCCTCAGCTCTCAAGAATGGCATGTTGGTTATAACGGAGCGCTATTTTTGACGTGTGCGTCATAAAATGCGTAAGCGGAGCTCAATAGAATGCTGATAATTTTGTTAGTTTTACTTTGACCTGACATTAGGTCTGCATTTTATTTAGGGAGAAAGCCATGAAGGGATCTGTGATCAAGCGTATGTACGCTGGTTTCGCACTGATCATCATCATGTTCGCAATCACGATAACCATCATGATGAACAGCATGAATCAGATACACAGCAATTTTGAGAGTGTTTCCGAAACCTCACTACCACTTGTCGCGCTTTCAAATCAAACAAGTGTTCAATTGCTTTCTGCTGATAAGTCATTCAAAGATTTCTTAACCACCCAAAACGCTGAACGCATGTCTGCAATGCGAACAGAATTTGCTGCATCACAAAACTCGTTTTCAGAAGTTCTCAGTCGTTTAGAAGCGGCAAGCCAAAACAATGCCTCACTGATTGAACGCATCGCACAATTAAGAGCTATGGAAGAGCGCTACTTTACCGAAGCTGACGAAGCGATGAATAACTACGTTGCGATGTTCAAAGCACAAGAACAAGTACAAAAAGCCTCTCGTGACTTCCAACGCCTCCATTCAGAATTAACCGTTGGTATGAAAGAGTACGTTGCAGACCAAAAAAGCATCTCTGTAAAAGTGATGGCAAAGAGCTACTTCATTAAGCTTCAAGACGCAGAAGTGATCACCTCAGATGCACTTGCTAGCTCTGATGTTGCCTTCGTGCAGAAAGCCGTTAACCAAAACAAAAAGGCCGTGACTCACCTGAACTACGCTTATCGCGGCCTATCGACACAACTGCCAGCCCTTAAGAATGTCTTCGATGAGTCAGTTCAGAAGTTCACTAAAGACGTTGGCCAAAAGGGTGGCGTGCTAGACAAACACAACAACTACCTACAAGCCAAGCAAGCGCTGTACGTGAACATCGCAAACCTAGCGGTAGAAGTTGACCAAGCGATGGCCGTTTTGGATTCATTCAACGTGACCGCGGAAGAGCAACTCAACTCTTCACTCGCAGACGCAAGCGGCATTTACGACAAAGGCCTATTCAACGCGATTGCAATTGGCATTGTTGTCACCGTGTTCGCTGCTGCGATTGGTTACCACATCGCACATAGTGTAAGAGAGCCATTAACACGCATCCTAGGTACATTAGAAGGTCTAACTGAGGGTGATATGACTCAGCGTATCGATATTCGATATGACAACGAATTCAGCCGTGTCAGCCGTCACATCAACACCTTGGCGGATAACCTGCATAATATCCTTGTGAAGCTCAATGATGCTTCAGATGATCTAACCAAAACAGCGAGCGTCAACCAAAAAACCTCTTCTGAGACGCAAGCTCAACTGAACAGCCAACGCGAGCAAACCGCAACCGTCGCGACAGCAATGACTGAGATGTCTCATTCTGTGCAAGAAGTGGCGAACAGCGCGCAAAGCTCACTAACCATGGTTCAACAAGTAGAATCAGCTTCTGAGTCTGGTCGTCAGATCATGAACACCAATATCAGCACCATTAACCAGTTAGAGGTTCGCCTTACTGAGTCTGTGGGTGCTGTTGGCGAGCTACAACAAATGAGTAGCCAGATTGGCTCAATCCTTGACGTTATTCGTGGCATTGCTGAACAGACCAACCTACTTGCACTTAATGCGGCAATCGAAGCAGCACGTGCTGGTGAACAAGGTCGCGGTTTTGCAGTCGTTGCCGATGAAGTTCGAGTGCTAGCGCAAAAGACCACTCAGTCAACCTCTGAAATCGAGACCATGATCAGCAACCTGCAATCAAGCTCGAAAACAGCAAGTAACGTAATTGAAAGTTGTATGAGCGATATGGACATGTCGGTTCAACAAGCTTCAAGTGCAAACAGTGCCATGGAAGAGATCCAAGCCTTGATTCTAGAGATTAGCCACATGAGTACACACATCTCTCAAGCAGCCGCTGAGCAGAGTGAGACGTCTGGTGATATCGCACGCAACATCGAAGACATCAACCACATCGCAGATAAGAGTTACCAAGCGATGTCTTCAATAGCAGAAGCAAGCCAAAACCTAACAATTCTGGCAAATCAGCAAGGTGATTTAGTACATCAATTCAAACTATAGATAAATTAAGAATCGATAGATATTTAGTGAGATTCTTGAGACTTCATACCCAATAGTGGTAACTAATTGAGCTAGGGCAACTTTTATCAAGGGTTGCCCTTGTTTTTTATGAGCTTTGTCATTATATGATTATTAAGGCTTGCTGCTTCCCGTTTTTTCTTTCACCTTTATGAGCGAGCCGCTATTAAGGAATCTATATGGCTGTTCATGTTGGCATTATCGATCAAGACCCCATTCGCTTGCTCACCCCTTTACTTGATAACCGAACGGTCAGCACTCACATCGTGTTTATCGGCGACAAGAATCAAGTCAGTATGTACAAACGTTTAGACAGCGTTTTACAGAAGCGCGACATTACCAGTGAGTTTTTCGAAATTCCGACCATCGTAAATACGTCCGTAATTAAAGAATCTATTCAAACTCTCGCCGAAGACCTCAAAGCACGCGGTCAAGAAGTGAAACTCAACGCAAGTTGTGGCCTGCGCCACCGCCTACTTTCGGTGTACGAAGTATTCCGAACTTACCACTGGCCAATCTTCGTGGTTGAACCAAACAGCGACAAACTGTGCTGGCTTTACCCTAATGGTAAAGAAGACGCACAAGTTCAAGACCGTATTACTATCGACGACTACCTGACTGTGTTCGGTGCTCGCGGTGAATTCAGCGATGTTCAGCTGTCTCCGCAACTGGATCAGAAACTGTATGAACTGGGTGAACGCTGGGCAAGTAACGCATTAGAATTGGGCCCAGGCCTTGCGACATTGAACTACCTCGCAACAACCTGTCGTAAAGAACAGAAGCTTGATGTTGAGCTCTCTGAGAAGCAACAAGGTTACCGTGAATTAAACATGCTACTAAGCGATTTGGTTGAAGCTAAGATTGCGACTTACGATAACGGCATTTTGACCTTTGCCAACGAAGACGCGCGCCGCTTCTCAAACGGTGAATGGCTTGAAACCTTGGTTCATAGCACGGTTAAGCAAATCCAAGATGACATGCCGACCATCCAAGACCGCTCTTTGAATGTTCAGGTATACCGTCAACTCGGTGAGCGTGAAGTTCGTAACGAGCTTGATGTCGCATCAGTGGTAAACAATAAACTGCACATCATTGAATGTAAGACTAAAGGCATGCGCGATGATGGTGATGACACCTTATACAAACTGGAATCGCTGAGAGACCTGCTGGGTGGCCTACAAGCGCGTGCAATGTTGGTGAGCTTCCGCCCTCTTCGTCACAATGACATCACACGAGCGGAAGATCTTGGCCTTGCCTTAATCGGCCCTGACGAATTGAAAGATCTTAAAACGCACCTAACCGCTTGGTTTACTGCTGCTGGCGGTAACGAAGATCAAGAGTGTTAAGAATAATCGGTTAAGAGAAAAAGCCTCTTAAGCCAATACGACAAAGGCGAGTCGCTATTTAGCAACTCGCCTTTTTTACATCTGCTACTTTTCTTGTCTGTTTTCTCTCTATCACTTAAAGAATGCATAAAAAATGGCCGCATCGACTGATGCGGCCATTTTCAAAAGTTGATGTCGATTTAAGACTTAAAGCATTTTGCGAGCAGCTTCTACAACCACTTTGATTGAACGTGCTTCAGTTACTTTTAGTGTCTCGTGATCTGGAATCTCTTTTTGAGTACGGTTGATGATTACACCAGCAACACAACCCGCTTTAAGGCCTGAACTTGCACACATAGTTAGCAGTGTTGCAGATTCCATCTCGAAGTTTAGAACGCCCATGTCTTGCCATTCTTGCATAGAACCTTGGAAGCGCTTAACTACGCGGCCAGAGAAGGTGTCGTAACGCTCTTGACCTGGGTAGAAAGTATCACTTGAAGCCGTTACACCCATGTGAACTGCAGCGCCTGACTCTTCTACTGCCGCTTTCATTGCTGTTGCAACTTCGAAGTCAGCAACCGCAGGGAACTCCATAGGAGCAAAGTGCAGGCTAGCGCCGTCTAGACGAACAGAACCAGTAGAAACAATCATGTCACCCACGTTTACGTGAGGTTGGATAGCACCAGTAGTACCAACACGTAGGAAAGTGCGAACACCAAGTTGAGCAAGCTCTTCAACTGCAATAGAAGTCGATGGACCACCAATACCTGTTGAACATACAACAACTGGCTTGCCGTCTAGTTCTGCGCGGTAAAGTGTGTATTCACGATGGCTAGCAAGAAATACTGGGTTCTCCATCTCTTCTGCAATTTTTTGTACACGAGCAGGATCACCTGGGATGATCGCAAGAGTAGCACCGTTAAGATCTGCTTCAGTAACACCTAAGTGGAAAACAGCTTGAGACATAGTTCGCTCCTTTTGGCTTATTGGGCTTTTTACCCTTATTTAAGCTCATAGTAAATTCGTGGGGTACGAACACACTCTAACCAAGCTCATTACAAAATGAAGTGACACTCGTCACATGAATGATCGCAACAAGAATTCAAGTTTCACAAAAAACCGATTGGCATCACAAAAATAAGCAATCCGCACACCTGTGTTGCATACTAATGAGACAAAAAACGCCTTTAACGTATTACCGCTAAAGGCGCTTTATGTATTAGGTGCGTTCTATATTAGTCGCTTTTGAATCAGGCTAACCTATATCAGTGAGCTGAACTTAATCCGCTTTAGACTTGAAACGAAGCAGACGCAGAGCGTTCAATGTGACCAAAGCTGTCGCACCACTATCCGCTAAGACTGCCACCCATAAGCCGGTAATACCTAACAAGCTAGTCACCAGGAACACACCTTTCAAACCAAGCGCGAGGGCTACGTTTTGACGGATATTGTTCATGGTCGCTTGCGACAATTCAATCATTGCTGGTAACTCAGTTAAGCGGTTATGAGTCAGTGCTGAATCCGCTGTTTCCAAAGCGACGTCAGTACCACCGCCCATTGCAATACCTACATTCGCTGTTTTCATTGCAGGGGCATCGTTGATGCCATCACCAACCATCGCCACGTGCGATTGTTGGGATAACTCTTCAACATAAGATACCTTATCGCTTGGTAATAGACTTGCCTTGTACTGCATACCAATCTTACTACTGATCGCTGCTGCACTGCATGGGTTATCACCAGTCAGCATGATAGATTGAATGCCCAAGTCATTAAGTCGTTCAATCGCAAGCTTAGCATCACTACGTAACGTATCTTGCCAAGCAACCAGACCAATCACAGTCGTAACTTGTTCTGTTGACTCTTCTTGAGCTTTAATCTCAAGAGCAACCACAACCGTCTTGCCCTGACCTTCTAATGCTTCTACCTGAGAAACAACATCGGCACCAAGATCGAACGTGACTTTAGACGGTGACAGAACCTGATACTTAACACCATCAACATCACCTTCAACACCACTACCAATCAGCGCGGTCTTGTTGTGTGATTCAGGAATCTCAATATTCAGCTCTTTTACTTTAGCGACAAGTGACTGCGCCAACGGGTGAGTAGAGCCAACTTCAATCGCACCAACCACACGTAGCATCGCATCTTGTTGCCAACCCGATAAAGGTTGAATATCCGTAACCTGAGGCTTACCTTCGGTCAATGTGCCAGTCTTATCGAAGGCGATGGTTTGGATTTTGCCAAGCTGCTCCAGTGCTGCACCACCTTTAATTAGCGCACCACGTTTCGCCGCTGCTGCCAAACCAGAGGTAATCGCTGCAGGAGTAGAGATAACTAACGCACACGGACAAGCGATCAACAATAGCGCTAGGCCACGGTATACCCAGGTTTCCCATGGCTGCGCAAACAACAATGGTGGTGTGATGATGACCAACAGAGCTACCACCATCATTAACGGTGTGTACCAGCGGCTAAATTTATCGAGAAAACGTTCTAGTGGTGCTTTACGAGACTCGGCTTCTTCAATCAGGTGAAGAATACGGTCGATCGCGTTCTCGCCCTGTTTTGAGGTGATAGTGATACGAACTACTTTGTCCACGACCACGGCGCCAGCCATAATGCTATTGCCTTCGATATGTTCAACAGGAACAGATTCACCCGTTAACGCACTTTCATCAAAGCTAGCCGCGTCTGTAATCAGTTGACCATCAGCAGGTAAACGAGAGCCCGCAGCTACTTCAATCACATCACCAGGAACCAATTCGCTTACCGCCACTTCAACACGTTCACCGTTGATAATCTTGGTTGCATTTTCTGGTACCAATGCCATTAGCGCTTGAACGCCACTTCTTGCTCTTGATGACGCAAAAGCTTCTAAGCGCTCACCAATCAAGAACAACAATAGAACCATCGCCGCTTCCGCAGTTTCGCCAAGGTACAAAGCACCCAGCGCGGCAACACTCATTAAGGTTTCAATCGCAAACGGTGTACCTGAGCGTGCCAACTGAACCGCTTTCTTCGCCACCGGATATAAACCAAGCAGACAAGTTACCGTAAACAAGCCTTCGCTTAATTGAGGAGAGGTACTTTTCAGAAGCGCAGCAAACAGCATTGCCGCTGCAATCGCGATAATCTGTAAATTAGGTTGGATATGAGCTTGCCAAAAAGTCTCAGGCTGTTGTTTTTCTTTCTTAGAACCTACTTCCGTTAATGGGAAGCCAGTTTTGATAGAGACTTGTTCAATGGTGTCGGCAAGGCTTTCATTATCGAATTTCACAACCAGTTTTTCGGTAGCAAAGAGAACCTTCGCTTGAATAACACCGTCAATATTACTGATCGCGTTTTCTATTTTTCTTGCACAAGCTGGGCAGTCCATTCCGGCAACTAGCCAACTTTTGGAAAATTGAGCGCCGAGAGATGAGGGTAAGGACTGACTGTCCTCTTCTCCACTGTCCGAACTACAACAATCATCTCCTGACGATGAAGGAGCTGTAGAAGAAGAACCACAACAACCAGATGAAGTACCTGCGGCCGTGATGCTGGAAATTTTAAGGCTAGAGCAACCTGCTCCTGCCGCTTGAGGTTGAACGTCCACTTTTGCTGAGCGGCACGCTGCATGTTTTGCGCACATAAAATATCTCCTTAATACTCAAAAGCCTTGAGGCCGCTGGTGTTTACACACACAAAGTGTTTAAGCACAACAACGGAACCTTAAGTTCATTAAAAGTATAAACCTTGGAGAACACTCCAAGGTCAAGAAGAAGTTATCAAAAAAATAAAAATCTTACTCAGAAAGGACTGACTTACTGCGATTTAAGCTCAGCACACTCTTCTCGGTTCGCAGACACATCATCAATAAGAACCGCATCGTGTGAACAAAACGGCTGTGTGTTCAAGCTGACAATCGACACATCGTCTTCTACAGGATCAACTTGAGAACCTTGCACCAGCTCAGCGATATGGTGGCGAAGTACCAAGATACCTAAAATCCCGAACAAAACATTACCTAACGCTTGTCCGTAGAGCACACCTAAAGCGCCATACCAATGCGAGCCTAGATAGACGAATGGCAGAGTACCTAACGTCGCCTTACCCAAATTCAACGCCGTCGAGTAAAGTGGTTTACCTAGGTTGTTGAAAGACGTATTGGCAACAAATAAAGCGCCGTTAAAGGTGAAGGTCAACGCTACATAAGTACAGAAAGCCGCAACAATGATTGCCGCATCACCTTGTAGGCTAAACCCTTGAATTACGTAACCTTGAAGGAAGTACAACAGAATACAAACGGCGATGGTATAGAGTGTCGTCACCAGCAACGAGTTGTTGAGTGTTTCTTTGACTCTATCCATGCGCTCTGCACCGAAGTTCTGACCAATGATTGGCCCTACCGCACCAGACAAGGCAAAAATCACCGCAAAACAAACTGGAGTCAAACGACCAATCACGGCAAAGCCCGCGACAAAATCCTCACCATATTGTGCGATACCCGTTGTCACAATCGCGTTACCGATAGGCGTTGCGGTATTGGTGATAATCGCAGGCAGCGCAATCGCCAATATTGGACGAATATTAAGACGCCATTGCACAAAAGAAGGCGGAGCCACCAGTTGATGGCTGCGAATCAGAGGGTAAAGCGAGAAGAATAACACCGAAAAACGAGCAACAACCGAAGCGATAGCCGCCCCTTCGATGTTCCAACCAAAACCAAAAATAAACAGAGGATCAAGAATCGCGTTAACAATACCGCCCGACAAAGTCGCCCACATTGAACGTTTTGCATCGCCCGCCGCTCTTAAGCCCGCACCCGCAGCCATCGCTAACGCCAAAAATGGACCACTTGGCAGCAAAATCTGTAGGTAAGCCTGAGCACGCTCAGCCGCGATCCCTTTGGCGCCAATCGCAGCCAACAACTCTGGAATATAAGCGAACATAATTGCGGTGACAGTTGAACTGATAACAAATGCAGTCAGCATAATACTGGTGCTTAAGTTCCTAGCGTGTTCTTGATTTTTTGAGCCGATAGCTTTGGAGACTAATGCACCCATCGCGATAGAGGTGCCTATCGAAACGGAGGTAGAGAAGAAAGTGAGAGTACCTGCAAAGCCGACTGCGGCAGCCAATTCTACTTGTCCCAGCATACTGATAAACAGCATATCGAGTAAATCGACCACAAACAGCGCCATCAAGCCAACTGAACCAGCCCCAGACATCACCAAGATGTGACGCATCGTTGAACCTTCTACAAACTTTGCAGTTTGGTTTGACATGAAACCTCCAAAAACTGGAACACCACAAGTCAAAGCTTCGTCGTTTGAGCCCTATCAAACCGTTCGACAAAAACTCTACGAAGAAAAAGGCGCTAGTGCGCCTTTTGTTATTTATGGGTGTTGAGAAAAATAATCGTTCTTAACATGCCACTATACAGGATGTTTGAAGCATTCATCTAAGTTCTTGCCAATCGCTCTTAGAACATCTGTTCGGGTGATGATTCCGACCAATTTTCTGTTGTCGATTACAGGATAAGCCTTTGGTTTACCCACTTGCATCATGTCTGCCAATTCGATAATGGATAAGTCCGGCGACACTGATAGCACCTCTTGGTACATACAATCACCGACAATGTGTGTGTCTTGGCAGAAGTAGCTCACCTTAACTAATTTTTCTAATAAGTCTTGCTCTGAAAGGAAACCAATCACTTGTTCGTTATCATCGATTACCGGCCCGCCCATATGGTGGCTGCGCATCACTTTGTCTAACGCTAGACTTAACGGCATATCAGGAGTAAATGTCACAACCTGCTGCGTCATGTAATCTTTTACTTTAATAGAATGCATTGTGTTCTCCCTAAATACTTTGCGTCATAGATTTTTCTATCTTGTTAAGTTAATTGTTGTCTAAAATCTTGATTTTACTAAATGGATTTCAACAATTTTATTGATAGGCAAAACCTAACAAGACAAAAAAGTGAGACAAACAAAGGGTTGAGCACGTTTTAGAACTCCAGAAAAAATAAAAAAAGAGCCCTTACAAAGCCTTACTTTCCCTTTCTCAAGCTTACTTAGCTGAACTAGTCTGCGTAAATAAACCCTGTAATCTTCACCACACTAATAATTAAAAAACCCGATTTAGGAAGTTTATGCAACACGACAACTACATGTACGCGTATGTTTATGCCGGTAACGACGGTACAGAAAACACACTCGTCGCCACTATCGATAATCAAGAAAAACCACTTATTTCAAGCTGCATTGATGAGGTAAAGCACATGTCGTGCTTGGCTATTGATCTAGCAGCAAAGCACAACCTGAAAGTGAAATTGGTGAAGTATCAAAGAGATCAAGAGATCGACTTCGGCCTATTCGTAAAGTAGAGAATCCGACACATTTAGTGAATCACTGACAGGCAGCCACAATAACAACCGCAATAGCAATAGCAATAACACTAGCCGTGAATGGCTGCCTGATTCGACCTGACAAGCCTAACGGGTAAAGGTTATAATCATGAGACGGTGCCCTTACCGATTTTCATTGTCCAAACACGGTTTACTATGCCTTCTCAAACGTACTTATCTAACTCCTTATCTAAGTTAAAAAGCTACTTTAGCGAGTTATTGGATTTCCAATCGCGTATTTGGGTTGTACATATCTTTGAAGACTCGATTACCGATCAGTCGTTTGTGATTAATGAAGATGGCTTTAAAGAGCCGTTAGAGTGGATGAAAAAACGTGATTACCAAGCAAAAATGCTTGCTCGTGTTGAGAAGATGAAAATCTCACAGGTGATTGAGATTCAGTTCGAAGACAAAATGCATCGATTAATGCGAGTGAAATAGCTCTATTGTTTGATCTTTAACTAAAAGCCCTTTGCTAAAGTCAGGCACAAAAAAGGCCAGCTCTTGCTGACCTCCTCTTATTGGTTAAAAACCAACATCTAACGCGCACAATACTCATGCCAAAGACGCACAGCTTTCTGGTATGCCTCAGTTTTATCGTGTGTTTCCGCAAATAAGATGGCTGTCATACTGTCGACAACGGTATTCGCCATTAACGCCATCTCTTCAGTCGGCGTTCCAAGTACACATTGACTCGGAAGTGGCAGATCTAGGTTCATCATCTCTTCCCAGTAGAACGACTCAACCTTATCAGGAGAGCTCATCCACACCGTTTGGCTAACTTTAGGGTTGTATTCCGATTCACCGTTCATCCCTTTAAATGAGATAACCGAATGGGATTTATTGCCAATCACGTGCTCAACTTCCGCGTGAAGTTGCGGAAAACCTGGATGGAAACTGCCACGCAGACCTAAACGACCACCACCAGGGTTCAATGCTCGAACCACGGTATTGATCGGAGTTCTCAACCCGTAACGATGTTTCCAACCAATCATGGTTTGCGCTTCGGGAGCAAAATTAGCGAGTGGTAAGTACGCAATGCCGTCTTGTTCAAGAATCGCCTTAGCATGTTCAGGACTCTCAGCACTTTGTACACCAACATCTTGCAAATGGCTTTCAACGTGCGTCCTACCACTCGGCTTATCCATATAGCCATGCATTAAGACTTTATAGCCATTGTCAGCTAAGATTTTTGCCGCCAACAAATTCCAAGGCTTACCACTGGCGTTATCGTTACGTTTACCTGCGTAACATGGCCAATCAATATCAGCGCCTAAGTCTGGCACTCGAGATTGAAACGCTTTAACAAAGCCTGCGATCTCTTCATTGGTTTCATTCTGCACACGAATCAACATCAGTAGCATAGCCATCTGGTCGTCACCGACTTCGCCGCTTAAATACTCATCCATGATGCGGTAGGCTTGTTCGAACGATAAAGGCTTGCGCCCTCTTTCTCCTCGTCCAACTGTACGAATACATTCTAAAATACTACTCATTGATTGTTTATTCTCTTCCGTTGATATCAATAAAATTCGAATACGCTTTCGATTCTATGATACCCACAGTGCATTGCAAAGCGATTCAGTTGCTATCAACCTAATTACCAATACTCGGATTGGTGTTCTAAAAGTAAACTTACTGGTGTAAAATTAACGTATGTAATGCTAACCGCGACACATTGAGTAGTATCCCAATGACTGTAAAAAAAACGCTGAGCCAAAGAAAACGTGAATCGATCGTTGCCGCTGCTATCGCTGAGTTTACTGAGCATGGTTACAAGGCCACCAGCATGGATAAAATATCGAGCCGTGCAGAAGTATCAAAGCGTACTGTATACAACCACTTTGCCAGCAAAGAACTGCTTTTGGATGAGATCCTAGACAGCATTTGGAGCAAAACTCTGGCGGCGACGCATTTCCCTTATCAAGCAGAACTGCCACTTGAAGCACAGCTTTCGTCGATAGCCAACCAAGAGCTTGAATTACTCGAGTCAGAAGGCTTTATCGACTTATCACGTGTACTTTTCTCTGAGTACTTCCATAATGCTGAACTCGCGAGCCTAGCAATGGAGAAATACTCTCAAGCAGAGAGTGGATTGATGACTTGGATAAAAGCTGCGCAGGCCGATGGTCGCTTAGTCGAGCTCGACCCTCTGTTTGCTTCTACCCAGTTTATTGCGCTTTTAAAGTCTTTTGCATTTTGGCCACAGATCATTGGTCATGCGCCGTCACCAAACGATGCGTACAAACAAGTGATCATCCAATCCAGTGTCGAAATGTTCCTGAAACAGTATCAAGCGTAACAAAAGTTGAGCCCTGCTAAGTTTTGCCGGGTTTTAATTAGAGATAGATAAACGAGTGAGGTATGATTTGCTCGTTTTGTAGCTGAGCGGTTTGCCAGTTGCAGAATCTGATTTGTTTCAGCCGTTGTTCCGATACAAAGACCACTATTTCATGCCAAAGTTGATAAGCAAAATTTGGATACACGCTTTTATGCTGCTTGCGATGTTAATGGCCACCATCAGTGTGGATAGCATTGCGAGTAACAATATCGTTGCGTCTCAACATCTATCAACGCCGTCAAACATTATCTCGCCTTCACAGCCAATCGCTCAGGCTAATGTTGAACATCATTGTTGCGGCTCAGTTTGCTTGTTAAAAATGCCACCATTGATTGTGTCTGAGTCCTTTGATACTCAAATTGCCTCTTTGGCTCTCATTGAAAAAGAACCTTCACATAAAGCGATTATTGCGCCTCAAGCACCTTATCGCCCTCCTATTTCTTAATCGTTTGTCCCGAATCGGCAATCCATGCCACCAAAAAACAGCCGTTTTGCTGTGCTTAACGACATCCAAATTTAGGAAATAAACACATGAAAAAACTATTTAGCCTTTTTGCTGCTCTGATTATGAGCGCTTCAGTCAACGCAGCTCAGTTTGAAGAAGGCACTCACTACAAGATCCTTGATGTGGCAAAATCAGAAAAGCCAGTCGTGACTGAATTTTTCTCTTTCTACTGCCCACACTGTTACAAATTCGAAGGGGTAATTAAGTACCTAAAAGAAGACCTACCGGAAACAGCAAGCTTCCAAAAAGTTCACGTCGCTTTTATGGGTAACAACATGGCAGTACCGATGGCAAAAGCTTACGCAACAATGATTGCTTTAGATGCTGAAGAGAGCATGGTTCCAGCCATGTTTGCTCAGATCCATGAGAAGCAAAAGACACCACGCGATGAAGCTGAACTGCGCCAAGTATTCATTGATAATGGTGTCGATGCTAAGAAGTTTGACGCGGCATACAACAGCTTTGCGGTTAACTCGATGCAGAAACGCTTTGATCAACAGTTTGATGCGAGCACGCTAACCGGTGTTCCTGGTGTATTGGTCAACAACAAATACATCGTGAAACCGGATCAAATCAAGAGCTACGAAGAGTACAACCAACTAGTAAATTACCTGCTGACTCTTTAGTAATAATTAGCCAGCTTTAGGTATCTCAAAGCCAGTGATTTCATCGCTGGCTTTCTTATACTAAGTCTATCTAGCCGCTCAGCAATCCCATAAATCCGCTTGGGGAGTATTGTTAACTGGCATCCTCCACAATTTTTCATATACTGCACTCAATTAAGCTATCCACTGTGCTGTAGCATTAAAAATATTAGCACTCAAATATTGGGACCTTTATGATCATTCTGACCACAAACTTTGGCGACATTGAAATTGAACTGAACCTTGAAAAAGCGCCGGTAACGTCGAAAAACTTCCTTAAATACTGCCAAGACGGTTTCTACGAAGGCACAACATTTCATCGCGTTATTGAAGGTTTCATGATTCAAGGTGGTGGGCACACTATCGACATGACAGAAAAACCAACTCGCGCACCAATCGTCAATGAAGCAAACCGTGGCTTAAAGAACGTGATTGGCTCAGTGGCGATGGCTCGCACCGATGCACCGCATTCAGCGACAGCGCAATTCTTTATCAACCTTGACGACAACGACTTCCTAGATCACACCTCAACAACCAACGCAGGCTGGGGTTACGCGGTATTCGGTAAGGTTTCAGCAGGTATGGATGTAGTAAACAAAATCGCGGTAGCACCAACAACTATTCGTTGGGGACACGAAGATGTGCCTTGCGAAGATATTGTGATTACAAAAGTCACTATTCGCGACTAATTTATTCACGCCCTTTCCCGCCCCTAGTGCATTCGAATTGATAGCACAAAGAAAAGAAGGCTGTGCGATAGGACTATGGTGGTAAGGGTTCGACTTTACCACCTGTATTCAAAGCTCGTTGTTAGAATCGTTACCAACGTGAACGATAAGTACGGTGACATCCTTTGCACGTCTTATTCGCAGAATTTAACCCTTGCTCTGCACTCGACAAGTCTTGTTCAACACTCGCTTGATACAGCTCTGCAAAGCCTTGGTTCATTTGTACCATCAGTTGGTTAAATTTCTCAGGTTTACTCCAAATCTCCTTTTTTGCCTTACCTCCAGTGTCACCTTCAGCAAAACTCGCATTCAGTACTTCACCATGATTCACCAACACTTCACTTAACTCGCCGACTTTCTGCCAATCAACATCACTATTGCTCAACTCTGAATCAAGGTGCTTGCTGACCTTTTCAATAGAACTGAAAGCCTGTTGACGATTATTTACAACATCTGTTGCAGCTGCCGAGAACATAGGTAGGGCAATCGTTGGTAGAGCGATAACTAACGCGATAGTGAATTTTTTCATAATGTGATTCCTAGTAGTTGATTGAGTGATGTCTCGTTGATTACTGATCCGTTTCTTAGCTAATTACGACTTGATCGTTGAGTCATAATCCAAGAAATGCATTTAATTTACACAACAATAGTT
>NZ_MCZZ01000109.1:139961-182382 GCF_002875705.1 Vibrio sp. 10N.261.45.E2
AACTATTGTTGTGTAAATTATCCCCATCGAACAAATTCACCAATAGGAAACGCATTATGAAAATCTGGGACCTACCGACTCGACTTTACCACTGGCTTCAAGCCGCACTCTTTATTGGTCTTGCTGCATCAGGGTTCAACGGACAAGGCCCTCATGTTTACCTAGGCCTTGCACTATTCAGTTTGATTTTATGGCGCTTGGTTTGGGGCATCGTAGGCAGCGATACCAGTCGTTTTTCTCAATTCATCAGCTCTCCGAAGTCTGCTTGGAATTACTTGCGCGGAAAAGCTCGACCAAAACCGGGACATAACCCGCTAGGTGCGTGGATGGTAATAGGAATGATCACGACTCTATTTGTCCAGTGTATGACTGGGCTTGTCATTGCAGGACTTTTTGATGCCATTCCAGGCTCGGAACTTATGATTACTGATACTGTATTTGAGGTTTCAGGCGTGGCGCACGGTATTGCAGTGCGCATGTTGGTGGTCTTTGTCGTTCTGCATCTATTGGCAATCATGACTTATAAGCTACGTTCAAAACCACTTGTGTTAGCCATGATCACAGGCAAACAAAACCACACACCGTCATTGGAAAATTTTGAAAATGGCACTCAATTAGCTTTTTCTTCAAATAGCAAAGCATTGTTGGTGCTAATTGCATCGGTATTAGTTACGATGACAATAGTTGTTATGTCATAAAGAGTTAGGTAGCAAACAATGCCAGAAGAATTTGACAGACCAAATAGCTTTGGTTGGTTAGTAAATGTCGTCGCTAATAAGGCGAGCAAAGATTTCGATGTAGAATTGAAAAAGTATGGGCTAACCATCGCATTATGGCCGACCTTGATGTGCCTTTGGGAAGAAGAAGGGCTGACACAACGTGATATCGCCGCGAAGTCAAAAGTAGAAAATTCAACAACGACACGCACATTAGATAAATTGGAAAAGCTTGATCTTGTCGAACGAAGAACGGATCCGAACAGCCGTCGTTCTTTCCGAATTTATCTTACAGAAAAGGGCAAGGAGCTCGAAAAAGATATCATTCCAGTACCCGCTCGCGTAAACAAAGAGTTGATGAGCGCATTAGATGCTGATGAGCAGCAACAGATGATCGGCTTGCTTAAGAAAATGGTCGCGGCTATTTAGCTTGAAGCTAACTCAGCAACGACCACTCAGTAACCTAGTTCAATAGACCCTCGCCCTAAACGAGGGTTTTCTTATTTTCGTGACCACTTGATGTAGCAAAATAGGGAAGCAATGATCACCGCTCCACCTAATAGCTTTTGCATCTCAACGGTTTCACCCAACATACTCACGCTCAGTAATAGTGTCCAAAGCGGCTCTAAAATCATGATCAGCGCCGCCACTTCCATGTTCACCGAATGCTGCCCTACCGTTTGCAATAGGTAGCGAATAGAGGTCGCCACAACGGCTGAAACAATGAACCAGAAAACCAAGGTTTTAGTAATCTCGAACTCAGGTTGAGCCGTCATTGA
Source organism: Vibrio sp. 10N.261.45.E2 (assembly GCF_002875705.1). Lineage (GTDB taxonomy): Bacteria > Pseudomonadota > Gammaproteobacteria > Enterobacterales > Vibrionaceae > Vibrio. The sequence goes on from NZ_MCZZ01000109.1 coordinate 141,457, forward strand.
AGCGAACGCTAAGCCACTTGCACCCACCACAAACAGCTGCACACAAATTGATGCAATCGGCTTTATATTGGTGATCACACGCTTATTCATCACAAAGTGGACAGATAACAGCATTGAAGCAAATAAGAAATAGATCTGACTTTGTTCTACATGCCAACCGTTGGTCAAGGTGAGCAATAACATACCCATTATCGCAATCGGAAATGACATCCAAAATGCACGATTAGGCTTAACTCGAAACAGTATCCAAGAGACGAATGGCGCAATGATCATCGCGAGGCTCATGATAAATGCTCCTTCAGACAACGTCTCCGTCACCGAAACCGCAAATACCCATACCTGCAATGAAGCAGACAGCAACAAGCCAACGCCACAAAGAGAAAGTATCTGCTTAAACGAAAGCTTTCGAATGTAATGAAGACAAAATGGCAGAAGAATAAGACTCGCGACGAGGAACCGAACACCAATGAACACCGGCCCTGGCATTTCTAAAACCACCAGCTTAGATGCAATCCACCCAACCCCAGCTAATAGGGTGGCAAATAAGAGGTAAAGCTCTCCGCGCATTGCTTTCACGTTCATCATTTTATTTGGTCCAATAGCAAAAAAAGCAACCCGACTCTGCAAGGTTGCTTTTTATAAACATTCAACAGGGACAAGATATTATCTCAATACCCTGCTTCAAGCAGCTGTTTTTAGCCTGCGTATTCTGGGTAGTCTGTTAAACCTTTTTCAGCGCCACCGAACAATGTGTTTGGATCGTGCGCCGCAAGTGGGTAGCCATTTTGAATACGTGCAGGTAAGTCAGGGTTCGCAACGAATGGACGACCAAAGCCAACCATGTCAGTTACACCTTCAGCTACCGCTTTTTCGCCACGTTCACTGTCGTATTTACCTGCATAAATAAGGACACCATCGTAAGCTTCACGAACTGCCGCTTTAAATGCTTTTGGCGTTTCAGGTGCGTCGTCCCAATCCACTTCTGCAATGTGCAGGTAAACAATTTTGTATAGGTTAAGTAGTGCTGCCGCTGCTGTGTAAGTTTCTACCGGCGTAGCGTCCACAGTACCATTCAACGATGTGAACGGAGCAAGGCGTACACCAACACGGTCTGCACCAATTGCGTCAACCATCGCTTCAACCACTTCACCTAAGAAACGTAAACGGTTTTCAATTGAACCGCCGTATTCGTCAGTACGGTTATTCGCTTCAGAATCGATGAATTGATTGACCAAGTAGCCATTCGCTGCGTGAAGTTCAATGCCATCGAAGCCCGCTTCAATCGCGTTCAATGCCGCTTGGCGGTACTGTTCAACGACTTCGTTAATGTCTTGTTTAGTCATCTCACGAGGCTCAACCACATCAACAAAACCCGGTTCATCAGTACCGTTATCGATGAATACTTTCACGTTTTCTGCTTTAAGTGCAGAAGACGAAATTGGTTGTTCGCCACCAATGTTGTCCGGGTGTGTTACACGGCCTACATGCCAAAGTTGAGCGAAGATAACGCCCTCTTTTTCATGTACAGCACCAGTCACTTTTTTCCAACCAGCTATCTGCTCGTCAGAATAGATACCCGGAGTCCAAGCGTAACCTTGGCCCATAGGTGAAATTTGTGTGCCTTCCGCAATAATCAAACCTGCAGAAGCGCGTTGAGCGTAGTAAGCCGCCATCATGTCGTTTGCTGAATTACCAGGTTGCGTTGCGCGAGAACGCGTCATCGGTGGCATAACAATACGGTTTTTAAGCTCGATATTACCAAGTTGAATTGGTTGAAATAGTGCGTTTGTCATTGTTATATCCTCGATTAACCTAGTTGAATCAGTTCGATTTGGTAGCCGTCTGGGTCAGTAATGAAAGCGATATGAGTTGAACCGCCTTTCACTGGACCCGCTTCGCGAGTGACGTTGCCACCTAGCGATTTGATCTTGTCGCATGCTGCGTAAATATCTTCTACACCCAATGCCAGATGACCAAACGCGCTGCCCATCTCGTACTCGTAAGTATCCCAGTTGTACGTTAGCTCGATAGTCGTGCCGCCTTGCTCGTAGCCAACAAAAACCAATGTGTAGCGGAAGTCTTTGTTTTCATGGCGTTCAAGTTCCTTCATTCCCAATACCTTGGTGTAGAACTCGATAGACTTATCTAAATCAGTAACTCGGATCATTGTGTGTAGGAATTTCATATTTCGCCCTTGATACTTTAATCTCAGCCTCATCGCATAAAGCTAACTCATCGTATGAAGCCAAGTAATGTTCGTTGAGGTAAACCTTGAGGCCACCTATTTCTCTGTTGCTAGGTATATTACTGAACACACACAAATCAGTGAAATTATTAAACATTCTCATTTTAATAATTTTTTATTATTAAAATATTGGCTAGTACCAACTAAACGACACAAAAAAGGGAAGCCAATGCTCCCCTTAGATTTAGACTCTCAATTAAAATCGCAACCGCCTATCTTTAAGCGCCTTCGACATTGAGTCTGATGTACTGATGACTTGTTCTCTGAACCATTTATGAGCGGGGTCGCTGTTCTGCTTCTTCAACCAAATCAGATAGTGAGACATCGGCTTATATTCAAAGGGTGGCTTGAACAGCTGTAAACTTAACTTTTCTTGAAACTGCACGGCCATAGATAAAGGCACGACAGTGATGTAATCGGATTGGCTACACAGCAAGATATTACTGAACAGTGAACGCCCATGAAATACGATTTTACGCTGGGACAGATCCAAAGAAGTGTAGTGATTCAAACTGCGAACTTTGCGTCGCGTTCTGTCTAATACGGCGTGCTTTTCACTTAGGAACTGAGCTTCGCTGATTTCACCTTGAATTCGCGGGTGATCAGCTCGACACACGATCACAAACTCGCCTTCATAAAGTGTTTCACTGACGATACTTGGGTGTTCAGGCACCACAATATCGATCATCGCATCGAACTCTTGCGTCAAAAGATCTTCGTAAATGCGCTCATCACTGTCTGGTTGATCAAAGACTTCCAGCGACAAGTTTTGATTAGGAAACGCCGCGAAACTATTGAGCAGAACCCACTGTAAGTGCTCAGGTGCAGAAATAACAAACTTACGCTCAGAAGATTGCTCATCAAAATTAGCCATCGACTGAAACACGCCATTGAGTTCATTGATCGGCGCTTTAATTTGTTCATACAAGCTTTGAGCATAAGACGTAGGCGCAACACCTCTTCCTTTGCGAACAAAAAGCTCTTGGCCAATCTCTTTCTTTAGACGAGCTAACGCGGTACTGATGGTCGATTGATTGGTACTGAGTTGATCCGCAGCTTTACTTAAACTGCCCTGCTCCATCACCGCAGAAAACACGGCAAGTAGATTGAAGTTGGGGATGTCGTTGCTCATATATCATTACTCGTTAGGCGACCATGAGCACCATGCTATCGTAAAAACGATAGAATGAAATAAGAATCCCTCGTTTAAAGTCCCAAATTGAGACACTAACATCCCGCGTAATTAGTTTCTTGATAGGCTTCCCCATGAAAAAACACTACCTTGCCATCACTATTGCGATGATGACGAGTAACGCGATGCTTTCAAACCCAGTATTGGCTGCGGCTCACCTTCTTCCTGAGCTTGGTTCCCTCAACGCAAGCACCGCAGGCGCGGGGTCGGCAGCATTAGCTGAAAGTGCGTTAACCGCATGGACTAACCCTGCCGCTATGTCTCAGCTAGAAAACCCTGAACTCACCGTCAATCTGGCAGGCCTGTACACAGACATCAACTATTCAGACACGAATCCAAAAGAGCGTTTTGACAATAACATCGATGCTGGCGGTTGGGCTCCAGTAGGAAGCTTCTACTTTGTCACTCCTATCAACGACAAATTTCACGCGGGTTTTGCTCTAGCTTCTCAAGGTGGTTCGGGAATAGATTATGGCGATAACTTTTCTGGACAGCGTTTATTAAAGAACGTTGAATTCATGACCGTTCAACTGATGCCTTCGATATCTTACAAAGTGAATGAGCAGTTTTCAGTAGGAGCCTCCGTCAATGCTGAATACCTCACCGCTAACGGCGAGTTAAACCCTTTTATCGGTGCTGACGACATAAATTCTGAACACTTATTTAAAGCAGACGCAGACGACTTCACGGTTGGCTACTCTCTTAGTGCCTTTTACCAACCGAACGAACAACACCGTTTTGGCTTTATCTATCGCTCTGAACTTGCTCATTACGGTGAAGGCGACCTTCAATATTCAGCTAGCAACACCAAGCATGCTGTTGGGCTCGACTTTATCATGCCTCAACACATCCAAATTAGCGGCGTGCACGCCGTCAATGATCAGTGGGACATGCTGTGGAGCGTGACTTGGTATGATCTATCAACATGGACAGATCTCACGCTAGATATTAATGATCTATCAGCCAAGATTGTTGATCGTAGCTTTGACGATGTTTGGAATCTAGCGATAGGTACTCATTACCAAATCACCCCAACCTTGCGACTTGAAACAGGTATCAGCTACGAAACCTCTCCTCAAGATGACCCAAATCATCAATATATGGATCTTCCTGTGGGCGAAACCAAGCGTATTGGCGCAGGTGCCACCTATGCGCTAAACAAGAGCTGGGAACTACGCGCTTACTACGATTACATCGATCTTGACGAGCCTGAACTGAATTATGCGAACGGCCGAGTTATAGGCACTTATGACAACAGCGCACACTTCTTTGGCATGCAAGCGAACTACCGCTTCCTGTAAAGCAGCACTTCGGCTCTTTCGTCAATTATCAATGAATAAAGCACTATGCCTGACACATGGCTTCAATAGTGCTCCAAATCAAGGCCTAGCTATCCGCTAGGCCTTTCCATATCAACTCTTCAGCTGCAATGTTTCATCCCCATTCAACATCGCATTTTATTGGGTTAGATTACACACTCAATAGAACATAAACAATACGATATTGTCTCGCTTATCGTGACACTGTGTTCAGCCCCTTCTAGATATACATTTGAGCAATTAAAGCTACAATATTTCGAATTCAGCGTTCAACCGTAAACAAGAACGTATTTTACCAATACTCAGAAACCGACTATCAGTTATATATCGCCATCCTTCGTTTCTATTGCTCTTTTTATTGTAAGAAGCGTGTAAAAAGATTAATTTTATATAAATGCCTTATTGATGCTTTTATTAGTCATTTCATTGATCCAAACCAATTTAACCGCCGATGTTTTCAAGCCGAATTTGAGCGCTAGCAAATAATTCAACCTACCGATTTAGAGTGATAGTAACTCATCGTAATTACGATATTATCAAATCGTAATTCTGGGTAGATACTGTTCAAAACTCTTCTTATTATCCTGCCAACAAATCAATTCTTAACCCAAACAGAATGCTGACAAATGTTTCACAACACTATGTCAATTGCCATGGAAGAGCCCCTCGACAGCCGAGGTATAACAAGTAACGAAGACAATAGTTAGCAGAGCGAATCTAATATTTCATTCTGTATGACATAGTCATCCAGCCTGCATTTCTGACTACTAATAAGAATTGGTTTGTGGGGAAGCATATTCGCTTCTTGAAACCGAGAATCGGTTGTCTGGACGGAGTAGCATCGCTTTAAATACCATCTATTACTTTTGTTTATTATGCGCACCAATCTACCCACATAATAGACATCTACTTTTTAAGATGTCATTAAAAGTTAGACTTCTAGGCTGCAAATTCTCTCTTCTTATTTATGTAGGTTGAGATATGAACTTTATAAAAATCGTTTTCCAGAAAATCTGGGCCGTTGTGATGGTCTTGATTAAATTCTGCCTGTTTATGGCAGTGATGTTTGGTGGTGCATGGGCTCTTGCACCACTAGGCACTATCCATTCAAAAGACATCGACATGTCTCAATTCAACAACCATCCCAATGAAATGATGATGAACTTCTTCCAGACGGAATATTTCTCTGGTTACTTGTTCTCAGTAACAATTGCTGTGGTATTAGCCGGTGTTTACGGTATGTGGCAATTGCACGAGTTGGGTGTGCATAAAGCAAAAGAGCATAAAAGCGCTCACGTACAAATCGTTTTTGCACTGTCACTTTGCGGGCTCTTCATCAGCAAAACATTCTGGGTTATCGCCTTGGTTATCGCATTAGCGAACTGGAAACATATTGGTCAATCACTGAGTGATGTAATTCGCCGTGGTGTTCAACCTAAACAAGACGCGGCTAATGCAGAGACTGCCGCAGTCCAAACATCACCCGAAACACCTGCAGCAGAGCCGTCTCACACGAAACAGGCTCCAGTAGAACAGTCTTTAGAAGCTCTATCTTCAAAAGAAAAAACTCCAACAGATAAAGAGGTCGCATAATGAAAGAGATGCTGATTCCATACATCCTAATTGTATGGTCACTGTTTGCGACAGGCGCACTTAAGAAGAACTTCAAAAACTACACTTGGGCTGCCATTGGCGGTGTTACGATTCTTACGGTATTAGCGGTTATCTCTCGCTTGTGGGCACCGGTTGATTTAACGAATTCAACCACAGTAAAAGCACCACATGCGGTGATGTCACCAGTGTTTGGCCAGCAGATTGATGAAATCCATGTTGACCATAACCAAATGGTAAAAGAGAACGATGTGATTTACACACTCGTCGACATTAACTCTGCTGCTGACAAAGCGAAAATCGAATCTGAGATTGTTAAGAAAGAAGAACAGATCAAACAGATGACACGAGATCTTGAGCGTACTGAAACATCACCAGAGATCTTCAATGCTCGTGATGTTGAAAAATACGATTCTGATTTACGTGTAATGAACGCAGAACTAAACTCGCTGGTTGCCGATCTTCAAAAAGTAAATTGGGCGCAAGACAAAAAGACGATTCGTGCTGAGTTCGATGGCCAAGTCGCTATTGTGAACATTGCTGAAGGTTCAGTAATGGGTAACATGCACCTTTACAACACCAACAAGAAGTTTTTGGAAATGCGTGTTTCTGATCAAACCTACGGATATGTTCAAAAAGGTGACTTCGCGGAATTTTTCGTTGATGCATACCCTGGTCATGTTTTCAGAGCAAAAGTACACAGCTTCACGACAGGTACAGGCGAAGCAGCCATTTCACCATTCCAAGGGCCACAAAGTGTTGGTCAACACGTGGTAAGAAACGGTAATGGATTAGGTCGTACTATCGTACTTGAGATCATCGAACCAGAAGGTTTCAATATCCCAATTGGTTCAGCTGGCGCAGCTTGGATCTCGGCAGAGAAACCACATCCATTCTGGGGCTTCATCGATGTGATCGGCGCAGCAACCGTTCGCCTACAATCTTACAAGTCATACTTAGGTGCTTGGTAAGAACTCAAGCTCTTAGTAAGCGATAAATTGCAGTCCAAATGCCCCGAGTTTCGGGGCATTTTTGTATCTGAGACAAGCTCGACTGACTAATTGATTTAGATCAATACAAATCGCCAATATAATCATTAAGTAAATAAATCATCGAAAAAACGATAGATTGAAATCCTTTTAACGCGTAGATAGCGACCTCTTCCACCTCTATCATTTGATTCAAGAAATCCAATTCCTGTATCCAAATATAAGGTCACTATCATGACTAATACATTTAAGAAAATGGCGCTTCCTGTTGCTATCGCAAGCGCTCTATTTGCGGCTGGCTTTGCGTCTGCAACACCCGTTGTAGAAGCGACATCGAAAGTCGGCCAAGAACTTCAAACGGCAAACGCAGCTCAATACCAAAACATCGATCTTGATGCGCGCTACAAAAGCGAGGTTCTATTCGAACACAAGTCAAACATGTTCTGGGGCAAAGGCGAGCGCATCCAGGTTGTTTCTAAAACGGGCGAATCTCTCGCTTACACCGAAGAATCTGACCACGTTCATCCAATCCTAACCAAGCATGGTCGTAAAATGGACCAAGCAATCATCAAAGTGGATGACAATATTTATCTTGGTTACGGCTTTGGTCTAGACACTCCAGTCATGATCGAAGGTACTGATGGCATCATCATTGTCGACCCAGGCGAGTCTGTAGAAATGGCTCAATCGGTTAAAGAGCAGTTCCGACAAATCACTGATAAGCCAGTTAAAGCAATCATCTACTCTCACAACCACATCGACCATATTTCTGGTGTGCGTGCATGGGTAACTGACGAAGAAGTGGCGTCTGGTGAAGTTAAAATCATAGCAGAAGAAGGTTTGACCGCAGCGGTTGCTAACTGGTCTTCAAACCTAGGTACTCTATTTGGTCACCGTACATCTTACACAGGTGCTAAGCACGTAGAAGAAGGGGAACACGGCACAGTAAACGACGGCCTTGGTCCTCGTTTCATGCAGGGTGCTATCTCGTTCATTGAACCGAACCTACTGGTACCAAGCCAAAGCCACATCGAAATCGAAATTGCTGGCGTGAAAATGCACATTGAGAACGTGCCTTCTGAAACCAAAGATGAATTAGTGGTTTACTTCCCGGACCAAAAAATCCTGCACGCGGCTGAAGTACTTCAAGGTGAAAACTTCCCTAACCTTCACACCATCCGTGGTACTAAATTCCGCGATCCATCAATGTGGTTCAAGGGCATTGATGTAATGCGTAAGTTCGACACTGAGATCATGATTAACTCGCACGGTCGCCCTGTTGAAGGCAAAGAAGCGGTTTCTAACGTGCTAACGGCTTACCGTGATGCGATTCAATACACGCATGACCAAACTATCCGTTACATGAACAAAGGTATGACGCCAGACGAGCTAGTTGAAGTAGTTAAACTTCCTAAGCACCTTGCTGAACACCCTTGGCTAGGCGAGCACTACGGTACGGTTGCACACGCCGTGCGTCAGATTTACGTAGGTTACAACGGTTTCTTCGAAGCAGATCCGTGGCAACTAGAACCAATGGCCTACGAGCAACGTGCGAAAGCATTCGTAGAGGTTATGGGCGGTCGTGACAACATCCTTAAAACTGCACAAGCAGCAATTAAGGCTGAGAACTACACATTTGCAGCAGAAATTCTGTCTTACCCTATCACGGTAAACAAACAAGATATGGAAGCTCGCGAAATGAAAGCACAAGCTTACAAAGCATGGGCTGCAGACCAAGTGAACATCAACTGGCGTAACTGGGCACTTAACGCTGCCGCTGAACTAGAGAACAAGCGTGACTTCTCTAACATGATTAGCTTCGCTTCTGTTGACGTTCTTACTGCACTACCAAGCAAGCAGATCTTCGACATGATGACTTCAACACTTATCGCTGAGAACTCGTTAGACGTGAACATGATGCTAACGTACAACTTCTCGGATACGAACGAAGCATTCACTATCGAAATCCGTAACGGTATTGCTCAATTACACGAAGAAGCAGTGAAAGGTGCAGACGTTCAGATCGACACCACTCGTGCAGTGTTGAACCAAATCTTGATTGCTGGCCCTAACGCTCAGCAAGTGATTGGTACCAACTTGCAGTCTGGTGCATTCAAGTTCTCGAATGGCGACATCAAAGGTTTCGGTCAATTCATGAGCTACTTCGATAAAGCAATGACTCCAGAAGAGATCATGCTCATCGTTCGTTAATTGGATAGACACCAAGCAAAGGCATGCTAAGGATGGCGAGCCGATAACTTAGGGACCCATTGTGGTCCCTTTATCGTTTATTTATTGGTACAGTTCGCAACCTTCACTCAACGACCTAGTTCTATTGTTGAAGTAAGGAAACTGCCCTACTTCGTTTAAGGTTCACACATGCTAAAACGATTTGCTCTCATTCTTTCACTCACATCTTCCCTCACTTTCGCTTGTGGTCTTCACCAAGATACCGGATTTAGTTTAGTGACAGAGCCCGGTTCACTCGAGGTGTTTGGCAACGTCATCACAGCTAGACAAGATGATGAATTCAACAACCTAGATAAACCCGATCACTTTCGACTCTTTGCAATCAAGGCCGCGCTTGCGAAGCCCTATCCAAGCAAAATAGAGTTCAATCTATTCGAGGCGATTAAAGGTCATTACAGCCAAGTTCATCTTGAGAAAGGTGTCGATGTATCAGGTAGAGACACCTTGCCTACCGAGCAAGACCTACTAATGATTACTGAATTGGATGTATTCGATGCGCTAGCGACGGGAACCATCTCTTGGGATCACGCAACACTAAACGGCCTAGTGATCATCAATGGCCCCCTAGATAAACGAGAGCAACTTGAAGATTGGTTTAGTGACATTTTTGAAGGGTGATAGCTTAAAGCGGCATAGATAAAAGGTCGTCAAACCCTCGGACTTCATAACATTGAGGGCTCAACGACAAACTTAAATCAAAAAAGTGCAGACAACGGAATCAATTCCAGTCCGAGCACACCGCTGATGCTCATGACCACCAGCAGAGATACCTTGAATACTGTCTTTGACCATTGGATGTAGTTGAGGCAATCGACTTTGTGGAATGTCACTTTGGTCCACATAAAGCAAACCGCCGCCGACACCGCTAGGTATTCGTAACCCGCTTCTCCGAGTAAAAATAACCCAAGAGCAACCGCGCCAAAAGCAACCACGTACGCTTTCATATGTTTGTGCGCCTTATCCACACCCTCTTTGACTGGGAGTACAGGAATGCCTGCATCGCGGTAGTCTTGAATGCGAAACATCGCAATCGCATACGAATGTGGCATTTGCCATAAGCAGAACATGACGAACAGAAGAACTGCTCCTAAGCTCAGGTAGTTAGTTACGCCAAGGTAGCCAACTAGAGGCGGAACCGCACCAGAGATACTACCCACTAAGGTGCCGTAAACCGAATTACGCTTGTACCACATGGTGTAGAAAAAGACGTAAAACACATAGCCAAGCAAAACCACAACCGCAGACATCGGATTAACAAATTGAAACAGCAACGCTGTGCCTGCCAACAACATAACTAACGCATAGATAAATGCGACGTCTGTGTTGATATTGCCCTGAACCAATTCACGGTTCTGGGTACGTTTCATTTTCTGGTCGATATCTCGATCAAAGATGTTGTTCACCACGCAACCTGATGCAATCACAAACCCTACACCCGCTAAAGTCGTCAGCAACAACATCGCACTGGCTGGTTCTGTTTTTGCAGCGAGGAAGAACCCCGCCGCAACAGAAATCAGGTTGCCGAAAATGATGCCCGGTTTGGTAATAGACAAATATTTTTTCAGCATACCTTGGCCTACAACTTCATGTTGACGTTCATGTTGTAGATGATCCATACCGAGCCGGCGATAAGAATCAATACAACAATGGCGGTAAACATCAGTGAAACTAAGTTCCAACGCCCATCGGACGATTTCGCTTCCATATGCAAGAAGTACTTAAAGTGCACAAAGATTTGCACCAGCGCACAACCGAACAAAATCACGTAAGTTTCCGCGCTTGGAAGCGCATGTGCCCACACGATGTAGAACGGAATAATGGTCAGAATCAGTGACGCAATAAAGCCTTTCACGTAATCCGTTGCACCGCTATCTAGATGCTGTTCCATTACATCACCCCCATTAAGTACACGATGGTAAATACACAAATCCAAACAATATCAAGGAAATGCCAGAACAAGCTCAAGCACTGGAAACGCATCGACATGTTGTCGTTCAAGCCTTTGGTTGAAAGCTGGTGATAAGCTACCGCCATCCAGATAAGACCGAACGTTACGTGCAAACCGTGTGTGCAAACCAAGGTAAAGAACGCAGAAAGAAACGCACTCTCTTGAGGGCCATAGCCTTCTGCAATCAAGTGATGGAATTCATACACTTCCATACAGATAAAGGCTAAGCCCAATACGAAAGTGACTTTTATCCATCGCTTAAGTCCGGTAACGTCTTTGCGCTTCATTGCAATCATGCCAAAACCGAAAGTGATACTACTGAACAGCAGCATCATGGTTTCCACAAACACGAACGGAAGTTCGAAGATGTCTTTGCCCGTTGGTCCTGCAATAGAGCCACTTTCTAACACGGTATAAGTCGCGAAAAGCGTGGCAAACAGGACACAGTCACTCATTAAGTAAACCCAGAAGCCAAACAACTTATTGCCCGCAGCTTCGTGGTGATGATCATGCGAGTGTGCAAGATCATAAGTGTGTGACGGAGTATTAGCTTGCATACGTCGTCTCCAAATCATCTTTATTGTCGTTGTTATCACTGTCAGCGCTGTTACCACGACCAGAGTTGTCGCCTTTCACTGACTGTTTCTTCGCTTCTTCAAGCTGTGCACGTCGAGCCGCTTCAATCGCTTTGATCTCTTCAACTTCCACGTAGTAGTCCACATCGTCGTTGTAGCTGTGCTGAATACACGTCACTACGATACCCACTAGACTTGCAGCTGCTAACCACCAGATGTACCAAATCATTGCGAAGCCAAATGCTAACGCCCATGCAGACACGTAAATGCCTGTCGGTGTGTTCTTCGGCATGTGAATACGTTCATATTCTTCTTCCTGAGTTGGGTCAAACTCACCACTTTGCTTTTGATACCAGAACGAATCGATCTCATCGCCCTTAGGCAATTTCGCAAAGTTGTAGAACGGCGGTGGTGAAGACGTTGCCCATTCAAATGTGCGTCCACCCCATGGGTCACCCGTTAGATCTCGGTTCTGGTCGCGGTCACGAACACTCACGTAAATCTGTACGAATTGACACACAACACCCATCGCAATCACGCCCGTACCTGCAGCTGCAACCGCCAGTAGTGGGAAGAATTCAGGGTTAATGTCTTGGCTCAAACGACGCGTCATGCCCATAAAGCCCAGAGCGTAAAGCGGCAAGAACGCCATCAAGAAACCGATGATCCAGCAGTAGAATGCGCGTTTACCCCAAAGCTCGTTCAGAGTGAAACCGGTCGCTTTCGGGAACCAGTAACCAATCGCTGCAAAACAACCGAACACAACGCCACCAATGATTACGTTGTGGAAGTGCGCAATCAGAAATACAGAGTTATGCAGTATGAAGTCTGCGCCCGGTACCGCCATCAATACGCCCGTCATACCACCTACAGTAAAGGTGATTAGGAAACCGACCGTCCACATCATTGGTGTAGTAAAGCGAATACGTCCTTTGTACATGGTGAATAGCCAGTTGAAGATCTTAACCCCGGTCGGGATAGAGATAATCATGGTGGCGATGCCGAAGAAAGCATTCACATTTGCGCCTGAACCCATAGTGAAGAAGTGATGCAGCCAAACCACAAACGCAAGGATTGTGATAGCGACCGTCGCCCATACCAGTGATGTATAACCAAACAGTTTTTTGCGAGAGAAAGTCGCAGTCACTTCAGAAAACACACCGAAGATAGGCAAGATAAGGATATACACCTCAGGGTGTCCCCATGCCCAAATTAGGTTCACATACATCATCACGTTGCCACCAAGATCATTGGTGAAAAAGTGCGTGCCGATGTATCTATCCAAAGTCAGTAGCGCGATGGTTACCGTTAGGATTGGGAAAGAGATGATTATCAGGATGTTGGCACACAGAGATGCCCATGTGAACACTGGCATCTTCATCATTGGCATAGACGGAGTACGCATGCGCAAAATAGTCGCGAAGAAGTTTACACCCGTTAACGTTGTACCGACACCAGATATTTGCAGTGCCCATATCCAATAGTCGACCCCGACTCCCGGGCTTGCCTCAATGCCAGAGAGCGGCGGATACGCCAACCAACCTGTGCGTCCAAACTCACCTAAGCCCAGCGACATGTTGGTTAGGATAATACCCACGACAAACAGCCAGAAGCTCAAGTTATTCAGATAAGGGAATGCAACATCACGAGCGCCAATTTGCAGCGGCACAATGATGTTCATCAAGCCGATAACCAAGGGCATCGCTACGAAGAAAATCATGATCACGCCGTGAGCCGTGAAGATCTGGTCATAATGATGTGGCGGTAAATAGCCGGTCTCACCAGCTGCAGAAAGCAATTGCTGACTACGCATCATTACCGCATCAGCAAAGCCACGAACTAACATCACCATTGCCACAGCAATGTACATGAAGCCCAGTTTTTTGTGGTCTACAGACGTAAACCATTCATTCCAAAGGTATTGCCACTTACCGGCTTTAGTGACCGCGTACACCACTAAACTGCCCACTAAAGCAATCATGGTTAACGTGACCAAAATAATGGGTTCGTGGTAGGGAATTGAGTCTAGAGTTAATCTTCCAAACATGACGATTATCCTTGGGTTTCCCGCAAACAGTTCATTGAGCCAGGGTGCTGGGTCACGACATCGGTGAATAAAAATGGTGGGATACTGGAGAACAAAGTTACAGGTTCAGCCACACTTGGCGCTGCCAATGAACGGAACTGCTCCCAATCTTCAATACGGTCTGGGCTTGCTTTCACTTTTTCCACCCAGTTTAGAAATGCCACTTGATCAGGCATCGCTGATGCAGTGAATTTCATCTGAGAGAACCCTTTGCCACTGTAGTTCGATGCAAAGCCTTTGAAGTCACCTTCATGGTTAGCAATCAAATTCAGCTTGGTCACCATTCCCGGCATCGCGTAGATCTGCGAACCAAGACGCGGAATAAAGAACGCGTTCATGATGTTGTCTGAAGTCAGCTTAAACGTCACCGGAACATCTTTTGGGAACGCAACATAGTTAACCGTTGCAATGTGTTGCTCCGGATAGATGAATAGCCACTTCCAGTCCAGGGAGACCACTTCGATCACCATAGGTTGCACATCACTTTCCAGAGGCTTGGAAGGCTCTAGTTCGTGTGTTGTTCGCCAAGTGATGGTGGCAAGAATCGCAATAATGATGATTGGAATCGTCCATACCACTATTTCAATCTTGGTTGAGTGCGCCCAGTCAGGTGCATACTCTTCTGTGGTATTGCTTTCGCGGTATCTATAAGCAAAGTAGATGGTCATCAGAATCACGGGGATGACGACTATTAGCATCAGTAATAGAGCCGTGATGATCAGCTCCTTTTCCTGAACGCCAACGCTACCTTTTGGGTCGAGCAATGCGGAGTTACATCCTTCGAGCATCAGGACGGTTCCCACCAAACCAATCCTCGACAGATTTGCTCTCGATAAAATGCGTTTATATCTTGAAGCTTCCATTAACTTTCTCGATGGTTATCCAGCCTCGAAGCGAACGCCCGAGTACTGGTTGTCATGGTCATTAGAATATTTATGTGTTGAGCATGTGAAACGACGCATCTCAAAAAGCAATGCAATCGAGCCCGTTACTGCCGAGTTAAAACCACACAGAAAACGTGACTTAATTGTTACACTTTGAAATACATTGTTACATTTGGCGCATTATGAGGAGTAGAAATAGAAAGCTCACCAAACAAACTTGGAAACTAACCTTCCAGTTATGAAAGTGAAACATGGAAAACAGAGAGAAAATCAGCTGCACGACATAGACGTGCTACATATGCAAAACCAACACTGATAAGGGATGAGTAAGAGTCAGAGAAATCTGCAACCAACAATGATGAAACGAAGCGATGTTTGGGTACATTAGAAAGAGCGAATTAAACAAAGCGTGATGAACATCAAGTTTATGAATTCACATAGGATTTTAATGGTATTCAGAAAATATATTGCTCCAATCGGCAACCCATTAGATATGTGAATGACACGCTACTTTTCATTGATAATAATGCCAGTTAAGTGCCGAAAGATAGTGGCAAGAATCGACCTAAAAGCCGATTTGACGAGTATTTTAAAGTGATTTAAGCGGGAACTACTCCCCTCAAATGAGAGGAGTAATCGTCATTAAGAGAGGGATTATGCTGTTACTGTGACTACTTTCTTGCGCTGGTTTTTAGTCATCAAGTGATAAACCACAGGCACAAAGTAGAAAGAAATAAGCGTGGTTAATACCGTACCGCCCACAATCGCGACCGCGAACGGAGGCCAGAAACCACCACCAGCAATAATAAGAGGCATAAAGCCACCCACTGTAGTGATTGTGGTTGAACTGATATGTCGAGTACACGACATAACGGCCTCAACAACTGCATCGACATTGCCTGATGAAGCCTCTTTATCTAGCTTCAATTCAGTCAGAATCACAATGGCCGCGTTGATAGCCAAACCCGCAATCCCGAGCATCGCGATGATCACCGTAAAGCCGAACGGATAACCGAAGGTCCAAACAGACAATAACCCTAGACCACCCGCCAATCCTGCTACCATGAAGATGATGCTACTCATTCGGAACGAGTTGAACGACATCACCACCACCAACACCATCAATACCACCACAACGGCGACATTCGAGATCAGGCTGTTGACTGAGTTATCTCGTTCAGCAGATTCACCACCAAAACCAATCGTATAGCCCGATGGCATCTGATAGCTTTCTAGGCGTTTCTGGAACTCGTTGAGCACAGTTTGTGGCAAGACTCCCGCTTCAATGTAACCCTCAATGGTATTGACTCGCTGCCCGTTACGACGAGTAATCGCACCACGGCTGGTAGTCAGTTCAAGTTCAGCCAAAGTCGACACATTGATGCCCGTTGAGTAGACATCAGAACTTATCGGCAAACGGATATTGCTTAAATGCGCTAAGTTTTCACGCGCTTCATCCGCCACACGAACACGGATTGGCACCGACTCACTGCCCTCAATCACTGAGCCGCTTTCACGACCTGTCAACGTAGTTTGCAGCATGCCAGCAAACTGATTGAGTGAAATACCATTCAGTTTTGCCGTGTCTTCATCGACCTTTAACCACACCTTCGGCGTACCCGGTTGCAGCGTTTCTCTTGTGTGAGTCACATGAGGGACACCTGCCAAGATCAAGCGTACATCTTCACCAATCGCTTTTAGCGTGTCGAGGTTTTCACCATAAACACGCAGCTCAACTGGCGCAGTAAATGGAGGACCTTGGTTAAGCTTTCGTACCAAGATTTGTGCTTCCGGCACCTCTTCATCCAACACCTTTTGCAGCTGTGGAATTAGCGCATTGGCTTGGTCGAAGTTTTCCGTTTTCACCATGGCTTGCGAGAAGTACGGCGCGTTATTTTGCCTTGCTTGCAGGTTGTAATAGAAGGATGGGAAGTTTGCGCCCACTAGCCAATCAATGCGTTCCACTTCTGGGTAGCGATGAATGATGTCGTCGATTTTTTCAGAGGTATTTTTAGTGGCGTAAATACTCGCTTGCGGCGGCATGTACACCTGAATCTCAAACATGTCTCGGTCTGACGGCGGAAAGAATTGCTCGGTCAGCTGAGACATACTCCAGTAGCCAGTAAATGGAACCAACAACACCAAAGCTATAGTGATGATTGGATGCGTGACACCAAAACGCACCGAAGCCGAGAACCAACGTGTTAATGCAGGAATTCTTAAGCCCGTCATGTACCAGTGGTGCTGGCCTTTCTTATCGACATCGCTCAGTTGTTTCGGTAGCAGCTTGGTCGCTAAACCTGCGATTAAGGTGTGCGAGATAATGTAAGAACCGATCAATGAGAAAGAAACGGTAATCGCAATACCACCGACGAACTCTCCCGATGCACCCGGCATCAAGATAATCGGAGCAAACGCCAATACGGTGGTTAAGGTTGAGCCTAATAACGGCACCCATAAATGCTTCAATGCATTCATGGTCGCTTCTGCTCGTTGTTGTCCTTTCAAACGGTAAGCCTGAATGGTATCGACCATCACTACTGCGTTATCTACCATGATTCCGAGCGCTACAATCAGACCCGTCACCGACATCTGGTTGATTGGCACACCGGTCATTTTCATTATCGACAAGGTCAACAATGAGGTTAACGGCAGAGAAATCGCCACTAAGATCGCGGCACGCACACCTAAAGTGACAAAAAGAACAATCAAGATCAGACCGAAACCGATCATCAAGCTTTTGCCTAAATCGTCTAAGCGAGTCTCGGTATAACCTTGCTGGTTAAAGAGCACAGTCACCTTAACGTTACTTGGTAACTCTTGCTCAAATTTACCAATCAGGGCATTGGCTCGTGATGTCCAATTATCAACTCGCAGATCAGGGTGCATTCTTGCCGCTACAATCACGCCCGGCTCGCCGTCGATAATGGCAATCTGATCTTGTGGGGTTTTCTCACCACGCTTCACCGACGCAATGTCTTCCATACGGATGATGTGACCGCTGCTGTCAGTGGCGATTGGAACCTGCTTGATGCGCTCAATTGAATCGAGTTCGGACTCAATTTCCAAACCAAAGCGGGAATAAGCGCTGACTAATTCACCAGCAGAGTTCTTAGCGTCAGCCCCTTCGAGAGATTCAGCAATATTGCCGCTCGAACGACCTAAAGCGGCGGCATCAGCGGTGCGTAAGCTGATTTGAATCTCTTCTTGTGGCATCCCGTATTCATCAACGAATTCGGTGCCCGATAAGGTGCGTAATCGCTTGGCGAGTTCTTTAGCATAACGGCCCAGCGTTAATCGGTCAGGTTCGCCGGCACCAGACCAAGTTAAAGATGCAATGGTCGTGAAAGCATAAGTATGGTCGCTATCGAGATCGGGAGAATGAGCACCCGCAGGTAAAATGGATTCGATGTCAGATAACTTGTCGCGAGCTTGTGACCAAACGGGCTCAGGCTCGGTGATGGTGTCATTCAGTTCAAGCGTAACAATCGACACACTGGGCCTTGATGTTGAGCTCACTAACTTAACTTCACTCAATTCACGCAGCTTATTCTCGATAACCTCAGTAACTAACGTTTCTACACGTTCGGCACTGGCTCCGGGGAAGCTGGTCGTGATATTAGCGTAACGGTTGATAATCACCGGGTCTTCTGCACGCGGCAACGTCATGAAGGCTGAAATACCGCTTACCATCAACAGCGCCGTCATCAAGATAAGCAATCGAGTATTGGAAATAGTCTCTATAATTTTCATACTATTACCTACTCAGCAGCGCTGGCTGGTTTCACGATTTGACCCGGAACTAAGCGATGTAAACCACTGGCAATCACCTGTTCACCGTCTTCAATCGCCCCACTTACATACGCTTGTTGATTGTTGGCAAACAACACCTGAACACTTCTACGTTCAACCTTGTTGTCTTCGCCAATCACAAAGATGTTCCACACTCCTCGTAATCCATCTATCAACCCCGTTAATGGCACCCAATAACCTTGCTCTTCAATCTGTTCATTAAATTTAAGGTAGGCAAGCTGCCCTTCTAATACCGAAGATTGCTCTGGGAACAGATAACGTAAGCCAACACTGCGAGACTGCGTGTCGACCATCGCTCCGGGATTCAATAGATTGACGGCATAATCGGTTCGTCCAACTCGGATGCTAGGTGTAGAGAGTGAGGTGACTTTTTGCATTTGATGAGCAGGAATACCGATAAAGGCCTCTTTTCCCTCAGAAGCGAGCAATGTAAGCGTTGGATTACCCACATTCACCACATCTCCGAGCGAGACAAAGCGAGTCGCAACAGTGCCAGAATAAGGCGCAAGAATTGTCGATTTCACCAGTTTCAACTCGTTGCCTTTCACCGATGCATCGATACGTAACAAATTAGCCTGCAATACACGTTGTTCACTGGTTAAGGAATCAATTTCAGCTTCGGCACTGAAGCCTTTTGCTTTCAGTGAGCGTTGACGTTTTAAATTAGCAGCAACAAGACTCAACTGAGCTTTGACCTCTTCGGCTTGCGCTTTCAGTTGGCTAGATTCCGTCTTCAGCAGTTGAGTATCTAACTTGATTAACGGTTGACCTTCAGTGACTGTGTCACCCACATCAACCAGAATCTCGTTTACTTTACCCGCTAATTCAAAACCAAGATTCGCCTGCTGACCAGCCTTTACCACACCGACATATTCACGTTGAACTTCGTATGATGGCGAGCGTTCTAAGGCAACCGTTTCTACTGTCAATACTGTCGATGCAGCACTACTCGACTCAGCAGCACTCGCTGAATCTGATGCTGTCTCGGCTTGTGTATTTTCACCACAACCAACAAGAAGAGTCGACAACGCTACGGCTACAGCGCTTCCCTTCATCAATTTATACATACTTCCTGTCCCTATGCGGTACTCATTCATGATCTTTTTTCAGACTAACCAAACCAAACTGGACTGTCTAGTTTGACTATGTTAAAAATAAGTTTCATCATCAGTGATTGATAAAACCATCACAAAAAGCATAATGCTTAGCGCAAATTGAGCTCCGAAAAACTGACGACCAATAGGCACTAACAAAGAGACAAACTAGGTAACGACCCACACCAAGTAACGAGAAGCAAGCACGTGACAAAAATCATCAAGAGTGAACAGAAGAGATCGCAGATCTTAACCGCAGCAAGTAAACTTTTCTCTGAAAACGGCTTCAAGATCAATATGGATCAGATAGCCAAATCAGCGAACGTTTCCAAGCAAACGGTCTACTCTCACTTTAAAAACAAAGACGAACTTTTTGAAACCTGCATGCAAACCAAGTGCGCCGAGCGTGAACTCAGCCCTTCTGCTTTTGATATGAATGCCACTTTGGAAGAAGAATTGGTGAAATTTGGTGTGAAGTTTCAGGATTTATTGCTTGATGATCAGTCACGACAAACCTTTCAGAATGCGGTCAGCCAATCTAATACACACCCAGAGATCGCCTCTATCTATTTAGAAACCGGTCCTCAAAAAACCACCAAGTTACTCGCTGATTACCTGCAGTCAAAAATAGACTCTGGGGATCTGACGCTGTCGACATCAAGCTCACCGATCATTGCGGCTCGTCAACTGCTGCTTATGTTTCATGGTAAATCCGCCTATTGGTCGTTCTTCGGCCACGATAGCGGCGAGTCTAATGAAGAAAGGCTTAACTACACGCGCGAATGCGTCACACTTTTCTTAAATGGAAACCAGCCTCGTTAGTTCCAGTCCACTGGTGAAATGGAACGCTAAGATCGAAGTAAGATGAGAAGCTAATTAGAAGCCGACGCTAGCAATAACTCGTAGAAACGTTTTGCTGCTGGGCCAGTCTTCGCTCCTTTTGGTTGAGTCAAATGCAACGGAACATGATATCCAGTTCCATTTTCGACATTGAGCACCGTCAGCTTATTTCCACCTCGACTTTCTACAATGTGCTTTGGCAATCGGCAATAACCCACGCCCTGCTCTACTGCGCCAAAGGCATGGTCGAAATTATCCACCGTAATACGCTGACTCGACTTTAACCAACCAACATCCTTCTTCTCGCCCAACTTTTCAACCGAGCCTAAATCTCTCACCACAATTTGTGGCAAAGACGACAATTGATTGAGCGATACAGACGACGCTTTAGCTAGAGGGTGCGAGCTGGCTACAACAGGCTCCATCAATGTAAAACCAAAGGCTTCGGCGGGGTAATTTGTCACGGGGAGATTAATGATGGCAACATCTGCCCTTTCTTGGGTGACCATTTCAGTGGTTTTCGACAGTGATGTTTCTACCACTTGTATCGACGTACTGTTGTTCTCTGCCAGAAACTCAGCCATCGGTTTATACAAGCGTTCAAGGCAGCACAAATGATCAACCGCAACCACGATTTCAGACTCAACCCCCTTTGCTAACTGCTCACTGATCAATTCAAGTTCTCGCGCTTGTTCTAGCATGCTGCTTGCCCTACGCAACAAGGCTTTACCATCTTCCGACAACACCGCCCTACGACCTTCAACCTGAACCAAAGACACACCCAATTGATCCTCCAATTTTCTCAAGGCATAAATCAGCGTGGTATGGCTCTTGTTCAATTGCAATGCCGCCGCCTGAATGCTGCCCGCACGGTCAATTTCGTAAAGGGTTTGCCATTGGTCTAGCGTTGTCTTCAATCTCATCGGTCTAAAATCCTGACAGTTAATGGCAATATTATGAACTTTTTTGTCTAATTTTTACAGGTAACATGAACTTCAACAACAAACGAGAATGGCTTGTTTGTCTTAAACCCCTATTTTTTAGTGGCATTTGTTAAACGAAATGTATTAAACGGAGAAACACCATGAAACTACTACAAGTTGATTTTGAATTTTCAGGCCCTTTCGGTGAAGAGATGTCAAACGCACTCGTTGACCTAGCAAAGTCTATCAACGATGAGCCGGGCATGATCTGGAAAATTTGGACAGAAAGCGAAGCTGAAAAGCTAGGCGGTGGTATCTACTTATTTGAAGACCAGCTGAGTGCTGAAACCTATCTAGCGATGCATGCTGCTCGCTTAAAAGAGATGGGCGTAGAAGAAGTACGTGGTGTGATTTTTGACGTGAACCAACCGTTAACTACCATTAACAAAGGCCCAATCAACGTTTAACGCATCGCTCATTCCTGTATTGAGCAAAAATTCTGATTAGCCATAGCACTAAGTTGAAAGAGAGATCGACACAATGAACAACAAAACATTTTTGAGCCTACACGGCATCATTTACGCAGGGTTTGCCTTCGCGCTGTTTTTCTTACCTACCGTCATGTGGCCAATGTACGGTGTGGAGATCAATGACAAGTACGCGTACTTTCTCTCTCAGCACACCAGTATATTCCTGGGAGGCATTGCTGCAATAAGTTGGCTACTCAGAGAGATTGAACCTGGAGTGTCAGCGAAAAAGCTCATTCAAGGCTTAGTTATCACTAACATGCTTGGTGCTATCATCACATTGTATGCAGCGTTCACAGGGATTTTTGTTGGCTTTGGTTGGAGCGACCCTGCGTTCTTCCTTTCACTATCTGTACTCAGCGTGTTGCAGGTTCGTCGACAAGGCTAGTTCATACAAAATACAAAATACAAAATACAAAATACAAAACTAAACCAATAAAAAAGGAACAGATGCACTCATCATCTGTTCCTTTTTCAATCAACTGTCGTTAATTTAGCTCGCCTGCTTATTTGTTGTGCTCAACGTAAATCAACTCGTCAGTATTGAAACCACGCTCTTTGGACATGGTTTTGAACTTCTCCATCACCTCTGGTGCAACTTCAGGGGTTCTTGAAAGCAACCACAAGTAGTCTGTATCTGGGCCCGAAACAAATGCGTATTGGTATCCCTCTTTGTCCAGCTCAAACACCACATAAGCACCGTAGAAAGGACCGAAGAAAGACACCTTCAAATAACCTTGCTCGCTGCCTTCAACAAAGTAAGCTTTGCCTTCCGCTTCGTTCCATTCACCTTCTTCAGCCGAATAGCCACGGTTAATCACCTTCACGCCGCCATCATCACGAAGGCTGTATTCAGCGCTGATATTGTCTAAACCACGTTCAAACGAATGATCCAGACGAGCCACTTCGTACCATTTCCCAAGGTATCGATCCAATTCAAACTGTTGAACCGGCTTTACTGTTTCAGGCATGCCGACACAGCCACCCAACAAGATCACGCTCAGCAGCAATAATATTTTTTTCATCCTAACCTCAGCTTATTTTTATCAATAATGCGAGTAAGTCTTGTGAAAACATAAACTTACTTCCTTGGTAATACGTTAAATCCATTTTTATAGTTCACTTAACTGTAAATTATTCAGACGTTTATGTGAATCGTTTAATCTATGAATGGGTTCGAAATACCTTATTGATGAGTTGTATTCCACAACCTCATCAAAAGATACTGGAATTGCATCCAAACAAGAGAGCAACCAAGGACACTTTATTATTAAAAATTCACGATATGATTCTGGCCACTCGCTTTCTATACTTATTAAACAGTGGAACATGGAAGACATAATAATGAATAACAAACTCACTCGACCACGCGCTGCATGGATAACATTATTCGCAAGCTTAACTGCCATCGCGCCTGTTTTTGCACAAGACTCAATTCCTACTCAAAACCCTGCAACGACTCAAAGTGCTGACCAGATTTTTACCAATGCCGACATCTATGGGCATCGCGAATCAGATTCGATCGTTACCCATGAAGGCAAGATCATCTTTATAGGAAACCAATCACAGGCACTCTCTTTTCAAGGGCAAAACACTGATGTCATTGATTTAGACAATGCCTTTGTTTTACCGGGGTTCATCGACAACCATAACCATGTGTTTGAAGCAGCCTCAGAGCTGGGTGGCAATTGCGAACTCGATTCTGAAGCTACCCTAGAGGAACAAATACCCTACTTAGAAGCGTGTCAAATCAATGCCGACGCTAATGGTAGAGGTTGGCTTATGGGCTATGGTTTTTCTTTGGAAGCAACGCTCAATAGCGACTCAAATTACACGCCACTCGAGATCATCGACAGTATCTTCCCGGATCGCCCGGTGGTGATCATGGAGCAGACTTCACATTCAATGTGGGTTAACTCAAAGGCACTGAAAATCGCCCGAATCAGCCAACAATCTCCCGATCCGCAAGGCGGGGTTTATTTAAAAGACCAAGACAGTGGCAAACTCAATGGCATCTTATTAGACAATGCTGGCGACCAAGTCATGGAGACCGCTTGGAACAGCCAAAGTGAACTGTTTGAGCAAAGTTATCAAGGGTTAATGTACGGTCTTGAAGAAGCCGCGGCTCACGGTATTACTACCATTGGTGACGGCCGAATGTATTGGAAGCGAGGTTGGTATAACGTTTGGCTAGAGGCCGAACAAAACCAAGATCTCACAGCGCGCGTCTCATTGCGTCCTTGGGTTTACCCTTCCATGGCAATGCCTTCTCAATTAGAAGTCTTTGAGAAGATGTATTCCGATGATAAAAGCCGTCTGTTGTTGGTTGATCAGGTGAAAATGTACAGTGATGGCGTTTTCATCAATGGCACCGCAAAAACGCTCGCCCCATACTTAAATACTTATTTACCAAACTCCCCGATGGCTTGAACTACATTCCACCAGCACAGATGAAAGAGTGGCTAATTGCCCTCGAAAAAATTGGCTTTAGCGCCCACATACATGCCATTGGTGACGGCGCAGTTCGAGAATCTTTAGATGCCATCGAGAGCGTACGTGAGCAGGGTTCGCAAAAGCCATACACGCTCACCCACGTTGAATTGATCAATGATGAGGACGTTCCACGATTTAAACAACTCGGCGTAACCGCGGATTTCCAAGTTGGATCAGACTACGTCGCGCAACATGATCACGAATGGGCTAATGCCTTCTTAGGTACGAGACGCGCAAAAGCCATGATGAACCTTGATGTGATACTCAAAACCGACGCCAATATCACTTTAAGCAGTGATTGGAACGTTCACGACATCAACCCTTTAGTCGGTATTGCGAACAGCTTAATCATGGGAAAAACAGGCCTAACTGATATCTATACAGCCATCGACGCTTGCACCCTCAACGCAGCTAAAAGTCTAGGGATTGATGATATTACGGGGACAATTGAAGTTGGGAAGTCTGCAGACTTCGCCATTCTAGATAAAGATATCACCACCTTGCCAGCAAGAGGGATAGCCAAAACTCAAGTATTGATGACGGTATTACGTGGGAATGTGGTTTACGAAAAATAAAGCCCAAAACATACAAAACCAAATAATAGCGACATGACGCTTATACGAAAACGAGCCAGCTTATTCAGCTGGCTCGTTTATTATTCACCTATGTATTTTCGTTTTATTACGCGTTGGTCTCTTTTAGCACTTTCACATTTGAATCTTGTTTATCATCCAGAGCAAAGTAGATCTTCGATACAATCACTTCAGCAATCAGAATCGTAAATACCACAGCGAAGAACGCTACCACACCATTCCAAGGACCAGTAAAGCTCACCTTCTCGCCGAACAAGAGGTTAACTGCTTCTAGCATCACAAACTTAGAACCCACCCAAATAATATAAGTGGTGATTGCTCGATAAACCTTCGGTGCTGTGCCGGGCTTGCTTTTGAAGTGCTCAGCAATTTTATGTTCTAAACCAATAGAGAGCTTCAGTAATAGCTGCAACAACAACGCTGCAATCAAAGAGATCGTGAAAGACTCAATGTTCACAAAGTCCCAGTACTCATCGAAGAAGTTAAGTACGACCAAGTCCACCAGCACGGCTAATGTGTAACCTACGAATAGACGTTGTGGTGTGTTGGATCCGTAAACTTTGTCTGATTTAGTCATTCTGTTTCTCTCTAATTGGATAAGTAGTCTCGATTTGAAATACATCTTAGCGTTCGAATCGAAGCAAAACTTACCATTTGGTGACACCACGCAAAATCATTCACAACATAAATAAATCGTTATCGTGTCATCCCAACCTTCACCTTCAATAACCCTGATCGCCCACTTATCACTGTGAATAAAGTGCCACTTAAGTGCCGTTGTCGAGCAAGTAGACAGAGACGACACTAAACAGGTTACCCGTATTAGACTAATCAGCGAGTTAGTTGAAATCTTGCGTCCAATAAGACATCTTCGATGTATCTGACTTACTGACTTTGTATCCAATCCCCATCTTTGTGTGTCGGCTATTCATCACGTTTTGGCAGTGACCTTCGTGACCAGCCCAACTATTAAGACCTGCATTGTTAACTTGCCCATCACTTCGTGGACTGGTGTAACCGAAAATAGGTATCACAACCGAATTGGATGAGAGGACAAACGCATTCTGACCAGAACTGTTCACAACAAAGTGACCTTGAGCATCTCTTCTGTGTTGCTCATCTGAGTTCAATTGAGCATTACTCGCCGTGTTACTGTCCCAAGCGATAGGAGCTGCTGGTGGGTAGTTACCACTCGAAAACGATGAACCAAAGGCATCACAATAACGTTGTGCCGACCTCGCACAGTTTGTCGAAATAACAGATTGATATTTAATACTGTTCTGGCTTAGATCGTCTGGAATATTCACAATTCGGCACCACTTTTCATCGGCAACGCCTTGACCGGGTATCCCCCAAATTGCACCATTTAATAATTGGTTTGTATCTAGCGATGAGAAATCGATAAGAGTGTCGCTATTAAGCTGTTCTAGATCCAAACCGATCTTTCCAGATGAAGCGTTCAACTCAAAGATCGAAGCCCCGGCTTCCTTTGCTGCTGCGTTAATTTTATCTCGTTGTAACAATTCCCAAGAATCACCAAACCGCTCTTTTGACTGCTGTCCATAAGCCTGAGCGATAAAATCATAAGTGGGTAGATTCGACTCCACTCCGTTCTCATCTTTGGAAACTACGCTGCCAACGGTTTTAAATTCCAACGAACTGTCGAACACAGCATCGTTAAACACATACGATCCCAAGAGCTCACCAGAACAAGCGTTGCTTTGCATATTGTATCGATATTCAGAAATTGTACCGTCCACAAGTAACTGATGACTTTTCCTTTGCGCGCTTAACCTTGCGGTTTCATAACAGTGCCAATCGTTAACAAAGTTACTGCCATTATCGATAACGATCGTTGGTACCGCGATATCCACATCAACTTTCTGAGTATCCCCACCTTTGAACGCAGGCAGTTCGTTTTTAACAGTAATGGATGAGTAATTTCTGATTGGTTCCGTTTTTTCTACAAAGCCTTCGATAGCAAAAATCATATTGTTGCTAAGCGCCTTAATATCGGGTTGCTGAGACGTTACTGTCGACGGAGAATCGGTGTTGCCTGGAGTGCTAGGATTGCTAGGATTGCTAGGATTGCTAGGGGAGTTGGGGCCGTTTGAAGTTCCTGGGGGAGTAGCATTATTAGACGTTGTGTTGTCACCTTCTGATGAACCTTCTCCGCCACAACCAGTAATAATCAATGCTAGAAGGGTGACTGCTGAGATATTTTGTTTTTTCATGAGTTAATCCTTAACCATATACTTTTCTTGGTTTAAGAATGTTGCCTCATAGAGCGAACTTAAATTTCAGACCAATGTCAGAGCCCCCAAATACTGACACCAAGTTCACAATTCATAAGATATTGTCAATTCGAAGTTTATTTTATAATCCAATGGACTCATTCAGTATTTTGACTTGTTATTTTCGTTTTTAGCCGATTGATGCTCGGTAAACTGACAATCAACTACTCTTGATGGCTAAACTCATTAGAAAAATGGCGTTGAATAGACAGTGCAGCGCTATTGGTACTAATAAAGAGCCATAGCGCTCTTTGAAGTGCCCTAATATCACCGATGGAATAAACGTCAGTGCGGCAAATAAAGGGGGGTGTTGCATTAAGTGGAAACTGGCAAACAGACAGGAAGTCACAACATTAGACACACTTACGCCATAGTATTGGTTGTTCAATAATTTTTGCTTTAAGAGAAAATCATGAATTCCGCCTCTGAAAGACACTTCTTCAAGTACGGGATAAACAAGCAATATATTTACCAAAGCAACAGTGGTAATGGGCCAAACATTGTTTAGACCATATGGCAGCGCAAACCAAAACGCCAAACCAATGGCAATACTGAGACAAACCGTAATGTGTAGCTGTTTGTCTTTATGTGCCTGTCTGCAATTATGTATCCGTCTGCTCCCATGCTTTTGGTGATGTGTTCCCATATCCAATTCCCCCGCGTCTTCAATCTTCAATCTTCAATAAAAAAACAAGAGCCCGGAGGCTCTTGTTCAAGTATTAAAGACCGAATTCAACTGCTGAGGCTCTAGTTTTATGTTTTAAACAGTTTGATGACGCTCTTTGATTCGACGACGGATGATTGCAATCATAGACGCCAACATCAAAAGCAGCAAAGTGGGGTCTTTCGGCGCATTCGGGTCGCCCATGGTACAACCACCACCCGTAGACACTACTTCCTCATCATCCAAATACTCGTCAACACGAACGGTCACCACACCTGTATTGGAAACCTTGCCGTCATCGGACACTGTGTAAGTAAATTGTTCAATGCCCGTAAAATCAAGCGCAGGCGTATATTCGATCTCTTTATCATCGGTGACATATGATGTCCCATTGCTAGGACCATTAGTAATGGATACCGTCAGCAAATTGTAATTTCCAAGGGTGTACTCATCATTGGCAAGAACGTCAATTTTAATCGGTACTCCTTCTGTTGTTATCTGATTATCATTTTCGATAACTGGTGCGCCCAATACCACCTCTGGGTCAACGAGCACTTTTACAGAAGCCACATTAGATGTATGGTCATCAATCGTTACTTGATAGTCGAACACCTCGTAGCCACTGAAATAGTCGGCAGGTGTGTAGGTCACAGTTAGGTCCGTGTTCCATACCGCCTCACCATTAATAGGCTCTTCTACAATCGCTACTATCGCAGTATCTGACTCTAACGGTTCTCCGTTCAGCAGGTCATTTTCCAGCACATTAATGGTCACTGGTGTTTTCGCGTCAGTCGTTACATATTCATTAAATGCCGACAGTACATCTTCCTTTGCTTTGTATGCAGATAGAGGCGGGGCTTGATGGCCTGCTTGTATCCAATCAGGCTCTTCACTACCGGGCGCTCCAAGTAAAACATCATCAATTGAACGAGCTGTAACTCGAAGCGTGATCGAACTAAATACCAGCTCATTATCCTCATCAAGCAGCTTTTCATCAATGTGGATGTAGATATCAGTATTTAAACCAGCGATATCATCACTTGGAATCACATCGTAACGGATCACGTCAGCAGGGTCTTCGTACGGAAGATTCAACCCAAGAGGCTTTTCAGCCCATTCGGCAAGTTGTTCTAGGGGGACAACTCCAAAGTTATCGTCAATGGTATCGGGATCACCATCGAGGCCAGAACGACCAGAACGCCAATCGGCTCCATCCCAAATGGCCACCACCCCATCCGATTCTGCGTTAATATCATTCTTCAACCAATAAGCGATAACACTTGGTACTTGGTTATTTGGTAGCATATAACCCAGCATATTTCCGGGCAAAGCCGCATCGTGCGTTTCGTTGATATTAAAGAAGTTTTTTGTCAGAGAGCCAATGACACCTTCATCAATCGATAATCCACTGTCGATGTATTGCGACTTCAAATCCATGTCGACAAGGTATTGTGGGTCCATGAACCCAGCAGCATCATGATCTAAAAATCCGGGGCTAAAACGTACTCGAGAACCATCGTCAAACAACTTGGGGGCAAAGGTTGCAAAGCGCTCAGATTTCCAAACGGAAACGTCAGGTGCAGAGCCGGTACGTCCATCAAAAAACTCACGAGGCACCGTTGTCCGCATTTCAAAACCAACACCGTGTTCAGCAAAGTTAAGAGCTTGAAATTGATCTTGCAGCCCAGTACCCAACTCAAACTTGTAACTGGCAATACGTTTGTTGGTATTATTTTTTATCTTTTGGATAACTCGATAAATTCTCCCAATGCCATACTCTTCTCGAAACTGCGAAATAGTGTTCTCTTTTTTTTCTGAACCAGTGCCTGTACCTGAATCCCCTTCTTCTTGCTGATCTTCGTCAATCAGTCCTTTATAGCGAATGTCTTTCACGCCTAAATCGAAAACCAAATCAATGGGAGTGTCAGTTTCCGTTAGCTGTAAAAAATAACGTTTTGAGCTTCCTGATGCATCGTTACAAGCTTTTGAGACGACTGTGTCGGGAAAATCAGGGGATTCCATTTCACCAGACGCCATAATGCAGTTGTGAAATGAATAATCTAAGTTGTCGTTTAAGATTTGAAGGCCGGGAGCTCGGCCGCTGCCGTTATCTAGCTCCCAAGTAATATAGGCAACACTGTCTGTATCCCAATCGCCATCTTCACTGGCCGCCTGCTTTGCTGCATCTTGTGAACTGTAAATATAACTTTTCGATGTTGCGCCAGTAACGCCATCCACGGTCATAATATTGTCTTTGTTCCACTGCGATAATATTGGTGCTGGTATATCCAAATACAAGTTTGGGACGGGGTCTTTAGCGTAAGCAGAGACGATTATCAACGGAGTGAAAAACAGAAGGAATATAACTCTTATTATTAGTTCATATTTGCTAAGTCCTTTTACTCTCATAGCTTCAACCCTCTATTTATCTTCAAATATTAAGCATTCAAGATTAACTTAATCTATGTCAAAAATTTCGGCATCACCTAAGTGGGTGACGTTTCGCAATTACCTTTGAGATTTCAGCGAGAAAGTGATCTGTGAGGCCAACTCAAGGCAATCTTTATCGACGGAGAGCAAGCGTTTGCGGTTTACGGTTTACGGTTTACGGTTTGAGATTAGATAGAGAGAATCGTCCGACTAAAGGGGGCCATTTATGATAAAACAAAAGGTGTACCCGTCTTCCCATCAAAATAAAGCCACTAAATTAACCTCATTAAACTAAGACGAACGTGCGCAGCTACGTAACGCCGATTTATCGAGCACCAACATGAATCAGGCTGACATCACCTAGGCCAATTTCAGCCACGCGAACCTGAACAGCGCGACGTTTCGCGATGCTGATTTGCGAAACGCAGACATGAGCCACGCACAAATGCTCAACGTCGATTTGTATCGCGCGGATCTATTCCGTACCGATTTCAGTCAGGCCAATCTCGATGATGGTGCCCTCAACCGTGTCGGCCCAAGTAAAACGATCATCAAACTGCGTAACCCGAACCAAGAATGTTTCGCGGCCTCGTTAGGCAAACAATAAACCGCGTAGCTTTATTAATGGAAGAAACCG
This sequence comes from Vibrio sp. 10N.261.45.E2, assembly GCF_002875705.1. GTDB lineage: Bacteria > Pseudomonadota > Gammaproteobacteria > Enterobacterales > Vibrionaceae > Vibrio. Next base: position 172,864 of record NZ_MCZZ01000109.1, read on the forward strand.
AGAAACAACTCGACGCTAACGTGATCTTCGTGATGGGCGAACCGTTCCACTACGGTAACCGCTACAACACGCCACACAACGTGCTTCCACCAGTAAGAACACTTGCCCCTCTAGAGTGCTGGTTCGCTAAAGCACCGACCCCTGGCGCATTAGACGGCGTGGGTGAATCTACCTCACGCGTCACTGGCCCTTACGCAAGCGAGCAGGTTTAAGATAAATCAGATACGAAAAATGGAACGCTCAGGCGTTCCATTTTTGTTTTAGTTAAGCGTAATAAGCGTCGTAATGTGGCTTATCATTAACCTTGATTGCAGTAGTAACAATGTCCCATACCTGAGCTAATTGTGGTTGGACTGCAGCAGGAAGTTGCATTCCTACCTCTATCGATTTGGCATGGCATTTTTCATTCATGTACTCGTACAAAGTGTTAGATTGCACTTCAGCATCAGCAGCGCCTTTTAAAAAATGCAATGCAATATTATCTACACCGTATTCTCTGAACTGAGTTAGGTTGAACCTGAATGAAAAATAGACTTCCATCACTTTTCGGACATACGACTGGACCGCAACAGCATCACAATTGTATGGCCTTTCAATAGCTTCCTTAACTTTACTGATCAAGTAAGCATATTCAGAACGATGGTCTTTTAGTAAGTCAGGTAGACGATCAATACGTGATTCGTTGTCTTTTCTGTTAATTAGGAAGTACCTTGTACGCTTAAAGTTTCCTTCAACTTCTTTATAATGCGATAACCACATCTTAACCAAGTTGAAGAATTCAAAGTTATGAGTAGAAATAAATAGCTGTTCTACTTTGTCATGATTTAACTTACTTTTTATAATGCCAAGAACATTGTAGATGTGGTTTGAATCAAGGCTACAGATTGGGTCATCGATGTAGACAATTGGTTGAACGCCCTGAAGAGCTTCATCTTCCAACTGTGTTATGAAGTAAGCAAAAGCAATAGCTGTACGCTCACCATCTGATAAATGCTTAGCTTTACGTTCTTCACGTATAAACTGATATGTCCCTTCGATTAATTTTATAGTTATATCCGTCTTGCCAAAATACTGTCTTAGATTGTCATTAAGCTTTTCAGCGCCTTCATTGATATTGTTTAGTTCAGCTTCAATAACCTCAATACGTTCATTCTTAGTTCGAATATCGTTTCCTGCATTTTTTGCAACTATATCTAATGCTTCAATTTCAGTAAGTGCTTGTGAATGGTTGTAGTCTTGTGTTTCTTGGTAAACATAATGGCGTTTAATTGTGTTTATGGCGTTAGTTTTCTCTGTCGAATGATTTGATGCCCGCTCGTTATGAACAAATATTGAAGCATTAATTTTTGCCAATAAGTCTGTTGGATCTGGTAGAGGATAATCAGAACCATTAAACGGGACGACCTCTGCCATTTTGCTCTTCTTATCTTCCAGTAAAGCTACCAATGCATTTTTTACAGCTTCAAATTCAAGTTTAATAGGTTCAGCCTGATCTTTTAGGTCGTCAAAACCAGTCTGAAGATCTGTGTACAAATCCCTTTTGTCAGGCATGCTAGATGTCACTGATTTACCTAAAATGTCAGCTATGGCGCTTTCAATTCGTTTGCTTAATGTTTTGTAGGTATCTGAAAAGTAGTTATTCAACTGCTCTAATCGCTCTACAGTCACCTCTGATTGGCAAAACTGGCATGTTGTTGTTGCTTGGTGATGATCTATACCTTTCTCAACCCATTGTTTTAATGCATGGTTAGCTTCTAACTCCGCAATCGTAATTTGCGTAACGGATACTGCTAATATTTCCTCAACATTAGATAGCTCCGTAATCATATTTGGAACGGCGATTGTCGCTGTGGTTACACTTGAGACAACATCAGATCTTGCAGTTTCGAGCAATGCACCTAGTTCTTCTGCTGTCTTTAAATGTAATACATCAGCTTCAAGTAGCATTGGTTTAACATTTGCGGCATTAAACTGCGCTGTACCAAGAATATTAAGCTGTTTTACATTTCTGCCTACAGCCGTTAAACGGTTATTACGCTCAGTTGTTTTTGTAGCTGATTTTATGATGCTATTGGCTTTGTTGTTCTCTAAAACCGGAACCTCTTCTCTAAGACGCTTTAGTTCATCTTCAAGATCAATATTTCTCTCACCAACGATAAGAACAGGATCAACACTTGATTCATCGAAATCAACATTTTTTGCGATATAGTCTGAATTGAAAACACGAAGGTTATCTACTTTCTGCAGAGCGTTACTTTTGATTGAATTACCATCATGTTTATTGATTTCAAAAGAACCAGTCTCAAAACCTTCAGTTTTCTCACCTAGCTCGATAGATCTGAAGATCCTTGATAGTGTTGTTTTACCCGAATAGTTAAAGCCATATATCAAATTGAACTGATGAAATGATTCACCACCAACTGTTTTTGCATTCTTGAAAATTCCGAAATCTTTTATAAACTTTATGTTTTTAAACATGTACTTACACCGGCCTGTTTAGTCGGAATATTGTATCAGTTATATTTTTTTCGGGTGTGATACGTGACAAATATCATCATTATTTAATATGTCAATCATCCTCTATAACCGTTCAATAAATAGGGAAGCACCAACACGCTTTTGTCCAAATCCCATTTAGACGCCCAAGAATCAAAAAAGGGATTGGTATCTCTACCAATCCCTATCCCAAACTCTCTTAATACTTACAAGCTCTCAATTGCCTTTTGTACTGCTGGGCCAATCTGACGCTTACGAGAAGTAACGCCTTCCAGAGTTAGCATGTCGCTGGTTGGTTCAGCGTTGAAAGCCGACTTGATGACTTGATAATCGCTTTCATCCACCCACAGTAGATTCGCTTCTTTGTTCTTCGTGTCTGTGATTGAGAAGAACAGATGGTCTAATCCGTTCTCTTCCTTATAAGACTTCATCGCTGCCAAAAGCTCGTCTTTACGGTCAATCAGTTGTTGAGCCGTTAGTGTTTCAGCGACACCGATGCCCACATGTTTGCCACCGTACTTAAAGTTTTTGTAATCCAACGTCAGAATGGTTTCAGAAGAAAGATGGCTGAGATCCGATTTAGCAATCAACATCTGTTGACCGAAATCTTCGATGTCTGAAATGCCTGCAACCTTCGCCAACTTCTCCGCGTATTCACGATCATGATCTGTTGTAGTTGCCGATTGGAATACCACAGTATCAGAAAGAATTGCACCCAAGCCCACACAAGCAAGGTGTTTAGGTAAGGTCACATCCAACTTTTCAGCGTTATCAGCCAGAATAGTCGCAGCAGAACCCCAACCTCGAATATCCATCTCAACAATTTGTGGTGCATTAATTGGAGAACCACCAATCGCATGGTGATCGACCACAGCCACAATGGATGCTTGATCGATGGTTGGCGCTAGTTGAGTCACTTGGTTGAAGTCCACCAGCCCGACTCGATATGAAGAGTAATCTGTCTCTACGCGTGGAGATTCAGCATTACAATAGTTCAAGATAAACGTCGATTCAGGATTGATAGGTTCTGGCACTGTCGCCGTACCACCATAGATATGAGCCGCGAGCATCGCAGACATTACCGTGTCGCTGTCTGGGCTAAGATGCCCCGTCCATACGAGATCTTCACTGTTTTCATTAGCAGATTGTTGCAAGCTAAAAGCAAAGCTTGCTGAACTGAAAGACATGATTACGGCGGCAACGACAGGTGTTAGCTTCACGGGTATTTCCTTATTTGGATTCATTTTAGAACCCAATAAGTTAACCATGAAAGATTTCAGGACCGTGTCAGCGATGTTTCAGATTTACTTCAATGAGTAACGAAATGTAATTTGGCTCTCGTTAGGTTTCCCCAAAAAAACAAAAAAGGATCGGTATCTCTACCAATCCTTTAAGTTTCACAAACCAGTTCAGGCTTAGAGGCAATTAGTGCTTGTACCTAAAGGTATTGCTGTCATCAACAATCTCAATTCTGATAGGCAAGGTTCCCTGCTTAACATTGCCAATTTTTGCAAATGCCTTGTGCGAAAGGTCGATAACTCGGCCTTTTACGTATGGGCCTCGGTCGTTAATTTTAACTTCGACAGACTTATTATTGGCAGTGTTAGTTACTCTCACGATCGTGCCAAAGGCTAAAGTTTTATGCGCTGCTGTATAAGCATTCATATTATACGTCTCACCACTTGCTGTGAGCTTGCCATGGAATTTATCGCCATACCAAGAAGCTTTACCAGCAAGAGCGTGTGACTTGGCATAGTCCTTTGTTTTAGAGCTGCCGACAGCCGACGTTGAGGTGCATCCGGCTAATATCATAAGAATAAGAGCAGTAAAGATAATATGTGATTTTTTCATGTAATTTGGGTGCGCTAATCTGTGCATTTTTCTCTGTTTTCGTTGTGTTTTGGTTAGCTATACAATGCTGAGTATATTCACTGCTCAGCAAAGGCTACCATCCGGTATGTACGCACAATGTTTTCATGAAGAGTGCTTTCTTCCGTCATATTCATGAAAGGTTTTATCTTCAAAACGTCAAATTTAACAAAGCGTTAAGGTTGCTTATTTATTAATCATTCAACGCAGATAAACCACAGTTCAAAGAACACTCGAAGGCAGATTAATTTGCGCCCTATTCTGATATGAAGCTCCTCTTTCTTCACTCTCCAAAAGCGGTTTGGTTATCAATCAACTCTGTTCTATTTATTAATAAACCCAACTAACGCTATTAAAAACCACCCCAAATGGTTAGGCGAAATATTAATGAAAATTAACTCATATCAAAGATAGATAAGTTAGCTCATTAATCGTCAGACATGCTCTTATATGCGATTTATAGTACCTCTCTGTAATGAAACGGTGGCTATATGACTTTTATTGAATCCTTTACCTTAATGCTTGCATTGATTTATAGCATTTGTGTTCTCTACACCAGCGGTAAAAAGCTCGGTAGCATAATAACGTCCTGCATTCTCATCACAGCGGTACTTAGTGCAGCCTATTGGCCTTTGCTCATCGCTCTTTCATTGGCGTTGGTTGTCATCTCTTCGATTTTTTACTTTAAACCGACCATAATCACAGCTTCATCCAAGACAAATGTTTTGCGTCAAGCCAGCCAACATGCGATGGCACTTTCATTATTTCTAGTAGCTATCCAGTACACCCTTCACACATGGCTGCTTGTTCATCAAATATCTCCAAGCTTCATGCGACCTGATGTTACGGATGCTTTCTTACCTATTGCTGCGGCCATTCAACTTAAGGCTATCTTCTCTATTGGGTTTTGGGATCAAACTCATCCGGCAGGCGCTGTTATGCTCGTGACTGTGTTAGTGACTGGGATTGTTTGTAAGCGTGCCTTTTGTGGTTGGATTTGTCCGCTAGGTCTCGCTGGGGAATATCTATATAACTTACGCTTAAAATTCGTCAAGAAAGCGTATTTGCCACCAGTTTGGCTCGACTGGCCACTACGTATGATGAAGTACTTACTATTGGCTTTCTTTACCTTTATTTCTGTAGGAATGCCTGTCGCGAGCCTGACTTATTACCTCAATGGCAATTACCATAAAATCGCAGATGTAAAAACCGCTTGGGTATTCGTTGAACCAGGAATAATTACTCTTGGTGTTTTAGCCGTCATTCTATTGATGTCAGCATGGCGACAACGTGCTTTTTGCCGATACTTTTGCCCTTATGGCGCCCTACTTGGGATAGCAAGTCTACTTAGCCCATTTAAGATTCGCCGAGACACTAAGCATTGTTTAAATGAAAAAGATAATCTGAATTGCAGCAAATGTACTCGCGCATGTCCTTCTAATATTATTATTCATACCGCTATACAGATTCGAACGGATGAGTGCCAAGCTTGTTTACGCTGTGTTGCTGCATGTCCAAATAAGCAAGCGCTTGGACTAAAGACACGCAATGGTTGGCAATTATCATCTAAGTATCTTCTCGTTTTAGTGCTAATGATAATGTTTGGCATTCCTCTGTTATCTTTTACACTGGGTTATTGGCACAGTCAGACCACCAATGAGATACGCATACAGTTAATTCAAGTGATGGACTATCTCAGCTATTGATCTTGGCTCTCAACTCTAAGATCTAGGAGTGGAGCCACCACAATCACACACAGCCCAAACACAAAAAAGGATTGGTATCTCTACCAATCCTTTTTAGGGGGTGTTTCGGTTTTTCTACCTTATGACAGGTAGGTAGCGCCTATTACTCGTAATCTGTCGCGTACGTATCTTCGTATGAGTGAGAGTAGAACTCGAATAGGTTGCCAAACGGGTCTTCTAGGTAAACCATTTGTGCTTGTTTTAGCTCGTCTTCTGGGTGGTAACGGTGAATGTCCATACGTACTTTACCGCCGAACTCTTCTACACGTTTGATAGCTGAATCAAATTGCTCTTTTGGAAGCTGTAGACAGAAGTGGAAGATACCTAGGCGAGAGAAATCAACGTTATGACGCTCTTCACGGTCAACCATTTCGAACAGCTCAACACCGATACCATCAGATGTTACTAGGTGAGCGATGTTGAAACCTTTGAAGCCTTCGCCAAATACTGCGATACACATACGGCCGATTGCTGATTCGCGCTCTTCCATCACTTTAGTGTTGTTCATTACAACTCTTAGACCTAGAGCCTTGGTGTAGAACTCTACCGCTTGGTCCATATCACCAACCATGATGCCTACGTGATTCATTTTCATAACTTTCTCCAATTCTTTTTAATTCTGTACTTTCGAAGCTCAGCTTCTGTATTTCGTTTCGATGGAGAGAGTATATGGAGATAAGTGTATTAAATGAAATTATCATAAATTATATTAATAATAATTTATTGTTATCTATTATTTCTAGAGGTCGATAGTTAACAAACATGTGCCCCAAGAACTTTTGCTCTTGGGGCACATTGATCATATGAACGATTGTTAATGGTATCTATCAGACGCTAATTCAGCGCTTCAATGAGCGTGATCTCACGTTTGATCTGCATGCCTTCTTGCTCGGTCGCTTGCGTCAGTTTGTTATTACGTGCCGTTATGGCCGCTTGTTTAGCTTTGTCAGTGTCAAACATCAGACCTTGTACATTGATTGAAGCGATATTCGTATAGCGGCCATCGTCACTTGTTGGAATTGAGATAACTTCATCATTTATCAGCGACTTTACGATCTCACGTTGTTCGCTGTAACGGCTATCCAACCCAGAGAGTGTCCAACGTTGTTGAGGCTTCCCTTCATACTGACCATTCTTTTCTTCTGTTAGATACTTGATGGTCATATTACGAATTGTGCCCGCTTCCTCACCATACTCTTCCTCTGTGTCAAACAGTACAGGGAAGGATTCACCTTCTAGTACGCCACCTTTTTTAGTGAGGTGACCCATTCGATAGCTATTCATACCAATTCGGATTTCAGTTTCATCGGTAACAGGTGTGCCATCAGCGAACTCGAGGTTAGTAATACGTTTACCTGCAGGCTGAGTTAGATCAATGGTATAAGTCACGCCCGCAAAGAAATCATTAGTCGAATATTTAGATGCTCTGCGTTCTGGATTAAAGCTATAAGTGACATCACCAGGTTGTACCGAGTTGAAGTAGCCAGCAGACCATTCCATGTAGGTTTTAAGTTCTTTACCTGTCATCTGGTAAACCGTGATTTCTCCACCAGCATATTGATAGTTATAAGCGATGTCTTTGGCTTTAATCGGACCAACATCCAGCTCTGCATTGTCATTATCAATTTGGAGTGCGATGACATTAGCTTTTGGCGCATAGAAGAAGCTCGCTTCTTGGTATAACGCACTAATACCGGTGTCTTGAATATGAACTTGAGGTATACCGCGGATTTCATTTTCAGGGACTAAGTCAACGCCAGTTAGCTGAGCCACAGGTCGATTCGCCATTTCTCGAAGTTGTTTGTGATACGGCTGATATAGCGCGTCCATATCTTCATCGGAATCAACGCCATTAATCTTGTAGGTGAAGCTGTCTTTATTCACTAGAGTGAATTTGCCATCGCGCTCTTCAAATTGGAGGTCGATACGAGATAGAGCTCGGCCATACTTGTCAGGCTCAGTAATAATCACCCCATTCACAACCGCCTTATCAATACGAGTGTGCATGTGGCCAGCAACAATGGCATCCAACTCTGGGTTAGCATTCGCAATGTCGGTGACACCTGTATTCGCGATGTCATTTTCGTTTTCAATACCCATGTGTGCAACCAATACAATCGCATCTACTTGGTCATCAATCTCTTTGATTATTTTCTTCACTTCCAGAGTTGGGTTGGTGAAAGTGACGCCTTCTAAACGGTTAGTACCTTGTGCAAAGACTTCTGTCATTGGGGTGTCCATTCCTATCACACCGATCTTAACTCCACCGCGTTCTAGAATGGTGTAACCCGGTAGGAATGGGTTTCCATTTTTGTTCTTGATGTTGCCGCCTAAAGACTGGCCTTTAAATTGAGTAACGGCTCTGTTGAGCGTTTTAAGACCGAAGTCGAATTCATGATTACCTAAAACCCACACATCATACTTCATGTGGTTGAAGCCAAGCATCATTGGGTCAACGGGCTCATCTTTGAATGTTTCTACGAAGTTACCTTGAATGGTATCGCCAGCATCTGCGAGGATAATGTTTGATTGCTCTTTGCGGATATCCCCCACTTTCGTCGCTATTTGGCTTAGGCTACCGCGCGTGTTGAGTTTATCTGATGCGTAGTCCCACGCCATGAAATGACCATGGATATCTGAAGTGCCAAGTATCGTGACGTCGTGTATGTCACCATCAGCGGCAAAGGTAGGAAAAGTAAGAGAAAGTAGAATTGCACTGGATAATAATTGTCTTTTCATCTGCATGTTCACGTAGTGGATAAAGTATGACGCCACCATATAGAATTGCGTCTACCTTATGGGTGACTAGTGTCATACTTTCAGTGATACAAGCTTTTGATATTTCAAATAAACGTGACTAATAACAGCCTTAAAACAACTTAAGTAACTATACGGGTTACACCAACACATGAATATGCAGCGCCACATATCAAAGTCTGTGGCTCAGTTTAATCTCTTCAAATTCAGTTCAATTAAGTCAGGTTCGCTTAACTAGCTTATCCATACCCCCTAACCCCAAACACAAAAAGGATTGGTATCTCTACCAATCCTCTTTAGGGGGTGTTTCGGTTTTTCCACCTTATGCAAGGCAGTAACGCGATTACTCGTAATCAGTCGCGTATGTATCTTCGTATGAGTGAGAGTAGAATTCGAATAGGTTGCCAAACGGGTCTTCTAGGTAAACCATTTGTGCTTGTTTTAGTTCGTCTTCTGGGTGGTAACGGTGAATATCCATACGTACTTTACCGCCAAACTCTTCAACGCGCTTGATAGCTGAATGAAACTGCTCTTTTGGAAGCTGTAGACAGAAGTGGAAGATACCTAAGCGAGAGAAATCAACCTTGTGACGATCTTCACGGTCAACCATTTCGAACATCTCAACACCGATGCCATCAGATGTTACTAGGTG
>NZ_MCZZ01000110.1 GCF_002875705.1 Vibrio sp. 10N.261.45.E2
TTTACTTGACCACTACAAGGCGGTTTGCCACTTTTCTTCCAGCGCTCAAGCGCATACTCGGGGCGATGATGAAACGCAACCAAAGCCGCTTCATAATCCGAGAGCGGTTGGGTGGCCTTCCCCATTGAGGTTTGCTTGGCTTTTTCGAGTTCGGCCAAGAGTTCAGAGCGCTTTCGTGAACGCTTGCTTTCGCGCGCATATCGCTGCGCTTCATGCTCGTTAGCCTTATCTTGCAGCGTTTGCTCTTCCTCTGGCGCGGGTCTCTCGCCCGACAAGACTTGATATGCTTCATCGGGGTGATAAGGCGCGCCTTGCTCTACGGCAAAGGATACCGTGCTTGGCTTGGCCGTTAGGGGCTCTGGCGCCCCCTGAAACACGGTTCGTTTAGCCATGAGAGACCTTAATCACAGGCGCAAACTCCGCGCGCTCGACACCTTCCAAGACTTCAAAAGGGATAGCACCGAACTTCGCCTGAGCGGCTTGCGCTTTCGCATTGTTGTCCGTCACATCTTGTCGGGTCACCCCCGAATGCTGAAAGGTGACGCTCATGGAAATGATCCCACGCAAGGCTTTCAAGCACGCGAGGCGATGTTGTTCAAAATCACTGCGGGTCATCTGCGCTTTAAAGTGCGCATCTGAGAGCTGCACCATTGCAATGTCAAACTGCTCTAACAATGCCAACAGACGCCAACCAAAGCGCGTCTTGACCGATACTGACTTTTTCACCGGCGCGCGGCTCAAGGTCTCATGATACAAAATGCGAGAGCTATTGCGCTGAGGCAGGGCATCGAGCGTGGATTGGCACAAAGCAAACGCCGCATTGATGGCACGCTCGATTTCAAGCAGGGCAAAATCCGCGTAGGGGTCGTCATGGCGCGCCGCATGCTCCAGCGTCGAAAGGCGTTGAAAAAACAACCCAACACCAGGGGCTTTGCTCCGTTTCGATGGATTCCAGAGCTTGACGGTTTCGACGCTGTGCAATTGCACCTCGGCGCTGGCCACCAAGCCCCCCATTTTGTTGCTTTGCTGCTTTTTATTGCTCATGCTCTTTATCCCACTTTTCTAATGTTGACTACCATCACAAATTTCAGCCCATATTGCCCCAATGCTCAGTTGGCATTGCTGTGCCACAGCGACTATTTGCTCTTGATTAATCCGTTGGACGTTATTAATAGGTAGCTGCTCCAATGCTTTCCATAACACATGAATCTGCGAGGGAGGAACGCATCGCTGTCTGAACGCCTCTTTCGGCTTCACCATTTTTCGCCAATGCGAAGACACTTTTCCGTTCACAAAAAAGAAATGCGACAACGCTTTATTGCTGCAGCCAAGTTGCAAAAAAACAATCACCTCATTAGGGATCTCTGAGACTTCCAGGGCATGGCGAAGCGCGTCGATATCGATAGCACATTGGCGTCCACAGATAGTCTGAGAAAGCGCCCTCATTTCAGAAAAAGACTGCTTCTTCAATTGACCGATTAATTTCGCATCAAACCCCGCTGACATCAGTGCCATGTCTTGTCCAGTACAAGCCATATGCGCAAGGTGGCTAAGAACGGCCCAATGCACTTCACTGGTAAGATCGTCTTTTTTCATGCTCATACCCCCTCCAACATCACAAGTGGATTGACCGCGTAGCGAGTTTCCCACGCTTCGGTCAAAGGAAACAAAAAGCCGTTCAGCGCTTGATTGGAATCTTGAATGCGCGCTTTGTGTACGTTACGCGCCTCTTTCGTGACGATATGACGCTTTAAAGGCTGCAACCCTTGTTGAACTTCGCTGTAACTGTTGGCTTTGGCGTACTGGCAGCGCTCATCGATGAAAGTACGAAAGGCGCCAGGCGAGACCACAAACAAACCTTGCTCAAGACGATGGAATAACGCGTCTTGACGGTTCACCGGGTGCACGCCGCCTTTAAGGACTGAATCTAACCATTCATAGAAAGCACGGCCCAAGTCTTCGCCGTGGGTCTCTCTCAAATCTATCTTCTGCAGGAGAGCGTGAGGCTCGCTGGACTCAGGCGCGGACACGGGCTCAGCGTTTAACGCTTCCAACGCGGCTTCAACCTCATCCATCGGCGTGTCGGGCTCTATTACCGCTGAAGTTGTCGCTTCTGGGGCTTCATCCTCTTGCTCGATGGCCGATGTAGCCTGCGTCATAGCGGGCTGCATGAAAGCCATAAGGTCATCACTGATGGCGTCATTTTTGAGGGGGGCTTCAAGATGAGTGGTGTCTGCCATAGGTACATCTTCATTCACAGAAACGACTGACTGAGGTTGAGCAGGTGTCGCTTCTCCCTCAACGTCTACCTCAACAGGAAGAATGTGTCCCACCAGGCTCTCCAGCTCTGCTTCTGGGGCGAACGTCGGCCAATGCACACAGATAAAGGTAAAGGTTTGTAGTGGTCAAGTAA
>NZ_MCZZ01000111.1:0-177006 GCF_002875705.1 Vibrio sp. 10N.261.45.E2
TTAACGGAATTGGTATAATTAAAACGCTATAAAAGGTTTTGGATCATGATGATCTAATCACCTACCATAGGCCAAATACTAAAAAGGCTCTCACTATGAGAGCCTTTTTGCGTTTCTAATATTGAGCTCGATGATTAGTGAAGTAGACGAGCACGGATTGTGCCTTCGATCTCTTTCAGTTTAAGCAGTGCTTCTTCTGAACGATCCGCTTCTACATCGATAACTACATAACCCATATCTGCCGCAGTCTGTAGGTACTGACCCGCGATGTTGATGCCTTCTTCTGCGAAGATGGTGTTGATCTGAGTTAGGATACCCGGACGGTTCTCGTGAATGTGTAATAGACGAGATGTGCCCGTGTGCAGTGGTAGTGATACCTCTGGGAAGTTAACACTTGATAGCGTAGAGCCATTATCAGAGTACTTCGCTAGCTTACCCGCTACTTCAACACCGATGTTCTCTTGTGCTTCTTGAGTAGAACCACCTACGTGAGGAGTAAGAATCACATTGTCGAATTGCATCAATGGAGACTCAAATGGGTCTGCATTGGTTTTTGGTTCTGTTGGGAAAACATCGATAGCTGCACCTGAAAGGTGACCAGAATCTAGAGCACCACAAAGAGCTGGGATATCAACTACCGTGCCACGAGCTGCATTGATAAAGATAGAACCAGGCTTCATGCGCTCAAACTCTTCTTTACCCATCATGTTCTTGGTTTCGTTGGTTTCAGGAACGTGCAAAGAGATCACGTCACACTTGTTCAACAGTTCCGTCATGGTGTGAACTTGCGTTGCGTTACCCAGTGAAAGCTTGTTTTCAATATCGTAGAAGTAAACACGCATACCTAGGTTTTCCGCAATAATACCCAGCTGAGTACCAATGTGACCGTAACCGATAATACCTAAACGCTTACCACGAGCTTCGTAAGAGTTGTCTGCACTCTTTTTCCAGATACCACGGTGCGCAAGAGCGTTCTTTTCTGGGATGCCACGTAGTAGCAATAGAACCTGACCAAGAACTAGCTCTGCAACACTACGTGTATTTGAGAATGGTGCGTTGAAGACAGGTACACCACGTTTTGCGGCCGCTTTAAGGTTTACTTGGTTAGTACCGATACAGAAACAACCGATCGCAACCAACTTTTCAGCAGCATCAATCACTTCTTGGGAAAGGTTTGTGCGAGAACGAATACCGATGAAGTGAGCATCTTTAACTGCTTCAAGAAGTTCATCTTCAGGTAGTGAGCCTTTATGGTACTCAATATTTGTGTAACCAGCGGCTTGAAGTACTTCTACTGAAGAAGGGTGAAGACCTTCTAGAAGTAGAATTTTGATTTTTTCTTTTTCCAGTGAAACTTTGGCCATTGTTCTCGTCCTTAAAATGGAAAGGTTGGGCAAATGCGGCGCACGTGCTACAAAATGGCTGAAAGGGGAACAAATTCACCACTTTGTTAGGAGACAAACGTTTTCCCTGTGCGTCTTCTGAACAATAAAGTAACAAAAAAAAAATGATTTGGGTAAGAAAATTACGGAATAAGACATAATTTTACAACGATAAAGCAAAAAAAACGGCGCCCTAGGGCACCGTATGTAATGAAGTAACAGAAAAACTCAATCTTCTATTATTTATTCTTCGATTTTTGCACCTTCAGGTGTACCTGTGATAACCACATCAGCACCACGGTGAGCGAACAGACCAACCGTTACCACACCAGCAATACCATTGATGATGTCTTCTAGTTGTTTTGGGTTTTCGATCGCCATGCCGTAAACGTCTAGGATCATGTTGCCGTTATCGGTTGTACAACCTTCGCGGTAAACTGGGTCACCACCAAGCTTAACTAGCTCACGTGCCACGTATGAACGTGCCATTGGGATAACTTCTACAGGTAGAGGGAATTTACCCAGTACATCAACAGCTTTCGTGCCATCAACAATACAGACAAATTTATCAGAGATAGCCGCTACGATTTTTTCACGAGTTAGAGCTGCACCGCCGCCCTTGATCATGTCGCGAGTTGGGTTGATCTCGTCTGCGCCATCAACATAGATGTCTAGCTTAGCGACATCGTTACACTCATACACTTTGATCTCTAACTCTTCTAGGCGTTGCGTTGAAGCAACAGAGCTTGAAACTGCACCTTTGATTTTGTCTTTCATTGTGCCTAGTGCGTCGATGAAGTGATTTACTGTAGAGCCAGTACCAACACCTACAATGCTGCCTTCTTCAACATATTTAAGTGCTGCCCAACCAGCTGCTTTTTTCATTTCATCTTGAGTCATGCCATTCTCCTGAATAAGATCTTGCGCTTTGAATTAGTCGTTCGTGTATTAAGTTAACGTTTGTATATCAAGGTTAACGTTTGCGGCGCGATTATAGCGCTTTAATGGTTGTTTTCCCATTGCCAAGTTTTACTTGGAGTCACGATTTTAGGTAACGGAATGTCCCACTCTTCAATCGGTAGGGTATCAACATGTTGGCAATCATGAGCCAAACCAATAGGAGTTGCGCCTTGTCCTGTCTCGAACCACTTCGCTAAGGTGCGATCGTAATATCCGCCGCCCATACCTAAACGATGACCGTGAGAGTCAAAGCCGACAAGGGGCGTAAGAATGAGGTCGAGTTGCTGACATGGTTTAACCAGCATCTGATTCAGCTGAGGTTCGACAATACCGTACTTATTTAAAACGGTCGGTGTGGTTGGCGAGTAGTGTAGGAACAGCAAATGCCCGGCAGAGAAGGGGTGTAATACTGGTAAATAAGTTTGCTTACCTTGCGCCCATAACCACTCGATTAAAGGTTGGGTATCGAGTTCGCCATCGATAGATATATAGAGGGCAATATGCTGAGCAGACTGAATCTCATTGAGTTGAGAACACTGATTAACTAAGTCTATACCGGATTGAGTTTGTTGGTCGCCAGATAAGGCATTGCGTTTGATACGGATCTGTTTGCGAAATTCGCTGCGTGTGAGCGTCTTCATAAGAAGGGATACCCCAAAGTGCCGTTGAGAATAGATGGCCCTTGAACCAGCGAGTTCAAGGCGGATCAGCAATGATTACCGTAGGCTTCTCGGCGGACCGAGCATGCTCAATAGCACTCAAGTACTAACCCTTAGGGATTGCTTATCGGCTCGGGGACGTGAATCCTCTGACAAACACTCCAGGGTAAATTTTGTGTACGCTATTGCTGTCCGTGCTTAACTTTACTGAGGACATCTGAAAGTGATGTCGTGAGCTGTTCCATTCGCTCGGTCAGTGCGTTTTGTTCATCATTTGCTTCAAACTTCTTGGTTTGTAATTCGTAGCAAATATTCAGAGCTGCGATAGTCAGCAGCTTCACTTCATTGGTTACCTTAGTACGTTCAGCCATCTCTTTCAATCGATTATCAAGATCGGCCGCCGCTGCAATCAATGACTCTTCTTGCCCTGGTGGACAATTCACTCGAGTCAGTTTTCCTAATATTTCAACGTCTACCGCTTGATTACTCATGATGGATGAACTCTTTAACGCGCTATTTTAAGGCTGTTGCCCTTCGCCATTTTTTGAGAAAGAAAAAGTGCAAGTACCGATGAGGAAGCAATCTCCTCTGAGGGAGAAACTATAGGTAAACCGCTATTAAGATTCAAGCTTTTCAGAGTGACTGTTTGTAAATGAGAGCTTGAGCACACAGTAATTCAGCAAATTGAACAATTGGTAGTCAGTCATCCTTCAATTGCTGGGGATCGATGCTTACCAGAATTGGGGTGAAGTGGTACGATTATACTATCGATATAAAGAATAACTGAGCGAGCTATCTGATGAGCGAAACTACTTTACCTGACTACCTAACGGTTGCGACTGAACTTCAATCGGCAAGTCTAGCCGTAACCCCTGCTGAGATGCACGGTTTATTAACGGGTATGTTAAGCGGAGGCTTAAACCTTGCAGATAAGAGCTGGCAACCACTGATTTTCGATTACACCAATGAAGGCATGGGTTGGCCCGATCGCGCATTAACGCTAGCGGAAGCAACACTGAAAGTAACGACCAGTGAAATCACAGGTTCAGGCATGGAATTGTCTATGTTGCTGCCTGATGAAGACGCAAGTGCAAGCCTGTTTGACTTGGCTGACGGTGTGTCTGATTGGATTAACCATTTCATCTCTGGTTTAGGTTTGGTTGGCGCTCAATTGAACAAAGCGTCTGATAGCACCAAAGAAGCATTGGCTGATCTCGAAGAGATGGCAAAGCTAGGCATTGACGAAGATGATGATATGGAAGAACAAGCGCAGCTTCTAGAACACGTTATTGAGCACGTAAAAGCGTGTGCACTAACGATTCATGCTGAATTCGGTGCACGCACATCTGAAGATGCGGCTCCAACCATTCACTAATCGCTTTCCGGTTTGAGGTTATGATGGCTCAGTATGATGTTGTAATTGCTGGTGGTGCAATGGCAGGAGCTACTTTAGCTCTTGCTTTGAATCACCTAAGTCAAGGTTCATTGTCGATTGCGGTAGTGGAGCCTTATCAGGTTGATCATCAAGCTCACCCTGGGTTTGATTCTCGTTCGATTGCTTTGTCTTATGGCACGGTGCAGATCTTGGATTCTCTGCAGTTGTGGCAATCTATCGCTCCGGTAGCGACCCCGATTAAAGATATTCATGTCTCGGATCGCGGGCACGCCGGAATGACCGACATCTACAGTGAAGAGCTTGCTGTTGATGCGCTTGGCTATGTGGTCGAGTTAGCGGATGTGGGACGAATCTATCAGCAGAAGCTAGAATCAGAAGCTGCAATTACCATGCTTTGCCCTGAGTCTGTACGTAAAGTTGAACGTGAAGAAGCGTTGACGACGATTGAACTGACAAGTGGGCAAACAGTAACAACGAAGTTATTGGTTGCTGCTGACGGTGCAATCTCAACCTGCTGCCAACAACTCAATATCTCATTGAGTGAGCATGACTTTGAACAGGTCGCTGTGATTGCCAATATCGTGGCGAGCGAACCTCATCATGGTAGAGCGTTTGAGCGTTTTACTCATCATGGGCCAGTTGCTCTATTACCGATGAGTGACAACCGTTTATCACTGGTTTGGTGTTTGCCACCGGAACAAGCGCAAAAAGTGATGACGTTAAACGACAATGACTTTCTTGAGCAGCTGCAGAACGATTTTGGCTGGCGACTTGGCCGACTAGAGAAAGTCGGTAAGCGTGCAAGCTACCCACTGATTCTTCGTCACCGACAGCAAAATATCTCTCACCGATTTGCCATTGTTGGGAATGCTGCTCAAACGCTTCATCCAATTGCTGGGCAAGGCTTTAACCTAGGTATCCGAGATGTGGCTTCCTTGGCAGAAGAGTTGTGTCGTCAGTTGGATGATGTAGGTCGTTACAATGGTCTTGTTAACTTTAGAAAGCGCAGAGAACAAGACAGAGACGCAACGATCACGCTGACTTCAAGCCTAGTTCATCTGTTCTCAAACGATTTTATGACCGCTCGCATTGGGCGTAATCTTGGGTTAGCCGTAATAGATAACCTTCCACCACTTAAAGGTCCACTTTTGCGTCATACGCTTGGCCTAGTAGAAAGATAAGGTAATAAATAATGATGCAAAGTGTTGATATCGCGATTGTTGGCGGTGGCATGGTTGGCCTAGCGCTTGCTGCTGCCCTGAAAGACAGTGACCTAAGAATTGCTGTCATTGAAGGCAGAGCGCCTAGCGAAGGGCTGAGGGAGCTGCCTGATGTGCGCGTGTCTGCGTTGAGTCGTTCTAGTGAAGTGATTCTTCGGAACCTAGGTGCGTGGCAAGGCATTGAACAAAGACGAGCAGCACCGTATCAAGCGATGGAAGTTTGGGAGCAGGACAGTTTCGCTCGTATTGAGTTTGACTCGACACGTTTGGCTCAGCCTAACCTTGGTCATATCGTTGAAAACCGTGTAATTCAACTAGCACTGCTTGATCAAGTTAAGAAGCAAGACAATGTTAGCCTATACATGCCAGCGACGTGTAAAACGATGGCGATTGGCGAAAGTGAAGCATGGTTAACATTGGATAATGGCCAAGCACTGACAGCTAAGCTAGTCGTAGGTGCGGATGGTGCAAATTCTTGGGTTCGTAAACAACAAGATATTCCATTAACACATTGGGATTACGGCCACAGTGCGATTGTCGCGAACATCAAAACCACAGAGCCGCACCACAACGTTGCTCGTCAAATATTCACACCTCAAGGCCCGTTGGCATTTTTACCTATGCAACCAAGCAACATGAGTTCGATTGTTTGGTCTACGGAACCCAACCGTGCCGAGAAGCTGGTATCTATGTCGGATGTTGATTTCAATAAACAGCTAACGGCAGAGTTCGACTCAAAGCTCGGATTATGTGAAGTGGTTGGTGACCGTTTTGCTTTCCCACTGCGCATGCGTTATGCCCGTGACTTCGCGGTAGAGCGTGTGGCTTTGGTTGGTGATGCAGCGCATACCATTCACCCATTAGCAGGACAGGGCGTAAACCTTGGCCTATTAGATGCAGCGAGCTTAGCGCAAGAGCTGTTAAAGCTGTGGGCTGCTGGTGAAGACATTGGCACCAAACGTAATCTACGCGGCTATGAGCGCTGGAGAAAAGCAGAGGCGGCGAAAATGATTGCTTCAATGCAGGGCTTTAAAGATCTGTTTGAAGGCGATAATCCTGCTAAGAAGCTGATTCGTAGTATTGGTATGAAGCTCGCGGGTCAATTACCGGGTGCGAAAGATGAAATCATGAAGCGAGCACTGGGTTTGTCAGGCAATCTTCCTGACTTAGCTAAGCGACCAGTAACGCATAGATAGTGACATCGTGTTCTGGTGATTTACCGAATCATCATTGATACGAAACTTGGAACGAAAAAAGGGTTGGCACGATGCCAACCCTTTTTGTTTTTAATTCTGTAGATAATCAGATCATGCGTACGCGCAGCGCAGTTTCATGATTTCACTATTTATTTCCTTCACTGTTTGAAAGTGACGTTTTTCTGCTCGGTCTGGTAGCACTAGCTTACCGTTATCAAACTCAAATTTTCCTACGCCGTAAATGTAGATTCGTCCTTTGAAAAGTCGACTTACATGTTTAGCAATCATACTCGGTGTATAGCGCTTAAACAGTCTCATTCTTAATTATCCTTATATTTACCTAGCCTGCATATTATAGAAAAACTCCGAGATAATAATTGTGATAAGCATGGAGTAATGTGCAGTAGAGATGACGTTAATTAGATATTTGTGCTGTTCTAAGCACTTTCTACAGTAAATATCTATTTTTACGTGAGCTCCTCCCCAAAATAATACTGAGTGGTTAACTGCTGTGAACTTTCCTGTCCGGTATTAAGCAGTGGTAATGTTACAAGTATAAGAATAGGCGGGATTTTTTTGTTTGTGTAATCAAATTGTAAATTTTGGACAAAAAAAAGCCCGTCTAAAACGGGCGAATAGTCACAGATGCATTACACAAAAGTGGATACTGATGTTACTCAGTGGATTCACTTGTACTGATTTGCTTAACAGCTAGTCAGTAAATTCACAATAACGCAAATTTAACTTTGTGACTACTTATGCTTTTATTTTGAGTAACTATTTATTTGATGGTGTGTTCTTCTTATGACGACGTTCACACTAAAAATGTACTCAATGAAACATTTAAATGAAGTTTGCGAGGTATGATGCGATCGAAACGATCATCGACTGATGTCAGCGACGGTCGGCGCACATAGCGCCATAAGATCATTGAGATCCAGAGCAACGCCTGCCATGCGATCACCCGAGCTAATGGTCACGATTGAGTTGTTTTTGATCGAAGGATCAAAAATGATCGGCATGTGTCTTTTTAGAGCCAAAGGGCCGACACAACCTACTTTAAAGCCGGTTATCGCTTCAACATCAGCGAGCGACACGCAGGTCATTCGACGACAATTCAGTACCGAACGAACTTTTTTGGGGTCGACAGAGCGATCGCCAGCTGTACAGGCCAACGCATACTGGTTTCCCATATCCTTGAGCAGGATGCACTTCACCATTTGAGAGGGGGCGATGCCTCGCTCTTGTGCGGTTTCTTCAATGCTGGTGGTGGGTTTGCTTTGCATCAGCAGGCGATAGTTCACCTGCTGTTGATCTAGCCATTGGGTAATCAGTGTTTCCACGTGATTACTCGTCGTCAAGGCTGTAAGGCAGTGGCAGGATATTCCATGTTTGAGCAGGTTGCGCAGCCAATCGAAGCTGAACATCATCATCCAGGTTGTTCGGTAGCACCATTAGGCCAATCGCTTGATTATCAGCAAATTGATAGACGTTGATCAGTCGACCAGCACCACGCCAGTTTTCACCCACGCTACGCTCTAGTTCAATAGGGTTCTCTAGAGACAATGTTTCTGCTGTCGGACCAGAAACAATTCGCATCTCACGCTTGTTCATGCCGCGGTACTTGGCACGAGCAACCGTTTCTTGACCTGTGTAGCAGCCTTTTGAAAAGCTGATACCACCAATCGCTTGCAGGTTAAGCGCTTGAGGGATGTGCTCATTTTGCTCGGCTTTGGTTAGGTTAGGCTGAGCATCCATAATTTCATGGTACTGCCAAAGCGCTTCTGAGACTTTCTCAGCAGCACTGTTGGTTACCAAGGCTTCAGCGGCTTCTTCTGTAACAAGTAGAACCCAGCGGTTGTCTGATACTAGAACGGCTGTACCGCCAGAGATAGCACGCACATTACCTTGGGTTTCTGAAATTGAATCAATATACTGATCTGCAGATGCGCCCATCACACCGATAACAACATCTGTTGTTTGCTCAATATCGACTTTTGAGAACACGGCGTATTTCTTGATTTCGACCAGTTCTACTTCAATCGCAGATTTAGGCTGCATGAGTGCGTAGCCGTCGTTGTGATGGAACAGACGGAAGATACTCCATACCTTCCCTTTTGCATCACAGTGCGCGCCTAATGTGGATTCATCATTAGGAAGAGTCACGACGTCGCACGTTACTTGACCTTGCAGGTACGATTTTTTGTCATCGCCTACCATGGTAATAGCGCTCCAATCTGACACGTGTGTCATCATCAGCTCTGGAAGCGAGTCATTTTGCGTATGAGCGTGTGGCTGAAATGTGTTTTTCCAATCCATTTTATCTTTCCTAAGAATTTTATTTGGCTCTATGTTAATCCTGTTCTGTTTCTTTGTCAGCCTAGGTTTTTTTGTGAGCTTAGATAGGGACTGTGACTCACATAGTAGTTGCAGAGCGTATGACTTGTTACACTCCGAGAAAGAAAAATTATAGGTGAGGATAGCCAATGTACACTGCAGAGCAGAAAGCACGAATTAAATGGGGTTGCCGTCGCGGCATGTTAGAACTTGATGTAGTCATCATGCCATTTTTCGAAGAGTGTTTTGATTCATTGCAAGAGCAGGAACAGCGCGAGTTTGTTTCTCTACTAGAGTGTGATGACCCAGATTTGTTTACTTGGGTGATGGGACACGGACGCAGTGAAAACCTAGGCCATGCATCAATGGTTGATAAAATTGTCGCACACAACCTCAGCAAGGTTCGTTAAGCTTCAGCTTAACCCTTCGTATTCCGCATTATTTGCAAAAGGCACTATTCTTGGGTGCCTTTTGTTTTTCATCGTTCTATCTTCTATCCCACTTGCCGTCAACCTTTATTGCTTAGCTTTAACGATTCGCTTGTTCAGAAATAACCATATGATGCTAAACAGTGCCTATGGGCGTTTTGATTACAAAGAGGATGGTGATATTCGACTCAATGAGCGAACTTACCGACTAAAGTCCGTTGATAAAATCTGGGCGCAGTTCTTCGTTAAATTGCAGTTTGAGTGCGGGCACTCGGTATTGCTTTGGCGGGACAGTTGTTGCGAGCATGAATATCGTCACTTTCTGGCGCACTTACAACGAGCACGCTAGACAAGCAGTAGCATTCGATGAGAAAAAGTCTTAGATAAAAGAAAGTGTTAGAAAAAAGGAAAGGGAGCACTTGGCTCCCCTTTGTTTGATTACTTTTTGCTGACGACTAATCAGCTGATCACATTTAACCAATTATTATGATTGGCGTTTCTCTGGCGTCAGAATCGTTGGGCCACTGTCTTCAGCAAGCTCAGGATAATCCAATGTGTAGTGAAGGCCGCGACTCTCTTTACGTTGCATCGCACAGCGAACCATTAGCTCAGCGACCTGTAGCAAGTTACGCAGTTCTAACAGGTTATTCGAAACCTTAAAGTAGCTGTAGTACTCATGAGTTTCTTGTTGCAACATCTGAATACGACGCAATGCACGTTCTAGTCGTTTATCTGTTCTAACAATGCCCATGTAATCCCACATGAACAGGCGTAGCTCGTGCCAGTTGTGTTGAATGATAACTTCTTCATCACTGTTGGTGACTTGGCTTTCATCCCATGCAGGAAGCTCTGCACACAGTTGAGATTGATCGATGTTTTCAACGATATCTTTTGCTGCCGCCCATGCGTAAACCACACACTCAAGCAATGAGTTAGAAGCCATACGGTTTGCACCGTGCAAGCCGGTATAGCTCACTTCGCCAATCGCGTACAAGTTAGTTAGGTCTGTTTGACCCTGTTTATTCACCATGACACCACCACAGGTGTAGTGGGCTGCCGGTACGATAGGGATCGGCTCTTTGGTCATATCGATACCCAAGTCCATCAAACGAGTGTGGATCATTGGGAAATGCGCCGTGATGAATTCTTCAGGCTTGTGGCTGATATCAACATACATGCAGTCAGCACCCAAGCGCTTCATTTCGAAGTCAATCGCGCGAGCAACCACGTCACGTGGAGCCAGTTCACCGCGCTCATCGAAGTCCTTCATAAAGCGAGAACCATCTGGACGACGTAAGTAAGCACCTTCACCACGCAGTGCTTCCGTTAGTAGGAAGTTACGTGCTTCTGGGTGGAACAGGCAAGTCGGGTGGAACTGGTTGAACTCAAGGTTTGCCACACGACAACCCGCACGCCAAGCGATAGCAATACCATCACCTGAAGAGACATCTGGATTAGAGGTATATTGGTAAACCTTTGAAGCGCCGCCTGTTGCTAATACAACAAACTTAGCGCGCACGGTTTCAACGTGTTCTTGGTTACGGTTCCAAATGTAGGCTCCGATAACCTTGTCTTTCGAACCACCAATCTTATCTTCAGTGATCAAATCCAGCGCGTTGTGGCGCTCGAAGATCTCGATATTTGGATGGTTGTTGACGTTATCTTGTAGTGAAGTTTGCATCGCCATGCCAGTTGCATCGGCAGCGTGCAGAATTCTGCGGTGACTGTGGCCCCCCTCACGAGTGAGGTGATATTTCGGTTGGCCGTCTGTGCTGTTCTCATCTTTATCAAATGGAACACCACCATCAATCAGCCATTGCACACACTCTTTAGCATTTTCAGCAATGAATTGAACTGTATCTTCTTCGCATAACCCAGCCCCAGCTATTTGAGTATCTTCTACATGAGACTCAATACTGTCCGACTCATCGAATACCGCGGCGATACCACCTTGTGCGTAATACGTCGATCCTTCGCTGCGTGGTCCTTTGCTTAATACAATTACTTTTGCATGTTCTGCTACGCGTAAGGCTAATGACAAGCCTGCCGCACCACTTCCTACCACTAATACATCACACTGATGTTCACGGTTTGCGTTCATAAAACTTATTAAATCCCGGGCTATAGTCGAGTTGTCCACTCTCAATTGACTTTGTCTTGTTTTAGGAGTTTGGGTAAGACTGTTATAATCTCTCCAGAGTCATCCTTAAACGCTATGCAAAATCAATATATAGACAGCTATCTAGAAATATTTAATTGCTCAATACCATTGCTTTTGCTCAAGTTTCCCCAAATTGATAGGGATAGCTATTTTTATTACATCACATTGTGAAACAATAATGGCAAATAATTTTAAGAAAGTTGGAACTTTCGGTATTTGGCTTAGTCACAATAGTGCTCTTGTAGACGGTGGTGTCAATACTACATTTCGCATAATTAGTACCCATATCTGTGAAGGTGAGGGTTATAACAATAGGAGTACCCGCTCGAATGAACGAGCAACTAACCGATCAAGTGTTGATTGAGCGAGTTCAGAGTGGAGATAAGCAGGCATTTAACTTACTAGTGGTTAAGTATCAAAACAAAGTTTGTAATCTTATCTCTCGATACGTGAATAATTCCGGTGATGTACCTGATGTAGCACAAGAAGCTTTTATTAAAGCTTACCGCGCGATACCTAACTTTCGTGGCGAGAGTGCCTTCTATACATGGTTGTACCGAATTGCCGTGAACACCGCTAAAAACCATATCGTTGCCCAGAGCCGTAGGCCGCCAGCAACAGATGTAGATGCAGAAGATGCAGAATATTACGAAACAGGCAGCGCGTTAAAAGAAATATCGAACCCTGAGAACTTAACGCTGTCAAAAGAATTGAAACAAGTCGTTTTTGGAGCGATTGAAGCGCTACCAGAAGATTTAAAAACTGCAATGACGTTGCGTGAGCTCGAAGGTTTGAGCTACGAAGAGATTGCAGAAGTAATGGATTGCCCTGTAGGAACCGTACGTTCGCGTATTTTCCGAGCTCGTGAAGCGGTGGAAAAGAAAATTAAACCTCTTTTACAACGCTAGAACTTGTAATAATTATGGTGAAAATAATGGCTGATAAAGAAAAGCTTTCGGCACTCATGGATGGTGAAACGATCGATAAAGCTCTCATTGTAGATCTCGAATCTGATCAAGAAAGCATGGATACCTGGCAGAGTTACCATTTAATTGGTGATGTTATGCGTGGGGATGCGCCAGAAACTCCAGAGTGGAACATTGCTAACAGTGTAGCAGCAGCGCTTGAGAACGAGCCTGCGCATGGTTCAATGTCGAACCTGCACCAAGTGAATGTTGAACCTACTGTTGCTCCAATTGAAGAGCAGCCGAAGCCGCAACAAGCGAAGCGTCAGCTTCCAGCGTGGTTACAACAGTTTGGACAAGTTGCCGTGGCAGCGTGTGTTTCATTAGCAGTTGTATTGGGCGTTCAACAATATGGTGGCAGCGATCCTGCAGCGCCAGAGCAATTGCCTGTACTCCAGACTATCCCATTTGCGGGTTCTGCGGAACCAGTAAGCTTAACGCGTGACTCTGTTGAGAAGCCAGCATCTGAAGCTAACTTGCAAGAGCAGCGTAAACGCGTTCATGCAATGCTAGAAGATTATGAGCTGCAGCTAAGATTAAACAGTGATGCATCGCCAATGCAAGATGCACATCTAGAATCGGACATTGAATGAAGAAAATCCTGGTCAGTGCACTGACACTGTTCAGCTTGATGTCTCCAACAGCCTTTGCAGAGGAAACCACTGCAAAGGCCTTGTTACATCAAATGAACGAGGCCAGTCAGCAGCTAAATTACGAACTTTCCTACATTTTGATAAAGAAGAGCAGTATTGAACCTCTTGTTTATCGCCATGCAGTTAACGACGACCAACAACTTGCACACCTTGTTTACCTAAGCGGCCCAGTTCGTGAAGTCATTCGACGTGGCAATGAAGTGAGCTACATCGAACCAGGTACTGAACCATTTACGATTCAGTCTGGCAGTATGGTTGCCCCTGTTATCCCGATGATTAATCGAGATATCGAATCCCTGAATCAGTACTACGACTTTGTGAAAGTTGGACGCTCTCGTGAAGCGGGTAGCACCACTCAAGTTCTGCGCGTCGTACCGAAAGATGGCCTTCGTTATTCTTACGTGGTTTGGGTAGACGAAAAAACGAGCCTTCCTTTGCGTGCCGACCTTTTGGATCGTGATGGTGAAGTGCTTGAACAGTACCGTACGATCTCTTACGTGGTGAACGATAAGATTGCCGAAGCAATGGGGGGCTTAAACCAAGCTCAATTGCCGAAAGTCTTATCATTACCGGAAGGCTTAGTGAGTGAAACTAACTGGCAAGCGTCTTGGATTCCTGAAGGGTTTAAGTCAAAAGAGCTTAGCCGCTATCAAATGGCAGCGACCGATAAAATGGTTGAAAGCCAGCTTTTCAGTGATGGGTTGTTTAGCTTTTCGGTTTATATCGCCGAGAAAGACGAACACTCATTGAAAGGACAGCTAGTACGTCAAGGACGTAGAACCTTGCACAGCCTAGTGATTGGCGATAAAGAAATCTCTGTCGTTGGTGACATTCCGCCAGCAACCGCTAAACGTATTGCTCAATCAGTTACGTTTAATAAATCGGTACCAGCGCAATGATGACCGCGCTGGCAACCGTTAGCTCGGTTGAACAAAAAGGTAAGCAATATTTTGTTCAATTGAGCTGCGAACAACAAACCAGTTGTAGTAGCTGTTCTTCTCAAAAAAGCTGTGGAACGGGTATTGTGACCAAGGCTGTTGGCAATAAATCTTTGTTTTGGCAGCTTAAAACCAAAAGCTTAGTTAAAGCAGGACAAATCGTAGAAATTGGCTTTCCAGAAAAAAGCCTTCTTCAGTCGGCAGCCATCGTTTATCTCATCCCACTTTTCATGTTGATGATTGGCGCGGGTTTTGGACAACTCTTGCTACAACCCTTACTCCATGGGGGCGAGGGTATTGTTATCTTAAGTGCTGCGCTGTTTACTGCTGGTGGTATTGCTTTAGCTAAGCGGTTAGCCAAACCTATGGAAGACAAATCCAAGCAAGAAGTCGTCTTGATTCGAATCCTAGGTGAGTCTCTCGTCTAATTTATGATGCTTATTGCCCTTAAATTGGGTAGAATCTGCCAACTTGATTGAAATGCCGCCACCAATGCTGACTGTAGATTGGACGCGTTGCGGCTTTCTTATTATCCCTATTCAAAGAGTTTAGTCACACCAAGCCTATGAAGCACATTCGTAATTTTTCGATTATCGCCCACATCGACCACGGTAAGTCGACCCTTTCTGACCGCTTAATCCAAGTTTGTGGAGGATTAAGTGAACGTGAGATGGCAGCTCAAGTCCTCGATTCTATGGATATAGAACGCGAGCGTGGTATTACAATTAAAGCGCAGAGTGTGACTTTAGATTACAAAGCTAAAGATGGTGAAACTTACCAACTTAACTTTATCGACACTCCTGGACACGTAGACTTCTCTTACGAAGTATCTCGTTCTCTAGCGGCTTGTGAAGGAGCGCTACTTGTAGTGGATGCTGGCCAAGGTGTTGAAGCACAAACTCTAGCAAACTGTTACACAGCAATCGAAATGGAACTGGAAGTAGTGCCAATCTTGAACAAGATTGACTTACCTGCAGCTGAACCAGAACGTGTTGCTGAAGAGATCGAGGAAATCGTTGGTATCGATGCGATGGAAGCGACTCGCTGTTCTGCGAAAACAGGTTTGGGCGTTGATGATGTACTAGAAAATATCGTGACGGCTATTCCGCCACCGGAAGGTGATCCTGAAGCGCCTCTTCAAGCTCTGATCATTGACTCTTGGTTTGATAACTACCTTGGCGTAGTTTCTTTGGTTCGTATCAAGAACGGTACACTGAAGAAGAACGACAAGATTAAAGTAATGTCGACAGACCAAGTTTGGGGTGTTGACCGTCTAGGTATCTTCACACCGAAGCAAATCGACACTACTGAACTAAATACTGGCGAAGTAGGCTGGGTTGTTTGTGGTATTAAAGACATCCTAGGTGCACCAGTTGGTGATACGTTGACGCTTGCGAAAGGCGGCAGCACTGAACGTCTACCTGGTTTCCAAAAAGTGAAGCCTCAGGTATACGCAGGTCTATTCCCAGTATCATCTGATGACTATGAAAACTTCCGTGACGCGTTAGGCAAACTAAGCCTGAACGATGCATCACTGTTCTTTGAACCAGAAAGTTCAGCAGCACTTGGTTTTGGTTTCCGTTGTGGCTTCTTAGGAATGCTTCACATGGAGATCATCCAAGAGCGTCTAGAGCGTGAATACGACCTAGATCTAATCACAACTGCTCCAACAGTAGTGTATGAAGTTGTAAAAACTGATAAAACGGTTCTTTACGTTGATAGCCCGGCTAAACTGCCAGCGGTTAATGACCTAGACGAAATTCGTGAACCAATTGCACGCTGTAATATTCTGGTACCTTCGGATTACCTAGGTAACGTAATCACACTGTGTGTTGAGAAGCGTGGCGTACAAGTAGACATGGTTTACCACGGCAAACAAGTTGCAGTGACATATGACCTTCCTATGGCTGAAGTGGTTCTAGACTTCTTTGACCGTCTGAAGTCAACGTCTCGCGGTTATGCATCATTGGATTACAACTTCCAACGCTACGAACCATCAAACATGGTACGTGTAGACGTATTGCTGAATGGCGAAACCGTTGATGCACTTGCAATCATTACGCATAAAGATATTTCGCAGTCTCGTGGTCGTCTATTGGTAGAGAAGATGAAAGAATTCATCCCTCGTCAGATGTTCGATATCGCGATTCAAGCAGCGATTGGTAACCACATCATTGCTCGTTCTACAGTGAAACAACTGCGTAAGAACGTAATCGCAAAATGTTACGGTGGTGATATCAGTCGTAAGAAGAAACTTCTTAAGAAACAAAAAGAAGGTAAGAAGCGTATGAAGCAGATCGGTAACGTTGAGCTGCCTCAAGAAGCTTTCCTTGCAATCCTTCACGTTGGAAAAGATTAACTTTATCCAGCGGTAAACGAATAATTGAAAGTGGAAGAGTAGCTCGCTATTCTTTCACTTTCGTTATTTTTAAAGAAATGAAATTTAAGGGATATCAATGGCTAATACATTTTCGCTTATCTTAGTGATCGTAACTCTAGTGACCGGCATTGTATGGGCGTTGGAAAAGTTTGTGTGGGCGAAGAAGCGCCAGCAAAAGCTTGCTGACGTTGAAGCACAATCGAATGGCCTAGACGCTGAAACCAGCGCAAAAGTTACGGCTCAGCCTTGGTGGGTTGAGAACAGTGTGTCCATTTTCCCGGTAATTGCATTTGTTTTGATCTTGCGTTCATTCATCTATGAACCGTTTCAAATCCCTTCTGGTTCGATGATGCCAACCCTTTTGGTTGGTGATTTCATCTTAGTAGAGAAGTACGCGTATGGTCTAAAAGACCCAGTATGGCGCACTCAGTTGGTAGAAACAGGCAAGCCAGAACGTGGCGATTCAATCGTATTTAAGTACCCACCTCAGCCAAACATCGACTACATTAAGCGTGTTGTTGGTATGCCTGGTGACACGATTCGCTACAGCAGTCGTAAAGAGATCTGTATTCAGGCGAAGGGTACAAGTAGCTGTGAACCAGTGAAACTAAGTAATGTTGAAGAAAGCCAATTTATTCAAGATGGTGTGCCTCTGATTCAGCTGAACGAACAGCTTGGAGACGTAGAGCACCAGATTTTAGTTAACCCATTACGCCGTGATCGTGTGCAAGCATATCAGCCTCGCAATGGTATTAACGAATGGGTCGTTCCAGAAGGCCAGTACTTTGTGATGGGTGATAACCGTGATAACAGTGCCGATAGCCGTTACTGGGGCTTTGTCCCTGAAGCAAACCTTGTTGGTAAGGCCGTTGCTATTTGGATCAGTTTCGAATTCGAACGTGGTTCAGACAGTGTACTTCCAACGTGGATTCCTACTGGTGTGCGTTTTAATCGCATCGGTGGGATTCATTAATCGATCAATTAACACATCGAGAGAGCATGAATTCTCCAATTGATAAACTAGAGAGAAAGATTGGCTATCAGTTCAATGATGCCGATCTTATCCACTTGGCGCTAACTCACCGTAGCGCCGCAGGTAAACATAACGAACGTCTTGAGTTTCTGGGCGATTCAATTTTAAGTTTTGTTATCGCTGATGATCTATACCACCGTTTCCCTAAGGTAAACGAAGGTGATATGAGCCGCATGCGCGCAACATTAGTACGTGGTCATACATTGGCAGAACTAGGTCGTGAATTCGAACTAGGAGATTACTTAAAATTAGGTCCAGGTGAGTTGAAGAGTGGCGGTTTCCGTCGTGATTCTATTCTAGCGGATGCGGTTGAAGCGATCATTGGCGCTGTCTATTTAGATAGTGATACCGAGACGGTTCGCGGCATTATTTTAAGCTGGTACCAATCTCGCCTAGATGCTATTCAGCCTGGAGTATCTCAAAAAGATCCGAAAACTCGCCTTCAAGAGTTTTTACAAGGTCGAAGAAATCCTCTACCTGTCTACACAGTGACTAATATTAAAGGTGAAGCACACAACCAAGAGTTTACGGTTGAGTGTGAAGTGGCAGGTGTGGATAAACCTGTTATCGGTAAAGGCACTAGCCGCCGCAAGGCAGAACAAGCGGCTGCTGAAACAGCATTAGAGCAACTAAGCAATGTCTGATAACAACCAAGATTTCGATATCGATGCATTCTTTTCATCTGATAGCAAAAAAACAGGCCTACCGGAAAACCAACACTGTGGCTTCATCGCTATTGTCGGTCGCCCAAACGTAGGTAAGTCGACGCTTCTGAACCATATACTGGGTCAGAAGATTTCTATTACATCACGTAAACCACAGACGACACGTCACCGTATTATGGGCGTTGAAACTGAGGGTGATTACCAAGCGATCTTTGTTGATACTCCTGGACTTCATATTGAAGAAAAGCGTGCAATTAACCGCTTGATGAACCGTGCGGCGAACAGCTCACTGAGTGATGTGAATCTAGTATTCTTCCTTGTTGATGGTACTCACTGGACTGACGACGATGAGATGGTTCTGAACAAACTGAAGAAGACTGACTTCCCAGTTGTACTTTGCATCAACAAAGTAGATAACGTTCAAGACCGTACTAACGTGATGCAGCACATGATGGAAGTCTCTAAGAAGATGGACTTCATTGACGTTGTGCCAATCTCAGCGAAGCAAGGTAAAAACATTGATGTACTGCGTAAGCACGTACGTGAACATTTACCTAAAGCGACACACCACTTCCCGGAAGAATACGTGACAGATCGCTCGCAACGTTTTATGGCCTCTGAAATTATCCGTGAAAAGCTGATGCGCTTTACGGGTGATGAGCTACCTTACTCGGTAACGGTTGAAATTGAACGTTTCGATTACAACCCAGATAATGATGGCTTCCACATCAATGCACTGATTCTTGTTGAGCGTACAGGTCAGAAGAAAATGGTGATTGGTAAAGCGGGCGAGAAGATCAAAACAATTGGTCGTGAAGCGCGTATAGATATGGAAGAGCTGTTCGGCCGTAAGGTTTACCTAGAGACTTGGGTCAAGGTTAAATCTGGTTGGGCTGATGATGAGCGTGCACTTCGCTCGTTAGGCTACATCGACGATCTATAATATATTGAACGTCACTTTCTGAGATTAAGAAAGTTGAACTGAAGATAAATCCAAGAGAGAGTGCGAACTCTCTCTTTTTGTATCTGTAATAAGGGTAAGTGATTGAGCGAAGGGTTACAGCGATGCTTTGTGTTGCACCGTCGACCATACAGTGAGTCGAGCCTGATCTTGGATGTCTTCAGTGAAGAGTTCGGTCGGGTGACGTTGATGTCTAAAGGCGCTCGCAGCAAGCGTTCCAATTTGAAAGGTGCATTACAACCTTTTACGCCGCTACTGCTTAAGTGGTCTGGTAATGGTTCGATGAAAACCTTACGCCAAGCTGAACCTATTAGCTTGGGGCTTCCTCTCGCCGGTATCAATCTGTATTCAGCCATGTATGTGAACGAGCTAATAGGCCGTGTATTGATGGCGGAAGTACCGATGCCTGCACTTTTTCACGACTATCTTCATGCTTTAACAGAGCTGGCGCATAATGAAAATCCTGAGCCAGCACTTCGTCGTTTTGAGTTGGCTCTATTATCCGCTATGGGTTATGGCGTTGACTTTTTACACTGCGCGGGAACTGGCGAAGCGATCGATCCGAGCATGACTTATCGCTATCGAGAGCAGAAAGGTTTCATCGCATCGGTACGTCGAGACAACCTAACTTTTATGGGCGATGAACTTATCGCAATCAGTGAACGTAGGTTTATCACTAAAGAGCAGTTAAAAGCGGCAAAACGCTTTACACGCATAGCCTTAAAGCCGTATCTTGGCGGCAAACCATTAAAAAGTAGAGAGCTATTTATGCCAACAATAGCCCTCTCTAGAGCACGGAGTATTGGAAAATGAGCTCAATCCTTTTAGGCGTTAATATCGACCATATTGCAACACTGCGTAATGCACGTGGTACTAAATACCCAGATCCAGTACACGCTGCTGAAATTGCTGAGCGTGCCGGTGCTGATGGCATCACTATTCACCTACGTGAAGACCGTCGTCATATCGTTGACCGCGATGTGCGTATTCTGGCTGAAACTATCCAAACTCGTATGAATTTAGAGATGGCAGTAACGGACGAGATGGTTCAAATTGCCCTAGATACTAAGCCTGAGTTTGTTTGTCTGGTTCCAGAGAAGCGTGAAGAGCTAACCACTGAAGGTGGTTTGGACGTGGTTGGTCAACTTGAAAAGATCAAAGCAGCGACGCAAAAACTGTCTGCTGCTGGCATTAAGGTATCTCTGTTTATCGATGCTGACCGTGAGCAAATCGACGCAGCAAAAGCGTGTGGCGCACCGTTCATTGAACTGCACACTGGTCACTATGCTGATGCTAAAACAGAAGAAGACCAACAAGACGAGCTGAAAAAGATTGCTGCAGGCGCAAGCTACGCAGATGATCTTGGCATCACAGTCAATGCTGGTCATGGTTTGACTTACCACAACGTAGCACCGATCGCGGCACTTCCAGAGATCTACGAGCTGAACATTGGTCACTCGATCATGGGACGTGCAGTGTTTGATGGTTTGAACAAAGCCGTGGCTGACATGAAAGCCGTGATGGAAACAGCACGCAACAACGCTTAATTTTCTAAACAGTAAGCGTTAAGTCGTAAGCGACTAATCAGTATAATTAATAGATAGAAGTTTGGTAGTAGGGTAGACATGGCTGTTGTTGGATTAGGTACAGACATCGCAGAAATTGAACGTGTGGAAAAGGCATTGTCACGAAGTGGTGACGCTTTTGCTCAGCGTATTTTGACTGATTCTGAATTTGAAGTATTCCAGCAACTGAAGCAAAAAGGGCGTTACCTTGCTAAACGTTTTGCGGCAAAAGAAGCGGCATCTAAGGCGTTAGGCACAGGTATCGCGCTGGGTGTCACCTTCCACGACTTTGAGATTTCAAACGACGAGCATGGCAAGCCTGTTCTGAGCCTGCATAACAAAGCGCGTGAAATCGCAGAGGCAAATGGCACAACATCGATTCATCTGACCATCTCGGATGAGCGTCACTACGCAGTGGCAACGGTGTTACTCGAATCCTAAACAGATTATCGCTACTTTATACCAATCGTAGTAAATAACTGGTCACCCTAGCTTGTTAAAACGCTCGATAACTGCGTTATAATTTTTTATTGTAGAATAACTACTTATCAAAAAATTACGCCTTGTTCTCAAGCTTTTTTCCTGCGCTATTTCTGAACACTTACTTACTGTGATTGGTATTATATCTAGTGCTCTTGGTTCTAGACAGAAAAAGCAGAGCTCATGAGCTCTGCTTTTTTATTGGTGGGTAAACCGTCTAACGAGTATTGGTGAGTAACGAGTGCTCGTTATGTCTTAGCCGATTTTAAATAATGAATCGCGGTTGCTTGAACTTTATCTAATTCATCCTGAAGCTCGAAAAGCTCCGGTTCAATGTCTTCAACAGATGTACCTGAACGCAGCTCTTTCTCTATCGTCGCACAGACTGATTTTAGCCTTGGTACGCCGCTGTACGAGCTGCTGCCATGCATCTTGTGGATGATGTGTATCAGCTCTTCAACGGGGTAATCACTGTCTTCTATCGCTTTGTCGGCGGCCTCATAAACCTCTGGGATAAAGTCTACAAGCATTTGCAGCATATCACGTGCGAGGTCTTCTTTATTGGCGGCTTGCTTCAGCGCAGCTTGCCAATCAATGATGATGTTTTTATGCACGCTGGCTTCAGTTTCTGATACTGGACTGTTATCGACTTCAGCAGAGACAGCTGGGTGGTCTGGATCTATTTTTTCGATGTGCTCAACCTCAGAGGTTGGACTCCAATGAATCAGAACCTGTTGTAAAACATGCTCCTCAATAGGCTTAGTCAGGTAGTCATCCATACCCGCTTCAAGCAGTCGGTCACGTTCGCCAATCATTGCGTGCGCGGTCACAGCAATCACAGGTGTGTTCGCATTGTTCGCCAGTTTTTTGATGTTCTGGCAAGCGGTCACACCGTCCATTTGTGGCATTTGAATATCCATGAAGATGATATCAAATGGTGTCTCTGTTGCTTTGTCGATTGCCTGCTGACCACTAGTACAACTGATGACGGTTTCTACACGCTCTTTGAGCAGTGCGGTGATTAGCTTAAGGTTTGCTGGGTTGTCGTCGACTGCCAATACCGTAAGCGGAAGTTTCTCTTCTGAGTGCGTTTCAATCGCTGGTGCAATCAAGGTTGGTGCTTGATTCGATACCAGAGTTTGCAGCAGTTTCTTACGAGAAAGAGGCTTAGTGATGCACTGAACATCGACCTCTTTCATTAGTTGCTCACCCAATGCGAGTTCGGTACTTGGTGTACCAATAATCACGTTTTGAGCAATCTTTTTCGCACCGATCGCCCAACCACTCACGGTATCAAATTGATACTCTTGGTTGGCGGCAAGGTTCAACAGTACGTAGTCATACGAGGTCGTCTCGTCTGGCATCACCGAGCGATACGTTACCACTAAGCCTTCTTGGGTTAGGATTTGCTGAGTAATCGAAGCTGCTTGCATGTTTGGCTCGATGAGCAGTAGCTGTTTGTCTTGCAGACACTGCGTCTCAATCAGCTCGGTCATTGGCATATCAGTCGTTGATAGTCGCAAGGTGAACCAGAAGGTTGAGCCTTGGTGAAGACGACTGGTTAGGCTGATCTCTCCGCCCATTTGGCTGACCAGTTTTTGGGTGATAACCAGACCTAAGCCTGTACCACCATAACGACGAGAGATACTTGCATCGGCTTGGCTGAAGGCTTGGAACAGCTGAGCTTGCTGGCGCTCAGAAATACCAATGCCGGTATCTCGAACCATGAATTGCAGCTCGATGTTGTCTTCGCTTTGTGAACGAAGCTCTACGCTGATATCAATGTTGCCGCGCTCGGTAAACTTGATTGAGTTGCCGACTAGGTTAGTCAAAATCTGTTGAATACGAAGTGGATCGCCTACCACGCCCGGCGGCACTTTTGGATCGATCTTAAGCGTTAGCTCTAGGCCTTTCTCATGAGCGTTGGTTGCTTGAAGGTTTACCACCTCTTCAAGGCTAGCTTGGAACTCAAATGGAATGTTTTCTAGAGCCAGTTTACCCGCTTCGAGTTTCGAGAAATCCAGGATATCGTTGATGATGCTAAGCAGGTTGTTTGCCGAGCGTTCAATGGTTTGCAGGTAATCGGTTTGACTGTTCGATAGATGAGTCTTGAGCATTTGACGAGTAAAGCCAATCACACCGTTGAGCGGGGTTCTCAGCTCGTGAGACATATTCGCTAAGAATTCAGATTTAACACGAGCCGCTTCTTGGGCTCGTTTCTTCGCGATGTCTAACTCGACGTTTTGAATCTCTAACTGCTCTAACGTTTCTCGCAAGTCTGATGTGGCTTGGTCAATACTGTGCTGCATCTCGACGTGATATTCTGACAACGATACCGCCATCGCATTGATACCGTTTTTCAGTGAATCTAGCTCACCATGCATTTTACCTTCGATACGCACATCTAAGTGACCACGACGAATTCGGTCGACCATATTTTTCATGTGTGTGATCGGTTGGGTTACATCGTGCATTAAGCGGAACGCAAACACGCCCGATAAACCAAGCCCGAGAATCAATACTAAGAAGGCAGAGAACACTTCTTGATATTGCTGCAATCGAAGTGAAGATAGGTCTAACTCAATAGCAATATAGCCAATCGCTTGGTTGGCTTGAGACTGACCGTTGGCTGAGTTGATGTATTGGCCTTCAGCGATAATAGGCGTCCGCAGGATCAGCGTGTTATCGAGCAGATTCGATGAGCTTAAATGAGGAATCGGTTTATCTTTGGGATAGGTGAGGCTTTCAAAATCGGGATGGAAGTTTGAGGTTACAAACAACTCATGGCGTTCATCAAACACCGCGATACTGCGCACCAGCTTAGAATTCTTTCGATGTGCATAGCTAATTAGCTGACGAACAGACTCTCGACTTTCGAGCTTCATGCCTGACTCACTCGCAATCGCAAGTGGCTCAATGATGCTAGTGCCAGTGTTAACCACTTGGCCTTCAAGGTCTTGATAGCGGTTAAATGAGAAAAATGCACTCAATAGCAACCCAATAATTAGGGTTGGAGCTAGAGTTAAGGTAATTACACGGGCTCTTAAGCCATATCTGGTCATGTTCTTTAATTACATCGAGGTCTGGATATGGGAAAATAACGCACACAATGGCGGTTAAGTGAACGGTAAGCTTAATCAAAGCCGTGACGTTCGACAATGATTCCAAGACATAATAGTGAGTCCTGGATACCAATTACTTATTAAAAGATACATTAGGCACAAGCAATGGCACGTTTTTTCCAACCAAAAAAGAAAACTCAACTCGAGACCAAGCATCAATCGGTTTTGGTTGAACGAATGGATCACAATGGCGCTGGCATCGCTTATCAAAAGAATAAACCGGTTTTCATTGATGGAGTATTGCCCGGTGAGCAAGTGGTTATTCAACTTACTGAGAGCAAAAGTAAGTTTTCGAGAGCTAAGCTCATCAAGTTATTGAAGCCGAGCGAGCAGCGATTAAAGCCGTTTTGTAAGCACTTTAATCAGTGTGGTGGCTGTCACCTTCAACACCTTGGTTACTCATCTCAGGTTGAGCATAAATCGCAATCTCTGACGCACCTGATGAGCCAATACCAAACGACTAATACTGAAGTTGCACAACCAATTGTTGGTGATGAAACCGGTTATCGTCGTCGCGCGCGCATTAGCCTATTTGTTGATAAGAAAACACAGAAGCTTCAGTTCGGTTTCCGTAAGAAGCAGAGTAAGCAGATTGAAAACATCACCGACTGTGCCGTGCTTGATCCTCGCCTTAATGTATTACTGCCAAAACTGAAAAATTTACTCAACACTTTCAGCAACCTTACGTCTTTAGGACACGTTGAATTGGTGTTGGGCGATACTGGTCCGGTTATGGTGTTGCGTCACCTCAAGCCTTTGGTTGAAAAAGATGAGCAAGCGCTGATTGCGTTAGCGAAAGAAGAAGACGCCACGCTGTACTCGATGCCTGAAACCGATAAATTGGTTCGTTTGGTTGGTGATGCGCCAACCTATAGCGAAACTGGCGTGACTTTACCGTTCGAGCCAAACCACTTTATCCAAGTAAACCAGAAAGTGAACCAGCAGATGGTGGCTCAAGCGATTGAGTGGCTAGAGCCTCAAGCAAATGAGCGAGTGCTAGACCTGTTTTGTGGTCTAGGTAATTTCAGTTTGCCTATCGCACAACAGTCAGCGTTTGTGGTCGGTGTGGAAGGCGTTGATGAAATGGTTCAGCAAGCCACATCTAATGCGGCGTTAAATCAGTTAAGCAATACGGAATTTTACCAAGCTAACCTTGAAGAAGATTTGTCTTCACAGCCATGGGCAAAAGAGAAATTCGATAAAGTATTGCTTGACCCTGCACGTGCGGGAGCGAGTGGGATCGTTGATCAAATTTCAGCGTTAGGAGCGAAGCGTGTGGTTTATGTTTCGTGTAATCCTGCTACTCTAGCTAGAGATTCTGAGAGCTTAGAAAAACAAGGCTATCAATTAGCCAAGCTGGGTATGTTGGACATGTTCCCACACACCAGTCATCTAGAATCGATGGCTCTCTTTATCAAGGCTTAGAGGCCCTTAAATAAGGCTTAAAAATGAATCACAAAGGCGCGGGGAAACCTGCGCTGATATCAATATGGTCGAACTAACTTGGAATCAGTTAGTCATATTGAATTGGGTATAAAACATAATAACTAGGAAGGCATGATGGTTGCGGTACGAAGCGCACATTTAAACCCAAGCGAACAGTTTGAGCTAGAAAGTTGGATTGCGTCACTAAATCAAGACGCAAAAACCTCGAATAAACTGATCAAAGTTTATCGTCACTGTGAAGAGCTATTAAAAGATCACGAGCAAGCGTCGCTCTTGCTTTGGCGTGGCCGCGAGATGATCGAAATCTTGGTTACGTTGTCTATGGACCGTGCCACTTTAATTGCTGCACAACTTTTCCCCGTCGTCTCAAGCGGCGTTTTTGAGCGCGAAGCGTTTGAAGAAAGCTATGGTAAAGAAACCGTAAAGTTGATTGATGGCGTTGAAGAGATGGCTGCCTTAGGCCAATTAAACGTGACTCTTGAAGGCAGCGCTGCCTCGGGTCAAGTTGATAACGTTCGTCGCATGCTATTGGCGATGGTGGATGATTTCCGTTGCGTAGTCATTAAGCTTGCTGAGCGAATCTGTAACCTTATTGAAGTAAAAAAAGCGCCTGATGCTGTGCGCCGTGCGGCAGCAAAAGAGTGTTCTAACATCTACGCTCCGCTTGCTAACCGTTTAGGTATTGGTCAGCTTAAGTGGGAAATTGAAGATTACGCATTCCGCTACCAACAGCCAGATACCTACAAGCAAATTGCGAAACAGCTATCTGAGCGTCGTATCGTTCGCGAACAATACATCACCGATTTCGTTGACGACTTAACGGCGGAAATGAACCGTTCAAGCATTAATGCTGAAGTCAGCGGTCGACCAAAACACATCTACAGTATCTGGCGTAAGATGCAGAAGAAAAGCTTGGACTTCGATGAGCTTTTTGACGTACGAGCAGTGCGTATCATCGCAGACCAGCTTCAAGACTGCTATGCAGCCCTAGGTGTGGTTCACACTAAATACAAACACCTACCAAGTGAATTTGATGACTATGTGGCAAATCCTAAGCCCAATGGTTACCAGTCGATTCACACCGTGGTTCTCGGCCCTGAAGGCAAGACCATTGAGATTCAAATTCGTACCAAGCAGATGCATGAAGATTCGGAGCTGGGTGTAGCGGCGCACTGGAAGTACAAAGAAGGTGCTTCAAGCGGACGCAGTGGCTACGACGAGAAAATCACTTGGTTGCGTAAACTTATCGATTGGCAAGAAGAGATGTCAGACTCTGGCGAGATGCTGGATGAAGTGCGTAGCCAAGTATTCGATGATCGCGTATACGCCTTTACACCGCGCGGTGACGTGGTCGATTTACCGATGGGTGCAACTCCACTGGACTTCGCATACCACATCCACTCTATGGTTGGACACCGCTGTATTGGTGCCAAAGTAGCAGGGCGTATCGTACCATTTACTCACAAGCTATCGATGGGTGATCAGGTTGAAATCATCACTCAGAAAGAACCGAACCCATCACGTGATTGGTTGAACCCAACCACAGGATTCGTTCACTCTGGTCGTGCTCGTGCAAAAATCAATGCTTGGTTCCGAGCACAAAGCCGTGAGAAGAACCTCGAAGCGGGGCGTGACATCCTTGAGGTTGAATTAGCGAAAGTAGGTGCAACCCTAAAAGATGCCGACCAATACGCGCTAAGACGCTTTAACGTTAACACACCGGACGAGCTTTATGCGGGTATCGGTAGTGGCGACTTGCGTATCAACCAAGTGGTTAATCACATCAATGCGTTGGTGAACAAACCTACGGCGGAAGAGGAAGACAAGAAAGCGCTAGAGAAACTGCTTGAGTCGGAAAATAAGCCTGCGCAACAAAGTCGACCTAAGAAAGACGCAGTAGTTGTAGAAGGTGTTGATAACCTAATGACGCACCTGGCACGTTGCTGTCAGCCAATCCCTGGTGATGTGATTAAAGGTTACATCACTCAAGGGCGCGGTATCTCGGTTCACCGTGCTGACTGTGAACAACTAGGTGAGTTAAGCGTGCATGCGCCAGAACGTATCATTGATACCGTTTGGGGCAATGGTTTTGTCGGTTCATACATCCTAACGTTGCGTGTTGAGGCTCTAGAGCGTAATGGTTTGTTAAAAGATATCACCTCACTGTTCTCGAATGAGAAGATCAGTGTGACCACAATGAAGAGCCGTATCGACTACAAACGTCAGCTATCAGTAATGGATTTCGATTTGGAAGTGACCAATATTGAGATTCTGAGTCGAGTGACAAGCCGAGTAGAGCAAATCAAAGATGTCATGTCGGTTAAACGCCTAGGCTAACTTTCATGTTGCATTAGTCACTTTTACTGCGTTAACTGCGCTTTCTTGTTCCATCACATAGGCGAGCTATGCTCAGGAATCGCGAAAGCTTGTTGCCTTGTTAAAGTAACAACTGCTTAGTGAAAGATGCGTAATTTAGATAATTAGACAGTATCAACAAAGGTGAGTGGTTTTGGCTGCTCACCTTTTTTAGTTTTAGAAGACGTTATAAATTTAAAAAATCAAAGACAGTGAATAGGAAGAAAGCGATGAATCACCCGATTGAACAACTTGAACAGATTATGACTAAGCTGCGCGATCCAGAAGGTGGCTGTCCTTGGGATTTAAAACAAAATTTTGAAACAATTGTCCCGCATACTATCGAAGAGACGTACGAAGTGGTGGATGCAATTCACAATAAAGATTGGCAAAACCTACAAGAAGAGTTGGGCGATCTGTTGTTTCAGGTGATTTTCTACAGCCAATTGGCAAAAGAAAAGGGGCTTTTCGAGTTTTCTGATGTGGTCGAAGGCATTAACGAGAAGCTAACGCGTCGCCATCCGCATGTGTTCTCTGATACCGAGTTTGCGAGCGATGAAGAAATTAATGCCAACTGGGAAGCTGAAAAAGCCAAAGAAAAAGCACAAGCAGGCAAAACTCAAGAAAGTATTCTAGACTCAATACCAAACTCTCTACCTGCACTTTCTCGTGCTACAAAGATTCAAAAGCAGGTAGCAAAATATGGCTTTGATTGGGACTCCATTGGCCCAGTGGCGAATAAGGTTTTAGAGGAAGTCGATGAGGTGCTGGAAGAAGCACTTCAAGTGACGCCAAATGAAGATTTGGTTGAAGAAGAGTTGGGTGATTTGCTGTTTGCAACGGTTAATTTGGTGCGACATTTGGGTAAAAATCCAGAGTCGGCTCTCAATAAAGCCAATCTGAAATTCTCACGTCGCTTTAAAGGAGTGGAACAAAAAGTTCGTCAGCAAGATAAAATTTTGACCGACTTTTCACTACAACAGCTTGATTCCATGTGGGATGAAGTCAAAGTGGCGGAGAAAAGATAACCAAAGCTTTTATCATGAATTGATTTGAAGCAAAAAATAAAAAATAGCAGTGTGATAGATTTCACGTTGTGGCGATAAGGGGCTTCTGGTATATTTTCATCCCGTCCAGAAGTAGTCCATTTCCCTCATTCAACCAATTTCAGGTTAAACATGACGACAAATTACATTTTTGTTACTGGCGGGGTTGTATCCTCTCTAGGTAAAGGTATTGCTGCAGCATCTCTTGCGGCTATTTTAGAAGCTCGTGGTCTTAAAGTGACTATGATGAAGCTTGACCCTTACATCAACGTTGATCCAGGCACTATGAGCCCGACTCAGCACGGTGAAGTGTTCGTTACGGAAGATGGCGCTGAAACTGACCTTGACCTTGGTCACTATGAGCGATTCATTCGCACCAAGATGACTAAGCGTAACAACTTCACTGCAGGTCGTGTTTACTCAGACGTACTCGCTAAAGAGCGTCGCGGTGATTACCTAGGTGCAACAATTCAGGTTATCCCACACATCACTAACTCTATCAAAGAGCGTGTTATTTCTGGCGCAGCTGGCCATGATATCGCGATCGTTGAAGTTGGTGGTACGGTTGGTGATATCGAATCTCTACCATTCATGGAAGCGATTCGTCAGTTAGCAGTAGAACTGGGCCGTGAACGCGCAATGTTCATGCACCTTACTCTAGTGCCATACCTAGCAGCTGCGGGCGAAGTGAAAACTAAGCCAACGCAACACTCTGTAAAAGAGCTACTGTCTATTGGTATTCAGCCAGACATTCTAGTTTGTCGTTCAGACCGCAACATTCCTTCGAACGAGCGTAAGAAAATCGCTCTGTTCTGTAATGTGCAAGAAAATGCAGTTATTTCTATGCGCGATGTTGACTCTATCTACAAGATCCCTCAGCTTATTAAAGCTCAAGGCACTGATGAACTTGTATGTAAGCGTTTCGGCATCACAGCTCCAGAGGCAGATCTGTCTGAATGGGAACAAGTAATTTACGAAGAAGCTAACCCAACGGGTGAAGTGACGATTGGTATGGTTGGTAAGTACATTGAACTACCAGACGCATACAAATCAGTAAATGAAGCGCTAAAACACGCGGGCTTGAAAAATCGCCTAAGCGTTAATATTAAATACGTAGATTCACAAGACGTTGAGTCTCGTGGCGTAGAAGTTTTAGAAGGCCTAGATGCAATCCTAGTTCCTGGTGGCTTTGGTGATCGTGGTGTTGAAGGTAAGATTCTTGCTGCTCAATACGCTCGTGAAAACAAAGTACCGTACTTAGGTATCTGTCTAGGTATGCAAGTAGCACTTATCGAGTACGCTCGTAACGTTGCGAAAATGGAAGGGGCACACTCTTCTGAATTCTGTACTGAAACTAAGTACCCAGTTGTTGGTCTTATCACTGAATGGACTGATGGCGAAGGTAAAGTTGAAGAGCGTACAGAATCATCTGACCTAGGCGGCACAATGCGTCTTGGTTCACAGCTTTGTCACCTAGCGAAAGGGACGAAAGCATACGAATTATACGGTAGCGCGACGATCCATGAACGTCACCGTCACCGTTACGAAGTGAACAACAATCTTCGTCCACAAATCGAAAAAGCGGGCCTAAAAGTATCGGGTCTATCTGCGGACAAGAAACTGGTTGAAGTTATTGAGAACCCGAACCACCCATGGTTCGTTGCTGCTCAATTCCACCCAGAGTTCACTTCAACACCTCGCGATGGTCACCCATTGTTTGCAGGTTTCGTTAAAGCGGCTGGTGAGTTCCAGCGCGGCGAGTTAGAAAAGTAAAAAGGAATACAGGTAGCTGCGTAAGTTGTGCTGCTACCTTTAAATTTGACATTTATATATTCAACGAGAAGGAAACATTCAATGTCTAAGATCGTTAAAGTTCTAGGTCGTGAAATCATCGATTCACGTGGTAACCCAACTGTAGAAGCTGAAGTACACCTAGAAGGCGGTTTCGTAGGTATGGCTGCTGCTCCATCTGGCGCATCTACTGGTTCTCGCGAAGCTCTTGAGCTACGTGACGGCGACAAATCACGTTTCCTAGGTAAAGGTGTTCTTAAAGCTATTGAAGCTGTAAACGGCCCAATCGCTGAAGCTCTAGTTGGTACTGACGCTAAAGCACAAGCTGACGTTGACCAAATCATGCTTGACCTAGACGGTACTGATAACAAGTCTAAGTTCGGCGCGAACGCTATCCTAGCTGTATCTCTAGCTAACGCAAAAGCTGCTGCTGCTGCGAAAGGCATGCCTCTATACGAGCACATTGCTGAGCTAAACGGTACTGCTGGTCAGTTCTCTATGCCTCTACCAATGATGAACATCATCAACGGTGGTGAGCACGCAGATAACAACGTTGACATCCAAGAGTTCATGATCCAACCAGTTGGCGCTAAAACTCTTAAAGAAGGTCTACGTATCGGCGCTGAAGTATTCCACAACCTAGCTAAAGTTCTTAAGTCTAAAGGCTACAGCACTGCAGTTGGTGATGAAGGTGGTTTCGCTCCTAACCTTAAGTCTAACGCTGAAGCTCTAGAAGTTATCGCAGAAGCTGTTGCAGCTGCTGGTTACGAACTAGGTAAAGACGTTACTCTTGCTATGGACTGTGCAGCATC
The DNA here is from genome assembly GCF_002875705.1 of Vibrio sp. 10N.261.45.E2. Classification (GTDB taxonomy): domain Bacteria; phylum Pseudomonadota; class Gammaproteobacteria; order Enterobacterales; family Vibrionaceae; genus Vibrio. Next base: position 31,952 of record NZ_MCZZ01000111.1, read on the forward strand.
TGAGTTCTTTGACAAAGAAGCTGGCATCTACAACATGAAGGGCGAAGGTAAAACTTTCACTTCTGAAGAGTTCAACCACTACCTAGCTGAGCTAGCGAACAACTTCCCAATCGTTTCTATTGAAGACGGTCTTGACGAGTCAGATTGGGATGGCTTCAAGCACCAAACTGAACTTCTAGGCAACAAACTTCAAATCGTTGGTGACGATCTATTCGTTACAAACACTAAGATTCTTGCTGAAGGTATCGAGAAAGGCGTAGCTAACTCTATCCTTATCAAGTTCAACCAAATCGGCTCTCTAACAGAGACTCTAGCTGCAATCAAGATGGCTAAAGACGCAGGTTACACAGCTGTAATCTCTCACCGTTCTGGCGAAACTGAAGATGCAACTATCGCTGATCTAGCGGTAGGTACAGCTGCAGGTCAAATCAAAACTGGTTCTATGAGCCGTTCAGACCGTGTTGCTAAGTACAACCAACTTATCCGTATCGAAGAAGCTCTAGGTTCTAAAGCTCCTTTCAACGGTCTTAAAGAAGTTAAAGGTCAATAATTCGTCCTATTTGGCACTGTAGCTACGTTAACTGCAGAAGATTCACTAAGTCACATAGGAAACTATGCTCCATAGCTGAATCTTCTTTGTTGCCTTGCTACAGCACCAACTAGTTAGAATTATGCACTAATGCTTTTGAATGCCTCGCTTATGCGGGGCATTTTTTTGTCTGCAGAAAGGTGGAGTAAAGAACCTCTAGGTTCTAAAGCTCCTCCTGTTACATATAAAGTTCGTCATTCCCTAGACTGACGAAGGAGGGAGTAGGGAATCTCATCACAGGTTCCTAACGACAATAATTCCCCGACTAATTAATTCCATGACACCACATATCTCGCACCAATAAGCTCATTATGGTATATATGTGCCTTATTCTAGTTCCTTCTTTTTCAACCGGCGAAAGGTGTTATGCGAATTTTTGCTTTAGTACTGCTCATAGTGTTTGGCTGGCTACAACACACACTGTGGCTCGGTAAAAATGGTATCTCTGATTACTACGGTGTGAACAACGAAATCCAAGTTCAACAACAAGTAAACGAAAAACTGCATGTTCGCAACGCCGAGATGTTTGCTGAAATCGACGATCTACGCCAAGGCTTAGACGCGATAGAAGAGCGTGCACGTCATGAACTTGGAATGGTCAAAGAAGGCGAAACGTTTTATCGCATCATTGGTGAGGAATCCCATTAATGTCGACTCAACTTCAAAGCGTGATTGCCGTTGTACCGGCAGCGGGCGTTGGTAGCCGAATGAAGGCAGATCGCCCTAAGCAATACCTCAAGATTCATGGCAAAACGATTTTAGAGCACACCGTTGAGAAATTACTGTCTCACCCGCAAGTCGCTCAAATTGTCGTTGCTATCAGTGATGCTGACCCATACTACCCAGAGCTAGCCCTTAACCAGAACCCACAAGTGATCAGAGTCTCTGGTGGAAGCGAAAGAGCAGACTCCGTGCTCTCTGCTTTAGATTACATTGCTGAACAACAACTTGGTGATTGGGTGATGGTCCATGATGCTGCAAGGCCTTGTGTTCAACTGAGCGATATCGACAAGCTAATTTCAGGCGCGATGAGCCATGATGTAGGCGCTATTTTAGCGGCTCCAGTTCGTGACACGATGAAGCGAGGTGCTCAAGGGCAGATCGAGCATACCGTTGAGCGAGCCGATTTATGGCACGCACTTACGCCACAAATGTTCAGAGCAAAGCCTCTGTGGAATGCATTAAGTGAGGCGCTGCAACAAGGCGTTTCAATTACTGATGAAGCCTCAGCCTTTGAATGGAAAGGTTTATCACCTGCTTTAGTGGCAGGGCGTTCAGATAATTTTAAGATTACTCAGCCTGAAGATTTAGCGCTTGCTGAGTTTTATTTAAGTCAGAATAAGGAATAATGATGATTCGTATTGGCCATGGCTTTGATGTACATAAGTTTGGTGGTGAAGGCCCGGTAATTATTGGTGGGGTTAGCATCCCTTACGAGCAAGGTCTTATTGCACATTCAGACGGTGATGTTGCCCTTCATGCGTTGTGTGACGCTCTATTAGGTGCGATTGCTGCGGGTGATATTGGTCGTCATTTCCCTGACACTGATGATGAATGGAAAGGCGCGGATAGCCGCGAGCTACTGAAAGATGTGTATCGTCGAGTAAAAGAACAAGGTTACGTGATTGGCAATGCCGATATTACTATCATGGCGCAATCTCCAAAAATGGCGCCACATATAGACTCTATGTGCCAAGCTATTGCTCAAGACCTAGAAACCAGCATTAGCAATGTGAATGTAAAAGCGACGACCACTGAGCGTTTAGGCTTTACAGGTCGCAAAGAGGGCATCGCATGTGAAGCGGTGGTCCTAATTACTAAAAGTGCGTAAGCACCAACACGAAAAGAACAGCATGTCAGATATTTTATCTTCATTGGCTTATCTAAACGGTAAACCAACTGCGAAAGCAAAACTAAAAGCAAAAGCCGAACACTTTGTCGTTAATGAAGACTTGGGTTTTGAGTTTACTGGTGAAGGCGAGCACCTAATGGTTCGTATTCGTAAAACTGGTGAAAACACGAGTTTCGTAGCAAACGAGCTGGCTAAAGCTTGCGGTGTTAAGTCGAAAGACGTGAGCTGGGCTGGTTTAAAAGACCGTCACGCCGTTACTCAGCAGTGGTTGAGTGTGCACCTACCTAAAGGTGAGCCTGACTTTTCAGCTTTCTTAGCACAGTACCCAAGCATTGAGATCTTGGCGACAGCACGACACAACAAAAAGTTACGTCCGGGTGATTTAGTTGGCAACCAATTCGAGTTAACTTTGTCTGAAGTAACAGACTGTGATGATGTCGTAAAGCGTTTGGAAAAAGTCGCTCAAGTCGGCGTGCCGAATTACTTCGGTGCTCAGCGTTTTGGTAATGAAGGTAATAACTTATCTGAAGCTCGTCGTTGGGGCCGTGATAACGTTCGTACTCGTAACCAAAATAAGCGCAGCTTGTACCTTTCTGCGGCTCGCTCATGGATTTATAACTTGATCCTGTCAGACCGTATTGAGCAAGATGCGTTTGCATCGGCATTGGTTGGCGATATTGTCATGAAAGACGGCGCTCAACTAACGGTAACGGCTGACAATATCGAAGAGATAAGCCAAGACATCGTGAATGGCTCTGCATTAATGACTGTTGCGTTGGCTGGTGATAACGCCTTACCAACGACTGATGAGTCTCAAGCGTTAGAGCAAAAACATCTTGATTCTGAACCTGACCTAATGGCCCTGATTCGCGGTAACCGCATGCGCCATGACCGTCGTGAAGCATCGTTAAAACCAACCGATTTATCTTGGGAAGTGAACGAAGATAACGTCACTCTTAAGTTCTCGCTAGACGCAGGTTGTTTCGCAACTGCTATCGTTCGTGAGTTGGTTGAAGAAGTACACGTAGAGAGAACCTACGAACAGTAACGATTCAGCTTGGAGCCTGGGTCACTTGAATTGGAATTTAAGTGGCTTGGCTTAGCATTGGAACAAAAGAAAGGATACAAGATGAAGATTTTACTCAGCAACGATGATGGTGTGCACGCTCAAGGTATTCATGAGCTTGCAAATGAGCTACGTGATCTTGCTGAAGTTATCATGGTTGCCCCTGATCGTAATCGCTCGGGTGCGTCAAATTCATTAACTTTAGAACAGCCTCTACGTGTTCAAGAGATTGCTGAAAATATCTACTCGGTACAAGGAACACCGACCGATTGTGTGCATTTTGCGTTAAACGAACTGCTAAAAAATGACATGCCTGATCTGGTATTAACGGGCATTAATCACGGTGCTAACCTTGGCGATGACGTGCTTTATTCAGGCACGGTGGCTGCAGCAATGGAAGGGCATTTTCTAGGCGTTCAATCGGTAGCGTTTTCTCTGGTGGGGAAAAAACATTTTAAGACAGCGGCAGCGATTGCTCGTCGTATTGTCGAACAACATTTAGCAAACCCAATCCCGACCAATCGCTTGTTGAACGTGAACGTTCCTGATTTAGCCTTAGAACAACTGTCTGGTACTCAGGTGACGCGTCTTGGTGCTCGTCATCACGCTGAAGATATGATTAAACAAAAAGATCCGCGTGGTCATGATATCTATTGGCTAGGCCCTCCGGGCAAAGAGCAAGATGCGGGCGAAGGTACCGATTTTTACGCTATCGAGCATGGCTTTGTGTCGGTAACACCGTTACAAGTTGATCTGACGGCGCATGAGTCGTTGGGTGCAATGTCTACATGGTTAGAGGAGAAGTAAGTGAGTAACCCACAAGCAGAACGCTTAATTACTTTTCTGATTGAAAATGGTATCCAAGATCAAAAGGTTCTTGATGCGATCTACCAACTGCCGAGAGAGAGTTTTTTGTCTCAGGCTATGTATCACCAAGCTTATGATAATAATGCGTTACCGATCGGGCAGGGGCAGACCATCTCACAGCCATACATTGTTGCTAAAATGACGGAGCTACTTGAATTACAGCAAGGTAGTCGTGTTTTGGAGATCGGAACGGGTTCAGGTTACCAAACCGCTGTATTGGCTCAACTTGTTGACCATGTTTACTCGGTTGAAAGAATAAAGTCGCTACAATGGGATGCTAAGCGTAGGTTGAAGCAGCTCGATTTCTACAATATTTCAACCAAGCATGGTGATGGCTGGCAAGGCTGGTCTTCAAAAGCGCCTTTTGATGCGATTATTGTCACCGCAGCTGCTGAGTCGATTCCTCAAGCACTTCTGCAGCAACTGAGAGATGGTGGTCGTTTACTGATTCCAGTCGGAGATGACGAACAGCAACTATTGAAAATTGTTCGCCACGGTGATGAGTTTTTATCGAGTGTTATCGAGATGGTGAGATTTGTACCTCTTGTTCCTGGTGAGCTAGCTTAATAAAAGACTAATGGTGTAGGTGGATAGAGAGTCGATGCGTTCGAAGTTGTTTAAAGGAAGTACTTTACTGCTTAGCTGTGCCCTTATTGGGTGTGCAGCGAATTCGCCTGCGCCGGTTTCAAGCCTAAACAAGAACTACTCATCGATTGATCGTGGTAGTTATCGTGGCAGTTACTATGAAGTGAAAAAAGGCGATACGCTTTATTTCATCGCATATGTAACCAATAAAGATGTTAAAGACCTTATCAGTTACAACAAACTATCGGCTCCTTATACTATCCACCCGGGGCAGAAGCTTAAGTTGTGGCGTCCGAGCTACAACGCGCCAGCGTATGGTAAATCAACCGTCGCGGTTGCAGCAGTTGCTGCGCCTGTTGCGGCATCCACAACGTCATCTGCGGCAAGTAAACCTAAAACCACCCCACAAAAGAGCAAAAGCTCTAAACCTGCGCCAGCTCAAACTACCACCAAAGTGGTGAAAAAAGATCCACCAAAGAAGGTTGAACAATCCAAATCAAAGGAGTATGTTGGTTCTAAAGGTAAACAGAATGTTACACCGTCCACCAAACCAACAAGTGATAAAGTATCCAAATGGTTATGGCCAACTAAAGGGAGAGTAATCAAGAATTTCTCTGTAGGCGAACAAGGAAATAAAGGCATAGACATAGCAGGACAGCGAGGTCAGCCAATAGTATCTACTGCAGGGGGAACGGTTGTTTATTCGGGTAATGCATTACGAGGCTACGGCAATCTAGTGATTGTGAAGCACAATGATAATTACTTAAGTGCATACGCGCATAACGACCGACTATTAGTATCTGAAGGGCAAAGTGTGAAATCAGGGCAGAAGATTGCAACAATGGGAAGCTCTGGAGCCAGCAGTGTTAGGCTGCACTTTGAGATTCGTTACCAAGGTAAATCCGTTAATCCAAAACGATATTTACCTTAAATACAATATGCGAAAATTACGTATTGTATGGAGTGACATAGTCATTTAGCGACATATGAAGTTGTAATGTCATGCTAATTTCGCCAGGGGGAGGCGTTATGAGTATAAGCAATGCAGTAACCAAAGAAGAGTTCGATCTTAACCAAGCAACCACGGAACCGGAAGCTCTTGGAAAAGCAAAACGAACAGTCACTAAGAAAACCGAGGCGAAAGAAGAAGTTGAAGTTACGTCTAAAAGTTTAGATGCCACACAACTCTACTTAGGCGAAATTGGTTTCTCACCACTACTAACCGCTGAAGAAGAAGTGCTTTACGCACGTCGAGCTCTACGCGGTGATGAAGCAGCACGTAAACGCATGATCGAAAGCAACCTGCGTTTAGTGGTAAAAATTTCTCGTCGTTATAGCAACCGCGGCCTTGCACTTCTCGATCTAATCGAAGAAGGCAACCTAGGTTTGATTCGCGCCGTAGAGAAGTTTGACCCAGAGCGTGGCTTCCGCTTTTCAACTTACGCAACATGGTGGATTCGTCAAACCATTGAACGTGCGTTGATGAATCAGACTCGCACGATCCGTTTGCCAATCCATGTTGTGAAAGAGCTGAACATCTACCTACGCACAGCAAGAGAACTATCACAAAAGCTTGACCACGAACCAACGGCAGAAGAAATTGCTTCTAAGCTAGATAAGCCGGTTGCTGATGTGAGCAAGATGCTTCGTCTAAACGAACGAGTGAGCTCTGTAGATACGCCAATTGGTGGTGACGGTGAGAAAGCTCTGTTGGATATTATTCCAGACATCAACAATTCAGATCCTGAGGTTTCAACTCAGGATAGCGATATCAAGAACTCACTGATATTCTGGCTTGATGAACTGAATCCAAAGCAGAAAGAGGTGCTTGCACGTCGATTTGGACTATTAGGTTATGAACCGTCCACGCTAGAAGAAGTTGGCCGTGAAATCAGCCTGACTCGTGAGCGAGTTCGTCAAATCCAAGTAGAAGGTCTTCGCCGTTTACGTGAGATTCTGATTAAGCAAGGTCTGAACATGGAAAACCTGTTCAACGTTGAAAACGACTAATTGAACGGATGATGCTTCTCTAAATCGAAGACAAATAAAAACGCTGACTTAAAGTCAGCGTTTTTTTTGTTTGTGGCTATGGTATTTCATGCCGTCTAATCAAAATCACAAACGGCAATAACAAGCTACTTGGTAAGAAACTAAAGCAGCTTCTTCAAGCGGTAAAGCTCTTCTAATGCTTGGCGAGGGGTTAGATCATCAGGATCAACATTCGCCAATGCTTGCTCCACTTCACTTGGCTCTGGGATCAGGCTCAGTTGGTTTGCGATATCAACGCCACTTGGCTTAGATGTCGGAGACTCAATACTCAATGCTTCGAGCTGTGTTAGCTTCGCGCGAGCGTTCTTGATCACGGCTTTTGGTACACCAGCCAACCCTGCAACCGCTAGGCCGTAAGATTTACTTGCTGCACCTTCTTGAACCGCGTGCATAAAGGCAATGCTGTCGCCGTGCTCAACCGCATCTAGGTGTACGTTTGCTAGAGTTGGAAGTTGGTTTGGTAACTCGGTTAGCTCAAAGTAATGCGTTGCAAACAGTGTCATCGCGTTGATTTGATTGGCTAGCCATTCTGCACTTGCCCAAGCTAGTGACAGACCATCGTAAGTACTGGTGCCACGACCAATTTCGTCCATTAACACAAGGCTATTTGGTGTCGCGTTGTGCAGGATATTGGCGGTTTCTGTCATCTCAACCATGAAGGTTGAACGACCAGAAGCGAGATCATCCGATGCGCCAATACGAGTAAAGATACGATCGATAGAGCCTATGGTCGCGCTTTCTGCAGGAACATAACAACCGATGTGAGCCATCAATGCGATGAGTGCTGTCTGGCGCATGTAGGTCGATTTACCACCCATGTTTGGACCTGTGATGATCAGCATTTTACGCTGGTCGTTAAGGTCGATAGGGTTAGCAATGAAAGGTTCCTCCATCACTTGTTCAACAACAGGGTGACGACCTGCTTGGATCTGCACACCGGCTGATTCAGTCATGGTTGGACGGCAGTAATCAAGCGTATCTGCACGTTCAGCCAAGTTCTGTAGAACATCAAGCTGAGATACTGAAGAGGCGATATTTTGTAGGCGCTCTAGATACGGCAGTAGTAAGTCAAATAACTCTTCCCACAGCTGTTTCTCGATAGCGAGTGCTTTCGACTTAGAGTTAAGCACTTTGTCTTCATGTTCTTTCAGTTCAGGAATGATATAGCGCTCAGCGTTCTTCAGCGTTTGGCGTCGAACATAGTGTGGCGGTACAAGGTGACTCTGCCCTCGGCTCACTTGGATGAAGAAACCGTGTACGTTGTTGTAGCCAACTTTAAGCGTGTCGATGCCATGACGCTCGCGCTCTTCTTGCTCAAGCTTATCAAGGAATTCGGTTGCGCCTGCTGCAAGGTCGCGCCATTCGTCTAACTCGGCATTATAGCCTTCGGCAATCACACCACCGTCACGGATAACCACCGGTGGGTTCTCTTTGATTGCACGTTCAAGCAGTTCAGAAACCTCATCGACAGGAGAGGCATATTGAGCAAGCTGAGTTAGGTACGGGTGCTTAAGTTGCGTTAGCGTTTCAGCAAGCTCTGGTAAATACTCCATTGCTTGGCGAAGTCGCGCCATATCACGAGGACGAGCAGAACGAAGTGCAAGACGAGCAAGAATACGCTCGATATCACCAATCTGTTTCAAGGTCGGCTGTAGCTCTGTAAAGAGAGCCAAATCTTTCATTTCACCAATCGCATCTAGGCGTAGATCAAGTGCAGAGATATTGCGCATTGGTTGATGTAACCAACGCTTAAGCATACGACTACCCATCGCGGTTGCGGTGTGATCAAGCACTTCAGCAAGAGTGTTGTCTGTGCCACCGGCAAGGTTTTGAGTGATTTCTAGATTGCGGCGAGTCGCTGCATCAAGGATCACTGAGTGATCTTGTTTATCCATCGTTAAAGAACGGATATGTGGAAGAGCAGTACGTTGAGTGTCTTTTACGTATTGGATCAAACAACCAGCCGCACACAAGCCAAGTTTCGCGCCTTCTACACCAAAGCCAACCAGATCGCGAGTGCCAAACTGTTTATTCAATTGCTGCTTAGCAGTATCTAATTCAAATTCCCAGACTGGACGACGGCGGTTACCATTACGGCTTGCCATTAAATTTACTGGCTCGAAATCTTCAGGGAACAGCAGTTCACGCGGAGAGGTTCTCTGAAGCTCAGCAGTCATCGATTCTTCGGTTTCTGGCTCGCAAAGTTGGAATCGACCGGAGGTAATATCAAGTGTCGCGTAACCAAACTTGCCGTTGTGGTGGTAAATCGCGGCGATTAAGTTGTCGACTCGCTCAGAAAGCAGGGCTTCGTCGGTTACGGTACCCGGTGTCACGATACGCACGACCGCACGCTCAACAGGGCCTTTTGAAAGTGCTGGATTACCAATCTGTTCACAAATTGCTACGGATTCACCAAGTTGCACTAACTTTGCTAAGTATCCTTCAACGGCATGGTATGGAACACCCGCCATTGGAATCGGTTCACCATTTGATGAACCACGCTTAGTCAGTGAAATGTCGAGGAGTTGAGAAGCTTTTTTAGCGTCATCGTAGAAAAGCTCGTAGAAATCGCCCATGCGGTAGAACAGCAGAATTTCTGGGTTTTCTGCTTTCAGTTTTAGGTACTGCTGCATCATGGGAGTATGTTTTTGATCGGCTTTCACAGTTAACTTCTTTCGTTTATTTCTATTGCGGCTTAGGATACGTGAAAGCGTTTCGTGCGAAAAGCGGCTGATGCGAAAAGATGCAAATCCAAATGATATGACAGTAAATAAAGGGAAGCTGATGATGCAGATGACTCAAGACCTTAGTGAACAGCTTGGACATTTACTCGCTAAACACAAACAAGTGTTAGTGACGGCTGAATCTTGCACTGGCGGAGGTGTCGCGAGTGCAGTCACCGATATTGCGGGCAGTTCGGGGTGGTTTGATCGCGCTTTTGTTACTTATAGCAATGAAGCCAAACAAGAGATGATAGGTGTGCAGCTTAAAACCTTGATTGAGTTTGGCGCTGTGAGTGAGCCTGTCGTCATAGAAATGGCGAGCGGGGCATTGCAACACTCAAATGGAACCATCTCTGTATCGATCAGTGGCATTGCCGGGCCAGGTGGCGCGACCGAAGATAAGCCTGTTGGTACAGTATGCTTCGCGTGGAAAGCGCTAAATGGCTGGGATAAAGTAGAAACGCATGTATTTACAGGCGACAGATCACAAGTACGCCAACAAGCCACGCACCATGCCCTGCAAGTTATTTATGATTACCTATCAATGGAAGGTAAGTAACATTTGTACAAATTATTTTCATACAGGTATAGACACTGTATGAATCAACAGTATAATGAAAGCCAATTAGTCACCCCTATGTGGGTTAGAAATAGATTCTAGATCGCTTGTTGAGACAACCGATTATGTGGAGATAGAGATGGACGAGAATAAACAAAAAGCGTTAGCCGCAGCCCTTGGTCAGATTGAAAAGCAATTTGGTAAAGGTTCTATCATGCGTCTTGGTGATAACCGCACAATGGACGTAGAAACTATTTCTACAGGTTCTCTATCTCTAGATATTGCACTAGGTGCTGGTGGCCTACCGATGGGACGTATCGTAGAAGTTTACGGTCCAGAATCATCAGGTAAAACAACGTTAACGCTTGAGCTTATTGCTGCAGCACAGAAAGTGGGCAAGACGTGTGCTTTCGTTGATGCGGAACACGCACTAGACCCTATCTACGCTCAAAAGCTTGGTGTTGATATCGATGCGCTTCTTGTTTCTCAACCAGATACTGGTGAGCAAGCGCTAGAAATCTGTGATGCACTGGCTCGTTCAGGTGCAATCGATGTACTTGTTATTGACTCAGTAGCAGCACTAACACCAAAAGCAGAAATCGAAGGCGAAATGGGCGATAGCCACATGGGTCTTCAGGCTCGTATGCTTTCTCAAGCGATGCGTAAGCTAACTGGTAACCTAAAGCAGTCTAACTGTATGGCTATCTTCATCAACCAAATCCGTATGAAGATTGGTGTGATGTTTGGTAATCCAGAAACAACAACGGGTGGTAACGCTCTTAAGTTCTACGCATCTGTTCGTCTTGATATCCGCCGTACTGGTGCGATCAAAGATGGTGATGAGGTTGTTGGTAACGAAACGCGTATCAAGGTTGTTAAGAACAAGATTGCGGCACCGTTTAAACAAGCTGAAACTCAAATCCTATACGGCAAAGGCTTCAACCGTGAAGGTGAGCTTATCGATTTAGGTGTTAAGAACAAGCTGGTAGAAAAAGCGGGCGCTTGGTACAGCTACAAGGGCGACAAGATCGGTCAAGGTAAAGCTAACGCTGGTAAATACCTACGTGAAAACCCAGAAGTTGCTCTTGAGATCGACACTAAACTTCGTGAGTTATTACTGACTCCAGCTGTTCTTGAAGAAAAAGACGTAGAGAAAGAAGAAAACGAAGAGCTATAAGCTAACGTTTTATAGAGTAGATGTTTGAAAGAAGCATCCGCTTTGAAAGAACTAAAAGCCTCGCATATTTTATGCGGGGCTTTTTTATTGGAGCAGTTCCGTTGAGCATGTATTTGGTCAACTCTCTTTCGTTGACTGAGTTTCTTCGGTACTAGGTCGTCAATTTAGTTCTGCTTTTCCACAGCTAGATATAGTGGAATATTCTTCATTTTATCGAATTCCCACTAAAATCCTGCCCAAGGGTGTCTTTTCTACAAGAAAACTAGTCGAAGCCTTAACCATGATCTACAATACGGCAAAATTCTAACTCGACTATTTTCAGGAAGAGCTGCATGTACATGAGCACTGATGAGGTTCGCAACGCGTTCCTTAAGTTCTTTGAGAGCAAAGAACACCAAATCGTAGACAGTTCATCGTTAGTTCCACATAACGATCCAACCCTGCTATTTACTAACGCAGGTATGAACCAATTCAAAGATTGCTTCTTAGGCGCTGAAAAGCGTGCCTACACTCGAGCAACTACGGCTCAGCGTTGTGTACGTGCGGGTGGTAAACACAATGACCTTGAAAACGTAGGTTTCACGGCTCGTCACCACACGTTCTTCGAAATGCTAGGCAACTTCAGCTTTGGCGACTACTTCAAAGAAGAAGCGATTGGTTTTGCTTGGGAATTCCTGACTGGGACTCTGCAACTGCCAAAAGACCGTCTGCTGGTAACAGTATACGAGACAGATGATGAAGCATTCGATATCTGGAACAAAAAAGTAGGTGTTCCTGCTGACCGTATCGTTCGCATTGGCGATAAAGAAGGCGGTAAACAGTTCGAGTCTGATAACTTCTGGACGATGGGTGACACAGGTCCTTGTGGTCCATGTACTGAAATCTTCTACGATCACGGTGAGCACATCTGGGGCGGCCGTCCTGGTACACCTGAAGAAGATGGTGACCGTTTCATCGAGATCTGGAACAACGTATTCATGCAGTTCAACCGTCACGCTGACGGCACAATGGAACCGCTACCTAAGCCTGCTGTAGATACTGGTATGGGTATTGAGCGTATTTCTGCAATCATGCAGGGCGTTCACTCTAACTACGAAATTGATGTATTCCAAAAGCTAATCAAAGCGACAGCGGAAGTTGTGGGTCATGACGATCTATCTAACCAATCGCTACGCGTTATTGCTGACCACATCCGTTCTTGTTCATTCCTAATCGCTGACGGCGTTATGCCTTCAAACGAAGGTCGTGGCTACGTTCTACGTCGTATTATTCGTCGTGCAGTTCGTCACGGTAACAAGCTTGGCGCACAAGGCGTGTTCTTCCACAAACTTGTGGGTGTACTGGCTGAAGTGATGGGCTCTGCGGCAGATGAACTTAAGAAACAGCAAGAGCTTGTTGAAAAAGTACTTCGCATTGAAGAAGAGAACTTCGGTCGTACTCTAGAGCGCGGCATGGTTATTCTTAATGACGCACTAGATGCACTTGAAGGCAAAGAGCTTGACGGCGAAACAGTTTTCAAACTTTACGACACATACGGCTTCCCAGCTGACCTGACTAACGATGTAGCTCGTGAACGCGACTTTACTATCGATGAAGAAGGCTTTGAGAAGGCGATGGAAGCACAGCGTAAGCGTGCACGTGAAGCTGGCCAATTCGGCACTGATTACAACGCGACGATCAAAGTAGATACCAACACTGAGTTCTGTGGTTACACAGGTACTGAAGGCGCTGGTGAAATCTCTGCGCTATTTGTTGACGGCGAAGAAGTATCTTCACTGTCGGCGGGCGACAAAGCAATCATCATCCTTGAAGAGACGCCATTCTACGCTGAGTCAGGTGGTCAATGTGGTGATGCGGGTACGCTAAAAACAGCATCTGGTCTATTCAAAGTACAAGATACTCAGAAGCTAGGTAACGCATTTGCGCACCACGGTGAGTTAGTTGAAGGTGTATTCGCTAAGGGCGATAAAGTAGAAGCAACGGTTGACGCTGAGCGTCGTGCTGCTATCTCACTAAACCACTCTGCAACACACTTACTTCACTCTGCACTGCGCGAAGTTCTAGGTGAGCACGTTGCTCAGAAAGGTTCTTTAGTTAAGCCAGACAACCTACGTTTTGACTTCTCTAACCTTGAAGCGGTAACACCGGAACAGCTTAAAGAAGTAGAGCGCTTGGTTAACGCACAAGTTCGTCAGAATCACGTGATTGAAACCAACATCATGGACATCGAGTCAGCGAAACAAAAAGGTGCAATGGCACTGTTTGGCGAGAAGTACGATGATGAAGTTCGCGTTCTATCTATGGGCGATTTCTCTACTGAACTTTGTGGTGGTATCCACGCAAGCAACACGGGTGATATCGGTCTATTCAAGATCACTTCTGAAGGTGGTATCGCTGCCGGTATTCGTCGTATCGAAGCGGTAACAGGCGAAGCTGCGCTAGATGCTGTAGAAGCTCAAGCGAACGCTTACGAAGAGAAACTGGCTGAATCAGCTAAGAAAGCGAAATCGCTAGAGAAAGAAATCCAACTGCTTAAAGAAAAGATGGCTGCAGCAGAAAGCGCAAACATCATGGGCAAAGTAGAAGACATCTCTGGTACTAAAGTTTTGGTTGCTGCAATTGAAGGTGCAGATAACAAGAACCTACGTACTATGGTTGATAATGCTAAAAACCAAGTGGGTAGCGGTATCATCCTGATTGCGAACGTAGCAGACGGTAAAGTTGGCTTGATTGCTGGTGTAACCAAAGACCTAATCGGCAAAGTAAAAGCGGGCGATCTTGTTAAGATGGTTGCTGAGCAAGTTGGCGGTAAAGGCGGCGGTCGTCCAGATATGGCTCAAGCGGGTGGTACAGACGTTGAAGCACTACCAGAAGCGCTTAAATCTGTACGTACTTGGCTAGAAGAGCGTCTTTAAGCTTAAGTAATTGATACAAAGATGCCCAATCAGTTGATTGGGCATCTTTTATTTTGCCTGTTGGAAGCGTGTTTAAATAAGGTTTGATTGAGATTAACCAAGAAGTCTAATGGTGGCGTTAGACTTCTTGGTTAATTTTTTATTGCTTCGCCCTGACGCGGAGTATGTGTTTTTTTGTCATATATAGACATTGGTCTTGGGAAGGTGAGGACGGGTGAAAATGCCTCTTATCGTGCAGAAATTTGGTGGAACGTCGGTGGGTTCAATTGAACGAATCCATCATGTAGCAGAAAAAATCATTGAAGCGAAAAATGAAGGGAACCAGATCGTGGTTGTCGTTTCTGCTATGTCAGGTGAAACAAATCGGTTAGTTAACTTAGCCACACAAATCGATAGTGTACCAAACGCTAGAGAACTGGATGTGTTGTTAACGGCTGGCGAACAAGTTTCCATGGCCTTGTTAGCAATGACGTTGCACAAGTTAGGTTATGAAGCGACATCGATGACTGGCTATCAAGCCAAGATACATACTGATTCGAATCATAATAATGCAGCGATTGAGCGTATTGATACTGCCCCTATTCAAGCTCTGCTAGATGATAACCAGATTGTGATTGTTGCTGGCTTTCAAGGGTTCAACGCGAAAGGCGATATCACAACATTAGGTCGTGGTGGTTCAGATACCACAGCGGTGGCTCTTGCAGGTGCCTTGCAGGCGAAAGAGTGCCAGATCTACACTGATGTAGATGGTGTTTACTCTTGTGATCCTAGAGTCGTGAAGCAATCTCAAAAATTAGATACTTTAGATTTTCCTTCTATGGAAGAGATGGCTCGCCGAGGCGCTAAGGTGCTGCATCTCCCGTGTGTTCAGTATGCGTGGCAGCACAACGTGCCATTACGAGTGCTTTCAAGCTTTGAGCAAGGCGAGGGCACATTGATCGCAGGTAACCAATGTTTGAATGACATTGCTGGCATCGCCATCCAAAGAGATATGGTGCGTATTGAGTGTTTGAATGAGGATTTACCGTCTTTCATTTCACATTGCCAATTGTTAGGGATCGAAGTCTGTAGTGTGATCGAGGAAACAGAACGAGCAGCACTCATTATTAAACAAGACATAAGTGCCAAATTAAAACTAGTTTTTGCCGAGAAAATCCGTAATAGTGAACAGGTTAGTTTGTTAACTGTGGTAGGAAGCCGAACACAAGAAATTGTGGTCAGTTCACATGGATTGTTGTCTGAAGGCGAAATTGATGTACAGCATCACTTATTGCAGCAGCAGTCTTTAACTTTGGTGATATCACCAACGCAAGTCGATATGGCTGCTAACATATTACACAATGCATACATCGTAGCGCGTGAAACACAGGGTTATCCTAAAAAAGAAGTGCATTTTGGTTAAATAAACTCAATCGATAGTTTACGAAAATATAACTTTTGTTGGATAATGCTCTCGTAGCTAGATAAATTTAGAGATTACTCAAGGAGCAAAGAATGCTAATTTTGACTCGCCGCGTTGGCGAAACACTGATGATTGGTGATGAAGTAACAGTTACTGTACTAGGCGTTAAAGGTAACCAAGTACGTATCGGTGTTAACGCACCTAAAGAAGTATCTGTTCACCGTGAAGAGATCTACATGCGCATTCAAGCTGAAAAAGGTAATGGTAACGTTGCATCTGGCAACTACTAATACTTTTGCGTAGAGAAGAGGCTAGCATTGTTGCTAGCCTTTTTTGATCTTGGGGGGTAGAAGTACTCATTAGGACATGGGCTTGCTGGATAGTGGAACGGTCTCAAAGTGGTGAAGTGAATGCTTCGTGATGTTGTGAGGTACAGATAAGGTTGAACAGAACTGTTGCTATGTATTTTGTTTGGCAAAACTTAAGATTTGTTCGCTTCCCCTATGGCGCAAATACGTATCCCGTAGTATTGTGCCATCAGCGGTAGCACTTGCTGCTGGAGAAATTAGATAATTGTTTTCGGCTGTTTATTATTGCCAATCTTTCACCTTAATTTTTAAGGGAAAAAGCGCGATTTGAATGTTATAAGTTCAATTTGCAAGCGCTTTGATTAAATAGCAAACGGTTGAGTGTTTTTGTCCAATTTTTTTCAATAAAGTGTTTGACATATTTTCGGTAAAACGTAATATGTGCCTCCGCAAGACGGTGAGGTGGCCGAGAGGCCGAAGGCGCTCCCCTGCTAAGGGAGTATGTGGTTTGTAGCTGCATCGAGGGTTCGAATCCCTCCCTCACCGCCATTTCTTGCGAGTCTAAAATTAGCAATTTAGGCAATGTAAATGTGCGTCCTTAGCTCAGCTGGATAGAGTACCTGGCTACGAACCAGGCGGTCGGAGGTTCGAATCCTCCAGGACGCGCCATTCTCTCTTCTCTTACTTGTAAGTGATGCGAGAATAATGAATTAGGTGAGGTGGCCGAGTGGCCGAAGGCGCTCCCCTGCTAAGGGAGTATGTGGTTTGTAGCTGCATCGAGGGTTCGAATCCCTCCCTCACCGCCATTCATTACAGGCCGATGGCCTTTTTTTTTCTTCGTAGCAAGAAGAATGTGATATATTTCACAACTTCATTCTTAATGAATGAACACCGTGCGTCCTTAGCTCAGCTGGATAGAGTACCTGGCTACGAACCAGGCGGTCGGAGGTTCGAATCCTCCAGGACGCGCCACTATTTAAGGGTTTATTTCTTACGAGAATAACAATCCTTGTATTGGCTTTAAGTTGATACTAAAACCGTGCGCTCTTAGCTCAGCTGGATAGAGTACCTGGCTACGAACCAGGCGGTCGGAGGTTCGAATCCTCCAGAGCGCGCCACTATTTCGGGTTTAGTTCTGATAAGAATGTGAATCCTGATATTGATAAATCGTTCGTCGAGAATTAATATCAAAACCGTGCGTCCTTAGCTCAGCTGGATAGAGTACCTGGCTACGAACCAGGCGGTCGGAGGTTCGAATCCTCCAGGACGCGCCACTCTTTAGGGTTTCCTTGTGAACTCCTGATATTGGGAATACTGATATCGAAAACCGTGCGCTCTTAGCTCAGCTGGATAGAGTACCTGGCTACGAACCAGGCGGTCGGAGGTTCGAATCCTCCAGAGCGCGCCACTCTTTAGGGTTTCCTTTGTGAGCCTCTGATATTGGGAATACCGATATCGAAAACTGCGCGTCCTTAGCTCAGCTGGATAGAGTACCTGGCTACGAACCAGGCGGTCGGAGGTTCGAATCCTCCAGGACGCGCCACTCTTTAGGGTTTCCTTGTGAACTCCTGATATTGGAAATACTGATATCGAAACCGTGCGTCCTTAGCTCAGCTGGATAGAGTACCTGGCTACGAACCAGGCGGTCGGAGGTTCGAATCCTCCAGGACGCGCCACTATTTATAGGCTTCTTTCTTACGAGAATGAAATCCTTATATTGATATGTTGTTAGTCACAATGAATTGATATTAAAACCGCGCGCTCTTAGCTCAGCTGGATAGAGTACCTGGCTACGAACCAGGCGGTCGGAGGTTCGAATCCTCCAGAGCGCGCCACATTATTAGAAGAAGCCTCGTTTATACGAGGCTTTTTTTATGTCTGCTATAAAATTGTTGCGACAATGTTAAATTTATTGGTTATTTAACTTGTTGTATTTAAAGTAGTTCTTTATTGCTTACTTGTTATTCCACCTTTCTCATATCAAATCCTAGAAAAGCCCTGTTTAAGTCACAGTTTAAATATCTAAAAATGACGCATTTGACAGATTTATGTGATCTGATAGGCGAATAATTAACCTTATATGTGCGTTATCCATAACAGAACCTTAAACAAAATTGACAAACTTTTACCAATCGAGATAATCCAAGGGTCGGGATCACTATTCGCTGAAATCCTGTACATATGTCAGGATGACGAAGAAAGGAAGCAACATGACAAATATTGGAAGCCTGCTAGGAGATGCGGCGACTCTAATGATAACGGGGATGTCCGTTGTCTTTATTTTCCTAACTATTCTAGTTTACCTCGTTCGGTTGATGTCAAAACTGGTACCAGAAGAAGTACCAGAGCCGATCGCAGCACCTAAAAAAATTCAAAAATCACAATCAAACCCTTCAGCTGTTAGTCCACAGGTAGTGGCAGCAATTTCGGCCGCGGTTCATCAATACCGTGCGTCTACTGCTAAGTAGCATTTAAAGGATTAAAAAGGAGTTTATGAGCATGTCTAAACCACTAGCTATCACAGATGTGGTACTTCGTGACGCGCACCAGTCACTATTTGCTACTCGTATGCGTATCGAAGATATGCTGCCAATTGCGGCAGAACTGGATAAAGTCGGTTACTGGTCACTTGAGACTTGGGGTGGCGCGACGTTTGATTCGTGTATCCGTTTTCTTGGCGAGGATCCTTGGGAGCGTTTGCGTGAGCTTAAGAAAGCTATGCCAAACACACCGATGCAGATGCTACTGCGTGGTCAAAACCTATTGGGCTACCGCCACTACGCGGATGATGTAGTAGAAAAATTTGTTGAACGTGCCCATAAAAACGGCATGGACGTATTCCGTATTTTTGATGCGATGAATGACGTACGTAACTTTGAAAAAGCAGTGAAAGCGACAATTGATGTTGGTGGTCACGCTCAAGGTACGTTGTCTTACACAACCAGTCCGGTTCACAACTCAGATACTTGGGTTGATTTAGCTAAGCGTCTTGAAGACCTAGGTTGTCACTCACTATGTATCAAAGATATGTCAGGTTTATTAAAGCCGTATGAAGCGGAAGAGCTGATTACACGTATCAAAGCATCGTGTGACGTCCCTCTAGCGCTGCATAGCCACGCAACAACCGGTCTATCGACTGCAACAGCGGTTAAAGCCGTTGAAGCGGGTATTGATATTCTAGACACCGCTATTTCTTCAATGAGCTGTACTTACGGCCACACGCCAACCGAAACGGTTGTTGCGATGTTAGAGGGTACAGAGCGCGACACGAACCTTAAGCTTGACCAGATTGAGCCAATTGCTTCTTACTTCCGTGATGTACGTAAAAAGTATGCGAAATGGGAAGGTCAGCTAAAAGGTGTCGATTCTCGCATCTTGATTGCTCAAGTTCCTGGCGGCATGTTAACCAACATGGAGGGCCAGCTTAAAGAACAAGGCGCGGCCGATCGCATGGATGAAGTGTTAGAAGAGATCCCACGCGTACGCAAAGAGCTTGGTTATATTCCTTTAGTAACACCAACTTCTCAAATTGTCGGCACTCAAGCGGTTATTAACGTTTTAACAGGTGAGCGTTACAAGAGCATCACTAAAGAGACGGCTGGTTTATTGAAAGGTGAATACGGTCAAGCTCCTGCTGAAGTGGATGCTGATCTGCAAGCGAAAGTTCTGGATGGTGCAGAGCCGATCACTTGTCGTCCTGCTGACCTGCTAAAATCTGAAATGGATACGTTAACGACGGATCTGTTAGAGAAAGCGAAAGCGGAAGGTATCTCTCTAGCTGAAGATACGGTTGATGATGTATTAACTTACGCACTCTTCCCACAAGTTGGCCTTAAGTTCCTTAAGAACCGCCGTAATCCTGAAGCATTTGAGCCTGCACCAACGCTAGAAGCTGCGGCTCCAGTTGCAGCAGCTCCTGTACAAGCTTCTGGTGGTATTGAAAGCTACAGTGTGAAGGTTGATGGTCAAGTTTACGATGTCGAGGTTGGCCCACAAGGTGAACTAACATCTGTTGCGCCATCAGCAAAACCTGCTCAAGCGGCTCAGGCTGCACCTGTAGCAGCTTCTGACGCGGAAGCGGTTCCGGCTCCATTGGCGGGTAACATCTTCAAAGTGAACGTTCAGGCGGGTGCTGAAGTTGCTGAAGGCGATGTTCTGCTAATCCTAGAAGCGATGAAGATGGAAACGGAAGTTCGTGCTGCTCGTGGTGGTATCGTTCAAGAATTGAATGTGAAAGAAGGCGATGCAGTTACTGTAGGCGCTCCACTACTAAGTTTAGCGTAAGGGAGTACCATGGAAGGATTGATGACCTTATGGTCTGAAACAGGGATTGCGAACTTTGAGTTCGGCCAGATCTGTATGATGCTGGTTGGTTGCTTACTGTTGTTTTTGGCAATTCGTAAAGGATTTGAACCGTTACTTCTATTACCGATTGGTTTTGGTGCGGTATTAGCAAACATTCCAAATGCTGGGTTTACTGATCCTGGTGGTTTGCTTTACTACGTTTACTACATTGGTATTGAAACGGGTATTTTCCCACTGCTGATCTTTATGGGTGTTGGTGCGATGACGGACTTCGGTGCGTTGATTGCAAACCCTAAAACGTTGTGGCTAGGGGCTGCGGCTCAGTTTGGTATCTTCGCGACTCTATTTGGCGCGATCTTGCTGAACTATGTTCCAGGAATGGAATTCTCGATGGCCGACGCTTCTTCCATTGCGATCATTGGTGGTGCTGATGGCCCAACCGCGATCTTCTTGGCGAGTAAGCTATCTCCGGATCTTTTAGGCGCGATTGCTGTAGCGGCATATAGCTACATGGCTTTGGTTCCTATCATTCAGCCACCAATTATGAAAGCGTTAACCTCTCCTGAAGAGCGCAAAATTAAGATGGCTCAACTTCGCCACGTTAGCAAAGCCGAGAAGATTCTTTTCCCGCTTGCGGTACTACTGATGACGATTTTGTTCCTACCTTCAGCAACACCTCTAGTAGGTATGTTCTGCTTGGGCAACTTGATGCGTGAAGCGGGTGTGGTTGATCGCTTATCGAAAACAGCGCAAAACGAACTGATTAACGTTGTAACTATCTTCCTTGGCCTCGGTGTCGGCTCTAAGCTTCAAGCAGATACTTTCTTGAACTTAGAGACATTGGGTATTCTTGGCTTAGGTGCAGTTGCGTTCAGTATTGGTACTGCGGGTGGTGTATTGATGGCGAAAGTTCTAAACCGCTTCTCGAAAGAGGATATCAACCCATTGATTGGTGCAGCTGGCGTATCAGCGGTTCCAATGGCAGCTCGTGTTGTGAACAAGGTTGGTCTTGAGGCTAACCCTCAGAACTTCTTGTTGATGCATGCGATGGGCCCGAACGTAGCCGGTGTACTTGGTAGTGCGGTTGCGGCGGGTATTCTATTAGCACTAGTCGGTTAATGGGTTACTTAGGTCATGTATCGTTACGTTAATTGGTCGTCAATTTACGAATGAGCGGTTAACTTAGCCTTATTAAATGGTTTATAGTCAAAGGGATGCTTTCGCATCCCTTTCTTTTTATTAATTAGGGTGCTTGCTCACTAGGGCTTTTATCAATCAAGGAAATGTGGAAATGGAAAATAAACAGATTGCGATTACTCAATTCGGCGGCGTCGAAAACCTTAGTATTCAAACCAGTGTGATTCCTGAGCCTAAGGCTGGAGAAGTGGTGGTTAAAGTTTCCTTTTCGGGCATTAATCCGATTGATGTCAAAACCCGTGCAGGCCTTGGTTGGGCAGCAGCACAGAACAAAGATAACCTTCCTTGGGTGCCGGGATACGATATTTCGGGTCAAATTGTCACGCTAGGCGATCAGGCTGAACGTTTTACTGTTGGTGATAACGTGGCAGGATTTATTGGTTTTCCACTGCAAGGTGGCGGTTACAGCCAATATGTTTGTGTTCCAGAAGCAGCGCTCAGCATGGTTCCTGATTCTGTCACCCTAGAAGCGGCAGCCGCATTACCCCTTGCTAGCCAAACAGCAGCCCAAGCACTCAATAAAGCCGAAGTGAAAGAGGGCGATCGCGTGCTTATTTTAGCGGGCGCGGGCGGCGTTGGTCACCTTGCGGTTCAAATTGCCGTGGCTGCAAAAGCTGAGGTTTATACAACCTGCAGTGAAGCGAACCTTGATTACCTTGCAACGCTAGGCGCTCATGCGATTAACTATCAGTTTGCCCCAGCTTCAGAACGGGTTTCTGATGTTGATGTGCTGATTGATTTGGTCGGTGGTGATACTGCTCTTGATGCGTTGAAGTGTCTGAAAGATGGCGCGCGAGTCGTGACAGTACCAACGCTATCTGCAGAACTTATTTGCGAAAAAGCAACGCTATTAGGCTTTACTGCATCTGGCATGTTGGTTGAACCAAACCCAGAGCAAATGGACACCATGCTTTACATGGTAAGTGTCGGATTGCTGAAAACAGAAATTCAAGGTATCTATCCGTTAGTCGAGGCACAGTCGGCACACCTACAGGTTGAGACTGGGCACACCAGAGGCAAGGTACTACTTAAAATGCAAGAAAGTTGATATGCAGTGCTAGAATTCTTTAACTCCCTTTTTGAAAATATAGCGCTGTGGTTCTCGGACTCGGCGCTGTGGGTGCTCTTCATCAGTGGCTTCTTGAGTGCCACGTTACTACCCGGTGGTTCAGAAGCTAGCCTTGTTGCTGCTTTGAGCTTAGATCAGTTTTCAACATCATCGATTATTCTGTTGGCGACTCTTGGTAATACCTTAGGCGGTCTGACTAACTATTGGATTGGTTTGTGGTTGCCTAATCGAACTCAATCAGAAAAGCATGGTCATAAGGCTATGGCTTGGCTGAGCCGTTATGGCTACTGGACACTGTTATTTAGTTGGTTACCTATTATTGGTGATCCTTTGTGTCTCGCGGCGGGCTGGCTAAGAATGAAATTTATCCCTAGCGTTATTTTGATAGCGATTGGCAAAGCCGCTCGCTACAGCTTACTTGCTGCTATCTACTTCGGTTTTTTCTAAGGAGAACCTATGAAAAAGGTTTTACTTGGTACATTTTCTCTTATCGCCATCGCAGGCTGTTCTTACAATGTACCTAGCTCTACATCCTTCTTTTCCTCATTGCCAGAAGGCGTCACTCTAGTTGAAGAAGTCAAGCCTTCTAAAGACAAAGTGGTGATTCCTTACACCAAGTATCAATTAGATAATGGTTTAACTGTTATTCTTTCTCCGGATGATTCTGATCCACTTGTGCATGTAGATGTGACTTACCACGTAGGTTCAGCACGTGAGCAGATTGGTAAGTCGGGTTTTGCTCACTTCTTCGAACACATGATGTTCCAAGGCTCAGAGAACGTTGGCGATCAACAACACTTTAAGATCATTACCGAAGCAGGTGGTTCCTTAAACGGCACCACTAACCGTGATCGTACTAACTACTTTGAAACCGTTCCATCTAACCAACTTGAGAAAATGTTGTGGTTAGAGTCAGACCGAATGGGCTTCTTGTTGGATGCGGTTTCTCAGAAGAAATTCGAAGTTCAAAGAGGCACAGTTAAAAACGAACGTGCTCAAAGTTATGAAAATCGCCCTTATGGCTTGATGTGGGAACGCATGGGTGAAGCTCTTTACCCTGAAGGCCACCCATATTCATGGCAACCAATTGGTTACGTGGAAGATTTAGACCGTGTTGATGTAAACGACCTTAAGGCGTTCTTCCTGCGTTGGTACGGCCCAAACAATGCTGTGCTAACCATTGGTGGTGATATCGACGTGGATGACACGCTAGACTGGGTGAATAAGTACTTTGGCCCAATCCCTCAAGGCCCTGAAGTCAAGGCAGCAGAGAAGCAACCTGCTGTGCTAACAGAAGATAAGTACATCACCTTAGAAGACAATATTCGTCAGCCTATGGTGCTGGTGGGTTGGCCAACAACCTATCGCGGTGAAGAGACACAAGCTTCGCTGAATGCACTCTCTAATGTATTGGGTTCAGGTACCAACAGCTACCTGTATCAAAACCTCGTAAAAACGCAGAAGGCAGTCAGCGCAGGGTCTTTCCACGATTGTGCTGAGCTTGCTTGTACCATGTACGTGTATGCGATGGGTAACTCAGGTGAAAAAGGCGATCTGACGGTTCTTAATAAAGAGCTGATGGATACCTTAGAGCAATTCTCGAAAGAGGGCGTTGAGCAAGAACGTTTAGACCAGATCACCGGTATGGCTGAAGCGGATGCCGTTTTTGCTCTGCAAAGTGTGAAAGGCAAGGTGTCACAACTTGCGTCTAACCAAACCTTCTATGGTCAGCCTGACCGCATTGAATCACAGTTGGATCAAATCCGCGCGGTGACTCCCGAAAGCGTAAGTAAAGCCTACCAAGAATTCATCGAAGGTAAGCACAAGGTTACCTTGAGTGTAGTTCCTAAGAAGAAGCTCGATTTAGCGGTTCGTGAGGCGACTTTTGTTACGCCTCCACGTACTTTGCCTGAATACAGCAAGGTGACGGAAGACCAACTGGATTTCAGAAAAGCACCGAACACCTTTGATCGCAGCGTGATGCCAGAAGTTAACTTTGGTGTTGAAGCAACGATGCCTGATTTGTACCGCATGCACTTTGCAAATGGCACCGATTTGATTGGTACCGTGACCAGTGAAACGCCGACAGTACAGCTACAGATTCAACTTCCAGCTGGTGAGCGTTATGTTCGCAAAGGGCAAGAAGGCCTAGCGAACCTAACCGCTTCGATGATGGAAGAGGGCTCGACAAAACGAACGGTTGAAGAGCTACAAGCTACGCTAGATAAGTTGGGTAGTAGTGTGAGTATCAGTGCGGGTAGCTACACCACTGACATTTCAATTTCTACGCTAGAGAAAAATCTGCCTCAAACCTTAGCGATTGTACAAGAGGTTCTATTTGAGCCTAAGTTCGATGAGCAAGACTTTGAGCGCGTTAAGAAGCAGATGCTAGAAGGTGTTGTGTATCAGCACCAACAGCCAAGCTGGATGGCCTCTCAAGCAACCCGTGAAGTGTTATTTGGCGACACTGTTTTTGCCCGAGCTAGCGACGGTACTAAGGAATCCCTATCGAAACTCACGCTAGACGATGTGAAAAAATTCTACGATCAACATTATACACCTGAAGGTGCCAATATTGTTGTTGTGGGAGACATCTCGAAGAAAGAGGTTGGAAAACAGCTACAATTCTTTGAAGAATGGCAAGGCGATGCTGCACCATTAACGCGCCCACAGATCGTCAAAGAGCTTCCTGGTCAGCACCTGTATTTAGTCGATAAACCGGGAGCGCCACAAAGCATTGTTCGCTTGGTGCGTAAAGGCCTACCGTTTGATGCGACGGGTGAGCTGTATTTGAGTCAGCTGGCTAACTTTAACTTAGCCGGTAACTTCAATAGCCGTATCAACCAGAACCTACGTGAAGACAAAGCCTACACTTATGGTGCAAGCGGTTACTTCGCCAGTACTCGAGAAACTGGCGCGGTGGTATTTAGCGCACAGGTGAGGGCTAATGCGACGGTTCCATCGATTCAAGAGTTTATAAATGAGCTGAATGAGTTTAGTCAGAGTGGATTAACTGACGAAGAGGTGAAATTTATGCGCCTTGCAGTCGGCCAACAAGATGCACTCAAATACGAAACGCCAAGTCAAAAGGCTGGGTTGTTGAGTAATATTGTTGCATTAAGCCTTGATGAAGATTACCTACAACAGCGTAATCAGATAGTTGAAACGGTTTCAAAAGAGACCTTAAACGAGCTATCGAAGAAATGGTTTGACCCGAATGATTATCAAATAATCGTTGTTGGTGACGCGACTTCGCTTCGCCCACAATTAGAAAAGTTAGATATTCCAATAGAAGAGCTTGAAATCATTCGTTAGAGTACACATTAAAGGGGGAGGGAAGAGACTCTACTTTTCTCCTCCAACCTAATTTATGATAGTTCTAATCAGAACAATATAAGATAAGTGAACTGAATTTTGACTGATTTTGCTGCGCGACTAAAGCAAGTTGCAACCAACCCTACGACCTTCTCTCAATTTGGTCGTGGTGTTGAAAGGGAAACATTACGCTACACGGAAGATGGGCACCTTGCTACTGGGCCGCACCCTAAAGCTTTAGGATCTGCGTTGATGAACGGATGGGTAACGACCGATTTCTCAGAGTCGCTACTCGAATTTATTACGCCTGTTTCTAACGACGTTCCGACGCTTTTGAATCAGTTATCTGATATCCATCACTTCACGCAAACCAAGCTAAATGGCGAAAAAATGTGGCCGCTTTCAATGCCTTGTTACGTTGGCAATGAAGATTACATTCAGTTAGCGCAATACGGCACCTCGAATAACGGTAAAATGAAGACGCTATATCGTGAAGGCCTAAAGCGCCGCTACGGTAGCCTGATGCAGATTATCTCTGGTGTTCACTTCAACTTCTCGTTCCCAGAAAGCTTTTGGGATAGCCTGTTTGGAGAGCAAACAGAAGAAGAACGTTGTGAAGCTAAGTCAGACGCTTATTTCGGTTTGATTCGTAACTACTACCGCTTTGGTTGGTTAATCCCATACTTCTTCGGTGCTTCACCGGCGTTGTGCTCTTCTTTCATTAAAGGAAGAGAAACAAACCTGCCTTTTGAAAAGGTTGGTGGGACACTGTATCTGCCAAAAGCAACGGCACTGCGCCTGAGCGATCTTGGCTACACCAACAGTGCGCAAAGCGTATTGAAGATTGGTTTCAACAGCCTAGACCAATACCTTGAAGGTTTGAATCAAGCTATTCGCACACCATCAGAAGAGTTCGCTGAGATTGGCACTAAGGTTGATGGTGAATACCGTCAATTGAATACCAACGTACTGCAAATTGAAAACGAGCTTTATGCTCCAATCCGTCCTAAGCGTGTAGCGAAGAGTGGTGAAAAGCCCTCTGAAGCATTAGCTCGCGGTGGTGTTGAGTACATTGAGGTTCGTTCTCTAGACGTAAATCCATTCAGCTCAATTGGTATCAATGAGCAGCAAGTTCGCTTCTTAGACTTATTCCTAACCTGGAGTGTGTTAACAGACTCTGCTGAAATGGATAACTGCGAACTTGAATGCTGGCGTGATAACTGGAATAAGGTGATCTTAGAAGGTCGTCAGGTTGGTCTAGAGCTACAAATTGGTTGTCATGGCGAACGATTGTCTCTGCAAGATTGGGCGAAGCGTGTTTTCAAAGATCTACGCTCTATTGCCGAGATGATGGATGCAGAGCAAGGTGGGCGTGCATACCAAGAAACATGCGATACGCTTGAAGCTTGGATTGATAACCCAGAACTGACTATTTCTGGCCAGTTGTTAGAAGAGACCAAAAAACTGGGTGGCTTAGGTAAAGTGGGTTGCGCGTTAGGTAAAACTTACGCAGAGCAACACAAAGCACACCAATATAAAGTTTACTCAGCTGAGTTGATGGAAGCGGAAGTTCAACGCTCTGTGATTGCTCAGCAACAAAGTGAAGAAGCAAGCACGCAAGATTTTGACAGTTTCTTAGCGGATTATTTTTCGTATTTAAAAGCATAGCGAGACTTTGGTGGAAAGGAAGCAAGCCTTATTAGGTCAGCCTACTCGTGTGAGTAGTAAATGGTTACCTGTAGTGACTGTTGGTGTTGTCTCTAGCCTCTTGGTTGGATGTGCAACGCCACCGCCAAAGCAGCAAGATAATTTATGTAGCATCTTCCGAGAGCACCCTTCATGGTATGAAGATGCCTTGGATATGCAAGAAGAGTGGGGCACACCGATCAACGTTGCTATGGCTTTTGTGAAGCAAGAGAGTAGTTATCGTCACGATGCGCGCCCACCTAAAGATTACATTCTTGGCTTTATACCGTGGGGACGCGTGAGCAGTGCCTACGGTTATGCACAAGCTCAAGACCCTGCTTGGGAAGACTTCCAAAAGGCGACCAATAACGGTGGCTCACGCACCAACTTTGATGATGCATTGATGTTCATCGGTTGGTATACCAGCGAGACTCGTCGTCAGCTAGGCATTTCACTGTGGGACCCATATAACCAATACCTGGCTTATCATGAAGGCCGTGGTGGTTATAAACGCAAATCCTACAACAGCAAACCATCGTTGATTAAAGTGGCGCGTAAAGTCGAACAGCAAGCAAAAGATTATGGATGGCAGCTGAAACAGTGCCGCAAAGAACTAGAAGACAATCGAAGCTGGTTTTTCTAAAGCCAGCCGTCATGGAGAAGAGCAATGCCTTTATTAGATAGTTTCACTGTTGATCACACACGCATGAACGCACCTGCCGTTCGTGTTGCTAAAACAATGCAAACCCCAAAAGGGGATACCATCACTGTGTTTGACCTGCGTTTTACTGCGCCAAACAAAGATATCCTATCTGAGAAAGGTATCCATACTCTAGAGCATCTATACGCGGGTTTCATGCGTAATCAATTAAACGGTTCAGATGTAGAGATCATCGATATTTCACCGATGGGTTGTCGTACTGGTTTCTACATGAGCCTGATTGGCACGCCTTCAGAGCAACAAGTGGCAGACGGTTGGTTAGCAGCGATGCAAGACGTACTGAAAGTTGAGAGCCAGAATAAGATCCCAGAGCTGAACGAATACCAATGTGGTACCGCAGCAATGCACTCTTTAGATGAAGCGAAAGAGATCGCGAATGCGATCATCGCTGCAGGTATTTCTGTAAACAAGAATGATGAGCTGGCACTACCAGAGTCTATGCTACAAGAGCTTAAAATCGACTAATCATTTTTAGTTCACTTTGAATACGCTTCACTCTAGATACATTTTTCTCTAGAGACAGAGCGAGTTAGATACTGAAAGGCCCGATTCAATGAATCGGGCCTTTTTTGGTGTGGGGTATTCGTGAAAACTCAGTTGGCTGTTCTTATGGAAATGAACAGTAGCGATCAATTATCCATTTACGATTTGCGGAAATACACGCACAAGCTTGATGCGGTTCTCTTCAAGTTCAACAATTTCCATTGGGTGGCTGGCAACTTGAACACTGAGGTGACTCTCTGGGATATCCTCAAGATGCTCCAATATCAAACCATTCAGCGTTCTTGGACCATCGGTAGGTAGTGCCCACTGTAAACCCTTGTTGATGTCTCGAATGTTGGCACTGCCTTCAATCAAGAAGCTGCCATCGCTTTGCGGCGTAATTTCTTCAGATAAGCTTGGTGCAATTGAAGTGGTAAACTCACCTACGATCTCTTCTAGAATATCTTCAAGAGTAACCAGGCCGTTGATGTCGCCATATTCATCCACAATCAAACCGATACGCTGTTTATTACGTTGAAACTTAAGCAGTTGAATATTGAGTGGTGTCGCTTCAGGAATAAAGTAGATCTCATCAGCAGCACGCAACAAGGTCTCTTTATTGAATTCGTTTTTTTCAAGCATCAGTCGGTAAGCTTCTCGTAGCCTCAGCATACCAACAACTTCATCTATCTGGTCACGGTACAAAACCACACGGCCATGAGGCGAGTGAGTCAGTTGGCGAACGATAGATTTCCAGTCGTCATTGATGTCGATACCAGTAATCTCATTACGAGGCACCATGATGTCGTTTACGGTGACGTGCTCTAAATCCAGAATAGACACCAACATATCTTGGTGACGTTGGGGGATTAGGCTACCTGCTTCATTTACCACGGTTCTAAGCTCTTCTGAGCTTAAATGGTCGGTTGCATCATGGCTGGCTTTGACGCCTAAGATACGAATGAAGCCGTTGGTGATGAAGTTCACTAAGATCACTAATGGTGACAGCACCTTCATCAATATCATCAAAAGGATGCTACTCGCGTAAGAGACGCGTTCGGGAAATAGCGAAGCGATGGTTTTTGGTGTTACCTCGGCGAATACGAGGATCACGAGAGTCAGGGTACCAGTAGCGATAGCCACACCGATATCCCCGTAGATGCGCATACCAAGAATAGTAGCGATCGCAGATGCAAGAATGTTGACGAGATTGTTGCCGATGAGAATGAGGCCAATCAATCTGTCTGGGCGGTTCAGAAGTTTTTCTACGCGTTTGGCACCTTTATGACCCGTATTGGCCAAGTGCTTTAAACGGTAGCGGTTCAAGGACATCATGCCCGTTTCAGAACCAGAGAAATAACCAGAAATTACAATGAGACACGCGAGTAGCGCAAATAAGATACCCGTTGATATGTCGTCCAAAACTATTCTTTTCCTATTTGTGTATCTTGATTAATTTATGACCGAACATGGTCGAGATGTCAATTGAATGTATTGCACTCAATATTTTAAAGGCAAGGTATGTGAGACCTTGCCTTTATTTTACAGACTAGTTCAGGATGATTTCCTGAACGAAACGGCTACCGAAGTAGGCTAATGTGAGCATGCTGGCACCGGCCAGTGCGAACCAAGTGACTTTTTGTCCACGCCAACCTTTCTGATAATGACCCCATAGAAGGATGGAATAGATAACCCAAGCGATAAAAGACAACACAGCCTTGTGCGCTTTTCCTTGAGCAAACATATCTTGCACGAAGATGAGACCTGTCAACAAAGTACCCGTTAATAAGCCATTACCAATCAGAATGATCTTGAAAAGCTGTCTTTCCACCATCATTAAAGGAGGTAGGTTAGGGTTTATTACTAATGCTTTTTTCTTTTTAAGTTTGTGATCTAGCCACGCAAGTTGCAGGGCGTATAGCGCACCGATAGTTAACGTTGCGTATGAGAATAGAGCCAAAGAAATGTGTACGAGCAGTTTTGGGTCATTCTCTAGATGTTTGATGAAGGTGCTTGGAAGAAAAGTGGCAGCCATCAAGTTCAGCGCAGCGAAGCTATAAACGACAGGCAAAATAAACCACAGACGGGTTCTGAGCATCGCACCGCTCATTACCACAGATATGATTAAACTGATTAACGAAGCAACGTTCAAGATACTGAGGTTTTGGCCACTGGCATTAAAAATCAAATCGCCAAGCAACCAAGCATGGAAAGCTAGAGCAAGTAATGCGCTGATAAACACCGTTTTTACACGGATTCCTGTTTGGTGCACGAGACCTGGAATGATCGTGGAAATCGCCATTGTATAAAGAAAGGCTGCTGCGATCGCAATAAGACTGTCCATGGTATCCATTTAAATGATTACTAATTGGCGAATTATACCTCGCATCGCTCTTTGGGGCTATGGCGAACCTCATTCAATTCCAAGTGAATAATGTCTCACATCACAAGCACGGATGATTAACGCTCTACAACGGGTATGACTCTAATCCGCGCTAATGTATACTCACAGTAATAGTCGCAGTTTTGAGCGAAGAGAAAACTATGTTTGATAATTTAACGGATCGTCTATCCAAAACGCTGAAGAACATCAGCGGTAAAGGTCGTCTGACCGAAGACAATATTAAAGAGACGCTGCGTGAAGTACGTATGGCGCTACTTGAAGCCGACGTTGCTCTGCCAGTTGTCCGCGATTTTGTTAAGCGCGTAAAAGAAGGCGCTGTGGGTGTTGAGGTTTCTAAGTCTCTAACGCCTGGTCAAGAATTCATTAAGATCGTTCAAGCTGAACTTGAAGCGGTAATGGGTGAGTCTAATGAGGCTCTTAACCTAGCAGCGCAGCCGCCAGCCGTTATCTTAATGGCGGGTCTACAAGGTGCAGGTAAAACCACATCGGTAGGTAAGCTATCTAAGCTTCTAACTGAGCGTGACAAGAAGAAAGTTTTGGTTGTGTCTGCCGACGTTTACCGTCCAGCGGCGATCAAACAGCTTGAAACGTTAGCAAGCGATGTTGGCGTAGACTTCTTCCCATCTTCAGCTGATCAAAAGCCTCTTGATATTGCAAACGCTGCAATCGACCACGCGAAGAAGAAATTCTACGACGTACTATTAGTCGATACAGCCGGTCGTTTGGCTATCGATGAAGAGATGATGGGCGAGATCAAAGAGCTTCATACTGCAATTAAACCAGTAGAGACACTGTTCGTTGTTGATGCAATGACAGGTCAAGATGCTGCGAACACTGCAAAAGCCTTTGGTGATGCACTGCCTCTTACTGGTGTGATTCTAACTAAGGTTGATGGTGATGCACGTGGTGGTGCGGCGCTATCGGTTCGTCACATCACTGGTAAGCCAATCAAGTTCTTGGGTGTTGGTGAGAAAACTGACGCACTAGAACCGTTCCACCCAGATCGTGTTGCTTCTCGTATCTTAGGTATGGGCGACGTTCTGTCTCTTATTGAAGACCTACAGAAAAACGTTGATACCGAGAAAGCAGAGAAGCTGGCTAAGAAGTTCAAAGAGAAGAAAGGCTTTGACCTTGAAGATTTCCGTGAACAGCTTGGCCAGATGCAAAACATGGGTGGCATGATGGGCATGATGGATAAGCTTCCAGGCATGTCTCAACTACCAGACAACGTTAAAGATAAAGTTGATGACAAGATGTTCAAGCAGATGGAAGCGATCATCAACTCTATGACTATGAAAGAGCGTCAACGCCCTGACTTAATCAAAGGCTCGCGCAAAAAGCGTATTGCCGCTGGTTCTGGTACACAGGTACAAGATGTAAACCGTATGCTTAAGCAGTTCACCCAGATGCAGAAAATGATGAAGAAAATGCAAAAAGGTGGCATGAAAGGCATGATGCGCAACATGCAAGGCATGATGGGCGGCGGTGGAGGTATGGGCGGAATGGGTGGTGGCTTTAACCCGTTTGGTCGATAATCTACAAATGTAAGCTTTAGCTACGTTACTTTTCATAGTGTTAGCCGTGTCACAGAAAGTGTACGGCAGCTATGTTGGTGAAAAAATAGCTAAAGCCCTTGCATTGCCCCGGAATAAGAGTAAAATTCCGGGGCTTTAATTTGGCACGAGACCCCAAGCTATTTACTTATACTTGGGGTTAATTATTTTATTAAGAAAGCAAAGAGGACGACATGGTAACCATTCGTTTGGCACGTCACGGTGCAAAGAAGCGCCCATTTTATCAAATCGTAGTTGCGGATAGCCGTAACGCTGCAACTGGCCGTTTCATCGAGAAAGTAGGTTTCTTTAACCCTACTGCTCAAGGTCAAGAAGAAGGTCTACGTCTAGACCTAGATCGTGTTAACCACTGGGTTGGTCAAGGCGCATCTCTATCTGATCGTGTAGCTAAGCTAGTTAAAGACGCTCAAAAAGCGGCTTAATTCTTTTTTAAAGAGAAATAGCTTATGTCGATGAAGGGTAAAGAAACTATGAGCGAGCAAAACAATAGAATTGTCATGGGTAAACTTGGGTCTACCTATGGTATTCGTGGCTGGCTTAAAGTGTTCTCCTACACAGACAATGCTGAAAGCATATTTGATTACAGCCCTTGGTATTTAAACCAAAAGGGTAAGTGGGTTGAGTACAAAGTTGAGAGCTGGAAACGTCATGGCCAAGGTTATGTATGTAAGCTAGCGGGATTAGATGTTCGTGAAGACGCGCAACTGATGACTAACTTTGAAATTGCTATTGACCCTGCTTCGTTACCTGAATTGTCAGAAGATGAATTCTACTGGCGCGAATTGTTCGGTATGCAAGTTTTTACTACTAAAGGTTACGACCTTGGTAAGGTCACTGACCTATTAGAGACTG
The DNA here is from genome assembly GCF_002875705.1 of Vibrio sp. 10N.261.45.E2. Lineage (GTDB taxonomy): Bacteria > Pseudomonadota > Gammaproteobacteria > Enterobacterales > Vibrionaceae > Vibrio. The sequence goes on from NZ_MCZZ01000111.1 coordinate 65,650, forward strand.
GCTCGAACGATGTTCTAGTAATCAAAGCAAATCTTAAAGATGCTTTTGGCCAAAAGGAACGGTTAGTACCGTACCTTGAAGAGCAAGTGATCAAGAAAGTTGATCGCGAAGCTCGCCGGATCGAAGTTGACTGGGATCCTGGATTCTAACTCCAAATTACAGAGCGAGAGAACACATGTGGGTTGGCATTATTAGCCTTTTTCCTGAAATGTTCCGTTCTGTTACTGATTTTGGAGTAACAGGTCAAGCGGTTAAAAAAGGTCTTTTATCTATTGAGACATGGAATCCTCGTGATTTCACTCATGATAAACATCGCACTGTTGATGACAGACCTTACGGTGGTGGTCCTGGCATGTTAATGATGGTTCAGCCTTTGCGCGACGCTATCAAAACTGCCAAGCAAGCAGCACCGGGAAAGACGAAAGTTATCTATCTTTCACCCCAAGGTCGTAAACTCGACCAGAAAGGTGTTGAAGAGCTGGCAACAAACGAGAATTTACTTCTTATTTGTGGTCGCTATGAAGGGGTAGATGAGCGCATCATTCAATCTGAAGTTGACGAAGAATGGTCGATTGGAGATTTTGTGATGACGGGTGGCGAACTGCCAGCCATGACGCTGATTGATTCAGTATCTCGGTTTGTTCCGGGTGTACTTGGAGATTTCGCTTCAGCAGAAGAAGATTCTTTTGCAAATGGTTTGCTAGATTGTCCCCATTATACGCGCCCTGAGGTGCTAGACGATAAAGATGTGCCATCGGTACTCAAGTCTGGAAACCATAAGGACATTCGTCGCTGGCGATTAAAACAATCGTTGGGCCGAACTTGGCTAAGAAGACCAGAACTCCTGGAAAACCTAGCTCTGACTGACGAACAGGAACAATTACTGGCTGAATTCATTAAAGAGCATCGCTCTTAACGAAAAGCAAGCAGTAACCTATTAAATTTAGTATCAGTTTATTCTAGGAATTTATACAAATGAGCAACATCATCAAGGCTCTTGAAGAAGAGCAACTAAAATCAGACCTTCCTAAATTCGCACCAGGTGACACTGTTGTAGTTCAGGTTAAGGTAAAAGAAGGTGACCGTGAGCGTCTACAGGCTTTCGAAGGCGTTGTAATCGCTATTCGTAACCGTGGTCTACACTCTGCATTCACAGTTCGTAAGATCTCGAACGGTGAAGGCGTAGAGCGTGCGTTCCAAACTCACTCTCCAATGGTTGATAGCATCGAAGTTAAACGCCGTGGTGCAGTACGTCGTGCCAAGTTGTACTACCTACGTGAGCGTTCTGGTAAGTCAGCTCGTATTAAAGAGAAGCTTACTAAGAAGTAATTCTTTTTGCATTCTATCGATAAAAGCGGAGCCATTTGGCTCCGCTTTTTTGTGCCTGTCATTTAGAGGTTCGCAGGTAAGAGATCCCCAACTCTTGAGGATGACGAAGGAAGGAGTTGGGAATCTCTACTCATCCATGTTACCGGCAATAAAAAAGGATTGACGTAAACGCCAATCCTTCAAATTCTATTCGCTATTCGCTATTCGCTATTCGCTATTCGCTATTCGCTATTCGCTATTCGCCTAGTGCGGATCTTCCGACCAACCATCGCTATCTGACATGTCTGGTGCGCCAGCGATGCTGTTCTCTTCGTCTGCCCATTCACCGAAATCAATCATCTGACATTGCTTGCTGCAAAACGGGCGGTGTGGGCTTTGTTCACCCCATTCAACGTCAGTTTTACATTGAGGGCATTTAACGATGGTGATTTTTTTCGACATAGTGATTCTTAATTAGAGGGTGTAATAACAAAGAGTTTAGGCTCAAGTTACAACTCAAGCCAAACTATAAAAGGGGTTTAATTAGCTGCAGATCGCCAATTCAAATTCGATATCTTGAGTACAGGCTTGCCCAGTTTCAAAGCTCATGAACTTAACAGCAAAGCGGTTCTTGTGACCTGAGATCATCGGGTAGGCACCGTATTGCATCGGAATAGAAAGGCGAAGGATATTCGCTTCATCGGCATCGCTCTGGAAGAAGCCTGCACGAGCGATTTGCTCTTTGAAGTGACCCGTTTCTCTGGTGAGCTTTAACCATAGTGTTAGCGCTTCATACAGCGGCTGTAGGCTATCCATCCAAGCTTTAGCATCTCTCATTCTCTTATCGAGAGGAAGGTGCAGCCAATAATGCAGTGCGGGCAGATCAAAGCAGCATGAGCCACCTGGAAGATTAAAGCGTTGGCGAATTGCACTCAGAAAGCGATCTTCTTTAAGTGATTGCCCAAAACGCTCTGCCTGCATCAGATCACGATAGATGTTGCCAATGTCTGTAAGCAGTGATGTCAGCATCTCTTGATCGACACCTTCAACATCTAACCAGCTTTTGTAGGTTACACGCTGCTTCTCAATATCTTTTGCTAGTTCGCTCTTAAGTTGGATCTGTTCGAATATTTCAATCAGATCAAAGATGGAACGGAAAAAGAGTTGATATTGTTGAGCATCGGAAAATGTAGAAGACAAGTGTAACTGCCTCAAGAGTGATTCGACTCTTAAGTAGATGCGTGTTTTCTCATTTAGAGGATGTTCAAATTTGTGGGTGATCATCGAGCAAACCTTCATTCAACATTGTTCTATTCTGACCCATCTACGGCACTGATTGCCAGATACTTTTGATGTAAATCTGTGATTTGAGGCAAAAGTTCTTGGTTTTTAGTATGGTTTTTAATCACGTCATCTGCAACTGCTAGGCGTTGTTCTCTTGAAGCCTGTGATCTTAAAATTGATGTTACTTGTTCCCTAGAAACATTATCACGACTCATCGTTCGTTCTATTTGCACTTCTGCTGGCACATCAACAATTAATACGCGATCGGCCATGCCTTGCATTTGGTTTTCAACCAATAGCGGTGCAACTAATAAACCATACGGGGATGTGATTTTAGACAGGTCACTGTCAATTTTGTCACGGATCATGGGATGAAGAAGATCATTGAGCCACTGCTTCTCTTTGGGATCAGAGAAGATCAACTCTCGCAGCTTACTTCGGTTAAGTGTTCCATCTTCAAGCAAGATCGGCTCACCAAAGTGCTCTGTAATCTGTTTTAAGCCGTCACTGCCTAACGCGACTACTTCACGTGCCACGATGTCAGCATCGACGATATCAATATTAAAATGTTCATTGAACAGGTTAGCTACCGTGGTTTTGCCACTGGCTATACCACCGCTTAATCCGATAATGATTGCCATGGTTAAATTCCTAGTACAGAAGTGAAATACCAACCCATGATGTCGTTGCCCCACATCAAGCTTACCCAACCCGCAATCGCAAGGTAGGGGCCAAACGGGAAGGCTTTATCTATGCCTTGTTGTTTTAAGCGAAGTTGAATCAAACCAAACACAAGCCCTACAAGCGAAGATAAAAGGATGATCATCGGTAGGTGTTGCCAACCAAGCCATGCTCCAAGCGCAGCCAAGAGTTTAAAGTCACCGTACCCCATGCCTTCTTTGCCTGTCAGCAGTTTGAACAACCAGTAAACCGACCATAAAGCTAGGTAGCCTGCCATTGCGCCAACCACTGAGTCTTGAAGTGATACAGGGCTGACATTAAACAGAGCTAAAGCGATACCAGACCAAACCAAAGGTAAGGTGATTTGATCAGGTAGTAACATAGTATCGAGATCGATAAAGGTTGCGGTAATCAGTGCGAAGGTGAAAAAAATCAAAGCAATGGCGTAGTAACTGAAACCAAAGTGACTCGCGACAACTGTGCAAAGTATTGCGGTAAGCAATTCGACCAAAGGATAGCGAGCACTGATGGGATTAGCACAACTGTGGCACTTACCTTTTAAGAACAACCAGCTTAAGACTGGAATGTTGTCGACGATTCTTAATTGGGTTTTGCATTTAGGGCAAGTTGAACGAGGAACGCTCAGGTTGAACTTTCCCTCTGGTGCTGGAATTTTATATTGAGAGAAATATTCTGAGCACTCCTGTTGCCACTCTCGTTCCATCATTATTGGTAAACGGTGTATGACTACGTTGAGGAAGCTGCCGATAAGAAGGCTAAAAATGAAAGCTAATACGGGGAATAGCCAAGGATAGTAGTGAAATACTTCCATAGTGTCCTTTACCACTTAATCAAGGTGAGCAGAGATTGCTGCTCATGGGTGTTTAGTTGCTTTTATCTATCCTAACACACTCATAAGATTAAAGATCGGTAAGTACATTGCAACCACAAGTCCACCAACAACAGTGCCTAAAAATACGATAATCAGTGGCTCTAAAATTTTGCCTAAATTGTCGACGGTGTTGTCTACTTCAAACTCGTAAATCGAGGCTACTTTATTGAGCATATCATCAAGGTTGCCCGACTCTTCACCTATCATCACCATCTGCAGTACCATTTCAGGAAAGGCATTGGTGTTGCGCATTGCAATATACATTGGCATGCCAGCAGCCGTTTCTCGGTGAACCTCAATGATGGCCGATTCATAATGCAGGTTGCCTGCGGTTTTGGCTGTGGTTTTGAGGCTCATGAGAATCGGAATACCAGAGCTAAAACTGGTTGATAGGGTACGGCTGAATTTGGCTATAGAGGCTTTGGCTAGCACGCCGCCAAGTACAGGAAAGCGCAACCCTAGCCGACTGACAGACAGTCTGATCGAGTGGGAGCGCTGACACAGTTGGTAAATAATCAGGGCAACAAGCCCGATGCCTACGGCCGCATAAAAACTGTAAGCCTGCATCCAATGAGAAAGGTAAAGTACTTGTTGAGTGAACCAAGGTAAATCAGCGCCGAAGCCTGAAAACATCGACTCAAACTCTGGAATTACCATGGTTAGCATTAAATAAGAGACAGTTAGTGCAACGGTGAACACCATTGCAGGGTAAATCAGTGCTTTGACGACTTTGGATTTTAATTGCTCGCTCTTTTCTCGATAGGTTGCCAAACGTTCGAAGACTTGCGCGAGGTTACCGGATAGTTCGCCTGTCGCCACTAAGTCGGTATACAGGTCATCAAAGTGACGACTTGCGGTTCGCATCGCTTTTGAGATTGGCGTTCCGGCTTCTACACCTTTGCAGATGTGCGATAAAATCGATTTCATTTCTGCTTTGCGGTGATTGTCTGATACCAATTTGATGGCTTGCACGATAGGTACACCCGTAGCCAGCATGGTAGCAAGCTGTCGTGTTAAAATAGTGATGTCTTTGGCTTTGACTCTATGGGTTAAACGAGTGACGGCTGAAATACTTTTCTTTTTGATTTTCTTAATCTGAATGTGCTGGTCTTTGAGTTTTTCTCGCACTTCCAATTCGGTGAGTGCTAAGGTCTGCCCTGACACTTTCTTGCCAGAGCTATTAATGCCTTTCCAGTGATAGCTTTTTAGTTGTGATTGTTTGGACTTGCTACTCATTGGGGCTCCATTGGGTTATAGGTACAGAACACGTTGCAGTTCCTGATAGCTGGTGGTGCCTTCAAGCAATTTATCTATCCCTGACTCTTGCAGAGTTCTCATGCCTTCTCGGCGAGCGAGATCTTCAATTGCTAACGCATTAGGTTTGTTAATTAGGCTGTTTTTAAGTTTGTCGGTGAATGGCATTACTTCGTAGATACCAACGCGGCCGGAGTATCCTTGATTGCACTCATTACAGCCTTGAGTGTTGGCTTTGTAGATGGTTTGGCTATTTGGGATAGAGTGACGCAGAAATATGTCTGGTGAGTCGTCAGTTTCTTTGCAGTGGTTACACAGCCGCCTCGCCAAGCGTTGGGCAATAATCAAACTCAGTGATGAAGCGAGGTTAAAGGGTTCAATACCCATATGAGCGAGGCGAGTGACGGTTTCTGCTGCTGAGTTGGTGTGTAGTGTCGAAAGGACTAAGTGACCGGTTTGCGATGCTTTGATTGCGATCTCTGCGGTTTCTAAATCTCGGATTTCTCCCACCATCACCACGTCGGGATCCTGTCGTAAAAATGATCGCAGCGCCTCAGCAAACCCAAAGCCAATCTTAGGGGTCACTTGAACTTGGTTGATACCACACAGGTTAATCTCTACAGGATCTTCAGCTGTGGAAATATTACGTTCAGTGGTGTTGAGTACTCGAAGCCCAGTATAAAGAGAAACGGTTTTGCCGCTGCCGGTTGGACCGGTCATTAAGATCATCCCTTGCGGACGCTTCAAGGCGTTAAGGTAGAGGGCTTTTTGATCTTCACTGTAGCCAAGTTTGTCGATATCGAGATTGGCAGCGCTGCTATCAAGCAGTCGCAGTACGATCTTTTCGCCCCATAATGTCGGCATTGTTGAGACTCGCATATCAATCGCTAGCTCATCATTCAGACGCAATTTTATTCGTCCATCTTGAGGTAGTCTACGCTCGGCAATATCAAGCTTGGCGAGAATTTTCAGACGAGCAGATAAACGGCGACTTAAATGAGATGCGGGCTGTTGTATTTCAACAAGAATACCATCGCAACGCAGGCGTACACGGTAGTGTTCTTCGTAGGGCTCAAAATGGATATCGGAAGCGCCTTTACGCACCGCATCGACCAGTATCTGATTGATAAATCGGCTGACAGGGGAGTCGTCTTGGCTGAGGTCTTCTATCGACGATATCTCGTCGTCAGATACTTCAACCAGGTTGGCAAGTTCATCTTGAGTGATCTCTTTTCGTTTGGAGTCTTGCCCGGAAATCGAACGGCCATACAGCTTACGTATTGCACCTTCTAACTCAGAATAGTTAGCAACAACGAGTTCGATCTGTAGTCCCGTAGCAAAACGGAAATCATCTTCCGCTTGTAAATCGGTCGGATCAGCTGAGGCGAGAGTGAGAGTCGAATTAGATACTGAAATTGGTATCGCACGATACTTGGTGATCAGCTCGCGAAGCCCTAATTGATCACATAAGGTTTCGTAATCAGTATTGGCAAGTTGTACTAACGGTAAACCGAAGATGGTTTTTATATTATTTGCTAAGGAATCGCCGTTGAACAACTCCAGAACGAGCAAAGCTTCAGGTGTCGAAATACCTGAAGCTTGTACATGTTCCGCCACGGCTTGTTCTTGAGTCAGGCTAAGTAAGTCAGCCTGACGAAGAACGGTTGGAAGGTTGGTTAGCACTTATGAGCAACCTTTAGGTTTTAAGCTACCATCGACATCTGATGTACATGACCATGCTCCATTAGAATCTCTGACTAAATTAACCTTACTAGATACGACGTCAGGACTAACGCCTGTCCCATTAAATTCGAATTGTATACTTCCAGCGGCACTGGTTATATTCTCATATGAAATGATACCTAATGGGGATGTTGGTACCGCTAAAGCTGCCGAAGTTGCCGGAAAAGTACCATTCTCTAAAACGTATGTTTCAACGTTTGTTCTATGACTTGTTATTGATGCAAGAGCTGATACCGCTTCGCTCTTGGCAATATAGCTTTGATATTGAGGTACAGCGATCGCTGACAACACACCAATAATAGCTATCACAATCATCAATTCAATCAGCGTAAAGCCTTTCTGGTTCGTTCTTTTATTTTTGTTATTCATTGTCTAATTCCATTCTTTAGTTTGTTTCAGTGCAAGCACTGGTTGATTGAGAGAATAGAAGTCGAAATGTAGAAGTGGAATGGTGTTCAGGTGTGGTCGCGAGTGGTTTGGTATTTATTAGTGTAGTGTTTCATATAGAAAGCAAATTTATGCGATCAACTTAAATAAGTCTTTGAAATACTGATAATTCAGGTAATAAAAAGGCACCGTCATTAACAGTGCCTTTATAGAAATTATTTATTATTCAGTCAATTACGATTTGAATCTCATTGATAAATCCATTGCTTTCAAGTGCTTGGTTAGTGCACCTACCGAGATGTAATCAACGCCTGTTTCAGCGAACTCTGCAATCGTATCTAGCGTCACGTTACCTGAGTTTTCTAATGCCGCGCGGCCAGCGTTGATTTTGACCGCTTCACGCATCATGTCTGTAGTGAAGTTGTCTAGCATGATGATGTCTGCGCCAGCACTGATCGCTTGCTCCAGCTCTTCTAGGCTTTCGGTTTCAACTTCCACTGGCTTACCTGGGTTCAGCTCTTTTGCCGTAGAGATAGCTTTCTCAATACCACCACAAGCGATGATGTGGTTTTCTTTGATTAGGTAAGCATCGAAAACACCAATACGGTGATTGAAACCGCCACCACAAGCCACCGCGTATTTCAGTGCGCTGCGTAAGCCAGGGATCGTTTTACGCGTATCTAGCAAGCGGCACTCTGTGTGTTTAATTTTGTCTGCGTAGATAGCCGTCGTCGTCGCACAGCCAGAGAGCGTTTGAATGAAGTTCATTGCGTTACGCTCACCCGTTAATAGCGCGCGTGCTGGGCCTGTTAGCGTGCAAAGCGTTTGGTTTGGTTCAACCTTGTCGCCATCTTCTACATTCCACTCGATAGTCACTTCACCGCCCAATTGCTTAAACACTTCATCAGCCCAAGCTTTACCACAGAACACGCCGTGCTCACGGGTAATGATGGTTGCAGTGTTGATTGCGTCTGCAGGGATTAGACTTGCCGTGATATCAGCCGCTGGATCTAACGTTCCACCTAGATCTTCTTTGATGGTTTCAGCGACTGCACGAGTGATCTCTAGAGGCAGCTGCTCTTTTAAGTAGTCAAGGCGTTGGTGGCTGTTATGTGTGTTTTTCATCGCAAATCTAATCTTGAAAGGGAGTGGGAATGGAATGATACTCTTGCTTAACTTCAAATTAAAGAGGCTAGCGCGACTGCTCTATGGGTAAGGTCACATCTTATTGTGCTAGCAGAAAAGAAAGTGAGACCAAGATGACGATCAGCTCCAACGGATGGTACGACAACGCTCGGCATGTTCCTTCGCCGTATTTTGATGCGAGACCTAGTAGCGATGATATATCTCTATTGGTGGTTCACAACATTAGCCTACCTCCGGGTCAATTTGGTGGGCCTCATATCGAACAGTTTTTTACTGGCAAACTCGACCCAACAGAGCATCCTTTCTTTAAGGTGATTCATCAAATGGGTGTGTCAGCACACTGCTTAATTCGTCGTGATGGTGAGGTTGTGCAGTTTGTTTCGTTTCTTGATCGTGCTTGGCATGCGGGCCAGTCGAGTTTCGCTGGGCGTGAAAGGTGTAATGATTATTCTATTGGCATCGAATTGGAGGGCAGTGACTTTGTGGCTTATAGCGAGCAGCAATATCAAGCTCTGACCCAGTTAACTAAAACACTGGTATCAAGCTTTCCTCAAATCACCAATGAACGCATTACTGGCCATCAATATATTGCACCTCTGCGCAAAACAGACCCTGGTTTGGTCTTCGACTGGATAAAATTTAAAGGCAAACTGCGTTTCTAACCCCTAATCTTCTTTATGGCTCTGCCAATTGCAGAGCCTTGCTTAATCAACGCTTAGCATAACGACTTGTGAATTTTTGTTGTTGCTATGTAAAGAAAGTGGTGGAGAGAAGAGCGTCAATAAATCGAGAGTGTGACGAGCTTATCAAACACCCATATATTAAAACTTATGAACAGAATTTCCATCCTAAATGTGCGCTTGGTTCGATTTTTAAACAAGTGATACTAATCTTTCTGAAACAATTCATTTTTATCCTGAAACTTTCTAGCACGAATACTCCCCAAAAGTATTACCCCTGTAAATGGTAAGACCAATTTGGTTGCTGTTTTAAATTTCATTTGTTAAATCACGGTTAATTCACACTGCGTTCTATGATGCAGGTCAATTTTACACTGGACAGTGGCGTTTTAATTATGTTAATTTCTGCCCAACTTAAAATTGGTATTACCAATTGTCAGCGAAGAAAAAGAAGAATAACAAACTATGGCTTATCAAAGGATTCGTCAGCCAAAACTCTCCGATGTTATCGAACAAGAGTTAGAAAGGTTGATAGTGGAAGGAACACTGGCTCCAGGGCAGCAGCTGCCGCCTGAGCGTGAACTGGCGAAACAGTTCGATGTGTCTCGTCCTTCGATCCGAGAAGCGATACAACGTTTAGAAGCAAAACGCTTGCTTACTCGCCGTCAAGGTGGAGGTACGTTTGTTAGTGAAAATATCTGGAAAAGCTTTTCAGATCCTTTGCTTAATTTGTTGTCCTCCCATTCTGAAACCCAACTAGACTTGTTGGAATCGCGTCATGCGATGGAAGGGATTTCGGCTTACTTCGCGGCATTGCGTGGAACTGATGAAGACTTTGCTCGAATTCAAGCATGCCAAGAAAAAATTCACGGTGCGCAAGATAAGGGTGATATTGAAGCCGAATCTGCAGCAGTGATGGCTTTTCTTATTGCTTTAACAGAGGCAGCGCACAATGTGGTGTTATTGCACATTGTTCGTAGTTTGGCTCCGTTACTCGAACAAAACGTCTTAGAAAATTTAAAGCTGTTGCATCGTCGTAAAGACGTTGTGGAGAAAGTGAGTATACATCGAGCTAACATTGTGGATGCGATCGTTTCAGGACAGCCAGAACAGGCACGTGAAATGTCACACTCTCATTTAGCTTACATCGAAGAAACATTGATGGATTTGACCAAAGAAGAATCGCGTCGCGAACGTTCTTTACGTCGAATTCAACAGGGTAAATAGCCGTAATACTTCGGTTATTTACGTGTTTAGTAGAATCCAACTAACAAAAAGGATAGATCGCCATGTCTGACATGAAGCATGACGTTGATGCTCTGGAAACTCAAGATTGGTTAGAAGCTCTTGAGTCAGTAGTACGTGAAGAAGGTGTAGAACGTGCACAGTTTTTACTAGAACAAGTTCTAGATAAAGCGCGTTTAGATGGTGTTGATATGGCTACAGGCATCAACACAAACTACATCAACACAATTCCAGCAGCACAAGAGCCAGCTTACCCTGGTGACGTAACTCTTGAGCGTCGTATTCGTTCGATTATTCGCTGGAACGCAATCATGATCGTATTGCGTGCTTCTAAGAAAGACCTAGACCTTGGTGGTCACATGGCTTCTTACCAGTCAGCAGCAGCGTTCTACGAAGTATGTTTCAACCACTTCTTCCGTGCTCCAAACGAGACAGACGGTGGCGATCTAGTTTACTACCAAGGTCACATCTCTCCTGGTATCTACTCTCGTGCATTCGTTGAAGGTCGTCTAACTGAAGAGCAGCTAGATAACTTCCGTCAAGAAGTTGATGGTAAAGGTATCCCTTCTTACCCGCACCCTAAACTGATGCCTGAGTTCTGGCAGTTCCCTACAGTATCTATGGGTCTAGGTCCGATCTCTGCGATCTACCAAGCTCGCTTCCTTAAGTACCTAGAAGGCCGTGGTCTTAAAGATACTTCTGCTCAACGTGTATACGCTTTCCTAGGCGACGGTGAGATGGATGAGCCAGAATCACGTGGTGCTATCTCTTTCGCTGCGCGTGAGAAGCTAGACAACCTATGTTTCCTAATCAACTGTAACCTACAGCGTCTAGACGGCCCTGTAATGGGTAACGGTAGCATCATCCAAGAACTTGAAGGCCTATTCAAAGGCGCAGGTTGGAACGTTGTTAAAGTTATCTGGGGTAGCAACTGGGATTCTCTACTAGCTAAAGACACTACTGGTAAGCTTCTTCAACTAATGAACGAAACTATCGATGGTGACTACCAGACATTCAAATCTAAAGATGGCGCATACGTACGTGAGCATTTCTTTGGTAAGTACCCAGAAACAGCTGCACTAGTTGCAGACATGACTGACGACCAAATCTTCGAACTGAAGCGTGGTGGTCACGATTCTTCTAAACTGTTCGCTGCATTCAACAATGCAAAAGAGACAGGTGGCAAGCCAACAGTAATCCTAGCTAAGACAGTTAAAGGTTACGGTATGGGTGAAGCTGCAGAAGGTAAGAACATCGCACACGGTGTTAAGAAGATGGACATGACTCACGTACAATACCTACGTGACCGTCTAGGCCTACAAGACATCCTTTCTGATGAGAAAGTGTCTGAGCTTCCTTACCTGACTCTTGAAGAAGGTTCTGCTGAGTACGAATACCTACATGCTCGTCGTAAAGCTCTACAAGGTTACACGCCAGCACGTCTGCCTAAATTCACTCAAGAATTCAAAGTTCCTGAGCTAGACGCATTCGCACCTCTACTAGGTGAGCAGAAGCGTGATATCTCTACAACTATGGCTTATGTTCGTACGCTAAACATCCTTCTTAAAGATAAGAACATTGGTAAGAACATCGTTCCTATCATCTGTGATGAAGCTCGTACATTCGGTATGGAAGGTCTATTCCGTCAGGTTGGTATCTACAACCCACACGGTCAAGAATACACACCTGAAGATAAAGGCATCGTTTCTTACTACAAAGAAGCAACGTCTGGTCAAGTACTTCAAGAAGGTATCAACGAACTAGGTTCTATGGCTTCATGGGTTGCAGCGGCAACTTCATACAGCACGAACGACCTACCAATGATCCCGTTCTACATCTACTACTCAATGTTCGGTTTCCAACGTATTGGTGACATGGCATGGCTAGCAGGTGACCAACAAGCTCGTGGCTTCCTACTAGGTGCTACAGCAGGTCGTACAACACTGAACGGTGAAGGTCTACAGCACGAAGATGGTCACTCGCACATTCAAGCGAACACTATCCCTAACTGTATCTCTTACGACCCAACGTTCGCTTACGAGCTAGCGGTAATCATGCAAGACGGTATCCGTCGCATGTACGGTCCTGAGCAAGAGAACGTTTACTACTACCTAACAGTAATGAACGAGAACTACGCAATGCCAGCAATGCCAGAAGGCGCTGAAGAAGGCATCCGTAAGGGTATCTACAAGCTTGAATCTCACGCTGGTGCTAAGGGCAAAGTTCAACTAATGAGCTCTGGTACTATCATGAACGAAGCGCGTAAAGCGGCTGAAATTCTAAGCGAAGAGTACGGCGTAGCATCTGACGTATTCTCAGTAACGTCGTTCAACGAACTAACTCGTGACGGCCAAGCGGTAGAGCGTGACAACATGCTTCACCCAGAAGCTGAAGAGAAAGTACCGTACATCACAACTGTTCTTGGTAAAGAACCTGCAATCGCAGTGACTGACTACATGAAGAACTACGCTGAGCAAGTACGTGCGTACATGCCAACTGAGTCTTACAAAGTACTTGGTACAGATGGTTTCGGCCGCTCTGACAGCCGTGCAAACCTACGTCGTCACTTCGAAGTTAACGCTGGCTACATCGTAGTTGCAGCTCTAACTGAACTGGCTAAACGTGGTGACATCGAGAAATCTGTAGTTGTTGAAGCAATTGCTAAGTTCGATATCGACACTGAAAAAACTAACCCGCAATACGCATAAGACTGGCATTAAGGTAGGTAAATACAATGACAATCGAAATTAATGTACCAGACATCGGTGCTGACGAGGTTGAAGTAACTGAGATTCTTGTAAACGTTGGCGACAAGGTTGAAGAAGAGCAGTCACTGATCACTGTTGAAGGCGACAAAGCTTCAATGGAAGTTCCAGCGTCTCAAGCGGGTATCGTTAAAGAAATCAAAGTAGCAGAAGGCGATTCTGTTTCTACTGGTTCTCTTATCATGATCTTCGAAGCAGAAGGTGCTGTAGCAGCACCGGCTGCGCCAGCAGTTGAAGCGGCGGCACCAGTTGCTGCAGCTCCTGCAGCGGCAGCTGAGCTTAAAGAAGTTCACGTACCAGATATCGGCGGTGATGAAGTTGAAGTAACTGAAATCATGGTTGCTATCGGTGATGCAGTAGAAGAAGAGCAATCTCTTCTTACTGTTGAAGGCGACAAGGCTTCAATGGAAGTTCCTGCACCATTCGCTGGTATCGTTAAAGAAATCAAGATCGCTTCTGGTGATTCAGTTTCTACTGGTTCTCTAGTAATGGTATTCGAGGTAGCTGGTTCAGCACCTGCAGCAGCTCCGGCTCCTGCGGCGGCCGCACCAGTTGCAGCGGCTCCAGCAGCATCTGCTGAGAAAGAAGTAAACGTTCCTGACATCGGTGGTGACGAAGTAGAAGTTACTGAAATCATGGTAGCGGTTGGCGATACAGTAGAAGAAGAGCAATCTCTAATTACTGTTGAAGGCGACAAAGCTTCAATGGAAGTTCCTGCACCATTCGCTGGTACAGTTAAAGAGATCAAGATTGCAGCTGGCGACAAAGTGTCAACTGGCTCTCTAATCATGACGTTTGTTGTAGAAGGCGCAGCTCCAGCTCCTGTTGCAGCACCTGCACAAGCAGCAGCTCCAGCGGCGGCACCTGCTCCTAAAGCAGAAGCACCGGCAGCGGCTCCAGCAGCAGCTGGCGACTTCCAAGAGAACGGTGAGTACGCACACGCGTCTCCAGTTGTTCGTCGTCTAGCTCGTGAGTTCGGTGTAAACCTAGCGAAAGTTAAAGGTACTGGTCGTAAGAGCCGTGTACTTAAAGAAGACGTTCAGTCTTACGTTAAAGATGCACTTAAGCGTCTAGAGTCTGGTGCAGCAGCATCTGGCAAAGGCGGCGACGGTTCTGCTCTTGGTCTACTACCATGGCCAAAAGTTGACTTCAGCAAGTTCGGCGAAACTGAAGTTCAGAAGCTTTCTAAGATCAAGAAGATCTCTGGCGCAAACCTACACCGTAACTGGGTAATGATCCCTCACGTTACACAGTGGGATAACGCAGACATCACTGAGCTGGAAGCATTCCGTAAAGAACAGAACGCAATCGAAGCGAAGAAAGACACTGGCATGAAGATCACTCCACTAGTGTTCATCATGAAAGCTGTTGCTAAAGCGCTAGAAGCATTCCCAGCGTTTAACTCTTCTCTTTCTGAAGATGGCGAAAGCATCATTCTTAAGAAGTACGTAAACGTGGGTATCGCTGTTGATACACCAAACGGTCTAGTTGTTCCTGTATTCAAAGACGTGAACAAGAAAGGCATTTACGAGCTATCTGAAGAGCTAATGGCTGTTTCTAAGAAAGCACGTTCTGGTAAGCTAACAGCGGCAGACATGCAAGGCGGTTGTTTCACAATCTCTAGCCTTGGTGGTATTGGCGGTACTGCATTTACTCCAATCGTAAATGCTCCAGAAGTAGGTATCCTAGGTGTATCTAAGTCTGAAATTAAGCCAGTTTGGAATGGTAAAGAGTTCCAACCACGTCTACAGCTTCCACTGTCTCTATCATACGACCACCGTGTGATCGATGGTGCTGAAGGTGCACGCTTCATTACTTTCCTAAACAGCGCACTATCTGACATTCGTCGTCTAGTACTGTAATTGAGAAAGTAATTATTAAGGTGGCTTTCGGGTCACCTTAATTCTTTATATAAAGACTATTTTTAGAGAACAGTTTCCCGCATTTCTCATAAAGCGGAAGGGAATTGTTGTCTAGCTCACAGGCTAACTTAAAGCTACTTTCACACTGTTAACATCTCTGTAAAATGTTTCCTGTTTGAAAGCCCAATAATTTAAGAACATCTACTCAGCCTGTTAGGGATAATGACTACAAGAGGTCACAATGAGCAAAGAAATTAAAGCCCAAGTTGTTGTACTTGGTTCAGGTCCTGCTGGTTACTCAGCTGCATTCCGTTGTGCGGATTTAGGTCTAGAAACAGTACTAGTTGAACGTTACAGCACTCTTGGTGGTGTATGTCTAAACGTTGGTTGTATTCCATCAAAAGCACTTCTTCACGTTTCTAAAGTAATCGAAGAAGCTAAAGCGATGGCAGAGCACGGCGTTGTATTCGGCGAGCCACAAACGGACATCAGCAAGATCCGTATCTGGAAAGAAAAAGTAGTAGACCAACTAACTGGCGGTCTTGGCGGTATGGCTAAGATGCGTAACGTAACGGTTGTTAACGGTTTCGGTAAGTTCACAGGTCCTAACAGCATTCTTGTTGAAGGCGAAGGCGAAGCAACAACAGTTAACTTTGACAACGCAATCATCGCTGCGGGTTCTCGCCCAATCAAACTTCCTTTCATTCCACATGAAGACCCACGCATTTGGGATTCTACGGATGCACTTGAGCTGAAAGAAGTTCCTGAAAAACTGCTTATCATGGGCGGTGGTATCATCGGTCTTGAAATGGGTACGGTTTACCACTCTCTAGGTTCTAAAGTAGACGTAGTTGAGATGTTCGACCAAGTTATCCCTGCTGCGGATAAAGACATCGTTAAAGTCTTCACTAAGCGTATTAAGAACAAGTTCAAGCTAATGCTTGAAACTAAAGTAACTGCAGTTGAAGCGAAAGAAGACGGTATCTACGTTTCAATGGAAGGCAAAAAAGCACCAGCTGAAGCTGAGCGCTACGATGCTGTTCTTGTTGCTATCGGTCGTGTTCCAAACGGTGCACTTATCGACGCTGAAAAAGCAGGTATCGAAGTTGACGAACGTGGTTTCATCAACGTTGACAAGCAAATGCGTACAAACGTTCCTCACATCCATGCGATCGGTGACGTTGTTGGCCAACCAATGCTTGCGCACAAAGGTGTGCATGAAGGTCACGTAGCTGCTGAAGTTATCTCTGGTAAGAAGCACTACTTCGATCCTAAAGTAATCCCATCAATTGCGTACACTGAGCCAGAAGTTGCTTGGGTAGGTAAGACTGAGAAAGAAGCGAAAGCGGAAGGCATCAACTACGAAGTTGCTACTTTCCCTTGGGCAGCTTCTGGTCGTGCAATCGCTTCTGACTGTGCCGACGGTATGACTAAGATGATCTTCGACAAAGAGACTCATCGCGTAATCGGTGGTGCTGTTGTTGGTACTAACGGTGGTGAACTTCTTGGCGAAATCGGCCTAGCAATCGAGATGGGTTGTGACGCAGAAGATATCGCTCTTACTATCCACGCTCACCCGACTCTACACGAGTCTGTTGGTCTAGCTGCGGAAGTATTCGAAGGTTCAATCACTGACCTTCCAAATAAGAAAGCAGTGAAAAAGAAGAAGTAATTCTTTCTTAGCCACTCGCTAATGTTTTTAAAAGCCGCTGATTCGTCAGCGGCTTTTTTATGTCTGAAGTAAGGAGCAGGAACGTTTCACTCCGAGATGCGAGTACGCAGCGCTCTAGTATACGAAGAGCGAGTGCTAAAACAAAAAGGGTTGACCCATTAGGTCAACCCTTCACTATTCTTCTCGAATCTACTTATAAATGCACAGCATGTTCAAGTAGCTATCCGTTAAGCTTGAAAGCTCTTCCGGTGTTTCTACACGCTTCGCTTGAATGAATAGTGAGTAGCAGATGCCGTGGAACAGGTTCGCCAGATGTTTAGGGTCGTGATCGTCACAGACTTCGCCACGTTCAATCGCTTTGCTGAACATGTTTTGTACTAACATTTGGTTGGTGCGGTTAGTTGTTACGAACAGCGGCCATACTTCATCACGAGTCGAAGCACTCCATTCGAACCACACATTTAACCAATGGCTATCTTGAGCGACTAACGTCACCATTTCAGTCGCAATATTATGTAGGTTTTGTTTTGCGTGAATATCCAAGTCGATATTGTCTGAAAGGAAGTTAGAGAATTGACGGACAACGTGATTAAGTACTTCATCAACCAGATCTTCACGGGTAGGGAAGTAGTTGAATACCGTTGCTACAGACACCTGAGCGATGTCTGCAATATCTGCGTGTCCACCACGACCGATGCCGCGGCGAGAGAATACCTCAAGAGCAATTTCCATCAATTGAAGTTTT
Organism: Vibrio sp. 10N.261.45.E2; assembly: GCF_002875705.1. GTDB lineage: Bacteria > Pseudomonadota > Gammaproteobacteria > Enterobacterales > Vibrionaceae > Vibrio. Next base: position 83,314 of record NZ_MCZZ01000111.1, read on the forward strand.
CTTTTTAAAGGTGAAAGCCTAGTTCTAGGTCTCTTAGATATTGAGTCCATTTTATTTTCCTTGCCAACGAAATTTTTATATTAATGATTTTATTATTATTTAAGCCAAGATGAGTGTAATGGTGCATATGCGAATGGTCAATCCTTTCAGCTTGTTTTATAGACAGTTACATCAAACTTGATACATAAAGCGTGATCAGTATTGATGTGAAAGGAGGCGAGTATGGGATAGGGCACCAGCGCACATTTCGTTGAGAATCTGACAGTAAATTCGAACCATAAGGTGGTGTGGGTATTTGAGCAGTGCTAGACTTACGCACAAAATTGAGCGACACAACTGACGAAACTGTCAACATTCGTCGCAATCACCAAATAGAATGAGAGCAGTATGAAGCATACAGTTGAAGTCATGATCTCTGAGCAAGAAGTTCAGGATCGAGTGAACGAACTAGGCAAACAGATCACGGAGCACTACAAAGGTAGTGAAGATCTAGTTTTAGTTGGCTTATTGCGTGGATCTTTTGTCTTTATGGCGGATCTTGCTCGTGCTATCGATTTAACTCACCAAGTTGATTTCATGACCGCGTCTAGCTACGGCAACGGCATGGAAAGCTCACGTGATGTTCGTATTTTGAAAGACCTTGATGATGATATCCAAGGTAAAGACGTTCTACTTGTAGAAGATATTATCGATACAGGTAACACGCTGACTAAAGTAAAAGAGATTCTGAGCCTACGTGGCCCTAAATCAATCGAAATTTGTACGCTACTAGACAAACCTTCTCGCCGTGAAGTGACTGTAGATACAAAGTGGATTGGTTTTGAAATCCCAGATGAGTTCGTGGTTGGTGTTGGTATCGACTACGCTCAAAAATATCGTCACCTACCATACATCGGTAAGGTAGTACCTCAAGAGTAATCACTACGCTTGTCGATTAGAAGTCATTAAAAAGCCCGCTTGATGCGGGCTTTGTGCATTTATTACGTCAGGGCTAGCTTTGTTGACTAAGAAGAGGCATCGTTAAGATCTTATTTAGTGCCTCTAGGTGACTGTTCTCTAGGGTATCGTTACTTGAACAACGTACGCCAAGGTCTTGTAACTTGCCATCGCCAATACCGTAAACCACACCGTGGATTTCAACGTCTTGGCCTCGCTCCCATGCGTTTTGCATAATGGTTGAATTACCTAGGTTATAAACTTGCTCTGCGACGTTAATCTCGCACAGTTTGTCACCCCATTGCTCACGAGGAAGCCCCTCGATTTGCTTACGGTATTTTAAGTAATTGTCGCGGATGTGAAGCAACCAGTTGTTGATAAGGCCAAGCTTAGGATTATCAATCGCCGCGTTAACACCGCCACAACCGTAGTGACCACAGACAATGATGTGTTTTACTTTGAGTACATCGACGGCGTACTGTACTACTGAGAGGCAGTTTAGGTCGGTATGAACCACTTGGTTCGCCACATTTCGGTGAACAAACAGTTCGCCAGAATACAAACCAGTGAGACGCTCGGCCGGAACACGGCTATCTGAGCAGCCAATCCATAGAAACCCAGGGCTTTGACCCTCTTCAAGCGTTGTAAAATACTCAGGTCGCTCTGAACGAATTTCGTCTGACCATTTAGAGTTGTTTTCAAAAAGCTGTTTAATCTCTGGCATTTTGCGTCTTACATCCCTTAATTAAGAATCTCAACTATACACAATGTTACAAATTCAATCTCGTAAAAACTGTGTCAAATAGTACTCATCTGACGTGTACTCGTCGTTAAAATCATTAACTTAGCGTAGAAGCTTCGATCCGGTTATAAGACATGAATAATGTGATTGAATTAACACTTTCTGAACACTTGATACATTTGTTAGAGTGATAAGGTTTGTCATTTCATCATCAGGAAGGTGTGTTTTGTTTGGAAGTCGTTTTACGGATATCAATCTCAAAGGGGATATGTTTGGTGGTGTCACTACAGCCATCATTTCATTACCTTTAGCGTTGGCATTTGGTGTTGCTTCTGGTGCGGGCGCGGAAGCTGGCCTTTGGGGTGCCATCATGGTTGGCCTATTTGCGGCATTGTTTGGTGGCTCGAGCAGTCTGATCTCAGAACCAACCGGCCCGATGACGGTAATCATGACAGCCGTAATGACCAGCATGGTGGCCAAGTACCCTGAAACCGGAATGGCAATGACCTTCACCGTAGTAATGATGGCCGGTGCTTTTCAGATATTACTCGGTACATTAAAGCTCGGAAAATACGTCACTTTGATGCCATATAGCGTGATCTCCGGATTTATGTCGGGTATTGGCGTTATTCTGATTATTCTTCAGTTGTCTCCTTTATTAGGACACGCCGCCCCTTCTGGCGGAGTGATGGGCACGCTTTCTGCACTTCCAGATACGTTGGCTAATCTCAAAATCAGCGAGCTGTTTTTAGGAGCATTGACGCTCGGTATTCTTTTCGGTTTTCCTGCTAAATATCGTAAATATGTGCCCGCTCAACTGGTCGCTTTGGTTGCTGTGACACTCCTGTCCGTCATTATCTTTGATACCGACTCTATTCGCCGTATTGGTGAAATCCCAGCTGGTTTACCTTCTCTTGTTATTCCTACGATCAGCGCAGAGCAATTCACCACCATGGTTATTGATGCCTTGGTGCTTGGTACGTTGGGCTGCATTGATACGCTTCTGACCGCGGTTATCGGAGACTCACTGACTCGTAAAGAGCACGATTCAGACAAAGAACTTCGCGGTCAAGGTATTGCGAATATGATTTCTGGCTTGTTCGGCGCTTTGCCGGGCGCTGGTGCTACTATGGGGACGGTCACTAATATCCAAGTAGGTGCTCGTTCTCCACTATCAGGTGTTATTCGTGCATTAGTTCTGGCGCTGGTGGTATTGGTCGCGGGTGGCTTAACAGAGCCGATTCCAATGGCTGTATTGGCTGGCATCGCGATGTATGTTGGTTTCAATATTCTTGATTGGAGTTTTATCCAGCGCGCGCACAAGGTCAGTTATGCGGGCATGGGTGTGATGTACGGTGTGATGCTACTGACTGTGTTTGTTGACTTGATTATTGCGGTTGGCCTTGGTGTGTTTATCTCGAACATTCTGATTATTGAAAGGTTGAGCCGAGAGCAAGCGAGACAAGTTAAGGCGATCAGCGATGGTGATGATGAAGACGATATCCCACTCACCGATAGCGAACGTCAGTTACTCGATAGTGCAAATGGTAAGGTGCTGTTCTTTTATCTTTCTGGGCCGATGATATTCAGTGTATCAAAGGCTATTTCACGTCAGCACTCAAGTATCTCAGATTATGAAGCGATGATTCTAGACCTGACGGATGTGCCTATGATTGATGTCACCGTAGGCTTAGCACTAGAAAATGCGATTAAGGATGCATTGGATGCGCAGTGCGAGGTGTACCTGTTGTGTCCGAATGAGAACACTCGTCAACAACTAGAGAAGTTCCACGTGATTGACCTAGTGCCTAAATCCAACACTTATCGATTCAGATATGAAGCCCTGACAGCAGCAACAAGCTATGTCGACAGAGATGAACATCAATTTGAGTCAGTTTAATTTTCAGCAATGATCTGACATGAATGAGCTGATATAAATAATCTAATATGAATAAGCCATAGACGCTCACTTCAATACTGATCATTAATGCCGTTAAGTGAATAACTTAGCGGCATTTTTGTATCTATTGAACGCTGATTTGGTCTTCAGGTAGCTGAGATGCTTATTTGTTTTCGAAAGAAACTCTCACACGATATTTGTATTCATCGTTAATCAACGATAAACTTGTTTGCAAAATGGCCGAGTAAATAAGTTTGAGTTAGTTTTCTGCTAGCTCGTTTTAAGCATAACTTTCTTCCTCATACTCGGTCGTCAACATCTTATCTATAGCAAATGGCAGTCTATCTCTATGTATGCATTAGAAATTGAGCAATTAAGAAAAACTTATGCTGGGGGCTTCGAGGCTCTTAAGGGCGTTAGTTTACAAGTAGAAAAAGGCGACTTTTACGCACTGCTTGGTCCAAATGGTGCGGGTAAATCAACCACCATTGGTGTTATATCTTCACTGGTAAATAAAACGTCAGGCAAGGTTAAAGTCTTCGGCTACGACATTGATACCGACTTGGAGTTGGCTAAGCAGAACTTAGGTTTAGTGCCTCAAGAGTTTAACTTTAACCCGTTCGAAACCGTTGAGCAGATCGTGTTGCAACAAGCGGGTTATTACGGTGTGCCAAAAGCATTAGCGAAAGAGCGAGCGAAAAAGTACCTATCTCAACTCGATTTGTGGGAAAAGCGTGGCGAACGTGCGCGAAACTTGTCTGGTGGTATGAAGCGTCGTTTGATGATCGCGCGTGCATTGATGCATGAACCTCATTTGTTGATCCTTGATGAACCAACAGCAGGCGTTGATATTGAACTGCGTCGTTCAATGTGGGAATTCCTAAAAGAGATCAACGAAAAGCAGGGCATTACCATTATCTTGACCACGCACTACCTAGAAGAAGCAGAAATGTTGTGTCGTAACATTGGCATCATTAATCGCGGTGAGCTAATTGAGAACACAACAATGAAAGCCTTGTTGGGCAAGTTGAGTGCGGAGACCTTTATTTTGGATCTGGAAGAGGGGGCGACTGAACCTAAGCTTGAAGGCGTTAATAGCCAAGTGATGGTCAATGGCTCGCTAGAAATCGAAATCGACAAGAACCTAGGTTTGAATACCATCTTTGCTCAATTGAGCGAGCAACAGGTTAAAGTCCTCTCTATGCGTAACAAAGCAAACCGTCTAGAAGAGCTATTTGTAAGTATCGTCCGTGAAGGGAGTAAATAATATGTACAGCCTATATTGGACAGCTTTCTGCAGTTTGTTGACCAAAGAGATTAATCGCTTCACGCGCATCTGGGTGCAAACTTTGGTGCCGCCAGCGATTACCATGACGCTTTACTTCATCATCTTCGGTAACCTGATTGGTGCGCGTATTGGTGAAATGAACGGCTTTAGTTACATGGAATATATTGTGCCCGGCCTGATCATGATGTCGGTGATCACCAACTCGTACTCCAACGTTGCTTCGTCGTTCTTTAGTGCCAAATTCCAGAAGAACATTGAAGAGCTGCTTGTAGCACCTGTTCCTAACTACGTGATTATCGCCGGCTTCGTAATGGGCGGTGTGGTTCGTGGCTTGTTAGTGGGCACCATAGTAACGTTCGTGTCGTTGTTCTTTGTCGACCTACAAGTTGACCATTGGGGCGTGATCATTGCGACGGTATTTTTAACTTCAGTTGTGTTCGCTCTGGGTGGCTTGATTAACGCTGTGTTCGCACGCACGTTTGATGATATCTCGATCATTCCGACCTTCATCCTGACGCCTCTGACTTATCTTGGCGGTGTGTTCTACTCAATCAGCTTACTGCCTGAGTTCTGGCAAGGTGTATCGAAGCTGAACCCTATCGTGTACATGGTCAACGCGTTCAGGTATGGCTTCTTGGGTGTGTCTGATGTGGGTATCGTGACGTCGTTTGGTGTACTGGGCGTGTTTATCGTGCTTTTGTATGGCATTGCTCACTACCTAGTGACAAAGGGTATTGGTTTACGTAGCTAATTCTTAATTACCCGGGATCGCTCAATAATCCTGAATCGCAGGCAAAGAAAAAGGTCGATATTACATCGACCTTTTTTGTCTCTTTCATTTGTGCTTTTGCTTCGCGTTAGGAGCTGGTCTACGTAAAGAGCAAAAAGCGATTACTCAGCGGTTTCTTCTTTCACTTCTTCTTTGGTTTCCGTTACCAAATCTAAAACTTGGTTATCGATAAGACGAGTCTTACCTAGGAAAGCCGACATAAGAATCACAGCTTGAGTTGATTCTGGAGTGATCGCTTGTAGCGTTTTCGCATCACAAATGAATATCTCATCTGGTTGAAGATCGGCAGCGCGTAGCTGGTCGGTAGCATCTTCAATCACTGATGCGTAATCATCGCGACCACCGCGAATAGCACTGCTGATCCAGCGCATAGTACGCGCTAGAACTGGCGCTCGTTGGCGCTCGTCAATCGTTAGGTTGCTATTGCGAGAGCTCATTGCCAAGCCATCCATTTCACGAACGGTCGCAACGCCCACAACTTTAATGTCTAACGCTAAGTCAGTAGTCATCTGGCGAATAACAGCAAGCTGCTGGAAGTCTTTTTTGCCGAAGCATGCAAAATCTGGCTGAACAATGTTAAACAGCTTGGTGACAATTGTCGCTACGCCACGGAAGTGACCTGGACGAGACGCACCTTCAAGCATGTGAGATATGCCTGGAACCTCAACAAACGTCTGTTTGTCTAATCCCTCTGGGTACATAATCTCTGGCGTGGGTGTAAATACTAGCTCAACGCCTTCGCCTGTCAGTTTGCTTAAATCTGCTTCTAACGTGCGAGGGTAGTTGTTTAGGTCGTCGGCACGGTCAAACTGCATTGGGTTTACAAAAATGCTTACCACAACAATGTCTGCCAGTTCACGAGCTTTCTTTACAAGAGTCAGGTGACCTTCATGCAGGTTTCCCATTGTCGGTACAAAAGCAACCGTACGTCCATCACGCTTAAACTGTTTAATCTGCTCACGAAGAGCCGCTATTTCAGCAAAAGTTTGCATACTTACTCCTAAGCGATTGTATGAGCTTCATCAGGGAAGCGCGCGCTCTCTACTTCTTCTTTGTATAGAGCTACTGCTTTACGCATATCACCTGTTTCTGCTAAGAAATTCTTAGAGAATTTCGGCATGTAGTTCGCAGAAATACCGAACATGTCATGCATAACCAAGATCTGACCATCGGTAACATTACCTGCACCAATACCAATAACGGGCACGTGACAAGCATCTGTAATTCGTTTTGCTAATGAAGCCGGAACACATTCAAGTAGAACGATTTGAGCACCTGCGTTTTGTAGCGCAAGTGCATCAGCAACCATTTTATCCGCTTGATCGTCGTCGCGACCTTGAATCTTATAACCACCAAAGATGTTCACAGATTGAGGCGTCAAGCCTAAGTGTGCACATACTGGCACTGCACGTTCTGTTAGCATCTTCACAGTATCAACCAACCAGCTTCCGCCTTCGATTTTTACCATGTTCGCACCAGCACGCATCAAAGTAGCAGCGCTCTCACAAGCTTGTTCTGGTGTTGCGTAGCTCATGAAAGGCATGTCGGCCATAAGAAGGCAATTTGGGCTACCAGCGCGCACTGAGCGCGTATGGTAAGCAATGTCTTCAACGGTTACTGGTAATGTGTCGTTATGGCCTTGTAGAACCATACCCAGTGAATCACCGACAAGCAGAACTGGCATTTCTTGGCTTTCGAATAACTGAGCAAAGCTCGCATCATAAGCTGTCGACGTCGCGAATTTACGGCCTTCACGTTTGCATTTGATCAGGTCGTTAATGGTTACTTTTTTCATTGGTTTTCCTTAATGCGCTTGGCTATTGTTGCCAAACATTGAGCCCGTTTTTATCTACTGTTTTCAGTAGTTCTGTCAGCTCAGTCCCATCAGGGAGTTGTAAACTTGGTGCGATTTCAGCAAGCGGATAGAGTACAAACTCTCGTTCTTTCATTCCATAATGAGGAACGATTAAGCGCTCTGAATCGATCACCTCATTGCCGTATAACACAATGTCGAGATCCAAGGTTCTTGGACCCCAACGTTCGTCTTTACGGACGCGCCCTTGCTCTAGCTCGATCTTTTGAGTGCAATCAAGTAGTTCAATTGGCGTTAATTCGGTTTGGATAGCGACTACCGCGTTGATGTAGTCTGGCTGATTTTGCGGCCCCATTGGAGTGCTACTATATAGCTGAGAGGTCGCAATAAACGTTGATCGCGGTAGGCTTTTTAGCGTTTCGATAGCCAAATTTGCTTGGCTAACTGGGTCGGCAAGGTTGCTGCCGACCGCAATGTAAGCAGTTATCATTCGGATTGCTTACTCTTTTTGTTTCGGTAAGTCTTACGGCGACGATGGCCTGACTTTGATGGTGCTGCAACGTCGTTAGCCATTGCTTGACGCATATTGCGTCCCGCAGTCTGATAACGCTCCCACCATTTTGCTAACTCTTTGGTTTCGCCGCCTTCAATCTCCCCACGCATTTCTAGGAAATCGTAGCCTGCCCGGAACTTGTTGAGCTCCATTAGGCGAACGGCGCGTTTACCGTTACGGCGAGGCAGTCGAAGTTGCAGTTGCCAAACTTCGCGAATGGTTGCAGTGTGACGACGAGGAATAGCAATAGATTTTACTTGCTGATCAAGAATGATGTTACTCGCTTCCATGATCGCATCGTAGTGCGCCATACCTTGCTCAGCCACAAGTTTGTCTGCCAGCTTGTTCATTGGGTACCAAAGCATTGCGGCAAACATGAATGCTGGGTTTACTCGTTTACCATCTTCAATTCGAAGGTCGGTTGAATCGAGAACCAAATCAAGCATCTGTTCGGTATGAGAGTCGTAATCTTCTGTGAAGTATTCCGCTACTGCTGGGAACATCTGTTGGAACAGGTTGTATTCGCGCATCAGGTGGTAGGTTTCTAAACCGTGACCTGATTGCAGTAATTTCAGAGATTCTTCGTAAAGGCGCGCTGCAGGGATATCTCGTAGAAGGTGTGCTAGCTCTTCAATCGGGTCAGCCGTGTCTTCTTCAATATCGAAATCCAGTTTCGCAGCGAAGCGCATCGCACGTAGCATACGTACTGGGTCTTCGCGGTAACGCGTTTCTGGATCGCCAATTAGACGGATCAGTTTATCTTCTAAATCTTCTACACCACCGGCGTAATCGTGGATGCTGTAGTCTGCAATGTTGTAGTACATCGCGTTGATTGTGAAATCACGACGCTCTGCATCTTCATCAACGCTGCCATATACGTTGTCGCGCAGTAGCATGCCTTCTTTCGATTGTGCAGAAACGTTTTTCGATGGTTCTTGGTGATGACCACGGAAAGTTGCCACTTCAATAATGTCACGACCAAACATGATATGTGCCAAGCGGAAACGGCGACCGATAAGGCGACAGTTTCTGAAGAGGTGTTTGATTTGCTCTGGCGTTGCGTTGGTCGCAATATCAAAATCTTTTGGCTGAGAGCCTAATAAGATATCGCGCACACCACCACCGACTAGAAATGCGTCAAAACCCGCACCATTCAGGCGATATAGCACTTTTAGTGCGTTGTCGCTGATCTGCTTGCGTGAAATATTGTGCTCTTGACGAGTATAAATATTCAGAGCTAGTTCGTGGAATCCGCGTTGTTCGCTTGGGGTATTGTCGTTTGTATTCATTAGTTTAGAACAAAGTAGGTATCGCCAACTTTGTTTTTCTCTTAGTCCAAAGTGGTAGTGCAGAGTTTAATTGCGGCTAATAATAGCTTAGCGCGAGCCATTTGAGAACATCGTCTGCTTAACCACAGTAGTTGGTTATGGCATTTTTATGTGTCGTTTGTGCTATTTGCCGTGAGTATCGAGCTAATTACAGTGCTCTTTTTGTAAACTATCAGGTAACTGACTGACGTTCCATTGTTGGCAACCCCACAATAAAATCTCATCCATTGATGCCTCACAAAGGGCCGTTGGGATTTCAAAACCTAAGAATCGCATAGCGTTGAGTAACGTTGGTTTTGGGTTGTCGAGATCTATCGCGGTGGCGTGGTTTTGTTTTGACAGTTTATTCCCCAAGCCATCGGTTGCCAACGGCAAGTGCAAGTAACTGACGGTTTTTTGCTTGAGTGTTTTATACAAACTGATTTGTCGACCTGTTGGTTCAATCAGGTCTGCGCCTCTTACGACTTCTGTTACTCCTTGATCGATGTCATCGAGGACAACGGCCAAGTTATAAGCAAACAATCCATCTCTGCGTTTAATAATAAAATCTTCTTCAGCCAATGCTTTGGGAATTTGAATCGTGTCGTGGCGAACATCATCGAAGGACTCTACTGGGAAGTCCATGCATAAGCGTACCGCTTGCTCACCTGAATCAATTAAGCCTGCATTTCGACAGTGACCATTGTAGAAGCCGCCCAAAGCCTTTATCTGCTTGCGGGTGCATTGGCAATAGTAGGCTTGATTATCAGCGACCCATTGATCGATTTGAGCTTGATACAAACCATGACGCTGGCTTTGATAAACGACTTCACCATCCCAAAATAGGTGGTAAGCCTCAAGCGTCTTAAGAATGAGGTCTGCAGCGCCGGCCATTTCTCTTGGTGGATCGAGGTCTTCCATACGAACTAACCATTTTCCTTGGTTAGATTTCGCTTGAAAGTAGCTACCAAGAGCAGCAACAAGTGAGCCAAAATGAAGAGGACCTGACGGTGATGGTGCAAAGCGCCCGATATAATTCATGAGTGAACAACCTAATCTAAATGGTACCGCAGTAGCCGATTCTTAAGACGTTTAAAACGAGAGCTTTAATGTTTAGAGCTAAGGCTTAAAGCTGTTATTTACTATCAAGCGTGTGAAATACTTTGCTTGGATAACAAACAAAAAAGGGAGCCAAGGCTCCCTTTCTTTACATCTGCAAGAATTAACCTTGCATCTGTTTCTCTTTGATCTCTGCAAGTGTTTTACAATCAATACAAAGATCAGCAGTTGGACGAGCTTCAAGGCGACGAATGCCAATCTCGATACCGCAAGAATCACAGAAGCCGAAATCGTCTTCTTCGATCTTGTCTAGTGTCTTCTCAATTTTCTTGATAAGACGACGCTCACGGTCACGGTTACGTAACTCTAGGCTGAATTCTTCTTCTTGAGAAGCACGGTCAACTGGGTCTGGGAAATTCGCTGCTTCGTCCTGCATGTGGTGCACAGTACGATCAACTTCTTCCCTGAGCTGGTTGCGCCAAGCTGCTAAAATTTTTGTAAAATGTTCCGTTTGCTCAGGTGACATGTACTCTTCACCTGGCTTTTCTTGGTACGGTTCAACACCTGCGATGGCTAGGATGCCTAGCGCTTTTTTCTTAGATTCTGGCATACAGCATCTCCTATTTACACCTAGTCAACTGCTAAGCAGCTAATTTTAAGGCGGGTATCTATAGCAGAAAGAACGAATGGTGGCAAATACTCTTATTCAAACTTGCAATCAATGTGATTAGTTCAGCATCTTTGCTTAGCCATTGATAAATTCAACAGCTTGTTTTAGTTGTATTTGAGTACTGCTGAGCTCTGCTTTATAGCAAAGCACTTCAACTCCAGCGTCTTGTGCTTGTTTTAGTAATAACGAATATTTGGCGTCTATATGGTGTGCCGCGGATACTTTTTCAATACCTGAATGCAAAACAGTGAATAAAAGTACGGCTCTATTTCCAGATTCGACCATTTCTGTGAGTTCACGCAGATGTTTTTGACCTCTGGTTGTGACCGCATCAGGGAAAAAACCTTGTCCTTTAGATAACGTTTCTTGCTCGTCGAGCAAAGTGACGCTTTTTACTTCGATATAGCAAGGCGGTTTTTCGTTGTCTTCAAGTAGAATGTCAATGCGACTATTTTCACTACCATATTTCACTTCGGTTCGTAACGCGTTGTAACCTAAGAGTTCAACTATAGTCCCATTTTCAATTGCTTCCACCGCTAGCTGGTTTGCCCGCGCAGTATTTACACAAATCCGGTGACCTTTGTCCGTTTCTGAGATCTCCCAGCTATTTGGGTACTTTCTTTTTGCATTATCTGAGGTTGAGTACCACACCGTATTACCCGGAGTCGCACATCCTGTCATCGCTCCAGTGTTGGCACAGTGAATAGTACGCTCACTGCCGTCTGGAAGTTTGATGTCTGTGAGAAAACGTTTGTAGCGTTTGATAAGAGTCGCTGGCTCTAATGGCGGATTGAAGTGCATATTACTTATTTAGACGGGTAGGTTTTTATGTACAATGTTGCCAACATTACACCACAAGGTTCTCCCATTGCCACAACTGCCCATAGAAGCTGTGATGCCAGATCTGCTCACTGGCATAGAAACACACACTCAACTTATTCTAAAGGCTGCTCCCGGTGCGGGTAAGTCAACATTCTTCCCTTTACAGTTAGTTAAGATCAACGCCGTTCAAGGCAAAATTATCATGCTTGAACCGAGGCGTTTAGCGGCAAGGAATATTGCCACTTACTTAGCGAGCCAGTTGGGAGAAAAGGTGGGAGAGAGCATAGGTTTTAGAGTTCGTGGTGAATCTAAAACCAGCAGCGCAACTCGCTTGGAAATCGTCACCGAAGGGATCATGACAAGAATGATCCAAACTGATCCCGAATTGACTGGGGTTGATATGGTGATCTTTGATGAGTTCCATGAACGCAGTATTCACGCAGATACCGCATTGGCGTTTAGCTTGGAGATCCAAGAAGCGTTGCGTGACGATCTAAAAGTGGTTGTGATGTCGGCAACCTTAGATCAACAAGCGCTGCAATCTCTATTGCCGAATGCCAAATACGTTGAATCGCAAGGTCGAACTTTCCCAGTCGATTTCCGTTACCAGCCTTTGAGTGCCAATGAATATCTAGCCCCTAAAATAGCCAATGTGATTCGCTCTCTGATGGAGAAAGAGTCAGGCTCACTTTTAGCCTTCTTACCGGGCGCTTCTGCGATTAAGCAAGTCGAATCTCAACTGGAACAACTCACCAGCGATATCGATGTTTGTCCTCTTTATGGACAACTAAGCTTTTCTCAACAGCAGAAAGCGATCGCGCCATCAGAGAAAGGGCGTCGCAAGGTGGTGTTGGCTACTAATATTGCTGAGACCTCTTTGACGATTGAAGGCATTCGGTTGGTGGTCGATTCCGGGCTTGAGCGTGTGGCGAAGTTCGATCTCAAGACGGGCATAACCAAGCTTGAGCAAGTAAAAATATCGCAGTCTTCAGCTGAGCAACGCGCGGGCCGTGCAGGACGAATTGAGGAAGGCTTGTGCGTTCGTTTGTACAGCGAAACGCAACTTATGCAGCAACCGGCTGTACCGGAGCCTGAAATTCTTCACTCTGATTTGTCTTCGTTAGTGTCTGAATTGACACAATGGGGCGCTGCGAGTGCTGAGGATCTGCAATGGTTAGATGTACCACCGAAGGCCTCTATTGAACAAGCCAAGCAACTCTTACAGACTCTTGAATTGTTAGACGGTAATGGTCAATTTACGGTATTTGGAAAACAGGCCCAACGTTTAGGTTTAGAGCCTCGTATTGCCAGCATGTTGGTTAAAGCACAGCAAGGCAGCCCTGATTTATTGAATGTCGCGATTGTTGCTGCTGCTTTGCTTGAAGAGCCGGAACGCAATGTGACGGATATTCAGCACTCTTTGCATCGACTTAAGCAAAGAAAACATTCGAAAAATAGCGTGGTGATGCAACGAGCGAAAAGTCTCGCGAGCAAACTCAATCATCACTTGGATTTGTCACAAGCTGATGAATCATTGTTACCATTAGTGCTTTGTTTTGCCTTCCCAGATCGAATTGCCCAAGTGAGAAGCGCGACCAGCAGCGCTTTCCTTTTGGCAAATGGCCACGGCGCAGAGGTTCGTGACGATGATCCCTTGGCAAACAATGACTATATCGTAGTGATTGATTTGATGCGCAGCACAGGGCGAGCTAGCCAGATTTTCTTAGCCACTGCGGTTGATATAGCTCAGATAGAAGCTGAGTTCCCAAAACTATTTGTGCGTTCTGATTACGCCGATTGGGATGAAAAACGTGGTCGCTTAGTCGCTGAGCAACGAGTATCTCTGGGTAAGCTGATTATCAGCACCAAAGCTTTACCTGACCCCGATGCGAATCAGGCGAGTCAAGCATTGCTCAATTATGTCTCGCGATGCGGATTGGATCGTTTAAATTGGACCGCTTCAGCTAAGCAGTTGGTTGAGCGTGTACGCTGCGCACAGCTTTGGATGCCAGAGCATGATTGGCCAGCGATGGATGACGCGAGTTTGCTTGAACACCTTGATGAGTGGCTATCGCCGTATTTGAATGGTATTAAGTCGGCAAAAGGGCTCGCGAACGTTTCGATTGAACAGGCATTGTCTGCTTATCTTGGTTGGCCTTTGAATCAAGAAATAGATCAATGGCTGCCAACGCATTATCTGATGCCTACAGGCAGCAAGAAGGCCATTCGTTATCAATATCAATCTGAACCAGTGATCTCAGTGCGAATGCAGGAAGTCTTTGGTGAACAAGATTCGCCATTGATAGCGCAAGGGCGCAAAAAAGTGGTGCTTGAGCTACTTTCTCCAGCACAGCGACCACTGCAAATTACTCAAGATTTAGCCGGCTTTTGGGCTGGCGCGTACAAAGAAGTACAAAAAGAGATGAAAGGCCGTTACCCAAAACATCCTTGGCCGGATGACCCTGCTACTCATGTAGCAACCACTAAAACCAAACGACAGTTGAATCGATGATGACCAAAATGTTAACGCCAAAAAAGGCACCACCTAAAAAAGCGCCAGCAAAGAAGTCACCAGCGACCAAAGCCAAGCCAAGAAAACCAAGAGCGGCTGCGAAAAAGACTAAACCCAAGGCTAAGAAATCTGGCAAAAGAGGTTGGTTGAAAATCCTATGGGGCATTTCTTGGAAAGCTGGCTTAGCGCTCGCGGCCTTGTTGTTGTTTGTCGGTATTTATCTTGATTCTGTGGTCAAGCAGCGCTTTGAAGGTCAGCTGTTTGATTTGCCAACCGTGGTTTATGCGCGAGTACTAGATCTGTCTCCTGGAGCACCGGTGAGTTTGGTACAGGTAAAGAATGAGCTCGATGTACTCAACTATCGTAAGGTGAGCTCACCTCGTCACCCTGGTGAATATTCATCTTCTTCAACTAAGATTGAAATGATTCGTCGCCCGTTCGAGTTTGTGGATGGGCCTGAAGCGGATCGTCACGTGATGCTGCATTTCAACGGCAATGAGTTAACTCGTATTCAGTCGCTGGAGAAGAAAGGCGACATGGGTTATCTGCGTGTTGAACCGAAAATGCTCGGTATGCTTGAAAAAAGTAATGATGAGCAACGCTTGTTCTTAAAACGCAATCAATTCCCAGAAGTGATGGTTGATGCTTTATTGGCAACTGAAGACCGAAACTTCTATCAACATGATGGTGTGTCACCACTGGCCATCGCTCGTGCAATGGTTGTTAACGTTAAAGCAGGACGAACAGTGCAAGGTGGTAGTACGCTGACCCAGCAGTTGGCAAAAAACCTGTTCCTGTCCAGTGAACGTACATTGTGGCGTAAAGTTCGTGAAGCCTACATTGCGCTTATCTTGGATCATCGTTATAGCAAAGACCGTATCTTAGAGGCTTACTTAAACGAGGTTTACCTTGGACAAAACGGCGGGCAAGCGATTCATGGTTTTGGTTTAGCGTCTCGCTTGTATTTCGGTCAACCTATTCAAGAGCTTCGCATCGACCAACTTGCACTGCTTGTTGGTATGGTGAAAGGACCGTCGTACTACAACCCAGTTCGTTATCCCGAGCGTGCAAAAACTCGACGAGATCTGGTCCTTCGCTTGTTGATGCAACAAGACATATTAACGCCGCGACAATACGAGGAAGCGGCGAGTCGTGATTTGGATATTCAAGACAACCCACGTATTGCTAGCCGTCAGCCCGCTTACTTTCAACAAGTTAACATTGAGCTGAAGAAGTATGTAGGTGATCGGTTTGAAGCGAAAAAAGGCATTCGAGTCTTCACCTCTCTGGATCCGGTTTCCCAAGATAAATTAGAGAAGTCGATTGCACGTAAGGTGCCTGATTTATCGAAAACCGCAGGTAACAAACTGGAAGCTGCGGCTATTGCTGTCGATAGAAATACCGGTGAAATCCGAGCTATGGTAGGCGGGAAACGTACTGGTTACGATGGCTTTAACCGTGCCTTGAATGCGAGTCGTCCTATTGGTTCTTTGGTTAAGCCTGCAATTTACTTAACCGCACTAGAGCAACCTCAGAAGTACACGTTGGCGACAACATTGAAAGATACGCCACTGAGTTTGAAAGGCAGTAAAGGCAGTGTGTGGAGCCCAAGAAACTTCGATCGTAAGTTCCGAGGGGATGTGCCTTTGTACGTGGCGCTTTCTAAGTCTTACAACGTACCAACGGTTCGTTTGGGGATGCAGTTGGGTATTGATGGCGTCTCGGATACGATTGGAAAGCTGGGTGTCGATAAAAATGAGATTCGTCCAGTGCCGTCGATGTTTTTGGGTTCGTTCTCATTAACACCGTTCCAAGTCGCGCAGATGTATCAAACCATCACTAACTCTGGTCGTATCGCGCCTTTGTCGGCACTTCGTTCTGTGGTTGATACTGATGGCGAGGTTTTGTATCAGTCGATTCCTCGTGTATCACAAAGCGTTGACCAGCAAGCGGCTTGGTTAACAACCTATGCGATGAAGCGGGGTGTATCGGAAGGTACAGGTCGTTTCTTACAAGGTCAGTTTGCATGGGCAGGGTTAGCTGGTAAAACAGGTACCAGTAATGACAGTCGAGATAGTTGGTTCGTCGGTGTTGATGGCCGTGAAGTTACGACTATCTGGCTAGGGCGTGATGATAATAAGCCGACTAAGCTTACTGGTTCGAGTGGTGCGTTACGTGTTTATGCTGATTATCTCAAACACCGAACACCAGAGCAGTTATTGCTGCCTTGGCCGACTGGAATTGCAACGGCGAGCTTTACACGAACTACTGAGGGGGCTTTGGAGTTTGATTGCGAGGGTACTGTCAAACTGCCAGTTTGGGATGAGAATGGAAACATTAAAAAGAGCTGTGAAAGTCAACCAAAACAGTGGCTAAAGAAGCTTTTTCAGTGGTAAAGTCATAACAGAAAAGAATGACAAGGATAGTTAAGATAATGATTTCTCGTTGGTTAGTGAGCAGCTTAGGCATTGTCGGTACTGTGATCAGTTTTCAGCTGTTTGCATCTACCGCGACACAGGTTGATCAATCTCAGCAGGCTGAACAAGCTCATAAAAGGCCAACCGTTGCTGTCGTTCTTGCTGGTGGTGGGGCAAAAGGCGCTGCACATATTGGTGTGCTTAAAGCGCTTGAAGAGATGCGAATTCCGGTGGATTATATTACCGGTACCAGTATGGGGTCATATGTTGGTGGTCTTTATGCGACAGGGATGAGCGCAGGCGAGATTGAGAGCTTTATTTATACGGTTGATTGGAATCGTGGTTATCGTGATCGCGTTAACCGTAGTGAGCGCCGAGTGCGTGACAAAGAGTATGAAGATCGTTACCAACTGAACACCGATCTCGGCTTAGGTTGGGGCGAAATCAAAGCAAGGAAAGGTGTGGTTCAAGGTCAGAATATGTTGCGTATTCTGCGTGAGACCACCGGTAACCTCTCTCCACTCGACTCTTTTGACCATCTTGCTATTCCCTACCGTTCAGTAGCAACTGATATTATCGAACTTGAAGAAGTGGTCATCGATCATGGTCACCTTGTCGATGCCATGATGGCCAGTATGTCGGTACCCGGCGCGCTTCCCCCTTATTCCCTTGACGGTCGAATGCTCGTTGATGGTGGTGTCACTAATAATATGCCCGTCGACGTTGCCCGAGCGATGGGAGCAGACATCGTTATTGCAGTGGATATCAGCACCAACTACAAAGGCAAAGAAGACTTCACGAACTTTCTAGCGGCCGCAGACCAACTCTCTAACTACCTAGTTCAACGCAGTACCCAAGAGCAAGCTGAAACACTGACCGATGATGATGTTTTCCTGCGCCCTGATGTTGGGCAAATGGAAACGACAGAATTCGATAAGATGCCGGGTGCCTACCAAGCGGGTTATGACGCTGCGATTCAGAATAGCTCAGAGCTTTCTAAGCTGTCGCTCTCTAATGCTGACTACCAGAAGTATATCGAGCATAAGCAGCAAGCTCGAAAGCAGCTTAAGCATGGTGACCAGACCGTCGTTGATCGAGTTGTTATCAACAACAACACCCACTATTCAGACAAGCTGCTCGAAAACCGCTTAAACCTATATTCAGGTAAGGTGCTAAAGACCAGTGAAATTGAATCTAAAGTGCAAGATCTCTATGCGCTAGATAGATTTGAGTTGGTGACTTATGAGTTTGACAACGTTGATGGTGAGGACCAACTGCAGGTTGATGTGAACGAAAAATCTTGGGGCCCAAACTACCTCAACTTTCGATTCTTTCTTGAAGATGATTTCTCGACAACCAGTCAGTACTCGATCGGTGTCTCTGCCAACTTTACCGATATCAACTCACACGGTGCAGAACTAAGAACTAATGTTGAGATGGGAACAGATAAACGAATTGAGGCCGAACTTTACTCGCCATTCTTTTCAAGCCAAAAATTGTTCACTTCAGCATCGATTGTTTACAGTAAGGAAAATAGAAACCTCCCGGTCGATATTGACGAAATTGAAGAGCCAACGCTAGACGTAACGAGAGACTACTTTCCAATGACCTACAGCGAGTATGTCGGTGAATTGGCATTAGGCTACCAACCAACCTTGTGGCAAGAGTTGAAATTTGGTGCTCGTTACACCGACGGAGATGTTGAGGTGTCTTCTTTACCTTCATTGGGCAGTGGTGGTTACACTCGTATCGGTGGATTTATAAGTTATCGATTGGATACTTTGGATAACTTCAGTTTGCCAACCGAAGGTTATTTTGTTGATTTAGAATACCTTGTTTCCCATGATGATTTTCAGAATGATACCTCTATTAACGACACCGAGTTGACGTCTGAGAGCGATACTGTTTACGAGTTTTCGGCTAATCTGATGGCAGCAAAGAGTATTGAGAAGCATACTTTAGTCGCAAAGCTTGATTATGGGATTGTAGAGAGTAAGAACTCGATCTTCCCTATTGATCCTAAAGAGCTTGGTGGCTTTCTGAATCTGTCAGGTATTCCAAGAAATAGTCTGATCGGTCAAAACTTGGCTTATACGAGCCTTATCTATCGTTATAAGTGGTTTGAAAATGACTTCGGCCTCTTTGAGTCACCATTCTACGTGGGGGCGTCTATCGAACACGGTGGTGTTTGGTCGAACAATGATTTGAGCATTGATGAAGCACCAATGTACACCGCGGGTTCTGTTTTCGCGGGTGTCGATTCACCCATCGGGCCGATCATTTTAGCTTATGGGCGAACTGAAGATAACTTCGATTCGGTGTATCTGATTGTAGGTACTTCTTACAAATAATCATGCGTAGAGTCGCCATTTAAGTGCGTAATTAGGCAAAAATAGTGGGACTTTCGTCTTAACTTGCTATGTTGGTCAAAATGATAAGATTTTAATTTAACGTTAAATTTGCTATTCTACCGCCCACAGTTTGGCCTCTATGACGCCGCTCATCAATACAAATTGAATGACAAAAATGGCAATGGAGAGCCAAGTTTCCAAGGATGTTCACTTCTTTATTTTACTAACAATTATGAAGGGAAGAAGTGAACCGCAATGAGAGGAAAAAAGTCGTGCTTGAAGCCTACCGTAAACACGTCGAAGAACGTGCTGCCGAAGGAGTTGTTCCAAAACCACTAGATGCTGAGCAGGTTGCTGGCCTAGTTGAACTTCTGAAGAATCCACCTCAAGGTGAAGAAGAAATCATTCTTGACCTACTAGAAAACCGCATTCCACCGGGTGTAGATGAAGCCGCTTACGTAAAAGCAGGCTTTCTTACGGCTATCACTAAAGGTGAAGTAGCTTCTCCACTAGTAAGCAAAGCAAAAGCTGCAGAACTGCTTGGTACTATGCAAGGCGGTTACAACATCGAATCTCTAGTCTCTCTACTAGACGATGCCGAGCTTGCTCCAATCGCGGTTAAAGCCCTGTCTCATACTCTACTGATGTTCGATGCGTTCTACGACGTAGAAGAGAAAGCGAAAGCGGGCAATGCTTCAGCGCAACAAGTACTTCAATCTTGGGCTGATGCTGAATGGTTTACATCTAAAGACAAAGTTGCAGAAAAGATCACCGTTAAAGTATTCAAAGTTACTGGTGAGACTAACACTGATGACTTATCGCCAGCGCCTGATGCATGGTCACGTCCTGATATCCCAGTACACGCAAAAGCGATGCTGAAGATGGAACGTGATGGCATTACTCCTGATGAACAGGGTAGCGTTGGTCCAATCAATCAAATTGAAGAAATGCAAAAAGATGGCATTCCACTGGCTTACGTTGGTGATGTTGTTGGTACTGGTTCTTCACGTAAATCGGCAACAAACTCAGTACTTTGGTTCATGGGTGAAGATATCCCATTCGTACCAAACAAGCGTACTGGCGGTGTTTGTCTTGGTGGTAAAATTGCACCAATCTTCTACAACACAATGGAAGATTCAGGCGCACTACCAATTGAGCTGAATGTACAAGACATGAACATGGGCGATATCATTGATATCTACCCATACGAAGGTGTTGTTCACAAGAACGGTTCTGTGATTTCAAACTTTGAGCTTAGCAAAGTGCTTCTTGATGAAGTGCGTGCTGGTGGCCGTATTCCACTGATCATTGGTCGTGGTCTAACGGGTCGCGCTCGTGATTCTCTAGGTCTAGCTGAAACGGACCTATTTGCTAAACCAATCGACCCATCAGCATCTGATAAAGGCTACACGCTTGCTCAGAAGATGGTAGGTAAAGCATGTGGTGTTGAAGGTGTGCGTGCTGGTCAGTACTGTGAACCTAAAATGACGACAGTGGGTTCTCAAGATACTACCGGTCCTATGACGCGTGATGAGCTTAAAGACCTTGCGTGTCTTGGTTTCTCTGCTGATTTAGTTATGCAGTCTTTCTGTCACACATCTGCATACCCTAAACCGGTTGATGTGAACACTCACCATACACTACCTGATTTCATCATGAACCGTGCGGGTGTTTCACTTCGTCCGGGTGATGGTGTTATCCACTCATGGCTAAACCGCATGTTGCTTCCAGATACTGTTGGTACAGGTGGTGACTCGCATACTCGTTTCCCATTAGGTATTTCGTTCCCTGCGGGTTCTGGCCTAGTCGCATTCGCGGCAGCAACGGGTGTTATGCCACTTGATATGCCTGAATCTATCTTGGTTCGTTTTAAAGGTGAAATGCAGCCAGGTATCACGCTACGTGACCTAGTACACGCAATTCCTCTATACGGCATCAAGCAAGGTCTACTGACTGTAGAGAAAGCAGGTAAGATCAACGAATTCTCTGGTCGTGTACTAGAAATTGAAGGTGTTGAGCACCTATCTGTTGAGCAAGCATTCGAACTTTCTGATGCATCTGCTGAGCGCTCAGCAGCAGGTTGTACGGTTAAGCTTTCTGAAGAGTCTATCTCTGAGTACTTGAACTCGAACATCGTGATGCTTAAGTGGATGATCGCTGAAGGTTACGGTGATGTTCGTACTATCGAACGTCGTATTACAGCTATGGAAGAGTGGCTAGCTAACCCTGAGTTGCTGTCTGCTGATTCAGACGCTGAATACGCTCATGTTATCGAGATCGACCTTGCTGACATCGATCAACCAATCCTATGTGCTCCAAACGATCCAGATGATGCTCGTCTTCTTTCTGACGTTCAAGGCACTGAGATTCAAGAAGTGTTCATCGGTTCTTGTATGACGAACATCGGTCACTTCCGTGCTGCAGGTAAGATGCTTGAAGAGTTCAATGGCTCTCTAAACACTCGCCTATGGGTTGCTCCGCCAACTAAGATGGATAAAGACCAGCTGACAGAAGAAGGCTACTACGGCATCTTCGGCCGTGCTGGGGTTCGTATCGAAACTCCGGGTTGTTCACTGTGTATGGGTAACCAAGCACGTGTTGCAGATAAGTCGACAGTAATGTCTACGTCTACTCGTAACTTCCCGAACCGTTTGGGTACAGGTGCTAACGTTTACCTAGCTTCTGCTGAACTTTCTGCTGTTGGTGCGATACTTGGTCGTATCCCAACAAAAGAAGAGTACCTAGAGTACGCAGAGAAGATTAATGCAACGGCTGCAGATACATACCGTTACCTGAACTTCCATAAAATGGGTCAGTACACGGAGAAAGCTGATACGGTTATCTTCCAAGAGCCGGCTTAATCGCTGACTGGTTAAATAACTGATTAAACGCCTTCTATTCGTAGAAGGCGTTTTTTTATGTCTGAATACCGGGCGATGAGCGACTCGACCTCTTAAGCACTTCGCTATATACTCTCGCCTCATTTTTAACCCTGTCTGCAGTAACTGCGTGGAGGCACTATGGAATTCGAATTTACTAGAAACACTCTAATGGGTGAATACTATGTGAAATGCAGTATGGGGCACGAGATCGTTGGCCGCTGGTTACAAGAAGAGATCGGCAAAGATAAGCAGAAATTAGATCATGTGATGGCGCTTATTGAGCAATCTCGACAGGATCTGAGCAATGAAGTGACGTTGCTTGGCAAAGAGATTAGTCTTGCGATTAATGAAGATGAAGTAACGATTCAAGAAAACGTGTTAGCGCATGAGCAAGAGATGGAAGAGGGCAGTGAGTTTGACTTCTATAACTGTGAAAGCCAAGCAAGCTGTGGAATCGACGATTTCGAACTACTCATCGAACGCTGGATTGACTTTTTAGGTTACTAGTCTCTAACACCTATTTGTTAGTCATTCAGAGCCTTGAAGGCTCCGTTGCCCAAAACTGGAGCAATAAGAGCATCACGCATTAAGATAGTGAAAAGGCCGCACCAATATGGTGCGGCCTTTTTCGTTATTAGGGACTTATCATCTTGTTTTTATTTGAAATCAATAAGTTAACTTTTTGGCACGCTACTTGGATTGTAATAAGAGAATTAACGGATTAAGTAAGAATTTAAGGAACGAATATGAAACTGATAAATGCCATTGTTAAGCCATTCAAATTAGACGATGTACGCGAAGCGCTCTCTGATGTGGGTATTGAAGGTATGACGGTCTCTGAAGTGAAGGGTTTTGGTCGTCAGAAAGGACACACAGAATTGTACCGTGGTGCGGAATACCAAGTAGATTTCCTACCAAAGGTGAAGCTAGAAATCGCAACTCAAGCTGAAAACGTTGACCGAGTTGTTGAAGCGATTAGCCAAGCAGCACATACCGGGAAAATCGGTGACGGTAAAATTTTTGTGTATGACCTAAGCCAAGCCGTACGAATCCGTACAGGTGAAATGGACGCTGAAGCACTTTAAAGAATTACAAGGACTGGAGACTTTAATATGGAACTTACAACAACAGTAACGGAACTACGTTACGCACTAGACACTTTTTTCTTCCTCATTTCAGGTGCGTTGGTAATGTGGATGGCAGCAGGCTTCGCGATGTTAGAAGCTGGCCTAGTTCGTTCAAAGAACACCACTGAAATTTTAACTAAGAACATCTGTTTGTACGCGATTGCTTGTACAGCGTTCTTAGTGGTTGGTTACAACATCATGTATGTCGACAACGGTGAAGGCGGCTGGTTGCCATCATTTGGTACTCTAATTGGTACTCAAGGTGAAGGTGCAGACCACTCTCTAGAGTCAGATTTCTTCTTCCAGGTAGTATTCGTTGCAACAGCAATGTCTGTGGTATCTGGCGCGGTTGCTGAGCGTATGAAGCTTTGGTCATTCCTAATCTTCTCTGTTGTTCTAACAGCGTTCATTTACCCAATGGAAGGTTACTGGACATGGGGTGGTGGTTTCTTATCTGAAGCTGGCTTTAGTGACTTCGCAGGTTCAGGTATCGTGCACATGGCTGGTGCAGCCGCTGCATTAGCAGGCGTTCTACTACTTGGTGCTCGTAAAGGTAAATACGGTAAAAACGGTGAAATCTACCCGATTCCTGGTTCAAACATGCCACTTGCAACGCTAGGTACATTTATCCTTTGGTTCGGTTGGTTTGGTTTCAACGGCGGTTCTCAACTAATGGTTTCAGACTTCGAGAATGCGACAGCAGTGGGTCAAATCTTCCTTAACACCAACGCAGCAGCAGCGGCGGGTGCAATCGCAGCACTACTAGTATGTAAAACAACTTGGGGTAAAGCAGACCTAACAATGATTCTTAACGGCGCATTAGCTGGCCTAGTAGCAATCACTGCAGACCCTCTATCACCATCACCTCTATTCGCAGTAGCAATTGGTTCGGTATCTGGCGCATTGGTTGTATTTAGCATCATCGCTCTAGACAAAGCTAAGATTGATGATCCAGTAGGTGCTATCTCGGTACACGGTGTGTGTGGTTTCTTCGGTCTAATGGCTGTGCCACTAAGCAACGCTGATGCAACATTTGGTGCTCAACTATTCGGTGCAGCAGTAATCTTTGCATGGGTATTCGGTGCGAGCCTAGCGGTATGGGCAGTGCTTAAAGCAACAATCGGTATTCGTGTTAGTGAAGATGAAGAGCTAGAAGGTATGGACATGCACGATTGTGGTGTTGGCGCTTACCCAGAGTTTGTATCAGTAAAATAATCAATAGTATTTGTCTAATCTGAACGGGTTAGGCAGGACAAAGAAAACCCCATAGCTATTGGTTGTGGGGTTTTGTTATTAATGGTCGAGTAGTTTTGATTGATGTAGATAAACCGAGCTAGCCGGCAACGCTTCGCAAGCATAAGTGGTCGCTTTGAAATGAATTGTTACAAAAGTGCGAGACTGATGGCGCAGAGCGAACAATTTTTTTGTCGGACATCATTGTAATTGTGTTACTGATGAATATAATAACGCAACTGATATAGATTATCATTTCGATATAAAGGATTTTACCATGAAAAAACTGCTAACACTTTCAGCTCTAGCGTGTAGTGTCATTGCCCCTGCTGCAATGGCTGCGGAAGAAGTGAACGTATACTCTTACCGTCAACCTTTCCTAGTTGAACCAATGTTCAAGGAATTCACAAAAGAGACTGGCATTAAAGTAAACGTTAAGTTTGCTAAAAAAGGTTTAGCAGAAAAGTTAGCTCAAGAAGGCGAATACAGCCCTGCAGACGTAGTGTTAACTGTAGACATCAGTCGTCTATCTGAGCTAACTAAACAAGGTTTAGTTCAGTCTGTTGAAAGCGAAGTTCTTGAAAAGAATATTCCTGCTCAATACCAAGATACAAACAATGAGTGGTTCGCTCTAACAACACGTACACGTAGCGTTTACTCTTCTCGTGACCGTGTTGGCCGCTTAGGTGAAGATTTCACTTACGCTGACCTAGCTAAGCCTGAATTCAAAGGCAAAATCTGTACTCGTAGCGGTAAGCACCCATACAACGTTTCTCTAGTATCTTCTATGATTGCTCATAAAGGCGAAGCAGAAACTAAAGAATGGCTAGAAGGCGTAAAAGCTAACCTAGCTCGTAAGCCTCAAGGCAACGACCGTGCACAAGTTAAAGCTATCAAAGAAGGTCTATGTGACGTTTCTCTTGGTAACAGCTACTACCTAGGCAAGATGGTTAACGATAAAGAGCAAAAAGCTTGGGCTGACGCTGTTTACATTAACTTCCCTAACCAAGAGACAACGGGTACTCACGTGAATATCTCTGGTATGGCAATGGCTAAATACTCTCCGAACGAAGAGAATGCCGTTAAGCTAATGGAATTCCTATCGGGTAACACAGCACAAAGCATGTACGCAGAAGTGAACTATGAATACCCAGTGAAAGCTGATGTTAAACCTTCTGAGCTTGTTGCTTCATGGGGTGAATTCAAAGCAGATACAATTTCTCTAGACCAAATTGCTGACCACCACGCAGCAGCAATTAAACTATTAGACGAAGTTAAGTTCGATCTTTAATTTATTACTGTAGGCTTCGGCCTAAGTAAAATGACAACCTCAAGTCACCACTTTCGGTAACTTGGGGTTGTTTGTTTTTGGAAAATTACGTTTTGATACAAAGCTAGCCGTTGAACCCTTGAGTTATGAGCATCTCATCTTGAAGTCATTACAGTATATGGGTATAAATAACCCCCACCACTAAAAGGGCATGAGATGTATTTGCAACTGCACTTGTATTCCATTAAGCCTCGTTGTAATTAGGCGATGAAAGAAAAAAATTATTTATGGAACACCAGTAGTGGCTTGATCGCTTTACTACTGGTTTTTCCGATCTTAGCGATATTCACCACCGCTGTAGGTGAGACAAATGAGCTGTTTTCTCATTTGATGTCCACGGTGATGCCGACTTACGCTTATAACACTGTCGTTTTAGTGATAGGAACCATGTTCTTGTCGCTGCTATTTGGCATCCCTTCAGCATGGATCATGGCGATGTGTCGTGTGCCTGGCGAAAAGGTGCTGCAGTGGGCATTAGTTTTGCCACTTGCAATGCCAGCTTATATTGTCGGATATATCTTTACCGATTGGTTTGACTTTGCCGGCCCGGTGCAGATTCTGCTTCGCGACCTAACTGGCTGGGGGCCTGGGGAGTATTGGTTCCCGGATATTAGAACCTTGTCTGGCGCAATTATTGTTCTGTCGCTTGTTCTATACCCTTATATATACCTGTTGTGCCGTGCTGCATTCATGGAGCAGAACGTCTCTCTACTTCAATCCGCTAGATTATTGAAATGCTCACCTTGGGAAAGCTTCCGTCGAATCTCTTTGCCGCTTGTACGCCCATCAATGGCTGTCGGTTTATCTTTAGTTGCTATGGAAACCATCGGAGACTTTGGCACGGTCAGCTACTTTGCGGTGAACACCTTAACAACTGCGGTTTATGATACCTGGTTAGGCTACTCCAGCTTGACTGCGGCAGCGAAAATATCGGCAATCATGTTGGTTATCGTGATTCTATTGTTAAGCTCGGAGCGATACAGTCGACGTAAACAGAAGCTATTTCAAAATCAATTCAGTAGTAGTGAAGATTTTCGTTATGACCTGTCTGGTTGGAAAAAATGGCTAGCACTATTTTGGTGTTGGGGTTTAGTCTGCGTCGCATTCTTGTTCCCGCTTGGTCAATTAATTATTTATGCTTATAAATATTTCGGCCAAAGCTGGACTCCAGAGTTTAGAGAATACGCGGTTAACAGCTTATATGTTTCTATTGTGGCTGCGATTATCGGTGTGATCATTGCTCTCATTGTGAACTTTAATCAACGAGTAAGCCCGGGTAAGAGAAGTCAGGCATACATGCGTCTTGCGTCTATGGGCTATGCCGTTCCAGGCACAGTGTTAGCGATTGGTGTGATGGTTCCTGTTTTGTTCATGGATCACCTAATCAATGACATTGCGAAAGTCATGGAGTGGGGGCGACCGGGTTTGATCTTCTCTGGTTCCATGTTCGCGTTAATCTTTGCCATGGTCGTGCGTTTTTCAGCGGTTGCGATTGGCAGTATTGAAAGTAGCTTGAGTAAAGTATCTCCTTCACTGGATATGGCTTCAAAAACAATGGGTTGCAACACTAACCAGATGTTACGTCGAGTTCATTTACCTTTGATTAAACGCGGTGCTTTGATCGCTGGCTTACTGGTGTTTATCGAATCAATGAAAGAGCTAAATGCGGCATTGCTGCTGCGCCCTTTCAACTTCGAAACACTGGCGACTTATGTTTATAACTATGCCTCAGATGAGCACCTCGAATTAGCAGCGATGCCTGCCGTATTATTGGTGTTAGTAGGTTTAATTCCTCTGATCATCGTAAACCGTTCCTTGGAGCAGAAAAACTAATGAGTTGTGCATTATCAATTAAAGATCTGACTTGTAAGTATGAGTCGCAAACCATTTTGGAAGCGCTCTCGTTAGAAGTTGAGCATGGTGAAATTGTTTGTCTTCTTGGTGCGAGCGGCTGCGGCAAAACGACCTTACTTAAGGCGATTGCAGGCTTACTTCCATTGAGTAGCGGTGTGATGAGTTTGAACTGCCAAACCATTGATGATGGTAAGAATTGGTTGCCACCTGAACAGCGCAACATTGGTATGATTTTCCAAGATTACGCTCTGTTTCCGCACCTGACGGTAAACCAGAATGTCGGCTTTGGATTAAAAGAGCTTTCTGAGCAGGAAAAGAAAGAGAAAGTTCAAGAGATGTTAGAACTGGTTCACTTAGGTGAGTTCGGTGACCGATACCCGCATCAACTTTCTGGTGGTCAACAACAGCGTGTCGCGATTGCTCGTTCTTTGGCATATAAGCCAGACCTGCTGTTATTGGATGAACCATTTTCTAACATTGATACTCAGGTTCGTCATGAGCTGATTTCTCAGATTCGTAAGATCTTTAAAAAACAAGGTGTTACAGCTATCTTCGTAACTCACAGTCGTGAAGAGGCGTTTGCATTTGCAGATAAGATGGCAGTTATGAACCATGGTGTAATTGAACAGTATGGTTCAGCCTCTGAATTGTATTTCCATCCTTCGAGTAAGTTCGTCGCAGACTTTTTAGGTGGCGGTAGCTACCTCAATGCACAACGTATTTCAGAGCATGAATTTGAAACCAGTTTGGGTATGGTTGAAGCTAAACCGCAAACGGATATTGAGTTCGGCAATACCTGTGAGCTTTTGTTAAGACCGCAGCATATTCATGCAAGTTACGAACAAGATAGTGCCATTTCAGTGCTAGAACAGCAATTTATGGGCGATCACTGTCGTTATGTTATCGAAGCGCATGGTCAGAAACTATTAGCAACCTCATCAGAAGCCCTTGAAGTGGGTATGCCGGTCAACGTAAAGGTTGATACCAAAGGCGTATTGGCTTTTTAAATAGAGGCAACGCAGTACTTATCGTTATAGTAATTGCGATAAAAAAGCCCAGTACTTTCACCAAAGTACTGGGCAAGAGTTCTTCACCTATAGGCTTTAACAAGGCAGTGATTTGTTAAATCCCATCCAAAACTGCTGCACTCTATAAGCCTATAGAGAGAGGAAGTCTTTCACTTTTTGAAGAACACGTTCTGCTGTGTCTTTATCTTCCATTTCTGCGAAGATTCGTAGTAACGGCTCTGTTCCTGAGAAGCGAGCAATTACCCAACCGCCATTCTTGAAGTACACCTTAGCGCCATCTTCATAGCTGACTTTTTCAATTTCGTATTCAAATTCAGGCAGTTGCTTCTCGACATAAATCTTAGTGTAGAGCGCTTCTTTTTCAGAAGGCTTGAATTTACAGTCGCCTTCTGCGGTGTAGGCATAGCCATATTTCGAGTAGATCTCATCAAGTAGCTCAGATAATTTCTTGCCCGTTACACTGATCATCTCAACCAGTAAGCTTGATGCAAATACGCCATCCTTACCTTTGATGTGACCTCGAATGGTTAAACCACCCGAACTTTCGCCACCAATCAGAGAGTCGTCGGCTTCCATTTGCGAGCTGATATGCTTAAAGCCCACCGGAACCTCAAAGCTCTTCTCACCATGATCCGCCGCCACTTTATCCAATAGGTGTGTGGTTGCGATATTACGAACCACAGAGCCTTTCCAACCTTTGTATTCCAGTAAGTAGTAGTAAAGCAGTAATAGTACTTCGTTAGGATGAATGAAGTGGCCTTTCTCATCGATAATACCCAAGCGGTCTGCATCGCCATCGGTACCAATACCAATGTCATAGCCTTCTGCTGCTACTAAGTGTTTCAAGCGGTATAGCGTTGCTGCACTTGGAGAGGGCATCAGTCCGCCGAAATCTGGGTTTTTGCCATCGTTGATTACGTCGACATCACAGCGACCATTGATAAGTACTGTTTGTAATGCGTTTTTCGCTACACCAAACATCGGGTCAATCAACACGCGTAGATTCGCTTTCTTGATCGATTCAATATCAATAGCGTTAATGATCGAATCAACAAAGGCGTTCATTGGGTTAATGATCTCGATTTCTTTGTCGTTTAATGCTTGTTCGAAATCAACACGGATAACATCTTCGTTGGTCAGTGTTGCGATTTGCTGTTCGATCTTTTCAGTGATGATCTCATCAGCATCGCGTCCACCTTCGATGAATACCTTGATACCGTTGTAATCTGCTGGGTTGTGAGAAGCGGTAATACATGCCGAGTAGGTGCAGCCCATCTCTTTCGCTTGGAACATCACGATAGGCGTTGGAACAAACTTATCGATGAAGCTGACTTTGATGTTGTTGGCTGCCAGCACTTCTGCAAACCAGCATGCGGCTTTATCTGAAAGGAAGCGACGGTCATAACCGATCACAAATCCATTTTTTGCAGCATCTTCATTATTGATGATGTTAGCGAGCGCTTGCGCCACCAAACGGACGTTTTCTCTAGTGAACTCTTCACCAATGAATGCGCGCCAGCCACCTGTACCAAATTTAATCATTAGAAAATCCTTTTAGTCTCATTGCCTCAAGCCTGTAAAGACTTGAGACAATAGCTGTTCGTTAAATTAAATGACTAACCAAGAACGACGACAACATCGTTTACGCTGCCTTCCGCTTGTACCGGGATAGCGCCTTCAACTGATTCACCATTGATAGTGATAGATGCAACGCCTTTACTTACTGCATTCGGGTTTTGAACCGTGATGTTGTAAGTCGCGCCACGCCATTGGCGAGTAACCTCGAACTCTGGCCAATCAGTTGGGATACAAGGATCAACCGTTAAGCCTTCAAAGCCTGTGCGAACACCAAGAATAAAGTTAGTTACCGCGAAGTAAGCCCAACCAGAGGTACCAGTTAACCAAGGGTGGTTTGCACGGCCGTGGTCTTGGTGGTCTTTACCCATGATGAACTGCACGTACGAGTATGGTTCTGCGTAACGTGTTTCAATCATGTCGTTTTGGTTGTATGGGTTAAGCGCGTCGTAGAATTTCATCGCACGGTCACCACGACCAAGTTTTGCTTCTGCTACCCAAGCCCATGGGTTAGGGTGAGAGAAAATAGCACCGTTCTCTTTAACACCTTGGTAAACGCGAGTGACGAAGCCGATATCATCGTTTGGTGTTGCGAATGAAGGAGAGTTTAGGTGTAGGCCGTATTCAGAGAATAGGTTCTCATCAACAGCGTCCATCGCTTTCTCGCCACGTTCTTGAGAAACCGCACCAGATAGAACCGCGAGCGTGTTTGACTCAAGGTGTACACGACCTTCTGTTTGTTGAGCAGTACCAATCTTATCGCCATTTTTGGTTAGACCACGGATGTACCAGCCGCCTTCGTCATCCCAAAGGTGCGCTTCACACGCTTCGCGAACGTTCGCTGCCATTTCTGTGTATTTCGCAACATCAGTGTCGTTGTTACGGAACTTAGCAAGATCTAAGAATTCTTGCAGAGCCCAGAAGTGTAGGAATGAAACCATTGAAGATTCACCGCCACCAAGGTTCAAACAGTCATTCCAGTCAGCACGAAGACCTTTACAGATACCCGTTTGACCAACGTACTCAGCAGAGAAGTTCAGCGCCGCTTTCATGTGTTCGTAAACCGTGGCTTCACCTCCGTCTGCGTATGGAATCACTTCATCAAAGAAGTCATGTTCACCCGTTTCCATCACGTATTTAATGATGGTTGGTACGATCCATAAGTGATCATCAGAACAAGTATCTTCAATGCCGTGGATCTTGTCGTCATCTGACGGTGTTGGAACAACCGTTGGTGATTTAGAAGGCTCAACGTCGGCTTTCTCTGGATCGAACCAGTCTGGATCGAACAAGTGTAGACCGTAGCCCGCTTTCACTTGACCGCGTAGCAGGTCGACAATGCGTTTCTTGGTCATTTGCGGGTTGGCATGAGGTACTGAGATAGCATCTTGCGCAGTATCACGGTAACCAAGACCAGTACGGCCACCAACTTCAATAAAGGATGCAAAGCGCGACCACACCACACAAGTTTCAGCTTGGTATAGTGTCCACGTGTTGATCATGGTGTCTAAGCCTTCGTTTGGAGACTTAACTTGGAATTTGTTGCAACGCTCGTCCCAGTGATCTTTGATCCCTTGGAAGGCTGCGTCTACGTTTGCTGTGTCTTGATACTTCTCACGTAAGCGCTCACCGTTGCCTTTACCGATACCGAGTACATACGCAAAGCGAACTTCTTCACCCGGCTGAATCGTAAATTGCTTGTGCAGAGAACCACAGTGGTTGTAACAAGTTTGAGCGCTGTTAGAACACTTACCGTTTTCAACCGCAATTGGATTTGCTTCATCGCGGTACATGCCAAGGAAGTTGTCACGTTGGCCATCGTAGCTGTCTGGCGAGAAAGTTGAAGCTAGGTAGTAGAAGCCTTCAAAATCGTTAGTGTTGTAGTACAGGTCGTATTCCAACACGCCTTCTTGGTAAGACGTGCCAGCAGAGTACAAAGACATCTGATGGTTCTGGTTATCCGATTGGATGTGGCTGAACGAGAACTCAACAAATGAGAATGTGCTGATAGTACGTGGCTTATCAGTGTTGTTCTTTAGGACAACGTCCCAAACTTCTGCATCTTCGCCTTTAGGTACGAATAGCGTTTTGGTCGCTGTAATACCGCTGTATTCACATTTGAACTTTGAGTATGACAGGCCGTGACGAACTTCGTAGTTTGCTTCATCTAGGCTTTTTGCCACTGGTTGCCAAGAGATAGACCAGTAATCACCCGTTTCATCATCACGCAGGTAAACGTAGTGTCCAGGACGGTCAAAGGTGCCGTTTGGACGGAATTTAGTAACACGGTTGTATTCCGGAGAATTGTAGAACGAGTAACCGCCCGCATTGTGCGAAATCACGGTACAAAACTTTTCAGTTCCTAGGTAGTTGGTCCAAGGTGCTGGTACATCAGGGCGAGTGATGACGTATTCGCGATTGTCGTTATCGAAATAGCCGTATTTCATTGTCATTTCCTTTTTAACAAACTGCATCTATGCAGCTAATTTTTAAATAGTGATGCTGAGTCTTTTCTGACTGAGCACCTTAATTTGAGTCAGCAATCACTCGGTATGAGTATCGCTTTGGTTTTGTTTTATTGAGCTTTCCAAGGGTTGCGATAATCAACATTGAGTCTGTCGAGTAATGGCAGATGCCCCTTTAGGCGAGATAGGTAATCTAGCCAGTTTCGGTTGTTTTTGTGTGTCCAACATCCTTCAGCTAAAGCGCTAATTCTTGGGAATACCATGTAATCCATACGCTTTTGGTTGGTGACGATCTCGCACCATAGAGCACACTGAATTCCGCGAATCCGCTTACGAATTGGGTCGGTGTCGGATATCTCAGCAAGCGCTTCGTAGGTATAAGCTTGTTCTAATGGGATAACGGCAGCCCAATCGACGCCCGGTTCTTCCGGTGCATAATCTTGGGTCATGTCGAGATAAGTAAATTGTGCAGGTTGCAACACCACATCAAAGCCTTGGCGAGCGCAATTGACAGCCGCTTCTTCGCTTAGCCACGAGTAGATGATGGTCTCTTTGCTCACCTTGTCGCCGTGCTGTGCTTCTTCCCAGCCGACCATACGTTTGCCGAGTTGCTTGAGTTTGTTTTCGGCATAGCGGAATAGGTGACCTTGTAAGTCTTTGCTGTCTTGGTACTGGTGCTCTTTCATCAGTGCTTGAGCTGCAGGGCTGTTAGTCCACACGCCCGGTGGTACTTCGTCTGCGCCCATGTGAATCAGTTCGCTCGGGAACAGCTCTGCGACTTCTTCAATAACCGCATCTAAGAATTGGTATGTACCTGGTAAGCCAGGGTTTAGCACGTTGTCGTTGTAGTGCTGAATGCTCTTGTATTGAGTGGTATCAGCTTGCTCTACCAACATGTCAGGCAATGATTTGATGGCGGCGCGACAGTGTCCCGGGATATCAATTTCAGGGATTACTGTGATGCTGCGCTGTTCTGCGTATTCAATGATTTCACGAATCTGTTGTTGTGTGTAGAAGCCGCCGTAGTTTTCAGCAATATGGGTATATTGCGGCTCCAGTGCATGATCAGGACCACGCCAAGCGCCAATTTCAGTTAGTTGAGGTAGGCTTTTTATCTCGATTCTCCAACCTTCATCATCGGTTAGGTGCCAATGAAAAACGTTGAACTTGTAGTGTGCCAGTTGGTTGATTAAACGCTTCACTTGTTCCACTGAGTGGAAGTGACGAGCGCAGTCCAGCATCATGCCACGGTATTTGAAACGAGGTTGGTCGGCTATTTGGCAACATGGTACAGAGAAGTTTTCGGCATCCTGTTGTTGAACCAATTGAATCAAACTTGCTACAGCGTGTGTAAATCCAGACTGGCTGCCTGATTCAATAATTATCTGTTGTTCAGTAATGCGGAGTTTGTATTCGGCTTCGTCTAAAGTCGGGTTGCTGCGAAGTAGAATATCATCGCCTTCTTCTGTTGGAAGCTGATTCGAAATCGACAGTTCAAAGGTTGAAAGTAATTCTTGTTGCAGCCAAGAGACGGCTTTATCTGCAAGGTGAGATTGAACCTCAACCTTGCATTCGCTATTTAGGGTGAAGCTACCTTGCTTAAGTTCGATCTGGTTTGGCTGAGGAATCAATGCAATCTCAGCAGCATTCACTTCAGGTATTTGATTGCGTTCACGGTATGGTGAAGCCAGAACAATGGGTGATATTGCGACAGGTAGTACCGATGCTTCACCTTGGTGATGCGTTTGGATAAAGGCATCGTTTAGCCCGTCAGAATAGAAACGAAATGGGGCGCTTTGAATGCTGAATTCAAGGTAGTAATGGTTGTTCGCCTTCAACACTGACGAACTTGGTTTGAACGAACAAAAGCTTCCAACTTGAGTTAGCTCACCCTGAGATAAACTCTCTGGAAGGACGAATCGGTCAAACGCAAAATGCAGTGACCAATCAGTTACATCAAGGTCACTTAAGTTATGTACCGTAAGGCCAAATCGGCAGTTATTTTTTTGTTCAGAAAGAACAGCTAAGTCGATGCGATAATTCATATAACTTCCCTGCTAAGCCTGTTGATACAAGTTGTGTTGTGATTTTCCGGCAAACATCAATGCGCCTTCAATAGCGTCGAACTGAGGTTTAACGATCCATTGTTGAACCGGTGGTGATAGCCAGTTGAGAATACGCTCTGCGATACTTCCCATTAGGCACACCTTGTCAGCGCCTTTGCGATGCAGTGCTAACACAAACATTTCGATATCAGCAGCGGTTTGCTTGAGCATCTCGATAGCTAGCTCATCGCCTTCGTTAGCGAGTTGAAAAATGACAGGTGAGAACTGACCGTAGTCTTTTGGAATAGCACCTTTTGACCATTCGACGATAGCATCAATATCATTACCAAAATGGTTCATCACGTGTTGAGTCAGTGGTGTCTTGTTGCGAATACCGTCTTCTGCAAGCAGGACTTGTTGAATTAAGCGAAGTCCCATAACTGCGCCACCACCTTGATCTGAGATTGGGAATTCACGACCACCAACCACGTGTTGCTCACCGTCTTGTAGGTAGATACCGCAAGAACCGGTACCGCCAATCATGATCGCACCGTTTTGGCCATTGTGAGCGCCAATACAAGCACCGTAAGCGTCAGTGTTGAGCGTCATACTTGCGAAAGGATGTGGTTGAGCCATGAAGTTGAACCATGCCGATTTTTGTTCTGCGCCAGCCAGTGCTAGGCCAATATGCATATTTGAAAAGTGGCTTGAGTCGAGCTGTCCTTGTTGTGCCGCTTGAGTAATGGCATCAATAATTGAGCTCATCGCTACATCAACACCCAGAAGGATGTTGGCACTGCCACTTTTTGCTTCACCAATCAGCTTGCCTTGGTCATCACGAATACGAGCGCGACAAGACGTGCCTCCACCATCAATACCTACGTAGTAAAGCGTCATGACTATTGCTCCTTACGCTGTGCTAGGTAATTGAATTGCGCAGCGGTTGCCAAGAGGAACCAAGCGCCGTGAGGGATCCATTGCTCACCCCAACGCCAGTTTTGAAGCATGTCGTATTTTTGAGCTGGTGGATTGAATGCAATGTCTTGCTCATCGTCAAAACCCGCGGTAATACCGTTGCAGATACCGCCTTTCGCATTGAAGAAACCAAGCTGAGGTAGGTAATCTGGATTGTTATGGCCATGACCATCGAGCATGCACATGTGGTAAGGGTTGAGACCTAAAATCCAATCAAGGCTGTTTTGCGAAAGCTGGATTAGACGTTGCTGAAGAGCGGTATCTTTAATATGCGGTTGAACTAGGTAAGCCATGGTTGCGATTGAACCAAGACGTGCGTTTTCACCTTGCCACCAGTAACCGGTTTCGTTTTGTTGAGCAACGAAGAAGGCATCGCGCTTATCACCATCAACATTTTTAACGTACTGTCTTGGGTAGCCAAATGGGTTGGTTACTTTATCGGTGATGTTGATTTCGAACTGACATGCTTGTTCAACAACGGTGCGAGCTTGTTCTTTCAGCTCTGTATCGGTTTCATTGTTGATGTACTCACATAGAGCAATTACTGGAAGGCCAGCTTCAGCGGCATGAAAGTATGGGCGAGAGCCATCAGAGTTTGCTGACCAGAAGTGATCAAACGAATTATCAGACTGTTGACGAGCAACCAAGCGAGTTGCCCAAGTTCTTGCTTCTGAAAGGTATTGTTCGTCCTGTGTTACTCGGTAGAGCTCATTGGCTGCGAGTAGGGCGCAATACTCATCGATGATGTTCTCTTCACCATCATTCAGGTACTGGAGGTTGTACTCTTTTAGGTGCCAGTAACCCTTAGCAGCTGTTTCAAGGTAAGTGTGGCTAGAGTAGCTGCCTGAGACTTCAAGCTCAGAAGCTGAGGCCAATGCTGCGATAGCAACGCCAGCACCTTGTCGATAGCCAGCTTGTAAATCCGCTGATTTATGACCTTCTTGAGTCGCATAAGCGCAGATATCGCGCTGATTGATATCTTTGCTCCATTTGTCGAATACCGTCATGTAGAAGTATCCGTCAGCGTCTTGCATTCGCACCAAGAAGTCAGCACCGAAAAGCGCTTCTTCCGTTAGGCGAGTCATAGAGAATTTCGGGAAGTCTGGATTATGGCTAGTCAAGCGTACACTTTTTAGCATGTTCCAAACTACCATTGGAATTTGTTGTGGGTTTAGGTAGTTGCCGTAAGACAAGTGGCTAAAATACTTACTGACATCACCTGATGCGTCATACCATCCACCGTGGACATCGACGTATCGGTCGGTACCTAGAATTTGTGCCTGTCGATCTTTTTTGTCGAAAATACCGCCACAGCGCTGTGACTTAAAATAATGAAGCACATCAGAAAATGTGTGATTCATTAATAGGTTGCAGCCAATCTCAAACACTTCTGAACGTAGGTTGTCAAAGCGCAGGTAGTAGCGACCAGATTCAGTCACTGAACTGAAATCGATAGTGAAGAACTGCCCTTGATGCCAATTTGCTACGCGGCCTTGTTTAACCACATCAAAACTTCCGACAGTCATATGGTTGTCTGCACAGACGAGTAGAGCTGTTGTGCTAGAGAGGCGAGCTTTCTTAGTTTGTAAGATAGCCTGCTTGGGGCCTGTGGACTCATAGCCAATATGGTTGGTCAATAACAGCATCAATATTCTCCGACAGTCCTAGTTTCTATTGGCTAGGTACTTGAATGTTTTGGATATAATTAGTTAGGGCCCGCAGACCCTAACTTAGGTTTTATTGTTTAGCTTTCGTGTAGGTAACAACGTACAAAGTGGTTCTCTGCCAATTGAGTCACTCCAGGAAGTTGCTCTTTACACTTGTCCATTGCGTGAGTACAACGGCCTGCAAATGGGCAGCCTGCTGATACAGGTGTCCAAAGAGGAATCTCACCTTTGTTCCCAGCAAGTTGATCGTGGATTGATTTCTTAGGGTCTGGCACTGCCGAAACCAGTAGCTGAGTGTAAGGGTGTTGAGGGTTAGCAATAACGTCATCGGTATCGCCCCATTCCACCATGTGACCGACGTACATCACTGAAAGATCTTCAGCGATATAACGCGCAGTTGCGATATCGTGAGTGATGTAAAGCAGAGACATTTGCTTCTCAAACTTCATCTCTTCCATCAGGTTCAAAACACCCGCACGAATCGATACATCAAGCATTGATGTAGGTTCATCGGCTAGGACAACTTCTGCACCTACCGCAATATTGCGGGCTAGGTTTACACGTTGACGCTGACCACCAGACAGTTGGTGAGGATACTTTTTCGCCGTCTCTTTTGGCGGAATTAGACCTACTTGCTCTAAAAGATCGTAAACACGTTCTTCTAATTCTCTCTTGTTGCCTGGAGATACTTTCTTGTGGATCAACAATGGTCGAGCAATGTGGTGGAAGATGTTGTGTGTTGGGTTTAGGGAACCAAACGGGTCTTGCCATACCATCTGCACACCTTCACGGTAATGCATAAGATCTTTTCTGCTTGAGATCTCTTGGATATCACGACCTTTGTATTCGATCGTACCGCCTGAAGGCGCGTACATTTTTGCGATCATTTTGGCGGTTGTTGATTTGCCTGAACCAGACTCACCAACCACTGCTAAGCCGCGGCTTTTGTACATCTTGAATGACACGTCGTTAATCGCACGCATCATCGGGGTTTGAATGGTGGTACTGCTTATCGGGAAGTCTTTTACGACATTCTTGCCTTCTACCAATAATTGACCGAAATCTTTGCTCATAATTGTCTCCAGAATCCTTATTCGCTTTGCTTGTTTTTAGGCGGTCGGGTCGCCTGTCTAGTTATTCACGCCGAAAAGCGTGCAAGCTATAGCTTCCTTTGTACTATTGGGTCACCGTACAGGTGGCAGTTAGACAAATGCCCAGGGTCGATAGAACGCAGCTTAGTTGGCACCTTAGTACACGTTTCATGTACGCGGTCG
The DNA here is from genome assembly GCF_002875705.1 of Vibrio sp. 10N.261.45.E2. Lineage (GTDB taxonomy): Bacteria > Pseudomonadota > Gammaproteobacteria > Enterobacterales > Vibrionaceae > Vibrio. The sequence goes on from NZ_MCZZ01000111.1 coordinate 121,929, forward strand.
CAACGAGCTTGGAAACGACACCCTTCAGGAATCTCTAATAAGTTCAGAGGGTTGCCTGGAATACCGGTTAGTTTTGTCTTTGGCCCTGTCAGTGGAGGGAAAGAACTTCCCAGCCCTTTGGTGTAAGGGTGGTAAGGGTTTTCTAGAATATCTTGTGAGTTAGCCACTTCGATTAGCTCACCTGAGTACATGATGCCGATACGGTCAGAGAACTCGACCATCAATGACAAGTCATGGGTGATGAACAGAATTGAGAAGCCAAACTCTTCTTTCAGTGCGTAGATCTTTTGCAGGATTTCGCGTTGCACAACCACATCAAGGGCAGTTGTCGGCTCATCCATAATGATCAGCTTTGGATTCAGTGCTAGCGCGATAGCGATAACCAAGCGTTGACGCATGCCGCCAGAGAATTGGTGAGGGTAGTCACTCAATCGGCTCGGGTGAATATCTACGATTTCAAGTAGACCTTCAGCACGCTGCTTAGCTTGCTCACGAGTCATGTTCGTGTGACGCATGATTACGTCACAGAACTGCTCTTCCATCGGTAGTACTGGGTTGAGTGCGTTCATTGCACTCTGAAATACCATCGACATCTCGCTCCAACGGAACGCTTGCATACGGTCATCACTGTATTCAAGGATGTTCTCACCGTTGAAGATAACCTCACCACCACTGATGTAAGCGGGCGGCTTATGAAGACGCATAAGAGAGAAAGCGACTGTTGATTTACCACAGCCAGATTCACCAGCTAGGCCGAATACTTCACCCGGAGCGATATCGAAACTTACGTTGTTACACGCACGAACATCGCCAGACTCTGTGATGTAATCCACGCATAAGTTGCGGATAGAAATTAGTGGTTCAGACATGATTATTTATCTCCGCTCCAAAGTGCATTTTGTGGTGGTAGTTCTGGTTCACGTTCTTCTTTGTCTTGAGCTGCTAGTTTTTTCCAACGCTTCATGCCTTTGTGAGAACGCAGTTGCGGGTTAGCAATTTCATCGACAGCAAAGTTAAGCAGAGCAAGACCAGTTACGAGTAATGTCAGTGCGATACAAGGAGCCAACAGTTCCCACCAAGCGCCAATCAGCATTGATGAAGAGGTTTGAACGTTGTAAAGCATGATGCCCCAGCTGATTGTGTTCGGATCACCAAGACCTAAGAACGAAATCGTTGCTTCCATCATGATTGCGTACATCACCGAACCGATGAAGCTTGCGCCAACGATAGAGATAAGGTTTGGCAGAATCTCTACGAAGATGATACGGAATGAAGATTCACCCAATACTTCTGCTGCTTTTACAAATTCTTTTTCACGCAGTGCTAAGGTCTGGGAGCGAACAACACGGGCGCCCCAAGCCCAGGACATAAAGCCAATAACCAAGGTTATGGTGAGTGGCCCTGCCTCACCGATAAAGGCTGCTACTACGAACAGTAGTGGGTACTGAGGGATAACCAGCATGATGTTCATTGCGGCTGTTAGAACGTCATCGACACGGCCGCCGAAGTAACCTGCAGAAACACCAATAACAGTTGCGAGTAAACACACGGTTAGACCCGCACCAAAACCTACAGCAAGAGATACGCGTGCGCCGTATACCACTTGAGACCAAACGTCACGACCCATACGTGTTGTACCAAGTACGTGGTCTGCCTTTTTAGACATAATCAATGTACGACGGTCATCTGCTAGGTTTTGAGCAACCCAGCCATCAGGGTTAGTTTGTGCCGATTTCACCACGAAACCAGGGTATTCGTGTGGGTTACCTGTACGCTTGTCTGGTACATGTTTGGTGATCAATGGAGCTGCAATCGCGCCAAGAATAAAAATACTTAGGATGATGACGCCTGTTAGGGCCATCGGGTTACGCCAAATGAGTTTTAGAAAGTCTTTCATGATTATTTACCACCCTTACGAAGACGAGGGTCAAGAACAACGTAAAGCATGTCTGCAACTAGGTTAAAGAACAGCATGAATAGCGTCATGATAAGCAGTTGACCTTGTAGTACTTGGTAATCACGAGCGTTAATTGCGTTGAAAAGTACACTGCCAAGACCTGGGTAGTTGAAGATGATTTCGATAATTAACTGACCACCGATTGCCATACCTAGCGACATTGAAAGTGCTGTCACACTTGGTAGCATCGCGTTACGAGCCGCGTAGTTGAACACCACTCGGTTTTCGCTAAGGCCTTTGCCTTTCGCCATGGTGATGTAGTCTTCTGCTAGTAGGTTGATCATGTTGTTACGCATGTTTACTAGGAAGCCACCAATTTGAACAACAGAAGCACAGAACAGTGGTAAGAATGCGTGGTAAGCGACATCTTTAATGAATGCCCAGCTTGTCCAGTCAGGCATGGTACCTGCAGTGTAGGCATAACCTGTTGGGAACCACTTCAAGCCAATCGCAAAGGTAAATAGTGCAATCATCGCGATAACAACTTGAGGAACGGCTTGAAGAATCAGCATCCCTGGTGTTACGAAGGCATCGTATTTACTGCCGCGTTTCCACGCTGCGAAAATACCTAGGATTGAACCGATCGAGAAAGAAAGAATAACGGCGGTGCCAGCTAAGAAAAGCGACCAACCGAATGCTCCACCCAACAGTGTGTTTACAGAAAGTGGGTAGAATTGAATTGATGTACCAAGTTCCCAGCTAAGAATGTTCTTCATGTATGCTGCGTATTGAACCAGTAAGCCGCCATCAACGAAGCCTAATAGTTCTTTCATTGCAGCAATACGCTCTGGAGTAACTTGTACAGAAGCGTTCGCAAACATCATGGTAACTGGGTCACCAGGCATTGCTCTTGGAATAATAAAGTTTAACGTCGCAGCAACTAATAGCGCGACAAAATAAAATGACAAACGTCTTAAAAAATAACCCATAACTCACACCTTACTCACCCAGATTGTTTCCCTGTTTCTGGATTCAGGTCGCTCCTAGCGAAATTTGGAACGAAAAACCCCCTGACGACTAGCGCCATACTTTCAATTGAGAGTGTGGGGATTTTTATAAGCGGCGTAAGAGGTTACGCCGCAAGGATTGAACGATTACTTATTTAACTGGTTTTAGGTCCAGTACATGAAGTAGACGCTCTGGAATACCAGCCCAAATGTTTGGACGGCCTTTTGGATTTTCTTCGTTCCACCAACCAGTGAAGCGAGTTGTGTTGTATTGGTACATGTAAGCACCAGACATCACAGGGATTGTCACTTGGTCTGCAGCGATGATTTGCTGGATACCATGTGCAATATCTAGCTGCTCGTTCTTATCTGCTGTTTTGTAGAAGCTGTTTAGAAGACCATCTAGCTTTTCGTTTTTGTAGAAGTGCATTGCGAAACGAGGCATACCATCACCAGATTGTAGTGATGAGTTGTAAGCACTGTTCCAGTACGTGTATGGATCCGCACCGTGGAAGTAGTTTGTGTATGCTACGTCGTATGTACCTTCAAGCATTGCTTGGTTGTATACAGAGAAATCTGGCGTACGAGCTTTCGCTTTGATACCGATTTCGTTTAGCTGTTCTACCGCTAGTTGAACTGTGTTGTTGAAGTCAGTCCAGCCGTTTGGCGATTGGATCATGAGTTCGAAAGACTTGCCAGATGGAGTGTCAACAAAACCATCTTTGTTTACATCTTTGAAGCCAGCGTCAGCAAGAAGCTTTTTCGCGCCTTCAGCGTTGTAAGTGTTAAAGCCTTTGTACTTGTCATGAGTTTTTTCATCAGACCAAGCTTCAAACGCGTAACCAAGACCCGATGCGAAATCGTTCACAGTACCGCCGCCGTAGAATGCGATGTCGATGATAGTTTGACGGTCAAGAGCCATAGAGAAAGCACGACGGAAGTCAACGTTGCTCAACGCTTCATGCTTCGCAGCATCAGGGTGTTTGAAGTTAACGATGAATGCCTGTGTACCTGCTGGCGGGTACCAGTAGTGGTGTTTAGGGCTAGCTGCTGCGTATGTACGGTCGATATCTGGAACGAAAGAAGATGTCCAGTCCATTTCACCGTTTACAACTTTACCTAGGAATTGGTCGTTGTTCGCGATTTGTGGAACACGTAGACAGTCAACATCTAGGTTGTCAGCATCCCAGTAGTTCGGGTTTGCACACTGGATGTACAGTTGCGCTGTAAACGTATCGATTTCTGTAAATGGACCAGAACCAACTGGATTTTCATTGGTAAACGTTGATGGATCTTTAACGTCTTTCCAGATGTGCTTAGGTACTACAGGTACTTTAGCAATCTCATAAGGTACGTTCGAGTTTGCTTCTGTTAGAGTGAACTTGACTTGGTTGTCGTTCAGTTTTTCTACAGAAGTTACCCAAGAGTTGATACCAGATTGGTCAAGCTCTGGCTTCTCTTTTACAAGGTTGAAAGAAAAAACAACATCATCAGCAGAGAAAGCTTCTCCGTCAGACCATTTAACACCCTTACGAATGTCGAAAACAACGCTCATCAGATCATCTGACATCTTGAAGTTTTCAGCTAGACGGAACACTGGAGTGTTACCGTGCATTTCGTTAAATACTACTAGCGGCTCATACATGAAGTCAGTTGTAGTATGTAGGTTAGTAGCACCAAGGTACGGGTTAAAGTTACGTACGAATGTAGTGTACTCTTTCGGGTGAACGGTCAGTTCACTGCGTTCTGCAGCTGTTGCTACTGATGCAAAACCTGTTGTAGCAGTTGCAATAATTGCTGTTGCTATTGCTGTTTTTTTTATATTGGCAAGCATAGCTGTTCCTTACTATTTGCTTTCATTTCACTAATGGATTGAATGTTATCTGTCGCTAAATTGTTTAGTAGATACACACTCTGGTTAAAGGCCTACCTCTTCTTCGTTGCTCCAGATTCATCGTTGATTCTGAGAAGTGGTAAGAGTGGCCTGTAGGCCTTTGGCAGGAGTAAGAAAACACCTTATCGATGAATTAATCAAACTCGTTTCCCGTCAAAAACGTTAAAAACAGATAATGTCACGTCATTAACGTCAAAACAGGTGGCTTTGATGGTTTTTTGTGCGCATTTGTTAAGGTGATGTGACTCGCATTTGGTTTTGTAGTTCTGGTTGGCTGTAAGTGGTTACTAACTTTAAAGGCTTTTTATTATAGTGCTTTACCTAAGCTTGGTATAATTGTAGATCTCGGTCACTTGCTAGTTTTACGTTAAATTTCCCTAGAAAATTAAATCTGCCGTTCTGTTGTGACTCGCTTCTCAAACTGCAACAAATAGTCGGAAGAATGTGAAATTCAGCCAAGAATAAGGCTCAAAATAGCGATTGAACGGGTGTTTGTTTAAGCTTGAGTAACGTGCCATTTCTCTTGTTTAATACAGTAAAAAAAGTGTATTTGAATAGACACGATTGTGCTTTGAGCGATACTAATACTGACAAAAAAGCCCACGCTAGGTGGGCTCCATGATTCAAAGTATCGTGATGTTGGTTCAGGGGTTAACTGGTCAGTAGCTTCTGCAGTTTATCCCTTAGCATCTCAATGTGGGTTCTTTCAGGAGTTTGTTCTTTACAGTGTTCCAGTATGAACTCGATTGAGCTCAATACCGTTCGCCAGCGAGGCGTTTTCGGCAGCGTTTCTACACGTAGGTATTTATCCAACGTTCGCGTTTGAAGCGTACTGCGGTCTAAATAGACGCGCCACAAGCCACTCTTCTCGGCGAAAGCAAACTTGGTTTCACCAGTAACAGACTCCCAGTAGATGATGGCATTAGTCATGGCATCGACCAGCACTTCACGCATCAACTCTTGTTTGTTTTTACCTTCCCCCGTTGCTTTGTCTGCAAGACGAGTAAATTCTCCGCCAAGCTCTTTCAGCTGCTGTAACTTATCTTTGTCCCCTTCAAACGCATAGCTAGAGAGTGCCTCAACAGCCGTCTCAAGGTTATTGATTCGGTTTGAGTTAACACCACCACCTACATTAAAGATATACATGGTGTCGAGCCCTGAGCCTTCAGGTAGCTTTAGGATGTCACTTGGTATGCGCTGACGTGTGTCATCTATATAGATATCAATATCACCGCAGTAGTGCGCTTGTTCCACCTTAAGGTATTTAGGTGCGATGATCTCGTCGGCCATAGAGCGCTTAAGTTGTTCTTGTCCACGTCTAAACAGCTTCGCTGCCGCTTCGTTGGCAAAGCGAATACGCTGATCATCGCGAATACAGATGATGGCCTCTGGTGCTGATTCTAATTGCTCTAATAAGCGACCTTGTGTTTCTAGTAAGTTAGCTTCAACCATAGCTCGGTGTTTGAGTTCGAGTTGCAATTGGTCGTTCTCAAGGCGTCTCTGCTCGGCTTTACTCGCTGATAAGTGTGCCGTAATTCGAGCTGCTAGTTCTTGTTTGTTGAACGGCTTAGACAAGTAGTCATTGGCACCCGCTTCGAAACCTCGAACACGGTCTTCTGCTTGGTTGAGCGCTGTTAGCATAATGATTGGCAATTGAGCATGGTCATATTGCTTTCGTAGTGACTCACAAACCTGGTAACCGCTCATGCCTGGCATCATGATGTCGAGTAGAAGCAATTCAGGTTTCTCTTTTTCAATCAGCTCAATAGTTTCAGGGCCATCACACGCAGTTCGTACTCGATATCCCTCTAATTTCAAGAAGCTGTCTAGCACTCGTAGGTTAACGGGTTCATCATCGGCGATAACCAATAGCGGACCATCTGGGTTCTCACTGATAACACTGTTTTCTTGTTGGCTGTTATCAATTAAATCAGGTGCTTGGAAGTGTGAGTAGCTGCCTGATTCGTTGTAGTTTTTAAGCTCTTCTTCCGTTGCCAAAGGCAGAGTAAAGCTGAACGTGGTGCCAAGCATCGGCTGACTACTTACGTACAGTGAGCCACCCATTAACTCGATTAGCTGACGACTGATCGATAACCCAAGCCCTGCACCTTGGCGGTAGTTACTCGCATCTTGTCCTGCTTGAATCAGAGGTTCGAAGATATGTTCAAGGTACTCAGCCGGTATGCCCTGTCCAGTATCGACAACTTGAACACGAATGTTGTCGTCAATAACGCTGGCAGAGATAACAATCTTACCTTCGGAAGTGTACTTGATAGCATTACCGACCAAGTTATACATCACTTGCTCAAGTCGTTGAGGATCGGATGAAACCAGCCCTAAATCGCTTGGAACTTGGTTAATAATACGGATTGGCTTATTGCCCAATAGGTGATGAGATAGCTCTAGTACAAGGCTGGTGGCTGCCGACAAATCAACAGCTGATTTCTTAATATCTAAGCTGCCATAGCGCATTTTGTGATAATCAAGCAGATCATCAACCAAGGTTGCTAATCGCTGACCACTATTGATGATGATGTCCAACTGGTACTTCTGGTTCGCAGGAATAGGACCGTTCGCACCGGATATCAACGCCTCAGCGATACCAACCATGCCATGCAGTGGTGTTCTCAACTCGTGTGAAGTCGTGGCTAGGAACTCATCTTTAAGTTTGTTCGCTAGCTGCAACTCTTCGTTCTGCTTTTGAATGGTCTTAAGGTTGTCTTCAAGCTCATCGTTTTGGCTTTTGATCAGCTGCATTTTTTCACGAATCGAACGCTGCATTCTTTCAAAACTGACTGCAAGACGGCCTATCTCATCCTTGCGTTCGGTATTGATCATAGTTTCATCGAGATCGCCAGCAGACACTTTTTCAGCAGCCCACGTCAATTTAAGTAGTGGCGATGTAATGAAGTTAGACAGATAGTGCGATGCAACGACTACGAGAATGATCGCCGTTAGCATCACGATCACAAAGATCTTTTCTAACTGATGAATTCGGGCAAACGCCTCTTTTTCTGGCAGTTCTACGACAAGAGCCCATGTTGCGTATTTGAGCTCAATTGGCGTATAGGCCGCAATGATCGCTTGATCTAGTGTGTTGTCGAAGGTGCCAACTGCTGTTTCGCCAGCCAATGCTTTATCAACAACGTCAAGGCTCAAATTGATAGATTCTTGTGAATGAGCAAGGCTACGTGGCAGGTGATCGTCACCCACAAGTAGCGTTTGAATATTTGAACTCTTGTTGAGATCTGCAATCAGCTTGGTGATGCCATTGATTGGCAGCCTAAACATCGCGTAGCTGTGAAGGTAGCCTTGCTGAACGATAGGTGCGCCTAACCATGCGGTCTGTTTGTCGTTCTCGTCTTTAAAGTCAGAAACGATAACTGGCGTGTAGTCCTCGTTAGATTTACGTCGGTCAGTCACGTCTTTGGCTAGTCGTTGAAAGGTAATACCTAGGTTGGAGTCCTTGTATTTTCCAGTCAGCAAGTTAGTACCGTAATCGTCATTTTTAAAGACGGAATAAGCAACGTTTCCGTTGATATCAACCAATAGAATATCGTCAAAATCAGAGCGTTTAAGCAGCTCTAGGTAAGCATTATGGTAGCGCTTGTGCAGGAGACGATAACGCTCACTGCCAATGAAGCTGCTGGACTCTGGAAGAATTGACGTTTTGATCTGATCGCCAGAGCCTTGAATGTAGCGTTGCTGAGCATTACTGCGTGCTTCGTCAATATCTAACCCTAATCGTTGGAAGGCATTGATCAATCCATAGAACCGGCCGCCACTGGCATTGGCTAATTCTGAGCGAACAAAGCCCATCACTTGTGACTCTTGAGCTTGTAAGTAATCGACAATTTGCTGCTGCTTAGTATCACGAACCGAAACAAGGTGTGAGGTACTTTGTTCCTGAAGATCCTGACTGTGCGATTGAAGGAAAAATATCGCAATAAGTGTCACAGGGGTAATACTGAGGACAAGAAATGCCAGCATTAAGGTATTTTGAAGACGCTTAAACTTCTGCTTACGATAAAATCTAAACATAAATTGGGTACTACTTTCCTTTGATGTACTGCTAAAAGGGGCGAAAACAAGTACAGAGAATAGAATTAACGGGTTCCAATTTAACGAAATTAACGAGTTTTTTTACTTTGACAAGTAAGTGGTATTTAAAGCGTGTGCAAAAGCTCATTTTTATAGAGTTTTGACAAAAATATGAACAGACAGCGCAGATAATGAACCTGCGCTGTGCTAGATGGGTTATTTGTTTGCGTGATAGATCGCGAATTTAGTGGTCTTATTTAGAGTCGCGCATTTTCCAAAAGCTTGCTCAATAATCGGAATGTATTTTAAGAAACTGTTCGCAACAATAATCATCTCACCAGAGCGCTTCAAATGCTTAGGAGCCTGAGCAAGCAAGGTCTCAGTCGCGCTGTAGCTCGTGTCTAAACCTGAATGGAATGGTGGGTTACTGATGATGAACTGATAGTCTTCTGCAGTATCAGAGTAGACATCTGAAGCGAAGACTTTACTCGTTAAACCGTTCGCCTCTAGCGTTGCTTGGCTTGATGCTACGGCAAATGCACTAATATCACACATTTCTAGCTCGATATCAGGGTTACGAGATGCCATTACTGCGCCCAATACACCTGCACCACAGCCAAAGTCCAGCACCTTGCCTTTTAGACTAGGCAGAGTATCAAGTAGAAGTTGGCTACCGACATCGAATTGACCGTGACTGAAGACTCCTGGAAGGCTTTTTACCGTCAGTGATTGCTCATCAATGTTAACCGTGTAGGTCTTAAACCAGTCTTGTAAGTTGAATGCTTGAGGTTGTTCGAAGCATTGACCCCAGTAGAAAGAGCAACGACGTGCTGAATCGTATTTAACGACTTTGCCGTAAGGGGCAAACATCTTCTCGATGCTTTTCACGCCTGAACGGTTCTCACCGACTACGACGATCTCTGTATCTTCGCCTAGCTTAGCAAACAGCATCGCTAACAAAAATTCAGCTTCAGCTTTGGCTTTTGGCCAGTACAGCATCACTAAATCGGCTTTGGTCTCTTCGGTAAACTCTGCACCATAAAAACGTTGGATGGTATTGCAACCCTCCAATTGGCGGTAGTAGCTGTAATTCGAAGTAAATACGGTGACTGATTCACAATGTTTCGCTAACTCAACAGGGAACAAGTCTTCAGCCTCACCGGCAACTAAAACATGTTTGCCTTCAAAGTAGGCGAGTTGGCGTTGAGCAATCTGGCTTGGGGCAATATAAGCTGACATAGGACACTCTGTTGAATCGTTAGCAAAAAATGAGGGCGGATTTTCGCATAATCCGCCCAAAGCTTGAAGTGTTTAATACTCGTTCGGCAACCAAGTTGCTGAACAGTTGGTTAACTCTTGTCTTGCTGGTTTAGAAAGTCTTTAAACTCTTCATCGTAGATGTTGAATAGGACAATCGTAATCGCAAAAATCAGTGGGCCGTAGATAAGACCAATTAGGCCAAACAGTTGAATACCACCCAATAGCGAGAAGAAGATCATTAGGGTGTTCATTCCTGCACTGCCTTGCATTAACAGCGGTCGTAATAGGTTATCAATTGAACCAACAATCGCCACACAGTAAACCGTTAGGAAAATCGCCCATGTGGTATCACCCGTTAGGAACAAGTAAGTTGCTGCTGGGATCCAGATTAGTGCGGTACCGACAACAGGGATGAAAGAAGCAAAACCCATCATGGTGCCCCAGAATAGCCCCGGGAAGCCTGCAAGCCACATACCTAAGCCGCCTGCAATACCTTGTGCAATTGCAGTTAGGAATGAACCCATAACGGCTGATTTAGATACTTGCTCTATCTCATTAAGTAGTTTGTCTTCTTGGCTACGAGACAGCGGAAGAATATGACGAACCACACTGATGATTTTGTCGTGATCTCTTAATAAGAAGAACAGAACAAACAACATCAAGAAGAAGTCCATCAAGAAATTGGTCGCGTCACCTAAGATTTTCGCACTAATGCCAACCAGTTTAGAGCCGAAGCTTGTCGCGAACTCACCCACCTTTTGGGCGATGGCTTGAGGTTCAATATTGTCAAAAGGCAGATAGTTGTTTACGAAAGACAGGGCTTTCACAACCAAAGGGTGTTCGAATAGAGTTTGAATACCGCCGTGTGTTACCCATTGATAGGTGTTCTGAGAGAACAAAGAACCTTGCTGCACAATCGCGGCAAAAACGGCTAATAAAGGGATAACAATAATAAAGGTTAAGATGATACAAGAGAGCAGGGATACGATGTTTTCTTTATTCGGTATCTTTTTTTCAAGCCACTCATGGATCGGGAACATCAATAGTGAAATGATAAAGGCCATCACGATTGAGTTAACGTATGGCTCAATAAGCAGGTAACAAGCATAAGCCGCCGCGAGTAGGGCAATGATGATTACCCAATGGCTGGAATTGATTTTAATTTTTTCTGACACGGTAATGGTCTCTATATTTGCGTTCTGAGTTTATAATGGCTGCAAAACAGAGAGTTAGCAATGAGGAGTTTTTATTATGGGATGCTGTGATAAAGATAAGAAATGCCAAGACGAACAACAGCAAACAAAAAAAGAGATCCCTTGGTTCAGAATGTTTCTGGGTACCTTGATGTTGTTGGTTTTTCTTTTCTGGGAACGTTAAACGCTTTTCGTTGAGTATTTGAATAAATTGACGAGTAGTTTCAGCACGATGCTTAAGGCTAATTAAATCGGCGCATCAAAAAGGGCTGCGTTAATGCAGCCCTTAATTCAATCGGTTAGCGACTTATAAAGTGCTTTCGACTATTTGCTTTCAGCAGCAATGATCGCAAGAGAACGGTCAGCGGCTTCTAGCGTTGCATCAAGTTCTTTAGAACCATGAGCAAGAGAAGTAAAGCTTGCTTCGAATGCTGAAGGAGCAAGATAAACACCGTGATCCAGCATTAGGTGGAAGAAGCGCTTGAAGCGTTCTACATCACACTTGGTTACATCTTCGTAGCACGTCACCGTTTCTTGGTCTGTGAAGAAGAAACCAAACATACCACCAACTTGGTGTACTAGCATCGGGATGCCGTGCTTGTCAGCAAGTTGCTTAAAGCCATTCGCTAGTTGCTTAGTTTTTGAAGCTAGACGCTTTTCGTTGCCTTCTTCTCGTAGAAGGTTCAAACATGCGTAGCCCGCAGCCATTGCAACAGGGTTACCTGAAAGTGTACCTGCTTGGTAAACTGGGCCTGTTGGTGCGATGTATTGCATCACTTCTTTACGACCACCGAAAGCACCCACTGGCATGCCGCCGCCAATCACTTTACCAAGACATGTTAGGTCTGGCTTGATGTTGTAGTAAGCCTGCGCACAACCTTCAGCAACGCGGAAACCTGTCATCACTTCATCAAAGATTAGCAACGCACCTTCTTGGTCACAGATTTCACGTAGACCTTCGTGGAAGCCTTCTACTGGTGGGATACAGTTCATGTTACCCGCAACTGGCTCAACGATGATGCACGAAATCTCGCCTTTGTTTGCAGCGAACAGTTCACGTACTGAATCTAGGTTATTGAAGGTTGCAGTCAGTGTGTGCTTAGCAAAATCAGCTGGAACGCCAGGAGAGCTTGGTTGACCTAGAGTCAGCGCACCAGAACCTGCTTTTACAAGTAGGCTATCTGCGTGACCGTGGTAGCAGCCTTCAAACTTAAGAATTTTGTCACGACCAGTGAAACCGCGAGCTAGACGAATCGCACTCATTGTTGCTTCAGTACCTGAGCTCACCATGCGTAGTTGTTCCATTGATGGAACCATCTCAGATACAAGCTCAGCCATTTTTATTTCAGTTTCAGTTGGTGCACCGAAGCTAAGGCCGCGCTGAGCAGCTCCAATCACAGCATCACGAATAACAGCGTGGTTGTGACCAAGGATCATTGGACCCCAAGAGCCAACGTAATCGATATATGCTTTACCATCAGCATCAAAAATAAGTGGGCCATCAGCGCGTTCAACGAAGATTGGAGAACCACCTACGCCATTGAATGCACGAACTGGAGAGTTTACGCCACCAGGAATAGTTTGCTGTGCTTTTTCGTACAGCTCTGCTGATTTGGTCATTGATATATCCTCTTTTGACTGTCGGACCAATTGGCACGCATTGTACCTATCCCTAATCCAACTAGGAATGCTTTCGCCCATATAATCACCCGAATCTGGTTGTTTTGTGTGGTTACACGTTTTAATTGCCAGATATTGACGAGTTTACAGCAGTAAAAGGAAGGATCCGGTGGTGAATACTTGAACGTTTCAGTCAGGTATTAGATAATCACCCGAATATAAGAAAATACTCAACAACTATGGTCTCGAATTCGATTTGTATCATGTTGTTTTTGACACAGGTAAGAGAGGTTGTCGTGAGCGAAGTAAATATCCCATTGTCTTTTTCTGATGCAGCAGCTACCCGCGTACAAACGCTAATCGCTGAAGAAGAAAACCCAGAACTAAAACTGCGTGTATACATTACAGGTGGTGGTTGTAGTGGTTTCCAATACGGCTTCACATTTGATGAAAAAGTAAATGATGGCGACACTACGATTGTAAACAGCGGTGTAACGCTAGTTGTTGACCCAATGAGCCTACAATACCTTATGGGCGGCATGGTTGATTACACAGAAGGCCTCGAAGGCGCACGTTTCTTTGTGAACAACCCAAATGCGACAACAACATGTGGTTGTGGCGCATCATTCAGCGTATAGATTGAACCGAAATATAGCTTTCATCGAAAGCCATATTCGAAACATCGTAAACGCCGGACTTATGTTCGGCGTTTTTGTTTTTACAACTTATTACTTTTCAAAGCATTCCCTTCATTTTTAGTACACGGCATATTTTTTAAATTGTCGATAGCGTCCAACTTCGTTAGGGATTGGTCTGGTAAGGTTACTCATGTGCATCAGGAAGTTGCACGCGATGTTGTTGAGCCAATTGACGTACCTAATGCGCCACAAAAGGATTTGCTATGCCCACTCTATTTTCTAACTCACCATTTCTTCAGAAGCTTAAACAGCCGTGGTTGGTTTCTCTCGCTCTAGTTGTGTTGTTGTCTATCTGGCTTGGTTTAGGTGTAGGACAAGCAGAAGAAGCACCTGAAAAAAAAGCGACAGAAATCCCATTGGCTAAGGTTTCCTTTCAAACATTCACTTCATCACCGACTTATAAAACGATAGACCTTTATGGTCGAACTGCGCCCGATAGGCATGCGCGATTAGGGGCGGAAGTTGCGGGCAAGATTGTCAGATTGAATGTGGTTAAAGGCGATATAGTAAAAGCTGGACAAGCCATAGCTCAAATAGATAAAGGTGATCTGGAAATACAGCTAGAGCGTGCATCAGCTCTGTATCGCTTGAAGCAGAAAGAGTTCAAAGCGGCGCAATCATTGAAGAAAAGAGGTCTGCAAGGAGAAATTGCTTATACCACCGCAGAGGCATCTTTAACTGAAGCGAAAGCCATGATGCGCAATGCGGAGTTGGCTTTAAAGAATACGGTGATTACTTCGCCTTTCTCGGGTGTGGTGCAAGACTTGATGGTCGAGTTGGGTGATTTCGTAGGTGTTGGCGATCCAGTCGCAGGCGTGATTGATCTCGATCCCCTTGTTATTGAAGCGGATGTCAGTGAGCGTCATATCCAACATCTGCTAGTTAATCAAGCAGCCTTGGTTCGTCTGTTAGGACGAGAAGAAGCAGAAGGGCGCCTGCGTTATGTTTCTCGAATCTCTTCTGCTTCTACCAATACCTTCCCAATCGAGATTGAGATCGATAACTCTGAAGGCCTATTACCTGCAGGTGTCAGCGCCGAAGTAAAGCTCAACCTAGAAACACAAGATGCTATCAAGATTACACCAGCGATGCTGGCATTGGATGAGGCGGGTAACCTTGGGGTTAAAACCTTGGTCTCGGCTAGTGATTCACCGACGGTGAAGTTTGTGGAAATCCAATTAGTAAAAGCTGAGCAAGATGGAGTATGGCTCACGGGACTAGGTCAACGTGTCGACATCATCACTGTAGGTCAAGGTTTTGTGCGTGACGGTGATTCTGTGATTGCTGTTGAGCAAGGTGCTGAACTCTCAAATGTAGCCGCTGAGTAGGAGATTGCCGATGTATTCAATTATTGATGCAGCCTTGTCTCGTGCTCGAACAATGCTTTCGCTATTGGCGCTAATCCTTGTCGCCGGTGTCGTCACCTATATCACGATCCCCAAAGAATCGAGCCCAGACATTACCATCCCGATTATCTATGTTTCTGTTGGGCACCAGGGTATTTCGCCAACCGATGCCGAACGCTTATTGGTTAGGCCGATAGAACAAGAGTTGAGGTCGATTGAAGGCGTAAAAGAGATGACAGCAACTGCCGCAGAAGGGCATGCCTCTGTAGTGTTGGAGTTTAATGTCGGAGTCGATCTTACTAAAGCAATGGCTGATGTGCGTGACGCCGTTGACCTTGCTAAGCCAAAACTTCCAGAAGACAGCGATGAGCCGACCGTAAATGAGGTTACTCTTGCTTCGGAACAACCTGTGCTTTCTGTTGTGTTGTTCGGCACTGTTCCTGAACGCACCATAGTGCAAATTGCCAGAGAAGTCGGAGATAAGCTCGAAAGCTATCGTCAGATATTAGAGGTCGATATTGCGGGTGATAGGGAAGACATAGTTGAAATCATCGTTGATCCCCTGTTGATGGAGAGTTACAGCCTAGATCAAGCGGATATCTATAACTTAATCGCTTTGAACAATCGAGTGGTTGCCGCTGGCTTTGTTGATACTGGCTACGGACGATTTTCTGTCAAGGTTCCTTCTGTGTTTAACTCCTTAAAAGACGTGCTTGAGTTGCCAATCAAAGTGGATGGTAAACAGGTAGTCACTTTTGGTGATGTCGCCACGGTTCGCCGAGCGTTTCGAGATCCAGAAAGCTTTGCTCGTTTAGATGGCAAATCTGCGGTGGTGTTGGATATTAAGAAGCGCGCAGGTGAGAACATCATAGAAACAGTTGAGTTAGTCAAAGCCGTAATGGCTGGTGCTCAGCAGCAAGCAGAATGGCCAAATAACCTGCTGGTTAAATACACCTGGGATGAATCGAAAGATGTGAAGATCATGCTCAATGATCTGCAAAACAATATCTTATCCGCCATTATTCTGGTGGTGATTGTTATCATCGCGATTCTTGGTGTTCGTACTGCATTATTGGTAGGTATTTCAATTCCTGGATCATTCCTGACGGGGCTATTAGTTCTTTCTGTATTCGGGTTAACCGTAAACATTGTAGTGCTGTTTTCGTTGATTATGGCGGTAGGGATGCTGGTTGACGGTGCGATTGTGGTGACCGAATTTGCCGACAGGCGGATGCAAGAGGGCGAAGGACGTAAAGCCGCGTACCGAGATGCGGCAAAACGGATGGCGTGGCCGATAACCGCATCCACAGCGACAACCTTAGCTGCATTTGCTCCTTTGTTGTTTTGGCCGGATGTAACGGGCGAATTCATGAAGTTCCTGCCATTAACATTGATCGCGACATTAACAGCATCACTGATCATGGCTTTGTTGTTTGTGCCCGTACTCGGTGGTTTGATTGGCAAACCTCAATACGTATCGTCTAAAAGCCAAGCTCGAATGGTCGCACTGCATAATGGCGATTTTTCACAAGCCACTGGCTTAACTAAGGCGTATTACCACACACTTTCAGTTGCGATTAAGCACCCCTTTAAGATTTTGTTCAGTGCGATACTGCTCGCGGTTGCGGTTGGTTTTACGTATTCAAAAGCGGGACTCGGTGCCGAGTTTTTCCCTGAAGTTGATCCGCCATTCTTTAATGTCAAAGTGCGTTCCCATGGTGATCTGTCCATCCAAGAAAAGGATGACATCATGCGTGATATTGAACAGATGATGCTGAATCATGACGAGTTTGATACGGTTTATACGCGTACTGGTGGCGACGACCAGATTGGTTTGATATCGATTACTCCTGTCGACTGGCAATATCGCCGTAGTGTTAAGGAGATCATTGATGAGTTAAAGGTGAAAACCGATCAATACGCTGGTGTCGAGATTGAATACAAGTTCCCTGATGCAGGGCCTCCGGTTGAAAATGACTTGGTTATCGAGCTTTCCGCTAAAACACCTGCGCAACTTAATCAGGCCGCAAAAATTGTGAGAAATTGGGCGGATGGAAATCAAGCACTGACCAATATTAGCGACACTGCGAGTAAAGACGGCATCGATTGGAAGGTGGATATCCGCCGAGACGATGCCGCGCGTTTTGCAGCAGACGCGACCTTGGTCGGCAACACCGTTCAGTTCGTCACTAATGGTCTCAAGATTGGTGATTACCTGCCTGATGACTCTTCAGAAGAGGTCGATATCTTGGTGCGCTACCCTAATGACAAGCGCGATATTGGGCGTTTCGACCAGCTAAGAGTCAAAACTCCTGCCGGCTTAGTGCCGATCACTAACTTTGCTCAGATTATTCCCGACCATAAGCAAGACACGATTAAGCGCCTTGATGGAAAGCGTGTGGTGAACATTATGGCGGATATGGAAGAGGGCTATAACCTTGCGCTTGAACTACCGAAGATAGAGCAAGCGTTAAGCGAGTTGGGCTTACCGAGTAGCGTTGAGTTCCGTATTCGAGGTCAAAATGAAGAGCAAGAGAACTCGTCAGCCTTTTTGCAAAGTGCTTTCTTGGTAGCACTGGCGGTGATGGCTTTGATTTTGATTACTCAGTTCAATAGTTTCTATCAAGCGTTCCTGATTCTAAGTGCGGTGTTGTTCTCAACCGTTGGTGTATTTGTTGGCTTGCTTATCTTCCAGCGCCCGTTTGGTATCGTGATGTCTGGTATTGGAGTGATTGCGTTGGCAGGGATAGTGGTGAACAACAATATCGTACTGATCGATACCTATAACCAGCTAATTAAAAGAGGCTTGGATAAGCGAGATGCGATTCTAAGAACCGGTGTTCAGCGTTTAAGGCCGGTAATGCTCACCACGGTCACCACCATTTTAGGATTAATGCCGATGGTGCTAGAGATGAATATCGACCTGATTAATCAAAAGATAGAATTTGGCGCGCCGAGCACGCAGTGGTGGTCGCAACTTGCTACCGCTATTGCTGGAGGTTTGGCGTTTGCTACGGTGCTAACCTTGGTATTGACGCCTTGCCTGTTAATGCTTGGGCGAGATAAGAAGTCTGAAGAATAACAGAGGACTCTGATTCGGCGGAAATAAAAAGAGCGCCTTAGTGGGCGCTCTTTTTATTGGTTCTATGGCTCTTAACCTAATTGGTCGTCAGTAACCTAATTAGTTGCTAGTAACTGACCGTATCGCTCTAGGTTATTCAATCGAATCTCTGAGTTCGCAATAAATGTTGCTTTTGCTTTACCGGTTAACGACTTAGATTGAGGCAACTTCACGGTACGCGCATTCTTGTGTACGCCATTAACCAAGAATTCATAATGTAAGTGTGGGCCAGTCACACGACCTGTACCCCCTAAAGTACCAATGGTTTGGCCTTGTTTTACGCGCTGACCTGTTTTCACCATACGTCGCTTCATGTGCAGGTATTTGGTGATGTAGGTGTTGCTGTGGCGGATGAACACGTAGTTACCGTTGAATTGGTTGTAACCAGACTTCTGCACGATACCGTCACCGGCTGCCCAAATTGGTGTGCCAACAGGGGCTGCGTAGTCAGTGCCTCGGTGAGCACGAACTTTGCCTGTTACTGGGTGCTTTCTGTTTGGGTTGAAGTTTGATGTCACACGACGGAAATCAATAGGAGAGCGCAAGAAGGCTTTCTTCATCGCACGACCATTTTCGTCGTAGTAGTTACCCGTTTTATCGTCTAATACCGCGGTAAATGAGTCACCTTGGTTTTTGAATACGGCTGCCATGATCTTGCCGCGACCAATGACTTCGCCTTCCACCACTTTCTCTTGGTATAAGATTTTAAAGCTGTCGTTCTTACGAATATCCAATGCAAAGTCGATATCCCAACCAAAGATACCCGCCAGTTCCATAATTTGGTTTGCAGTTAAACCTGCGCTTACACCGGCATTCCAGAAGTTAGAGGTGATGTTGGCTTCTGCATAGTTATATTGGTAAGCCACTTCTTTTTTATCAAAACTTGAAGTGAAAGAGTCACCTGATTTGGTGATTTTGAAGCTTTCAAACGCGCTAAGTTGTCGTTTGAGTTGAATAAGGTCGTTGTTCTCATCAAAGCCAAATTGCAATACATCGCCAGGTCTCAGGTTAGACAGCTGTTTCTTAATATCATCATTGGTATTGAGTAGTGTGATCAGCAGGCGGTATGAAAGCCCAATACGCTCGAATAAAACCGAGGTGCTTTCGCCAGAGCGAACGGTGTATTTCTCCCAATTGAGTACTGCCGTCGGTGGAGCGTCACTTGAGCTAATAAGCGCAGAGGCATTGATCGTCAATGGGTAATGTTTTCCCACAACTAAAGCGCCCGAATTGTCACGCAAACTGCTGACATCGGGGAGTAAGAAAATCGCGACGAAAATTACGGCACTAAAAAATGCGATAAAAGCCCGGTGCAAAATAGGAAGGCGTGCAAAAATAGACAACATGTTCCGGTTCGTTCAGTAAATATTATGAAAATCGACGACGGAATAGTGTAACTGGTTTCAAAATACATCGCTATTCAAGTAAGATGTCTAATTATTATATTTTTGCCAAATCTGTGGGAGTGAACAAGAATGGCGAGTATTGAAGCTGCACTAGCCGAGATCAAACGTGGCGTAGAAGAACTGATTCCAGAAGACGAACTGATTGCTAAATTAAAAGAAGGTCGTCCTTTACGCATTAAACTGGGTGCCGATCCAACTGCTCCAGATATCCACCTAGGCCATACGGTTATCTTTAACAAGCTTCGTGCTTTCCAAGAGCTTGGTCATGAAGTGACATTCCTTATTGGTGATTTCACTGCAATGGTTGGTGATCCATCAGGTAAGAACTCAACGCGTCCACCGCTGAGCCGTGAAGACGTATTGAAGAATGCTGAAACTTACAAAGAGCAAGTATTCAAGATTTTAGACCCTGCGAAAACGCAAATTCGTTTCAACTCTGAGTGGCTATCTGAGCTTGGTGCTGAAGGCATGATTCGTCTTGCTTCTAACCAAACTGTTGCTCGTATGCTTGAGCGTGACGATTTCAAAAAGCGCTACGCTGGTGGTCAACCGATCGCAATTCACGAATTCATGTACCCACTTCTACAAGGTCACGATTCTGTTGCACTAGAGAGCGACGTTGAGCTTGGCGGTACTGACCAGAAGTTTAACCTGCTAATGGGTCGTGAACTGCAAAAAGCAGCAGGTCAAAAACCACAAGCGGTACTGATGATGCCATTACTTGTTGGTCTAGACGGCGTTAAGAAGATGTCTAAGTCTGCGCACAACTACATCGGTATTAGCGAAGCGCCAAGCGAGATGTTTGGTAAGATCATGTCTATTTCTGATGATCTAATGTGGAGCTACTACGAGCTACTGTCTTTCCGTCCACTTGAAGAAGTTGCGGAACTGAAAGCTGGTGTTGATGCAGGTAAAAACCCGCGTGACGTTAAAGTACTTCTAGCGAAAGAAATCATTGCTCGTTTTCACAGTGAAGCAGATGCTGAAGCGGCTGAGCAAGAGTTCGTTAACCGTTTTGCTAAGAACCAAGTTCCTGATGAAATGCCTGAATTTGAATTCGAAGCAGGCCTACCAATTGCTAACGTTCTAAAAGAAGCGGGTCTTGTAAACTCGACTTCTGATGCGATGCGTATGATCAAGCAAGGCGCGGCTAAGCTTGAAGGCGAGAAGATTGAAGACAGCAAATTCGTACCTGAAGCAGGTACTGCGGTTTACCAAGTCGGTAAGCGTAAGTTTGCTCGTATTACTATTAAGTAATAATGCACATCAATAGTTGAACAAAAGGCATCCACGGATGCCTTTTTTATTGACAGAACGTTGACGAAACTTTGAAACACCAATTGCTACACTATGCGCGCTGTCAAATTGACAGTAATTCTGGAGATTTTTATGAACAATACCGACCATCCTCCTAGTTTGAATGGAGAAGAGTAACCTGTCTCGGTATTGATCTATTGTCCTGCCGTTCAGGTAGGGTATCTTTGTTTTTCCCCCTCATTCTTTTCCACACACTAGATTCTAACAAGTAGACACATCAGTGCTTTAAGCTCTTGGTGCACGTATTTTTACGCTATTGGTATATAGTTATACGTTGACGCACTAGTTATATGCTCTTGGTGTACTAGCTATAAGTTACTTGTTTTGATGGTCGTTACCTTTGCCAATCGGGAGATTCGCCATGACGGTAATGAACAACACTTTTTTATCTATTGAAGCTCTGTACTCAGAGCAAGACATCCAAGCTGTATCGAATGCATTTCAACAGTATGGACGTGAGCAACAAATTAACCTTTTGAACAAAATGCCGCTTGAAGATGCGGTGTTAGTACTGGGGCAGTGCTCTCTTAGTACGATTCAGACTTTACTTAGTGAGCTAGAAGAGCAGGGCTTTGAGAAGCGCTCTCGACATCTAGCTCACCAACTAGGGCTGATCTACTCAGAGGTGGAGCCTCAGCAGGGCTACCTTTCTACGGGTGTAATGAGCCACGTTAGGCAGCGTATCGGTTGGATTATTGCATTAGCGCTATTGGGAATCGTCTCCGGGCTTATCATTGCTCAGTATGAAGACATTCTCAGTCAGTTGGTACTGTTGGCAATCTACATGCCGGTAATTGCTGCTGCTGGTGGTAACACCGGAACCCAAGCCGCGACTTTAGTCATCAGAGCCTTAGCCACAGGTGAGTTGAAAAAACGCCAATGGGCTAAGGTGTTATGGAAAGAGTTTAGAGTCGCTATTTGTTTAGCTTTAGCGATTGCAGTAGTGATGATTGGTCGTATTTTACTATTCAGTGAAAACCAATCGACAGGTGGTTATGACATCAACATGATTGCGTTAGCCATTGCGGTAGCGCTGTTCATTCAAGTGACCATATCTACCGTGCTCGGCGGTGGATTACCGATAGTTGCTAGGCTCTTTAAGCTTGATCCAGCTGTTTTAGTGAGCCCAGTACTCGCTTCGATAGTCGATATCTCAGGCATGTGGATCTACTTTACTGTAGTGAACTCGTTCCTAGGAATTGCTTAAAAGCTATTAAAAATAGCTAAAATAACTCTGAGAAAAAAATGGCGCTGAAGATTGAAGGTCTTCAGTGCCATTTTTTTAGGAAGAGGCTTACAAAGAGCCAAACATTACTTCGACTTGCTTTGTGTTTGACTGAATTCAACCACATCTTTGTAAAAAGCACGCTCAAACTGGGTGATCGGTGCTTCAACTGGTTTGTCCGGATCTGGCTTTTCAGGGAAATAATCACGAACAAACTGTATAAACAGAGAGTTTGGTTTTCCTGACTCATCTAAACCATATCCCGCCATGTTGTAACTGCCGTATAAAGAGCCGCTTTTGGCAATGATGTTGCCTTGAACCGGTGCCTTCCTCATGCTTGGGCGGTGCTTGAGTGTTCCACTTACACCTGATGTTGGCATCACTTCAATTAGATTTAGTTTTTGGTCGTTTTCCCAGATATAACGAAGCACCTGTGCCATGGTTTGCGAGCTCATTCGGTTATTTCTAGATAATCCAGAACCATCCACAAGCTGCGCTTTACTGAGGTCAATATTGGCCTTAGTCAGCAATATCTGTTTTATCGCTTCAGTGCCGTTATTGAAGCTGCCCGGTTGGACATAAAACGTCGCACCCAGCGTTTTAGTTAGGTTGTCTGCGATAAGGTTATCCGACTTCTTGAGCATGATATCGAGCAGTTCAGGAAGCTTTTCTGAGTTGTGACTAGCGACTAACGTGGTTTTGTCTGCTTTCTCTTTTTTACCAACAATCACATCGCCTTTAACCTGGATCTTCAATTCTTTAAGTAGTGAGTGAACCACTTGAGAGGTGTAAAGTTCTGGGTTTTGAATAGCAAACTTGAGTGGCAGTGGCTTTTTACGTTCCACCAAGCAGCCAGATAGCTTGTAAGCGTTATTTGACGTGGTGATGAGCTCTAAGTCGCATTGTGTTGCCTTCTGCCCGGAGCGAGTTACTGTCGCTGCGGTGGTCGTCACGTCTATCGGGTAGTGAGCGGGAATATAGACGCGAGTGCCACCGTTATCTTTTGTATAAATAGAAGCTTGTGCGCAGTTGCTGTCTAAGGTCATTGCACTCGAGGGCGCGCTGTAACAAACACCTAGAATGTCCCAAGGCCAACCAACCGCTCGTTGATAGCCGGTATAAGCCGTGTTATCCAGGTATAAGTTACCTTTGATGGTTCTGGATTGAGACTTAGTGTATTGAGCTAACAGGCCTTTAAGTTGCTCACGTTGTAGTGTTGGGTCGCCACTGAATGAAATGATTGAGTCACTCCCAGAAAGAGCAATGCTGGTCGTGTAGTGAAAGTCATCCCCTAACTCCAGTTTGGCAGCCAAAGCTGTCACTAGCTTTAAAGTACTGGCGGGTGGATAAAAGTCATCGCTATTGGAATTGAGCTCGCTCGAATCATCACTCAATGATTTGAGTATCAAGCTTGTACTACTACCATCGGGCAGTTTATTAAGAGGGACGTATGCGAAAGCGTTAACAGATAAAGCGCTAATGGAAAAACTACATACCAGTAGTGTGGATAGAAGGCGCATAGAAGATTGTCTTGGATGGCTGGTGTTTTCAGTATACAGATATAAAAAACGCCCGCTAGGTAGCGGGCGTTTTGATTCTCAATTAACTAATTAATCAATTAGATAATCAGAATTAGAAGTCGTAACGTAGACCAATAGCTAGCTCGTCTTCAGCATCTGTTTTTAACGCAGGACGTGTTACTAGGTTCTTAGTATCACCAAACTGGTCGCCTTCAGAGATTAGGTTGAAGTTGTACGAGATGTACGTACGGAAGTTAGGCTTGAAGTAGTAAGTAGCATCGATTGCAACATTATCTGCAGCAGTTTCGCTGTCGAACTCAGAGTTGTTGTACGTTAGCGTGAATGCAGCTTGGTTTAGAGTGTACGCAGTTGCGAATTCGTAACCAGTGTAGTCGCCGTCTTTTTTCGCTAGTTCACCGTCTGTGAATGTACCAGCGAAGTATAGAGTTTCAGTACGGTAAGATGCTGCTAGCATGTACTCGTTTTGCTCATTTTGGTCAGCGTAACCAGCACCTAGCTTAACGCCAGAGTCGCCGATTGAGTAGATACCAGATAGAGAGTAGCCATCTGCGTTGTTGTCATCGTAGCCAGTGTCAGTTGTTGAATCTTTACGATCCGCAAAACGGTAGCTTGCTTTTACGCCTAGGTCTTGGAATTGACCTTTGTACGAAACCATGTTGTCAGTACGGTCAGCTGCTGCAATCTTGTATGCTGCAGAGTTACCGTGGTAAGACATGATATCAGTGAAGTCTGTGATAACGCCTAGCGCGCCGTCATTTTTACCGTAAGTTACTTCACCGAAGTCGCCGCCGATACCTGCGTATGTGTAACGGTTGTCGATAGTGTTGTCGCCGCTAACATTGTTGCCGTCTTTATCGTAGTCAGAAGTTGTGAACTCACCTTCGTAGAAACCAACACCGTATAGGCCGTCTTGGATTTCAACTTTACCTAGGAAGTTAAGACGCACACGAGAGTTGTCTTGTGCTTTGCCATCTTTCATAGATAGACGAGCTTCTGCACGACCACCGATCTCTAGAGAAGTGCCGTTTGAGCTGTATACAGAAGTACCGTCGATACCACCAGCTTGTTTACCGTCCGCTGCCACTGCGTTAGTAGCAAGAGCTGCAGCAGATACAGCAAGCGCGATCATAGTCTTGTTCATGTTATTATTTCCTAATTACTGTCCATAGAGGTTTTATTAAGGATTTGAACCCTTTTGTGTATTGCCTGTATCAATCAGGCTTCATAATCATGATTAGAACAGAAGTCTGAAAAATGCCAGTGCAATCCATGGGTTACTTTTTACCTCTAAAGTTCCATAGTTAGTTAGTAAAATGATATAAAACTAAAAAATGAACACTGTTTTATTATATTTATTGTTTATCAAGTTGCTGTTTTAACAGTATTTTTATAAAAGTGTGATCTGTGTTTGTTTTGTTTGTTTTTTGTTTTTTTAGGTATTTATTCTTTGACTTATTGATGAGGAAGTTATTATTCATTTCTGTGATGTCTGTAATTTAGACCTAGATAAAGCTTTTATAACGCAAAGTGGAATAAAGGTGATTTAGCCATAAAGTTTGTTTACACTAAGCCAAATCGTTTTGTTTCTATCACCCAAATAAATACGTTGGGTGTATTTATGTTGGCCAAAGAAAGCTTTGGCATAGAGGTAAAAAATGGAAAAGGTTCCAATGACAGTACGTGGCGCTCAGCAGCTACGTGACGAATTAGATCGCCTACTTAAGCTACGCCCTGTTATCTCAGCAGCTATTGGTGAAGCACGTGAACTAGGTGACCTGAAAGAGAATGCAGAGTACCACGCTGCTCGTGAAGAGCAGGGTATCTGTGAAGCACAGATTCGCGATATCGAATACAAGCTATCGCTCGCTCAGATCATCGATGTAACTCAGATGGATAACACGGGTAAGATTATCTTTGGTACGACAGTGACTTTGATCGATGTAGATACCGATGAAGAATTCCGCTACCAGATCGTTTCTGAAGATGAAGCGGACATCAAAACGGGTCGCATTTCTGTGAAATCACCAATTGCACGTGGTCTTATCGGTAAAATGGAAGGCGACGAAGTAATGATCTCTACCCCTGGTGGCGATAAAGACTTCGAAATCGACAAAGTAGAATATATCTAATTGAATTTTCTTTGTTTCTGATAAGTAAAAAGGTCGCTAAATGCGACCTTTTTCGTTTCTCACGCTACACTAAAAGATAAGCGCTGTGGCTACTCATTAGTGAAGTTAGCTTATATTAAGCTCGCTTATTTACGTGGAATCTCGATTTTACGTGCTTCTGACTGACGGAACAGTACTAGAACTTTACCGATAGTCTGTACTTTCTCAGCTTTAGTTTCACGTACAATTGCATCGATAATCAGCTGCTTAGTCTCACGGTCTTCTGATGCAACTTTAATCTTGATCAGTTCGTGGTGGTCTAGAGCTAATTCGATTTCCGCTAGAACAGCTTCAGTAAGTCCATTTGCGCCCATTAGCACAACAGGTTTTAAACTGTGAGCTAGGCCCTTTAGATGCTGCTTTTGTTTGGTACTTAGGTTCATTACGCGGCCAATTTTCTTTACTATTAGGGTTGAAAAAACCTATTTTAACGCCATCTAAAGCTGAAGACTATAATTTATTCAGCAATTAGTACTTTCCTCCAATTTAGGTATCCAATGAGCAAACAGAAACACTCGGCCAGTTCAGGCCGTTGGTTGAAGGAACACTTCGACGACAAGTACGCAAATGAAGCAAGAAAGAAAGGCTATCGTTCACGTGCTTATTTCAAAATGGAAGAGATTCAAACGAAAGATAAATTGCTGTCTCCTGGGATGACCATTGTGGATTTGGGTGCAGCGCCTGGCGGTTGGTCTCAATATGCTGCTAAGATTGTTGGAGACAACGGACAAATCATTGCGTGTGATTTGCTACCAATGGATCCGATTGCTGGTGTTAGCTTTTTACAAGGTGATTTTCGCGAGGACGCTGTTCTTGAAGCCTTGTTGGAACGTATACAACCAGACATGGTTGACGTTGTGATGTCAGATATGGCGCCTAATATAGCAGGCAACAATTCTGTGGATCAGCCAAGAGCTATGTATTTAGTTGAATTAGCTTTGGATATGTGTCGACAAGTTCTAGCTACCAATGGTAGTTTTGTTGTAAAAGTATTCCAAGGCGAAGGGTTTGACCAATACGTTAAGGACGTCCGCGAGATGTTTAAAACAGTGAAAGTTAGAAAACCCGACTCTTCTCGAGCTCGTTCTCGTGAAGTGTTTATCGTAGCCACTGGTTACAAAGGTTAACGATTCTCTTCCAAGAGTGAGAGTTAACAACATGGCTACAGGTTACAAACTGTAGTACCCTACCTTTAATTACAATTAGTTATCGAGAGGCTTACACCTTGAGTGACATGGCAAAAAATTTAATTCTGTGGCTTGTTATCGCGGTAGTGTTGATGTCGGTTTTCCAGAGCTTTGGTCCTGGGGAAAGTAACGGCAGAGCAGTAGATTACACCACGTTTGTACAGGAAGTTGGCCAAGGCCAGATTCAAGACGCACAGTTCAATAACAGCGAAATCACTTTCACTCGTCGTGGTGGTGGTTCTAAGTATGTAACTTACATGCCTGTTTATGATCAAAAGCTACTTGATGACTTAATTAATCAAAACGTAAAAGTTCAGGGTACACCACCTGAAGAGCAGAGCCTGCTTGGCACTATCTTCATCTCTTGGTTCCCAATGATCTTACTGATTGGTGTATGGATTTTCTTCATGCGTCAAATGCAAGGCGGCGGCGGCGGTAAAGGCGCGATGTCTTTCGGTAAGAGTAAAGCTCGAATGATGAGCGAAGAACAGATCAAAACGATGTTTGCTGATGTTGCGGGTTGTGACGAAGCAAAAGAAGACGTGAAAGAGCTTGTGGATTATCTTCGTGACCCAAGCCGCTTCCAAAAACTAGGTGGTAAGATCCCTACAGGTATCCTGTTGGTTGGTCCTCCTGGTACGGGTAAAACATTGCTTGCAAAAGCGATTGCCGGTGAAGCAAAAGTACCGTTCTTTACTATCTCTGGTTCTGACTTCGTTGAAATGTTTGTTGGTGTTGGTGCATCTCGTGTGCGTGACATGTTCGAACAAGCGAAGAAAGCTGCACCTTGTATCATCTTTATCGATGAAATCGATGCGGTAGGTCGCCAACGTGGCGCTGGTGTTGGTGGTGGTCATGATGAACGTGAACAAACACTGAACCAAATGCTAGTTGAAATGGATGGTTTCGAAGGTAACGAAGGTATTATCGTTATCGCTGCGACTAACCGTCCAGACGTACTAGACCCTGCATTACTTCGTCCTGGTCGTTTTGACCGTCAAGTTGTGGTTGGTCTACCTGATGTACGTGGTCGTGAACAGATTCTTAAAGTGCACATGCGTAAAGTGCCACTGTCAGGCGATGTTGAACCATCTCTGATTGCTCGCGGTACACCAGGCTTCTCTGGTGCAGATCTTGCGAACCTTGTGAACGAAGCGGCGCTATTTGCAGCTCGTGGTAACAAGCGCAACGTATCTATGGTTGAGTTTGAACTTGCTAAAGATAAAATCATGATGGGTGCTGAGCGCCGTTCAATGGTGATGTCTGAAGAAGTGAAAGAGTCAACGGCTTACCACGAAGCGGGTCACGCAATTGTTGGCCGTTTGGTACCAGAACACGATCCCGTGTATAAGGTTTCAATCATTCCACGTGGTCGTGCACTTGGTGTAACCATGTACTTGCCAGAACAAGACCGTGTAAGTATGTCTCGCCAGCATCTAGAATCAATGATCTCTAGCTTGTACGGTGGTCGTCTGGCTGAAGAACTTATCTACGGTAAAGACAAGGTTTCAACTGGTGCGTCAAACGATATCGAACGAGCAACTGATATTGCTCGTAAGATGGTAACGCAGTGGGGCTTCTCTGAGAAACTAGGTCCTCTTCTTTACGCTGAAGAAGAAGGTGAAGTTTTCCTAGGCCGTGGCATGAGCCAAGCTAAGCACGTTTCTGATGATACGACTAAGCTGATCGATGAAGAGATTCGTATTCTTATCGACCGCAACTACGACCGAGCGAAGAAGATTCTTGAAGAGAACATGGATATCATGCACTCGATGAAAGATGCGCTAATGAAGTTTGAAACGATTGATGCAGGTCAGATTGATGACTTGATGGAACGTAAAGACGACATTCGTGAGCCAGCTGGTTGGGGTGATCAGGTAAAAGCTGAGCCTGCAAAGGAAGAAGCAAAACCTGAAGCTAAGGCTGAAGAAGTTAAAGCGGAACCGAAAGCTGAAGAGTCAAAAGTTGAAGAAGTTAAATCTGAAACAGATGATGCTCAAAACAAAGATTCTTAATCACTAAGCTATAAATTAAAACCCTGAGTACGCTCAGGGTTTTTCTGTTTATAGCCAAGATGTTTTACCTTTAAGACCTGCCTTTCATGATATTAAAAGCACATAATAAAACGCTCGTTTTAGACCGCCCACATGTGATGGGTATCCTCAATGTCACGCCAGATTCTTTCTCTGATGGCGGAAAATTCAGTTCATTAGATAATGCCATACTGCAAGCAGAGCGAATGATTCAAGCCGGTGTTAGCATTATTGATATTGGTGGTGAATCAACTCGCCCGGGAGCGCCAGATGTAACTTTAGAAGAAGAACTCTCTCGCGTTATCCCTGCCATTAAAGCTATTCGCGCCAAATTTGATGTGTGGATCTCTATTGATACTAGTAAAGCTGAAGTGATGCGCCAAGCCGTTGAAGCGGGCGCTGATTTGATCAATGATGTGCGCGCATTACAAGAACCCGGAGCTTTAGAAGCGGCCGCTAATGCTAATGTGCCAGTTTGCCTAATGCACATGAAAGGTCAGCCAAGAACCATGCAAGCCAACCCAAATTACGACGATGTCTTAGCGGATGTTGAAGCTTTCTTAAAAGAAAGGGTGGAAGTTTGTGAGGCTGTTGGCATATCAAAAGAGCAGCTGATTCTGGACCCTGGTTTTGGTTTTGGTAAAACCATTGAGCATAATTACCACCTACTAGCGCACTTCGAAAAATTTCACAGACTTGGGTTACCTGTCTTAGCGGGGATGTCGAGAAAGTCGATGATCTTTAAGCTACTAGACAAAGCCCCAGCTGATTGCATGGTCGCTAGCGTGACCTGCGCTACTATCGCTGCTATGAAGGGTGCACAAATTATTCGCGTTCACGATGTTGAAGATACATTGGAAGCGATGAAGATAATTGAAGTGATGAATAACAATCACTAATCATAATTAAGGAAAATCAATATGTCTGATAAAAGACGTTACTTCGGTACAGATGGTGTACGTGGCAAAGTTGGCCAGTACCCGATTACACCTGATTTTGTACTGAAGCTTGGCTGGGCTGCAGGTCGTGTTCTTGCAAAACAAGGCACAAAGAAAGTGATCATTGGTAAAGATACTCGTATCTCTGGCTATATGCTTGAGTCTGCATTAGAAGCTGGCCTTGCTGCTGCGGGTCTTCAGGCTACGTTTACAGGCCCAATGCCAACACCTGCTGTTGCTTATCTAACACAAACCTTCCGCGCTGAAGCGGGGATCGTTATCTCTGCATCGCATAACCCATATTACGATAACGGTATCAAGTTCTTCTCTTCTGAAGGCACAAAACTGCCAGACGATATCGAGTTGGCGATTGAAGCTGAACTTGATAAAGATATCGAATGTGTTGACTCATTCGATCTTGGTAAAGCGGTACGTTTGAACGATGCCGCAGGTCGTTATATTGAATTCTGTAAGAGCACGTTCCCTAATCAGATGACGCTTGCAGGAATGAAGATTGTTGTCGATTGTGCTCATGGTGCGACTTACCACATTGCTCCTGCGGTATTTAAAGAGCTAGGTGCTGAGGTTGTTGCTATTGGTGTTGAGCCAAACGGCACTAACATCAACCACGAAGTGGGTGCAACGGATGTACGTGCACTACAAGCGAAAGTGCTTGAAGAAAAAGCAGCATTAGGTCTTGGCTTTGATGGTGACGGCGACCGTATCATCATGGTTGATGAACTAGGTAACAAGGTTGATGGTGACCAGATCGCTTACATTATTGCTCGTGATGCATTGCGTCGTGGTGAGTTGAAAGGCGGCGTTGTTGGTACACTAATGACTAACCTTGGTATGGAAAACGGCCTTAAACAGCTAGGTATTCCATTCGTGCGCGCGGCAGTTGGCGACCGTTACGTAATGGAGCAACTATTAGCAAAAGGTTGGAAGATCGGTGCTGAAAACTCGGGTCACGTTATCCTGTTAGATAAAGTGACAACGGGTGATGCTATCGTTGCTGCTCTGCAAGTATTAGCTTCAGTTGTTGATAGCGAAATGACATTGAATGAGCTTTCTCAAGGCATGACGTTGTACCCGCAAGTTCTAGAGAACGTTCGTTTCAGCGGAGACTCAAATCCACTAGAAGCAGAAGCAGTGAAAGCAGCGGTTGTAGAAGTGGAAGCTGAACTTGGCGAGAAAGGCCGTGTACTATTACGTAAGTCTGGTACAGAGCCACTACTGCGTGTCATGGTTGACGGTGAAGATGCTGAGCTTGTTCAAGCGTCTGCGCTTAAGATTGCCGATGCAGTAAAAGCAAACTGCTAATTTAACCTCTTACGTAACAGGTGCAACGAATAGCGCCTGTGGTTAGAAATGATTAACTTATATAACGGTTAAAAGATATAACGGTCAAAAGAGACGTAAATGAGTTTTGTGTCGCTTTTGACCTTTTTTTGACCATTCACTTGGTAAAGGCTTATTTTTTAGCAAATTCTCCTTGTCAGCCATCGTCGCATTCGCTAGTATTGCTCGGCCTTCAGTTAGGAGGTCGCTAGCCTTGTTCTTAAAAATAGTTTTTTGAACGGCGCTGGCTCAACAATTAGGAACATAGGTGGAAAAATGTTTACAGTTCTACTTGTGATTTACCTGTTGGCAGCGCTTGGTGTAATTGGCCTAGTGTTGATTCAACAAGGTAAAGGCGCAGATATGGGAGCCTCTTTCGGTGCTGGCGCTTCAAACACTGTGTTTGGTGCTGGTGGCTCAGGAAATTTCCTTACCCGAATGACTGCAATTTTTGCAACTACATTTTTTATCCTTAGCTTAGTGCTTGGTAATATGTCTACACATAAAACCGAGTCGCAATGGATTGACCCGACTCAAGGTCAGGTGATTCAACAAGCTGGTGATGCAGTGAGTGAAGTTCCGGCGCAAGGCGACGAAATTCCACAATAATCTGTAAAGATTTGATGCCGAGATGGTGAAATTGGTAGACACGCTAGCATGAGGTGCTAGTGCCTTAGGGTGTGAGGGTTCGAGTCCCTCTCTCGGCACCATGTTTACAAACTTGTAAAACATCTTGTTGAGCGTATAATGCTCGCAAGTCGGACGCGGGATGGAGCAGTTTGGTAGCTCGTCGGGCTCATAACCCGAAGGTCGTCGGTTCAAATCCGGCTCCCGCAACCAATTTCAATGCTATTATATAGCTTGTATTGGTAGCAAGTTTGCACAGTGTGAACCTCACTGTGAGTTAAGTGCGATATCGAATGTGATGGCACTTAACATATAAGGGTCCAGCAACAAAAACCCCGGCTTATACGGGGTTTTTTGTTATCTAAGCATTTGTAAATGCGTTTAGATAATGTTTGCTTGGAATTTAAATTGGGCTTTGAGCCCTTTTTTTGTTTCTGGAGTGGTTAAATGACTGGTTTAGAAAGACAACTTACTGAAATGCTTGACGCTCCAGTAGCAGCATCAGGTTATGAGTTAGTTGGATTAGAATTTATTCGTGCTGGTGAGCACTCAACGCTACGTATTTACATCGATTCACCAAACGGTATCAATGTAGATGATTGCGCTGAAGTTAGTCACCAAGTAAGTGCCGTAATGGATGTTGAAGATCCAATTTCAGTGGCTTATAACCTTGAAGTGTCTTCACCAGGTTTAGAGAGACCACTGTTCAAAGCAGAGCATTACCAACAATTTATTGGTCACGAGGTAAGCATCGTTTTGAAAATGGCTGTCGGCAACCGTCGTAAATGGAAAGGTGATATCCAATCTATCGAAGGCGAGACAGTGAAAGTATTGGTTGAAGGACAAGAAGAAGAATTCGTCCTGAGCAATATTGCGAAAGCTAACCTGATCCCTAAATTTTAGTTCTCCTAGAGAGAAGAGCTTAAGAGGCTAGATTAATGAACAAAGAAATTTTGGCGGTAGTAGAAGCTGTTTCTAATGAGAAAGCAGTTCCTCGTGAGCGTATTTTTGAAGCGCTTGAAATCGCGCTTGCAACGGCAACAAAAAAGAAAAGCGAACTAGAAATTGAAGTTCGTGTTGAAATCGACCGTAAAACGGGTGATTTCGAAACTTTCCGTCGTTGGGAAGCTGTTGAGGAAGTTGAATTCCCAACAAGAGAAATCTCTCTTGAAGCTGCAAAGTACGATGATCCAGAGATCGAACTTGGCGGTTTCATTGAAGATGACATCGAATCAGTTACATTTGACCGTATTACGACTCAAACAGCTAAGCAAGTTATCGTACAAAAAGTACGTGAAGCTGAGCGTGCTCAAATCGTTGAACAGTTCATCGACAATGAAGGCGAGCTAGTAACTGGCGCAGTTAAGAAAGTTAACCGTGACACTATTATCCTAGACCTAGGTAACAACGCTGAAGCGGTAATCCTTCGTGATGACCAACTTCCTCGTGAAAACTTCCGTCCAGGTGACCGTGTTCGTGGTCTTCTTTACGCAGTTAAACCAGAAGCTCGTGGTTTCCAGCTTTTCGTTACTCGTTCGAAGCCAGAAATGCTAGCTGAACTATTCCGTGTTGAAGTGCCTGAGATTGGTGAAGAGCTAATTGAACTTAAAGGTGCTGCACGTGACGCTGGTTCTCGTGCTAAAATCGCTGTGAAAACAAACGACAAACGTATTGACCCTGTTGGTGCGTGTGTTGGTATGCGTGGTGCACGTGTACAAGCTGTTTCTAACGACCTTGGCGGTGAGCGTATCGATATCGTTCTTTGGGATGATAACCCGGCGCAATTCGTAATCAACGCAATGGCTCCTGCTGATGTTGCTTCTATCATCGTTGATGAAGATGCACACTCTATGGATATCGCTGTTGAAGCGGATAACCTAGCACAAGCAATTGGCCGTAGTGGTCAAAACGTACGTCTAGCTTCTCAACTTACTGGTTGGGAACTAAATGTAATGACTGTTGCTGATCTAGAGAAGAAGCACCAAGAAGAAGCTGTTGCTTCTATTGAAAACTTCATGAAGCACCTAGACATCGAAGAAGACTTTGCTCAAATGCTTGTTGAAGAAGGCTTCTCAACACTTGAAGAAGTAGCTTACGTTCCTGTGAACGAGCTTCTTGAAGTTGATGGTCTAGACGAAGGTATCGTTGAAGAACTACGTAACCGCGCGAAAGACGCACTGACTACTCTAGCGCTAGCGAAAGAAGAAACTTTCGACGGTGTTGAGCCAGCTGAAGACTTACTTGCACTTGAAGGTCTTGAGCGTGAAATGGCTTACAAGCTAGCAGCAAAAGGCGTTGCGACATTGGAAGACCTAGCTGACCAAGGCGTTGATGAACTAGAAGGCATCGAAGACCTAACTGCAGAGCGTGCTGGCGAGCTAATTATGGCTGCGCGTAACATCTGTTGGTTCGGCGACGAAGAATAATTCAGCAAGGAGAGAAAGCGGTATGACACAATTAACAGTTAAAGCACTGAGTGAAGAGATTGGTACGCCAGTTGACCGCTTAATTGAACAACTTGCTGATGCAGGCATGAAGAAATCAGGGTCGGATCAAGTAACTGATTCAGAGAAGCAAACATTGCTAACGCACCTTAAAAAGGAGCACGGCGATACTTCTGGTGAAACAGAGCCGACTCGTTTAACTCTTCAACGCAAGACCCGCAGCACGCTAAGTGTTGCCGCTGGAGGCGGTAAGAGTAAGGATGTTCAAGTTGAAGTACGTAAAAAGCGTACGTACGTGAAGCGCAGCACTATTGAAGATGAAGCGAAACGTGAAGCTGAGGAAGCAGCTAATCGTGAAGCGGAAGAGAAAGCACGACGCGATGCTGAAGAGCAAGCGAAACGTGATGCTGCAGAGAAAGCACAGCGCGAAGCTGAAGAAAAAGTAACACGTGAAGCGGATGCAAAACGTGAAGCTGAAGAGAAGGCTCAACGCGCACAAGCTGAAAAGGCTAAAAAAGACATGAATTCAAAAAATGCAGACGCTAACGCACAAGCGAAAAAAGAAGCGGATGAACTTAAAGCTCGTCAAGAGCTAGAAGCTACTCGTAAAGCAGAAGCTGAAGCAGCTAAGCTTGTTGAAGAAGCTCGTAAGTTAGCAGAAGAGAACCAAGAACGTTGGTCTGAAGAAGAGAAAAAGAAGAAAGAGCAAGAGAAATCTGCGGATTACCATGTGACTACTTCTACTTACGCTCGTGAAGCTGAAGATGCGGCAGATAAGAAAGACGAGAAAGCACCTCGTCGTCGCAAGAAGAAAGCAGCTCCTGCTAACCAACCTGCAAACAACCGTGGTGGTCGTAACCAACGTGGTCGTGGCGGTAAAGGTAAGCTTGCTAAACCAACTTCAATGCAGCAAGGCTTCGATAAGTCAGCGACTGTTGCTAAATCTGACGTTGCTATCGGCGAAACTATCGTTGTTTCTGAACTGGCTAGCAAAATGTCAGTTAAAGCAACTGAAGTTATCAAAGTAATGATGAAGATGGGCGCTATGGCGACTATCAACCAAGTGATCGACCAAGAAACAGCACAACTTGTTGCTGAAGAAATGGGTCACAAGGTAATCCTACGTAAAGAAAACGAACTTGAAGAAGCAGTACTAGCTGACCGTGATAGCGACGCTATCGCTGAAGGTCGTGCTCCTGTTGTTACTATCATGGGTCACGTTGACCACGGTAAAACTTCAACACTTGACTACATTCGTAAAGCACACGTTGCTTCTGGCGAAGCTGGCGGTATCACTCAGCACATTGGTGCTTACCACGTAGATACTGACAACGGCATGATCACTTTCCTTGATACTCCTGGACACGCGGCGTTTACAGCTATGCGTGCTCGTGGTGCTCAAGCGACAGATATCGTTGTACTTGTAGTAGCAGCAGACGATGGCGTAATGCCACAAACAATCGAAGCAATCCAGCACGCGAAAGCAGCAGGCGTTCCTCTGATTGTTGCAGTGAACAAGATCGATAAAGAGGGTGCAAACCCAGACAACGTTAAGAATGAGCTAGCTCAATACGACGTTATCCCTGAAGAATGGGGCGGTGAGAACATCTTCGTTCACATCTCTGCAAAACAGGGTACAAACATCGATGGTCTTCTAGAAGCAATTCTTCTTCAGTCTGAAGTTCTTGAACTTACAGCGGTTAAAGAAGGCATGGCGTCTGGTGTTGTTGTTGAATCTCGTCTTGATAAAGGCCGTGGTCCAGTTGCAACAGTACTAGTACAGTCTGGTACTCTAAACAAAGGCGACATCGTTCTTTGTGGTCAAGAGTACGGCCGTGTTCGTGCAATGCGCGATGAGAACGGTAGAGACATCGAAACTGCAGGTCCATCTATCCCTGTAGAAATTCTAGGTCTTTCTGGCGTACCTGCATCAGGTGACGAAGCGACTGTTGTACGTGATGAGCGTAAAGCACGTGAAGTTGCGAACTACCGTCAAGGTAAATTCCGTGATGTTAAACTAGCTCGCCAACAAAAAGCGAAACTAGAGAACATGTTCGCGAACATGACGGCTGGCGAAGTTGCTGAGCTTAACGTTGTACTTAAAGCTGACGT
Organism: Vibrio sp. 10N.261.45.E2; assembly: GCF_002875705.1. Taxonomy (GTDB): domain Bacteria; phylum Pseudomonadota; class Gammaproteobacteria; order Enterobacterales; family Vibrionaceae; genus Vibrio. The sequence continues at coordinate 158,345 of NZ_MCZZ01000111.1, forward strand.
GCAAGGTTCTGTAGAAGCAATTGCTGACTCTCTACTGAAACTTTCAACTGACGAAGTTAAAGTGAACATCGTAGGTTCTGGTGTTGGTGGTATTACTGAAACTGATGCAACTCTTGCTGCAGCTTCTAACGCTATCATCCTTGGTTTCAACGTTCGTGCTGACGCAACTGCGCGTAACACGGTTCAGAACGAAAACCTAGACCTACGTTACTACTCAATCATTTACCAACTGATTGACGAAGTTAAACAGGCGATGGGCGGTATGCTTGCTCCTGAATTCCGTCAAGAGATCATTGGTCTTGCACAAGTTCGTGACGTATTTAAGTCGCCTAAACTTGGTGCAATCGCTGGTTGTATCGTTACTGAAGGTACGATTAAGCGTAGCAACCCAATCCGTGTACTTCGTGACAACGTTGTTATCTACGAAGGTGAACTAGAGTCACTTCGTCGCTTTAAAGATGACGTTCAAGAAGTTAAGAACGGTTACGAGTGTGGTGTCGGCGTTAAGAACTACAACGACGTTCGCGTTGGTGACCAGATCGAAGTATTCGAAATCGTTGAGGTTAAACGTACTCTAGACTAATCAGTCTGTACGACTCGACATATTGACTAAGGTTACTAACATTACTAGTAAAGGTAATAAGTAATCGGTTGTTGAATACACCATGGGGGGCTGGTAATTACCAAGCCCCCCATCTTTCTAAGTGAGAAAAGAAAATGTCAAAAGAATTTAGCCGCACACAACGTGTGTCTCAGCAGCTTCAAAAAGAGCTTGCTCTTATCCTACAACGTGAAGTTCGTGACTCACGTATTGGTATGGTAACTATCTCAGACGTAGAAGTGTCTCGTGACCTTGCTTACGCAAAAGTGTTCGTGACTTTCCTATGTGTTGGTGAGCAAACACCTGAATCATGCCTTAAAGCTCTTAAAGAGCATGAAGTGCCAGTTCGTATGGCTCTTGGTAAGCGTATTCGCCACCGTCTAACGCCTGAAGTTCGTTTTACTTACGACAACACACTAGTAGAAGGCATGCGTATGTCTAATCTAGTAAGTGAAGTTCTGAACGACGACAAGCGCAAGCAAGAAGAAGCTGGCCGCACTGACGAAACTCAGTCTAAGGGCGAAGAGTAATGGCTCGCCGTCGTAAAGGTCGCCCTATCAACGGGGTAATTCTATTAGATAAGCCGACAGGCATTTCGTCTAATGATGCACTGCAAAAAGTAAAGCGTATTTACTTTGCAGAGAAGGCAGGGCACACCGGTGCTTTGGATCCTCTTGCGACTGGCATGCTGCCAATTTGTCTTGGTGAAGCAACGAAGTTCTCTCAGTTTCTTCTCGATTCTGATAAGCGCTATGTTGTTATCGCTAAGCTTGGTGAGCGTACCAATACCTCTGATTCTGATGGTGAAGTGGTAGAGACACGTGATGTAAACGTGACTCAAGAACAACTTGAGCGTTGTATTGCGAGCTTCAAGGGTGAAACCGACCAGATACCATCAATGTTCTCTGCATTGAAGTATCAAGGTAAGCCTTTGTATGAATACGCACGCGCAGGTATCGAAGTGCCTCGTGAGTCTCGTAAGATCACTGTGTACTCAATTGAACTGCTTCGCTTTGAAGGTGATGAAGTTGAAATGGAAGTGCATTGTTCTAAAGGTACTTACATCCGCACAATTACCGACGATCTCGGTGAAATGCTAGGTTGTGGTGCTCACGTGACCATGCTTCGTCGTACTGGTGTAGCGAAGTACCCATATGAGCGTATGGTGACTTTGGAACAACTGAACGAGATCTTAGAACAAGCGCAGGCGCAAGAAATTGCACCGAAAGAGCTGCTTGATCCACTGTTAATGCCAATGGACACTGCTGTTGAAGACTTACCAGAAGTAAATCTGAACGCGGAACTGACTGACCTGGTTCAGCACGGTATGCCAGTTCAGGTTGCTGGTGCACCAACTGAAGGCACGGTTCGTATGACAAGTGGCGAAGAGAAGCTGTTTGTCGGCGTAGCTCAGATTGCTGAAGATGGCCGAGTTGCACCCAAACGTTTGGTTGTTTTCAGAGATGAAGAGCCACAAGCGTAACGCTTAGATCGAGTTAGATCTTAGTCGTTCCTCGTGAACAACGAGCCAATAAGACAGGAAGCGAGCGCCTAATTTAGGTGGTTCGCTTTTTTCGTTTTTAATGGGTTCGATTGTTATTGCACCAACTGACAAACTTCCCTATAATCCTCGGCTCGCGTAGCGGCTGAATCAGAGATTGGCTGCTACAAATATTAAACTACTCTTATCAGGAGAGAATTATGTCTCTGAATGCAGAAACTAAAGCAGCAATCGTTGCAGAATACGCACGCGCTGAAGGCGATACTGGTTCACCAGAAGTACAAGTAGCACTACTAACTGCTTCTATCAACCACCTTCAAGGTCACTTTAAAGCACACAAAGGCGATCACCACAGCCGTCGTGGTCTTCTACGTATGGTTTCTAGCCGTCGTAAGCTTCTTGACTACCTGAAAGGTAAAGACCTTTCTCGTTACCAAGACCTAATCAAGCGCCTAGGCCTACGTCGCTAATAGCGATGTCTGCAAAGACTGTTTGAAGAAAAGGAGCATTTATGCTCCTTTTTTTGTACCTGTAAGAAAATGCTAGGCTAGATGCTCAGAATATCATCTGGCTTTTTCTGATAGGAAATATATCTCCTAATAAAAATAGTTTATACTACGCCCGCCTATAGCGTTTTCAGCGTTTGGCAATCAACCTCTCAAGAGATTACAGTCACAGATGTCGGCCAATAGGTCGCGACTATTCAAAGGCGGATTTGGTTTTAATTCGGCGTATGAACTCATACAAAGAGTCACCATTCTAAGTCCCTTTTCACTAGTCGCGATTGGTAATATCTTGAGTCATTATTCACTTAATCTAAAGTTTGACTTTAGAGCTAAGGATATACAATGTTTGAAAAACCAGTTGTAAAATCGTTCCAGTACGGTAACCACACCGTTACTCTAGAAACGGGCGTAATTGCACGTCAAGCTACTGCTGCTGTAATGGCGACTATGGACGATACATCAGTATTCGTTTCTGTTGTTGCTAAGAAAGAAGCAGTTGCAGGTCAAGACTTCTTCCCACTAACAGTAAACTACCAAGAGCGTACATACGCTGCGGGTAAAATCCCTGGTGGTTTCTTCAAGCGTGAAGGTCGTCCTTCTGAAGGCGAAACACTAACAGCTCGTCTGATTGACCGTCCAATTCGTCCACTTTTCCCAAGTGCGTTTAAAAACGAAGTTCAAGTTATCGCTACGGTTGTTTCTATCAACCCTGACGTAAACCCAGACATGATCACTATGATCGCAACGTCTGCTGCACTTGCTATCTCTGGTGCTCCATTCAATGGTCCTATCGGTGCTGCACGTGTTGGTCACATCGACGGCGAACTTGTTCTTAACCCATCAAATACTGAGCTTGAAAACTCTAAACTAGACCTAGTTGTGTCTGGTACAGAAGGCGCAGTACTAATGGTTGAATCTGAAGCAGATAACCTGTCTGAAGAAGAAATGCTTTCAGCTGTTGTTTACGGTCACGACCAACAACAAGTTGTAATCAAAGCAATCAACGAGTTTGCTGCTGAAGTAGCAACTCCAGCTTGGAACTGGGAAGCGCCAGCAGTTAACACTGAGCTTAAAGCTCAAGTTGCTGAACTTGCTGAAACTCGTCTATCTGACGCGTACCAGATCACTGAGAAAATGGCTCGTTACGAGCAAGTTGGCGCAATCAAGAACGACGTTGTTGAAGCTCTAATTGCACAAGACGAAAACCTAGATGAGCGCGAAATCCGCGGCATGCTTGGTTCTCTAGAGAAAAACGTAGTACGTAGCCGCATCATCGCTGGCAACCCACGTATCGATGGCCGTGAAAAAGACATGGTTCGTGCGCTAGACGTACGTACTGGTGTTCTTCCACGTACACACGGTTCTTCTCTATTCACTCGTGGTGAAACTCAAGCACTTGTTACTGCAACGCTTGGCACACAACGTGATGCTCAAATCATCGATAGCCTAATGGGTGAGAAGAAAGACAACTTCCTTCTACACTACAACTTCCCTCCATACTGTGTAGGTGAAACTGGTTTCGTTGGTTCTCCTAAGCGTCGTGAAATTGGTCACGGTAAGCTTGCTAAACGTGGTATCCAAGCAGTAATGCCTTCTGTTGAAGAATTCCCATACACAGTTCGTGTTGTATCGGAAATCACAGAATCTAACGGTTCTTCTTCAATGGCTTCTGTATGTGGTACATCTCTAGCGCTTATGGATGCTGGTGTTCCAATCAAAGCTTCTGTTGCAGGTATCGCAATGGGTCTTGTTAAAGAAGGCGACGATTTCGTTGTTCTTTCTGACATCCTTGGCGACGAAGATCACCTAGGTGACATGGACTTTAAAGTAGCAGGTACTAACGCTGGTATCACTGCACTTCAAATGGACATCAAGATCGAAGGTATCACTAAAGAGATCATGCAAATTGCACTTAACCAAGCGCAAGGTGCACGTAAGCACATCCTTTCTGTAATGGATGAAGCTATCTCTGGTGCTCGTGAAGATATCTCTGAATTCGCTCCACGTATCCACACAATGAAAATCAGCTCTGATAAGATCAAAGATGTTATCGGTAAAGGCGGCGCAGTTATCCGTGCTCTTTGTGAAGAAACAGGTACTACAATCGAAATCGAAGACGATGGCACAATCAAGATTGCTGCTACTGAAGGCGCAGCTGCTAAAGAAGCTATCCGTCGTATCGAAGAGATTACAGCTGAAGTTGAAGTTGGCCGCATTTACCAAGGTAAAGTTGCTCGTCTAGCTGACTTCGGTGCATTCGTTACTATCCTTCCAGGTAAAGATGGTCTAGTACACATCTCTCAAATCGCTGACAAGCGCGTTGAAAAAGTGTCTGACTACCTAACTGAAGGTCAAGAAGTACCAGTTAAGGTTCTTGAAATTGACCGTCAAGGCCGTGTACGTCTAAGCATGAAAGAAGCAGTTGAAACGCCAGCTGAAGGCGAAGCACCTGCTGCTGAGTAATTCTCAGTGTGTCGATGGTGATATCGCTTTTTAGTGATTTCTAACCTATCGTCAACAAAGCATGTTATAAAGGGGAGCATATCGCTCCCCTTTTTTATTGCGGTCATAACAGGAGTAATTATTTGTGAAATGGTTTCAAACCGCGAGTATGTGTTTACTGCTTGTACTAACAGGTTGTGCGACAACATCAGATAACGCCTCACGTTGGGTTTATCCACCGATGGCTGTGCCACTGCAACCAAGTGTTCAGCAAGAAGTTCAAATTGCACGTCTTAGTCAGCTATTACAGCGCCCAGATTTGAACGATGAAGTTCGAGCTAAGATGCTGTTTGAACGTGGTAACTACTACGACAGTGTTGGCCTGCGTGATCTCGCGCGTCTTGACTTCAATCAATCTCTTTCATTGAACCCTGCTCAGCCTGATATCTTCAATCTTTTGGGTGTTTATTTTACGCAGGTAGGGGAGTTTGATGCGGCTTATGAATCTTTTGATTCTACGTTAGAGCTTGATCCTGCAAACTCTTACGCAGAAAGAAACCGCTCTATCGCACTGTACTATGGTGAGCGTTACGACTTAGCCAATGAAGAGATGATGAAGCACTATGCCGATGATCCTAGCGATCCGTTTCGCGCTTTGTGGCTATACATCATTCAACATGAACTAACGCCAGAACAAGCCAAGCTTGATTTGCAAAAGCGCTATGAGAACCGTGATGAGCAGTGGGGCTGGGTATTAGTCGCGATTATGCTTGATGACATTACTGAAGAGCAGGCTTTCAAGGCGATCTTAACGGGTACTCGTGACAACACGTTACTTGCTCAGCGCCTTACAGAGACGTACTTCTACCTTGCTAAGCGTTACCACATGAATGGTGACTACGCGAATGCGATCTCTTTGTATAAGCTGTCAGTGTCTTTCAACGTGTATGAATATGTAGAACACCGCTACTCTTTCTTGGAGTTAAGCCGCATCTTCACCACGCTTAAAGCCGAACATTTAGCGCAAGTTAAGTTGGCTGAGGCCGAAGAAGCAGCCAACGCTAAGTAAGCAACACATTTTGATTTCCAAAAGCCGCTGCCTGTCAGCGGTTTTTTTATGCTCCATTATTTTTATAAACTGGATCTGGTTATTGATTGCTTTTAATTTAAACAATATTAAAATAGTTAGTCTTACTAACTAAATGCTATTCTTTGATAGGGTGAGTATGCTGAACCAGAATTTAGAAAAGATTGAGCGCTTTGCTTCTAAGGTATGGCGAACCCAGGTTAATGAAGATCCGATTTGCCAATTGAGCTTCAATGAGTATGACTACTTAAAGGTCATTCAAGCGTCTCCAGAGCCGATCCGGCTGACCGATCTTGCGATTGAGATGCAGGTTACGAAGCCTTCAGCAACCACTATGGTTCAAAGACTAGAGAGAAAGGGGCTTGTTGAACGTAAAGCTTCGCTCGAAGATGCGAGGTCTAAGTTGGTCGTACTTACCAGCAAAGCTGAAGTCGGCTTAGAAGAAGAAAGTAAGATCTATCAGGTCATGGCACAGATACTGGAAAGTCGTTTGTCTGAGCAAGAATCTCAGCAGCTAAACCTATTATTAAATAAAGCTTTGAAGTAAATAATTTAGATATTTAGTTAGCCTTATTAACTAATTTTTCGAGTCATATCTTGTTAATATGCGACTCACAATGAAAATAGAGTAAGAAATGAGTAACTCAATTAGTCGTCAGTTTTGGCGATACACAATCCCTACCGTGGCGGCGATGTTGGTTAATGGCCTGTACCAAGTGGTGGATGGCATCTTCATTGGCCGCTATGTGGGGGCTGATGGACTTGCAGGTATCAATGTTGCGTGGCCTGTGATTGGTTCGATTCTCGGTATTGGTATGTTGGTGGGTGTGGGTACAGGTGCGCTTGTCTCGATTCGCCAAGGTGAAAAAGATACTCAAGGCGCTAAGCAGATCTTAGCAACAGGCTTAACCCTGTTGTTAGCGATAACGCCTATTGTTTCTGCATTGCTGTTTTTATTTGCTGATAATTTCTTACTTTGGCAGGGCGCTGAAGGGCGAGTGTATGAACTTGGTCTGCAGTACTTGCACATCTTGATTGGTGCTAGTGTTTTCACGCTAGGTTCGATCGCGATGCCGTTTTTACTGCGTAACGATGACAGCCCTAATCTAGCTACCATCTTGATGGTCGTTGGTGCCGTGATTAACATTGTGCTCGATTACCTGTTTATTGCTCTTTATGGTTGGGAGTTGATGGGCGCGGCATTAGCAACAGCGATTGCTCAGTTTGTGGTAACGGGTCTCGGCTTGGCTTACTTCTTCTCACGTCGAGCAAACTTGCGCTTACGTTGGAATGAACTGCGATTGAAGCTCGATGTGATTCCACAAATCTTCGCGATTGGTACATCTAGCTTCTTTATGTACGCTTATGGTTCGATGATGGTGGCGCTGCACAATGCGCTATTCTCTCAATATGGTGACCAGTTGATGATCGGCGCTTACGCAATTTTGGGCTACATCGTGACGGTTTACTACCTCACGGCTGAAGGTATCGCGAACGGTATGCAACCATTAGTGAGCTACAACCATGGTGCGCGTAACCAAGCGAACATTCGTAAGTTACTTAAGATTGCGATGCTGAGTTCAGTATTGATTGGTGTGGCATTTGTGCTGCTTCTGAACGCGTTCCCACGTGAGTTTGTATCAGTATTTAACTCGGACGAACCTCAGCTCGTTGAGTACACCGTGTTAGGGATTCGACTTCACATGTTTGCACTGGCGCTTGATGGCTTCTTGGTAGTAGCGGGTGCTTACTATCAAGCGGTAAACAAAGGCAGCAAGGCGATGTTTGTGACGATAGGTAATATGCTTATCCAGTTACCTTTCTTATACATCATGCCTAAGTTGTACGGTGTGCCGGGGATTTGGATTGCGTACCCATTGTCTAACATTGCGTTAAGCGTGGTGGTGATGGTGATGCTCTACAAAGATGTAAAGAAGCTCGATGCCTCTCCGATGGAGACAGCGACGGCATAGGTCATATTTCTTAAGCCGAATAAAAAAAGGTCTAGCGAATGCTAGACCTTCTTGTATCAACTGCTGATTGGTTTTACTCGAAGAACTAGATGTTCTTAACGTCTAAACCTGCAAGCTGATGCCAGTAGCCATTGCACTGACGGCTTTCAATCTTCATCGGTTTTTGACCTTGTTCGTTTGCTCTGAAGTTATTGATTTCAGAGAAGGTATCAACACCGAGTGGACTTAAACGAACCACATCAACCAGGTCGTGCATGTTTGGCAAATCATTGACTAGGTTGTAGCAGTAGCCCGATTGCGTCTGGATACCGTTAAGGTTGAATACCGATTGGCCTTCTTGGCTTTCTACTTGTAGCCCTGTTGGGTACTTGATACAGCAGGTTTCGCAATCGTCTTTAGCTTTATTTTCTGCGCGAGCGGTAAAGCAGCGTGCTGAGTAAGCAAGCGGTAGGTAGCCGTGGCTAAACACTTCAACTTCGAATTTATTGCGGATGTTTAGCTCTTCGCATTGTGTCATTACATTACTTAGCCATTCACGAGAAAGCTCGACAGGCATACACCAACGTGTCATACCTTGCTTCAAGAACAGGTTCAGCGTGCGCGCGTTGTATGTATTTACCGCAGGTCCGACAACGAATGGTACTTTGCTTTCGCTCGCCAGTTGAATAGCAGACACGTCATTGGCTTCAATCGCGAAGTCACCGTTGTCGATGTACTTCTTCATGATGTTGACTTCGCTTGGCGCTTCGAGCAATGCCATGGTCGAGAGGACAACTTGCTTACCTGACGCAGACAGCTCTTTGGCAATGTCCATCCAGTGTTTCGCTTTCATCTCACGACGCTTTGAACACACGGCTTCACCTAAGTAGATGATGTCGGCAGAGCTTGATTTTGCTTGCTCATAGAAGCTTTCAACATCTTGTTTTGGCCAAAAATAAAGTAGAGGGCCTAATGCGTATTTCATTGAGTTCTCCATTTGGCTCTATTGCCATTTACGGTGATAAGCGCCAAGCGTGGTTTGTGTACCTTCCGATACATTCGCCAGTGTCGCATTCCAAGCTTGTTCCACTTGATATTGTTCTGGGTTCGCTAAGTAGCGATCGATAGCAGCGCGCCAAGTGCGAGTCACTTGTTCAACGTAAGCAGGGCTGCGTTGGCGACCTTCAATCTTCACTGAGGCAACATTGGCCGCGAAAAGCTCAGGTAACATGGATAACGTGTTTAGGCTGGTTGGCTCTTCAAGTGCGTGATAGCGCTTACGTTCACCATCGATCTCAGCCTCAAAGCGACCTTTACACAGCGTTGGGTAACCTGCGTTCTCACCTGCTTCATACTTATCGATAAGGATTTCGTTCAAGCGAGACTCTAGGCCTGTTTCTGTTTCTTGCCAGCGAACGTATTTCGCCGGAGAGCAAGCACCAACGGTATTTGGTGATTCGCCAGTCATGTATGAAGAGAGGTAGCAACGACCTTCAGCCATGATACACAAACTACCGAAAGCGAATACTTCAAGGTCAACGTCAGAAGTGATATTACGAGAAAGCTGTTTGACCTGATGAATCGACAACACACGCGGCAGTACGACACGCTTAACGTTGAAGTTTTTATGGTAGAAGTCGATAGCGGCTGCATTGGTTGCAGACGCTTGTACTGATAGGTGCAGTTCTAGATCTGGATATTTATTTGCTGCGTATTCAAGCACCGCGATGTCTGCGATGATCAGTGCATCAACACCCAGTGCAGCAGCATTATCTACGGCATTAGTCCAACGGTCGAAGCCATTTGGGTGAGCAAATGTGTTTAGGGCAACATGAATTTTCTTGTTGTGGTCATGCACATACTGCACAGCACGATCGAGCTTTTTACCCGCAAAGTTTAGGCCTGCAAAGTGTCGGGCATTGGTATCGTCTTTGAATCCGATATAGACAGCATCCGCACCACAATCAATAGCGGTTTTCAAAGCAGGTAAGTTACCCGCTGGGCATAAGAGTTCCATTTGCTCACTACCAGTAGAATTAAGTTGAAGCGAGCATTTTATGAAGAATTGTGAATGACGGAATTGATGTAAGGCAGGTTTAGATGGATAAATCTGCTTTTACTCCGTTTGAGGTACTGACGAGTGGTAGTTTTGTGTGTTGCTCTGGCTTTGAAGGAGGCGCGTACGCGAATCGTCTAATCAATTTTTGTGGCGACGGTTTTGTGCGAACAGCTCTTCTACATCTTGTTTTGGCTGAGGACGATAGAAGTGGAAGCCTTGAATTGAACTACAGTTGAGGTTCGATAGCAGAGTCGCTTGCTCACTGGTTTCGACACCTTCTGCAACCACGGTTAAATCGAGAGATTTACCCAGGTTGATGATGTTTTCAATCACGGTGATTTGCTTTGGTAGGGTGTCGATATCAGAGATGAAAGCACGGTCTATCTTAAGCTCATCAATTGGGAATCGAGCAAGGTAAGACAGAGAAGAGTAACCCGTACCGAAATCATCAATCGAGAGGGCAAAGCCGAGCTTCTTGATGGCGTTCAGCATTTGAAGTGTGTGTTCACTATCACTCATCACTGCGCTTTCTGTTAGTTCAAACGTAATTGCACTTGGGTCAAGCTCGGTCGAACGGAGTAGCTTTTCCATGTAATCAATCAGTTTAGGATTACCAAACTGTTCTGGTGAAAGGTTGATCGCGACACGACCTGGTAGGATACCTTGCATCTTCCAGCGTTTAACCGTCGCAAATACTTCACGCATTACCACTCGGCCAAGTTGTTCAATAAGACCAGCTCGTTCTGCTACAGGGATAAATGCCGCAGGGCTAATATAGCCTTCTACAGGGTGCTTCCAGCGTACCAGAGCTTCTGCGCCATTGATGGTGAAATCTCGCGCGTTGACCTTAGGTTGATACCAAACTTCGAGTCCATTCTGTTGCAGCGCTTTTTGTAGCTCAATCTCAAGCCACAATCGCATACGCGCTTCTTTGTTCATCTGTTCGTTGAACTTGATTAGGCGATTGCGACCACGATCTTTGGCTTCATACATTGCTGTGTCTGCATTTTGCAGCAAGATACGAGCATCAGTACCATCTTGAGGAAAGCTCACGCTACCAATTGAGCAGGCCAAGCGCTTGCTAAAGTGGTGAAGATCGAAGGGTTGATTGATCAAGGAAATGATCTTTTCAGCGAGCATTTCAGGTGTTCGTTGATGTTCAGGTTCTGGCAGGATAATACCAAACTCATCTCCACCTAAATGCCCAATCACGGCCTTACGAGGCAGTAAGCGTTTTAGGCGTGAAGCGACCTCTTTAATCACTTTGTCACCGATGTGGTGACCCAGTGAGTCATTGATATTCTTAAAGTTATCAATATCTAAGTAGAGCATCACCACCGGCGTATCGTTGTGAATAAACTGCTCAAGACGCTTGGTAAACCCAACTCGGTTGTAGAGCTTGGTTAGTGCATCGATGTAGGCATCTTCACTGTTTGCCTGTGTATATTGTTTTGCGGGTTCTTGCGCGTCTTGGATAAGCACCAGTTGAGTGTTACTTCCAAGAACGGTGGTGGAGTCGATATTGAGCTGAACCTTACGTTCGAAGCCGCATCGGGCACCCGTTAAGCAAACCAAACCAGACTCAGAAATAATAGAGCTGAGGTTGTTATTGAAGACTGTTTTGGTTTGTTCATCGATAAATAGGCGTCCCAACTCTTCACCAATTAACTCTGTGGTTGAGTTAAAACCAAGCAAGCGTGCCGCTGCAGGGTTGGATGACAAGATGTAGTCACTTTCAACGAGCAGTAATCCGTCTGGGAGTAGGTGAGATAACTTATGGAACTTTGCTTCGGACTCTTCTAAAGAGCGGATAAGGACTTGGTTTTCTGATGTGTCGAAGGCGTGAAAGACGATGTAGTCGGTTTTGTTGCCGTTGGTCAGCGGAGATAGGCTGAAATGAAGGCTGGTATCGAGGTCAGTTTCGTTGAGAGTGACTTCGGCCTCAATCGTTTCGCCATTGAATGCACGTTCATAGTAAGGCTTAAGGTGTTGGTAGAACTGTTCGCCCAATGTTTGGCGGTCATTCATGCCTACAAGCTCTGTTTGACTCAAACCAGCAATATCACAGTAACGCTCATTCACCATAAAATAGTTATGTTGAGCATCAAGTACTGCAAAAAAGAACGGACTATTTGCAGTTAGCTGGGTAAACCAATGTTGTAATTGCTGGGGAGGCATCAAAGTACTACCAATTCTCCAAGAGCTTGAATATTCACTATCGATAAATATTTATTACGTTTTGTGGCTATCGATATTTACCTGTGAGTGCAGCGATCCGCTGTAATTCTCATTACCTGAGTTACTATAACTGTGATTTTCAGGATATTAAAGGTCGAGCATCAAACAGAAGTTAATTTGATACATAACAGTAACTGAGATCTTAACATCATCTATGATGCATTCCATATTATTGACAAAGTTACGGATAAGTCACGTGATAAACAAGATTCGCACTCAACTAGTTCAAAATGCCGCATCAATTTTGCGATCTCCAGTCCAGTTATTGCCTAAAACAGTACAAAAAAGAGCCTTGTTGGAGGCGCTTAAGAATGTCTTCAAGGAAGCTTTAGAGGACGGTGACTTTGAGTTTTTAGAAGACAAATGGCTGAAAGTCTCAATAAAAGACATGGGGTTAAGTTGGTGTATTAGCTACAAAAATGAGCAACTGGTTGTCGCTGATAAAGAAGTAGTTGAAGACGTTAGCTTTAGCGGGAATCTTAATGATCTTGTGTTGATTGCAGGACGCAAAGAAGACCCAGATACGCTTTTTTTCCAACGTAGATTGTCTATCGAAGGTGATACTGAGCTTGGTTTAGAAGTCAAAAACTTGATGGATAGCGTAGATCTGGACTTATTGCCGGCTCCTATGAAAACTTTGTTAAATCAATTAGCTGATTTTGTGCAGAAGGGAGTACAATCCCCAGATACACAAAGTGAGGTAATGAATGCTTATTCGAACTGAAGCACCGGCAGATATACTTGTCATTGATCGTTTATTGAAATCTGTTTTTGAAACAGATGCTGAAGCTAACTTGGTTATGAGCTTGCGTGAGAATAGCCATTTAACGCTATCGCTGGTGGCTTGTTCTGATGAAGGCGAGGTGGTTGGTCACCTGATGTTCAGCCCTATCACTCTTGGTGATGATGATCATAACTGGCAAGGGCTTGCGCCTCTCGCTGTGAAAGAAGAGTACCGCAACCAAGGCATTGCTAAATCTCTAGTTGAAGATGCGTTTTCCACTTTGGTCGATTTTGGTTACCCTGCTTGTGTTGTGCTTGGTGATCCTGCTTATTACAGCCGCTTTGGTTTCAAGGCTGCGAGTGAATTTGGCCTGAGCTGTGCTTGGGATGTGCCTGAAGGTGCTTTCCAAGCTATCGAGTTAGTTGAAGGTGCGCTTGCTGGTCATTCTGGTGAGATTGCTTACAGCCCTGAGTTCAACAACTTATAAGCTGATTCACTACGCAATAAGATACAAACCGATTTAGTCTAAATAAAGGAGCTTGATGCTCCTTTATTTTTTGTTAGTATCAGCCCAACTTTGATGAGCTCGTTTTTAACTTCGCTCTAATCAGTCGCCACTATTAACCTAAGGTTGCACCGCTAGATATGTCACAAACACACGCACAATACCTGCAAGAGATGGGCATTAGCCAATGGGAGCTGAGCCACCCAGAGCGTCTGGCGGGCTATGAATCTGAATTGACTCCGCTTTCGAGCGATTGCAAGTTACTGTTGGTTTCGCCTGAAAAGCCTCAGGAAGACCTTGCTGTGATGTTTGAGCGTGTACTCAAAAGTATCAAGCTCGACTTATCTCAAGCATTACATGTTCAGCCTCAGCACCTATCTTCTTTGGATTTAGGTTCGGTTGAGTGGATATGGTTTGCTGGCTGCGAGTCGGCTCAAGAGTTGAAAGCTAAAACATTACAATCGCCATTACTGTCTGACATTAACGGTAATAACCAACATCGCCGCGACTTATGGCAACAAATTTGTGCTTATGACTAATCAATTTTTACCAACTTCACAGCAACACCTAGACGCCATTTGGCAGATAGAGCAGGCCGCACATTCTCATCCATGGTCTGAAAATATGATCCGAGATCTCGATAGTCGAGGCGCCTGCCATCATGTTCTTGAAGTCGATGGGCAAGTAGTCGGGTACTTCTTCGCGCAAAACATTGTTGGTGAAGTCACGTTGCTTAATATCGCGGTAGACCCAAGCCAGCAAGGCAAAGGGTATGGGAAAGCGTTAACTGAACATTTTCTTGATATGTGCGAACAAGCTGATGCGGAAAGCGCTTGGCTAGAAGTTCGCGAAAGTAATGTGAACGCGTTTAATCTCTACGAAAAGGCCGGTTTCAATGAAGTTGATCGCCGTCGGAATTATTATCCCACCAAGCAAGGCAACGAAGATGCCATCATTATGAGCTATCTTTTTATGTCTTTTAGCTAACTATATTGTGTCTTTTAGACGACCAGATAATTAGCGATAAAATAGGGTGTAAACTGACCCTTTAGAAAGTGACACGCTTTCTGTATAATCCGCACACAGAATTCAAGGGCAAGTATTATCTACTTGCCCTTTTTACGCTTTAGATCAGCAAAGGGCGACTATGTCTTTCCAACAAGAAGTGAGCAAACGTAGAACGTTTGCGATTATCTCTCACCCGGATGCGGGTAAAACCACGATTACTGAAAAAGTTCTTTTATTCGGAAACGCGATTCAAAAAGCGGGTACCGTAAAAGGCCGTGGCTCTAACCAGCACGCTAAATCTGACTGGATGGAGATGGAAAAAGAACGTGGTATCTCGGTAACTACGTCGGTAATGCAATTCCCATACAATGATTGCCTAGTAAACCTACTAGATACTCCAGGACACGAAGATTTCTCGGAAGATACGTACCGCACGCTAACAGCGGTTGACTCTTGTTTGATGGTTATCGATGCAGCGAAAGGTGTCGAAGATCGTACTCGTAAACTCATGGAAGTAACACGTTTACGTGATACGCCAATCGTAACGTTTATGAACAAACTTGACCGTGACGTTCGTGACCCAATGGAAGTGCTTGATGAAGTAGAGAGCGAGCTGGGTATGGCTTGTGCTCCAATCTCATGGCCTATCGGTTGTGGTAAAGAGTTTAAAGGTGTTTACCACATTCACCGTGATGAAACGATCTTATATGAATCAGGCCACGGCCACGAGATCCAAGAAGTTCGTATCATTAAAGGTCTAGATAACCCTGACCTAGATGAAGCAGTTGGTGCTGATCTTGCGGAAAGCGTACGTGAAGAGTTAGAGCTTGTTATTGGTGCTTGTCCTGAGTTTGATCTCGACCTGTTCCTTGCTGGCGAACTAACACCGGTTTACTTCGGTACTGCATTAGGTAACTTTGGTGTTGACCATATGCTTGATGGCCTAACGAAATGGGCTCCAGCTCCTCAAACGCGTCAAGCGAACGAGCGTGATGTTGAAGCGACAGAAGAGAAATTCTCTGGTTTCGTATTTAAGATCCAAGCAAACATGGACCCTAAACACCGTGACCGTATCGCTTTCATGCGTATCGTATCGGGTACTTACAACCAAGGTATGAAGATGAACCATGTTCGTACTGGTAAGAGTGTTAGTATCTCTGATGCGGTAACCTTCATGGCGGGTGACCGTGCTCGAGCTGAGAAAGCATACGCGGGTGATATTATCGGCCTGCATAACCACGGTACTATCCAGATTGGTGATACCTTTACTCAAGGTGAGAGCCTGAAGTTCGCTGGTATTCCTAACTTCGCACCTGAGCTATTCCGTCGTATTCGTCTGCGCGATCCACTTAAGCAGAAGCAACTTCTAAAAGGCTTGGTTCAGCTTTCAGAAGAGGGCGCTGTACAAGTATTCCGTCCAATGCAGAACAACGACCTGATCGTTGGTGCGGTTGGTGTACTTCAGTTCGACGTGGTTGTAGCGCGCTTGAAAGCAGAATACAACGTAGAAGCTATCTACGAAGGCGTTAACGTTGCAACCGCACGCTGGGTTGAATGTGATGACGCTAAGAAACTAGAAGAATTCAAACGTAAGAACCAATCTAACCTAGCGTTAGATGGCGGTGACAACCTGTCTTACATTGCACCAACTATGGTGAACTTGAACCTAGCTTCTGAACGCTTCCCTGAAGTTCAGTTCCGAGCGACGCGCGAGCACTAATAGCAACAGTTCTACATAACACTGTTGAATATTATTAAAGCCGAATTGCTTATAGCATTCGGCTTTTTTGTTACACTAAGAGAACACCGTTTTGATGGAGTAAAGCGTGTTTGATCTCAACTTAGTAAAGCCATTCCTCTCTGTATATCAACAAAGATCGATAACCAAAGCTGCTGAATCATTAGAATTAACACAGCCAGCCGTTAGCGCCGCAATCAAAAGGTTTGAAGCGGTGGTAGGCTATGCGTTGTTTGTAAGAGTAGGTCGTTCAATAGAACCAACGTCAATGGCTCACAAATTGGCAGGTCAATTATCTGATGCTTTAGAGTTGATGGAAGGGGCTGTATCAAGAAAGCGTGATTTTACGGTTTATATGCCTGCTAACTTATTGCATAAAATGCCAATGCTTCATGGTGTCCAATTAGTCGAATCACCAATCTCTGTTGATTGCGTTGTCGAGGATATTCGACTCAACCGAGTAGACTTAGTGGTCGATACTGGTTTGCCGAAACAAGCGAGCTTAGCTTATGAGTTTGCGACAACAGATAGACTATTGTTGATGAGCGATCCCGAAATTAGTAAATTTGGTGAGCAGATTTCAATGGATGAGTTTCTTGAAGCACGGCATGTAACCTTGAAGCTACTTCGACAAGATACTCAAATAGTCGACTTTCTTTCTGAAAAGAGCTTTACTCGTGATGTGGCAATTGAAGTTCGAAATCTAACTAACTTGATTTTAGCTGTTAAAGGGACTGACTATATTGCAGCTGTTCCGGTTAGCATGATCCATTTAGCAAAAACCATTGGCTTACAAATTCATGAGCCTCCATTTGCGATGCGCCCGGTGGAATTCGAATTTTTCTATCACAAGAAGTATCAAACTAATGGACAACATCAAGAGTTGCGAGAGAAGCTTAAACAGTTATTAAATAGCTAGAAATCGAAGGCTAAACCGAATTCAACATAGTTTTTAGCTTCAGGGTATATGGTGTAGGTAACGGACGGTTTTACGTACTTCAAGTTAAAGAATACAGCGACCTCGTGATAATGGATGTTGGTCCTAGCTTCATTTCTGATATATCCAGGCCCCACAGTAGTATCATCCTTAATGTAAAAGTCTTGGGTATCTTTTTTGAATCCAATTTCTTGATTGAATTTGTAAAGAAAATCAGCATATCGAATCGGGCTCCACAGAGCTCCAGCACTATAATCGAATGTGTCAGAGGCTCTATGTTCCACACATAAGTTTGGAAGACAAGCATCGAAATCTCTATCCATATAGTTGTAGTTAATATCGCCAAGCAGTGTCCATTGTTCATGAATCAACTTAGCAATAAAAATGCCTGTTGTGATCTCATGTTCGCTGACTTTTAAGGTGTTTTCTGTGTAGTACGTGTCCCCTTGCCAGAATGAATACCCCAACCCTGCCTGCCAGTATTCTTGAGTATCGACCTCTCCAAAAACACGCAACTTATCATTGATTTGATAGTTTATATCAAGTGTGGCAACTGTTTTTTCATTGTCTGGGTTTTGAGATAAGCTGACGGAAAAGATATCCGTAAAACGCTCAATAGATTCAACAAGGGTGTCATTTGCAGTTGAATGAAAAGGGAAGGTGGAAGCAAGTATTAATAGAAGGCGTTTCATATGTTAATTCCGAATCGCTTTCCTTAGCTAGTTAGTAAAAACACCCGATAATAGGAGTTACTATTATCGGGTGAGCTGGTTTAACCTAGGCTAGTTATTAGCCACGTAAACGCTGTTGAATCGCTGATTTCGCTTTCTGTAGCTTGGTTGGGTCAATAGATTGTAATTTATTGCTATCGAGCTTTCTTAGCGCCGGTTTCAAAGCTTCATTTGGAATTATGTGTCCTTGCTCATTTATAATAATTGTTTTGTCATTAATCTTTACTACTGTGACAGTGAGATCACTGTCTTTTAAAGGGATTGTATTTGCTTCGCCAATGACTAAGCCATCCTTATTTCTGATTGTGTAAGTTACGCTATTATCATGAATTTCGGCTGTTAATGACGTAGCTTCCCCATCTACATAGATAGATCCGTCATTTCCTAGTTGAACAGATTTAAGCTCATCGTGCTCAGGCATAGTTGGCTCAGTAGGCATATCGATTGATTTGATATTGCCATTTTCGTCGATAATGATCTTTGCACCGTCTACACCAGTAACAACGTAGCCTTGAGTGGTTTCCTGAGCATGGGCGATAGTTTGACCATCTTTAGATATGACACCGTCTTTATTAACGTTGTAGTCGGTCTTTTCCCCATCAATAATAATCATACCGTTAGGCTCAACAGAAA